>NZ_CP072852.1:0-656178 GCF_017948265.1 Rhodoferax sp. PAMC 29310 | reverse complement strand
ATCAAGCCCAACAAACCTTGATGACACTCATCGAGATCGGCGAAGCGCCCCCGACTGATTTGCCGCCGTTGATCACCCGCTTGTCTTGATGATTGAAGAATATTGATGAAAACAGGCTCTAGCCATCAAAATTAGGGCGGACGAAGCTATATTTTTTATAGCAACAAACATAACAAATCAAGCCGCCACACCCCGATAGAGCCAGGGCACATCCAGCAACCGCTCACCCAGCACTTTCATGGCGGCGTTGCGGCCCCAGCGTGTGGGCCCACTGGCGTGAAAAATCTTGCCGTTGCGAATGGCCCGCGACTGAACACGAGCATTACGTTGCCAGCGCTTCGCCGCGTATTGCGCCAGACGCTCTGACAGGGCACCTCCAGTGACGGGCTTTGGCTCGTGCAATACCTTCGCCAACACAAGCGCATCCTCAATCGCCATGCCCGCGCCTTGCGCCAGATACGGCAACATCGGGTGGGCTGCGTCACCCAGCAAAGCCACACGGCCTTTGGCCTGCTCATGGGCACCGGCCATCGGCGGGCGAATGCTCAAGCCCCACAGCCGCCAATCAGGAATAGCCGCAATCATGGCTTGCAAGGCCGACCCCGTGCCCGCCATCAAGCGCTGCAGTTGCGGGCCATTGGCGTTGTGATCCCAATAGGCCAAGTCGCCTTTGATGGTGCCATGCACGATGGCGACCACATTCAAATAGTCGCCCCGACGGACGGGGTACTGCACCACATGCAAGTTCGGCCCCAGCCAGGCCGTGACGTGCTGTGAGCGCATGTGCGCGGGCAAACTGCTTTGAGCAATCATGGCGCGATAGGCCAGTTGGCCCGTCGGTGCGGGCACACCGTCATTCAGCAATTGACGGCGAATCAGGCTGAACCCACCGTCGGCACCAATCAGCGCATCGCCTAGCGCAGCCCGCCCGTCGGACAGGCGCAGGCTCACTCCCTCGTCACTCTGGCTGAACCCCGCCACCTCGCTTTTTAACGACAACAGCACCTGGTCGCGGCGGGTCAGCTCCGCCAACAGTAAATTGTGCAAGTCTGCCCGCTGAATCGTCACATAGGGTGACCCGTACCGCGCCTCAATCGTCGCCCCCAATCGCAGCACGCCCAACTCTGTGCCACTCATCGCACTCCTGACTTGAAGCCGATCAGGCACCGCCACCACGGCCTCAAGCGCCGCCTTCAAACCCCAGTCATGCAGCACGCGAACGATGTTGGGGCTGAGTTGAATGCCCGCGCCCACCTCAGAGAAGGCGGGGGCCCGCTCGAAGAGTGACACCTCAGTGCCAGTGCGGGCACAGGCCAGCGCGGCTGCGAGGCCGCCAATGCCTCCGCCGGCAATCAAAATTTTGCTCATGAATCTGTTTTCCTATAACCCCTACGCCAACGACGACATCCATTCAAAGCTCGACCTTGGGCCGAGGGCTCGGTATGCTTCAATTTTTTTTTCGGAGCATCACTATGACACGCCTCACCGCCCAAGACTTTGATCAAGAACTGTTGATTCTGTTTGATGCCTATGTGCACGGCACGATTGATCGGCGCGGCTTTCTGGACGGTGCGCAAAAGTTTGCGGTGGCCGGCATGACGGCAGGCATGTTGCTGACCGCACTGAGCCCCAAATTTGCGCAGGCGCAGCAAGTGCCCATGGACGACGCGCGCATCAAGACAGAGCGTGTGGAGTTCGCCTCGCCCAATGGGTCCGGCACGGTCAAGGGCTATCTGGCTCGACCGGCAAAAGCCACTGGCCCCTTGCCCGCCGTGTTGGTCGTGCATGAAAACCGGGGACTCAACCCGCACATTGAAGACATCGCCCGGCGACTGGCCCTGGACAACTACATGGCCTTTGCCCCGGATGCGCTGACGCCACTGGGAGGCTACCCGGGCGACGAAGACAAGGCTCGCGAATTATTTGCCAAGTTGGATCAAACCAAAACCCGGGAGGACTTTGTTGCCGCAGCAGGCTACTTGAAGTCCCGTGCAGACAGCAATGGCAAGATTGGAGCCGTTGGTTTTTGCTACGGCGGTGGCGTGGCCCACATGCTGTCAACTCGGTTGCCTGACCTGAATGCAGCGGTGTCCTTTTACGGCAATCACCCTGCCGCTTCCGATGCGGTCAAGGTCAAAGCACCCTTACTGATTCACTTTGCCGGCACGGATGAACGTATCAACGCCAGCTGGCCTGCCTATGAAAGCGCCCTCAAGGCGGCAGGTGTTCGTTACACCGCCCACCAATACGCGGGAACGCAACATGGTTTCAACAATGACACGACCCCCCGCTTTGACGAAGCCAGCGCCAAACTGGCGTGGGACCGCACCCTCGCCTTTTTCAAGCAAACCCTGCGCGCCTAAACCCAGGGACCGCCCTCAATGCGGCCGACGGCGCGGCATTTTGGGCTCGTCTGCCAACTGGCAGGCCCGGCGATAGGCTTGCAACGCTTTTTGGGCGCTGCCCAGCACACTGTCGGCATCGTACCCACGCACGCTACCGGGCATGCCACTGGGGAAACCTGTCAGCAACGCCATGCCGTCACTCACATGCTCCGCCGTGTAAATATGAAATAGGCCGTTGGCCACAGCCTGCACCACGGACGGGGCGAGCATCAGGTGGCGTCGATTGCGGTGGGGAATCAATACGCCCTGGCGCCCATCCAGCCCCGCCGTTTCGCAAATACGGAAGTAACCTTCAATCTTCTCGTTGATGCCCCCCACAGGCAAGACTTCACCGTGTTGGTTCAACGCCCCGGTGACGGCAATGCCTTGGCGCAATGGCAAGCCGGACAAAGACGACAGCAGGGTATACAACTCCGCACAAGAGGCCGAGTCGCCTTCCACCCCGTGATACTCCTGCTCAAACACAATAGAGGCGTTCAGCGCCAACGGTGCAATGTGGGCAAACAGCGCTGATAGATAGCTGTGCAAAATCAGCACGCCCTTGTCGTGAATGGGTCCTGACATCTCCACTTCTCGCTCAATGTTGAGCAAACCTTCATTGCCGGCGTAGGTGCGAGCGGTGAGCCGCACCGGGAAGCCAAAACGGTAGTCCCCTTGGTCAATCTGGGTCAATGCATTGATTTGCCCGACGCTGTCACCATGCAGCGTGATCAGCCGGTCACCATCGGTAATCGACTCTTGCAAGCGTTGATCGGGGTAGTCATGGCGGTTTCGCCGGGCCTGAAGCGCAGCTTCCACATCCGCCGATTCTACCCGCTTGCCACCGTGGCCCCGGCAATGCGCCGCGCTTTCCATGACCGCCGCCTCCATTTGTGAAAAAATCGCGCTCATGCGAGTCTGGTCGTCCACCGCGCGGTGCGCATCTTCCAGCAAGCGCACCACTGCCGGCGCTGAAAAATGCGTTAAACCCATACGCTGGCACAAATGCGCCACGTACACCGCCGAAGCCTGGTAGGTTTGCGCGTCAGCAGCAAAGCTTTCAGCAAAGTCCACTTTCACCCGAAAGCGGCGCGAGAACTCGGGGTCGGCTTCTTGCAACTCGTAGTACTGGCCGGTCGAACCAATCAGCACAATCTTCACCTCCACATCCACCGCCTCTGGCGCCAGAGACACTGCGGCAATGGGCGTGAACATGGCGCCCGGCTCTTCAATTTGCAGGCGACCTGAGCGTGAAAACCGGCGCAGCTTCTCCCACACCAGCGCATCCGACACCACATCGCGCAAATGCAGCATGAGGTAGCCTCCATGGGCCTTGAGCAAACTGCCCGCGCGAACGCGGGAAAAATCGGTCTGTAAGGCATCTTCCTGCGAGCGGTACTCAATACTGCCAAACAGCGAGTGAAAGGTGGGATTCTCTTCAATGAGTACGGGTGCGCCAGCCAACTCCGCGTTGTCTACTGCCAGATTGACACGGTAACGCGACAGCACCGGCAACAACGTCTCCAGGCGAGCGAGCTCGTCGGTATCGGAGGGCAAAAACACATCCAGGTTGTCCAGCACATCCTGGGCGACCTGGTCCAAATAGCCGCCAAGCTTCACCGAGTCCTTGATCTGGCGCTTCAAGCCGACGCGGATTTCCTGCATCTCGTGGTCCAAGACGGGCTTGATCAGCTTGCGGCGCAGGGCCAAAACGGCTTCACCCATGGCTTTTTCCAGCGGGCGCATCTGCTCCAGGTAACGGCTAATTTCCTCGCGCAACTCCTCTTCAGCCACGTCAATCTCGGCGCGCCGCTCCTTGGGCAACGAGCGGGCCTCGCTTTCTGTCAGCGCCTGTCCGGTGTCGCCCAGCAAAGTGAACACCAAATGGCCTTCTTCGCGAAACAGGGCGAAATGACGTTGTTCTGCAAAAGCACTCAAAGCGTCATAGGCCTTGGTGTCCTGGTCTTTCCAGCGCTTTTCGATGTTAGTGCTATCGGCTTTGAAGTCCGCACCGACCAGGCGCAAGGGAATTTCCTTTTGCAGGTTTTTGCACATTTGAAGCATGTGCTGGCGCAGCAACCGCCCCTGCCCGGCAGGCATGCGAAGGGCACGGGGCTTTTCCGGGGCGTCAAAGTTATGCAGGTAGCACAGGTCCGGCGGAATGGCCTTCTCGGCGGCCACTTCCTGCATGAGAGACTGCAGGAGAGAAGAGCGGCCGCTGCCGACCTCGCCCAGCACAAACAGGTTGTAGTCTGGCTGCTCCATCGTCAGGCCAAAGCGCGCAGCAGTTTGCGCGCGGGACTGCCCAATCCAGGGCAAAGGCAGATGCAGCAGATCGGAGGTATCAGCAAAACCCAGCGACTCGGGGGTGATTGAAACCCCCAACTCAGATGAAGACAGACTGGAAATGGTCATTTATTTTTTTCCTTTGAGAGAGGGTGTACTATTTCCGCGATCCCAGTGTTGACCAGTTTGTTGCATTTCGCAAATTCACGGTGCCTAGGCCTGCCACACGCCATACCCTTGTTGGCGCAACGCAATTCCCAGTTCAATCTCCATGTCCTGCGCAGCCGCGTAGGGCATCGGGTTGTAGCGGGTGTAGAGCGAGGGCAGCAGGCGAAGCCCCCATTGGCGAACAAACACATTGCTTTGAATTCCAGCCATGTGTTTGTCAAAACGAATGTCGGGGTCCAACCCGGTCATTCCCACATAGACAAAGGGTTTGCCTAGCTGGTAGTTGGGGTTGCAGCGGCGAAACCGGGCCACATTCCAGACCTCGTCTGACAACTGAACCACATAGACGTGGTAATGATGGCTCTTGGGTATTCGCTGCGCTTTCGCCACGGGTTCTGACTGTTTGGTATTCAATAGTTCATTGTCAACGCAAACCGATCGGCGACTGTCATCGTCCGCCTGCAGCTTGTGGTTTTGACTTTTGGCCCAAGATATACAAAATGATTCCTTTTTCCGTCCTAGACCTCTCTCCCATCTTGCAGGGTGGCGACGCCGCACAATCGTTTCGCAACACCCTGGATTTGGCCCAGCACGCCGAGCGCTGGGGCTACCAGCGCTACTGGCTGGCGGAACACCACGGCATGCCCGGCATTGCCAGCGCGGCCACGTCCATCCTGATGTCCCATGTGGCCAGCGGAACCAGTCGCATTCGGGTGGGCGCTGGCGGCATCATGTTGCCCAACCATTCGCCGCTGGTGATTGCTGAACAGTTCGGCACACTGGAGTCGCTCTACCCCGGCCGCATTGACCTTGGCTTGGGCCGCGCGCCGGGCTCAGACCAAGTCACAGCCCGGGCCCTGCGCCGCAATTTGGCGTCCGATGCGGACGAATTTCCGCAAGATGTGCTCGAGTTGATGGACTATTTCTCGCCTCAGTCCAAAAATCCCGTGCGTGCGGTGCCTGGACACGGGTTGAATGTGCCGATCTGGATTTTGGGCTCCAGCCTTTTTGGTGCGCAATTGGCCGCAGCACTGGGCTTGCCTTACGCTTTTGCCTCGCACTTTGCGCCCCAGCAAATGTTGCAGGCTATTGCGCTGTACCGGGCCAACTTCAAGCCGTCGCCCCATTTGCCAAAACCGCATGTGATGCTGGGCTTCAACGTCTTTGCCGCCGACAACGACGAAGAAGCAGCGTTTCGCGCCACCTCCATGCAACAAGCCTTTGTTAACCTGCGCAGCGGGCGTCCCGCTGCGCTGCCGCCACCGGTGGCGGATTACCCCAACTTGGTCGGGCCGGCCGAGCGGGCCTTGTTGGACAGTGTTCTGGCCTGCTCCGCCATTGGTACACCCGGCAAGGTACGCGATGGAGTGAACGCCTTCATCGCACGCACCGGGGCAGACGAGTTGATGATTACCTCCGCCATTTACGACCACGCGCAGCGCAAACGGTCCTATGAAATCGCCTCTGGCGTTTTCTCAGACTGACGACAAGCCACCCCTCCAACGAAAGAATCCGTTATGAATGAACAGTTTTCCGAACCAAAAGCCGACCGATCCATCTGGGCCCGTGGGCTTAAAACCATCTTGATGGCCCTCACCTACCAGCTGGCCAGTATGGTGCTGCTTGCAGTCGGCCTGTTCCAGTTTGCCTGGACCTTGATCAACGAAACGCCTAACTTGCCGCTGATTCGCCTAGGGCGCAGTTTGGGTCGCTATCAGAACCAGATTGCACGTTTTGTGAGTTTTGACAGCGAGACCGTCCCATTTCCGTTTTCTGACTGGCCAAATGACGATCCTGATCACCCAAAGGATTGACATATTTGCCGCACTGCGCGGAACAAGCCGCATTTATCCGCCAAAAACAACTTATTGCTCGCTTAAGCAACGGACGGGAAAGGTGTACTCCAGCACATTCCGTCCCCAAGTGAAGTACGTCAGTTTCTGACCTACGCTACAACAGCAAGGCGCCGAAGTGGCGGGCGAAGGCATGGGTGGTTTCAGCGCTCAGACGGTCGCCAATGAAGATTTCAATACCCCGCAGCAGCTTGCGTAATTCCGCAGGACTTTTGCAGCGGTCAATGGCCTCATGGATGGGAACACCGGCCGAGCCCAGCCGCTCCCGTACAAATGCGGACGCCTCATCCCTGACTGACTCAAATGCCTGTGGGTCAGTCGCCGCTCGGGGTGGATCATTCACCGGCGCAGCCGCGAAGCCGGGTGCACTGGGGGCTTGCAAGACCGCCACCTCACCAGTGGGCACGATGAGCGCGTGCTCAAGCAAGACATTCAAAACCTCCGCTAACTCCCCAGCCCGCACCAGCGCACCGAGATCGTTGACGGTCTTGCGGCCATCGACCACGATCAATAGCCGGCGTTGCAATGGGCTTAACTCAACACCGCGCTCTGCCACGACAGAGCGGCCTCTTTCGGTCTTGATGTAAATCAAACCAGGATTCATCCTTGCGTACCCATATTGTTGCGATCCCATGCTGAAGGCATTATCTTAAGCAGGATGCAGACTGCAAACGACAACAAGTTGCTACGACGCTTCGCTGCTTAAAGCTTTATAGAGCTTGACCGAGGCGGGCAATACCCTCCTCTATTCGGTCTACGCCCACTGTGGCGAAACTCAGACGCAGAGTTGACAAGTCTGGGTCATGGGCGAAAAACGGTGCGCCGGGTACAAAGGCCACCATTTTTTCGATGGCTCGTTTGGCGAACTCAGGTGCTGACGTGCTCTTGCCATTGGCACCCGTCAGGTGCGCCCAGAAGAACATGCCTCCCTGCGGTGCATTGAAGGCAATAGAGTCACCCAATTCGCGCTGCAATGAGGCAGCCATGACACGGGCGCGCTCGGCATAGGTCTGGCGCACGACGGCCAGAGCGCCGTCCAGGCGATTAAGCGTGAGGTAATGGGCAGCGGTAGCTTGAGTCAGGTTGCTGGTGTGTGCGTCGCTGAATTGCTTGCACATGGTGGCTTTGGCCAATAACTCGGGCGGCGCAATCAACCACCCCACACGAAGCCCTGGCGACAAAATCTTGCTGAATGAGCCACAGTGTGCCAACCACTCGCGGCTGCCGGGCACCTCGCCGCTCAGGGCCAATAGGCTGGGCGGCGGCGGCGTGTCGAAAAACAGTTCCCCGTAGGGATCGTCTTCCACGACCAACGTTTTCGTGCGCGCAGCGATTTCCAGAATGCGTTTGCGACGCTGCAACGACAGCGTGGCGCCGCTGGGGTTGCCGAAGGTCGGAATCAAATAAACCAATTTGGGCTTGTGCTCTTCAATCAGCTTTTCCAACTTATCCACGTCCACACCGTCAGCATCAATCGGCGCACCAATGATGTGTGCGCCGTAGAGACGGAAGCATTGAATGGTGGCCAGGAAAGTGGGGGCCTCCACAATGACTTTGTCACCGGGTGAAATCATGGTTTTGCCAATCAAATCCAGTGCCTGCTGACTCCCTGTGGTGACAATCAAGCCATCTGGCGTAACTTTGGCGCCCTTGTTGGCCATGAAGCCACTTATGCCCTCACGCAGTGGTCCGTAGCCTTCGGTGGCACCGTACTGCAGCACGGCACCTGGCGCATCAGTCAATACCGCGTTGCTGGCCTCCTTGATACCTTCCACATCAAAAAGCGCCGGATCAGGAAAACCACCCGCAAAACTGATGATGCCGGGCCGGCCCAAAAGCTTGAAAAGCTCCCGAATGGCGGAGGTTTCGACGTTGTTAAGGCGATCAGCGAATTGCATTGACATGGGCTTTCTGTAAAGGGTCATGAATAAAAACTGTCACACCTGGCCTGGGGTTTGCCAGAGGCTCACGCATTTGGGGTAAATTGTCCCTCATTGTTATGTACTACAAACAAGGATAAAAATTCATGTCAACTCTTGATTCCTTTTTCGCCACTGTCAAGCTGCCCACGATTTCGGAAGTGGCGCATGAACTGATCAAGACACTCAATGACGAAGATGCCTCCATGGTCCAGGTCGGTGCCATCATTTCCCGCGACCCTGCGTTGACCGCCAAACTCCTGCGGTTGGCGAACAGCGCTGCGTTTGTGCTGCAACGCAGTGTCAGTTCCGTTGAAGACGCTATGGCCATGATTGGTATGGCCAAGGTGCGTACCTTGTCGCTGGCCTCCTGCCTGAGTGAGTCCTTCCCGGTACTACCAGGGTTGGATCCCAAGGAATTCTGGCAAACCAGCATGGCCACTGCCAGCTACGCTCAATGGATGGCCACCCGGATTGGTGCCGACGCCCAACAGGCTTGGCTCACTGGCATGATGGTTCGCCTGGGTGAGTTGTTGATCGGTCAGGCCGACCCCGTCACCCTGAAAGAAATTGAAAGACTGCCGCACATCCCTGGTGGCCGATGGGAGCGAGAAAAAGAGTTGGTCGGATTCACCGAAGGTCAGGTCACCGCTGAGTTGGCACGCCGCTGGAACTTCCCTGCTGAAGTGGTCACTGCGTTGCAACAGTCCTTTGAGCCACTGGCCCACAAACCCTTTTCGCGATTGGCCGCCGTCGTTCATCTGGCCGACCTTTTGGCCGAAACACCCGATGCAACAGCAGAGGCGCTGGACGACCTGCCCGCAGACTTGGTGCGTGCCTTGCTTGGCGACGGCAAGTGGCTGCATGAAAAATTTCCGGCGGCCGACTCCTTTGTCAGCCTTCAATGATCGGCTGACATGAAGTTGGCGGCCATTGAAGCGTTTTTTGCCACTCTACAGGCTGCCAATCCGCACCCCAAGACCGAGCTTGAGTACAGCTCGGAGTTTGAGTTATTAGCGGCCGTCCTGCTGTCTGCCCAAGCCACTGATGTGGGAGTCAACAAAGCCACCCGTCGCCTGTTTCCTGTTGCCAATACGCCCCAAAAAACTCTGGATTTGGGCTTGGAGGGATTGGAAGGTTACATCAAGACCATCGGCTTGTACCGTTCCAAAGCCAAGCATTTGATGCAAACCTGCCAGATTCTGGTGGAACAGCACGGCAGTGTGGTGCCCCATACCCGGGAGGCGCTTGAATCCCTGCCAGGTGTCGGCCGTAAAACTGCCAACGTGGTGCTCAATGTCGCGTTTGGTCAGCCCACCATGGCGGTGGACACCCACCTGTTTCGCTTGGGAAACCGAACGGGCCTCGCCCCAGGAAAGACGCCGCTTGAAGTTGAAAAAAAACTGCTCAAACGGATTCCAACCGAGTACATGGTCAACGCCCACCATTGGCTGATTTTGCATGGGCGATATGTCTGTCAGGCTCGAAAGCCCCTGTGCTGGCAATGCGGTGTCAGCGCCTATTGCGACTTTAAGCCAAAGACGCCCCTGCCTCGCACGGCCTAGATCCAAAACCTTGTCAAATACTTCATGATTGACCCGCGCACCGTCCTCTTTCTTGCGAGCATGCTGGGCGGGCTCATGGCTGTTGTTCTATTTGTGCTGAGGCGCACCCATCCGGCCCGCATCGATGGGCTGGGCACATGGTCGCTTGGCTTGCTGGGCATTGCGGTGGGGACGATGTTGGCGTTCTGCCGTCCGTGGCTGCCTGAGATGCTGACGGTCTCCGTTGCCCGCGTGCTGCTATTGGGCAGCCTCTTTGCTATTTACCTGGGGACTCTGCGGTTCATCGGTCTGAAGCCCAATCTTCGCGTCTGGGTCCCGGTGATACTCATGGGTGTCATGCTTCAGGTGGTGTTCACCCATGTCCATCCAAGCTTCCATGCTCGACTGATCGTCGCAACCTCACTGGCCGCCAGTTTGTTCCTGAGTCAGGCGTGGGTCTTGTGGGCGCATGCCACGCCAACTTTTGCGCCGCGTTTGTGCCTGGCGGTCTCCCTGCTCCTCGCCATGCTCCAACTCATGCGGCTGGTGACTTCGTTTGTATTGCCGCTGGGCGAAAGCGTCTATGTCACCACAACTCCGAATATGGTCTATGTGGTGGGTCTGGCTCTGGCCGTGCTGTTTTATTCGGTTGGCATGGTGTTGATGGCCAGTGAGCGGCTACGCACCGAGCTGGAACAACTGGCCACACGTGATTCGCTGACCAATGCAATCAACCGGCGCCAGATGACGGCGCTGTTTGAAAATGAGCTGGAACGCTGCCATCGCCAGGACCGCAGCATGGGCTTGTTGCTGCTGGATCTGGATCACTTCAAAACCATCAATGACACCTACGGTCATCAGGCGGGAGACGAGGTACTGATCAAATTGGTGGCCAATACAAAACTGTTGTTGCGCCAATCTGATCAGGTTGCACGATTCGGCGGTGAGGAGTTTGCGGTATTGCTGCCCGACACATCACTGGAAAAGGCCATCGCTGCGGCAGAGAGAATTCGCGCATCCTGCGCCGCGCCAGGCAAGGGCCTCTCATGCACCGTCAGCATTGGGGTGACCACCAACCAAAATGACGCTGACACACTTGACTCCATGCTGGCCCGAGCTGACAAAGCGATGTACAGGGCTAAAGCCAATGGTCGCAACCGGGTTGAAACCGGTTGATATTGAACATCGTGATCAACACTCCGCCCGGGCTGCGCAACACCAAAGAATGGGCGTTGGCAAGTCATTGTAAGCGTCTTGAGTACCCCAACGGCGCCCAGCCTTAATCGGCACATGGTTTCGGCGTCGCTTCGGTATGACACCAATCGCTCCACTATCGGCCAGTCAATATTTCACTGTTTCCGTTTCGCCACTGAATTCAGGCTCTGCGGCACGGCACGGCACGGCCTCGTCAACCGTGCATGAGCCATCCCGCGGCTAGGTGGGCGGCTAGTCGGTACTCCCCCTGCGAGGCGCTTGTCCATCGTGACCACGAAAACGGTCATGCGTGCCCAGGGGCTGGATGACTCAAAAAGACCCATTCCTGACGGTCAAATTTTCCCGCTGGATACCCGCTTCGTGCCCAAAGCCGAATTTTATTTCGGCGAAATGCCTGTCCGATACCGGTCTTAGAACCCAACAAGGACAACTCACCGAATTGACCGCGGAGTTTCATATAGCAGCCCTTTAATTCACCTCGACTGAATCATATTGCTGACATTGGCGGCGTAAAGAACGTTGACAGAAGTGCTGCGTTAAGAGTCGTGCGCCACGGTCAGCTTCGGGGTAAGCCGATTGCTTGAGTTGATGCGCCGGTTGGTTTCGGTCATGCGCAGATTAGCCAGTGCCGCTATTCGGTGTACGAAATATGGTTTGCAGATAGGCTCTCAGCACTGCGGGGATTCGCGATCAATGACACAAGGCTCTTGTTATGCAAGTTCCTAACACTCCTCTGAAATATCAACTCTACTGTGATGTCAACCGGCTTTGTCCAAGCCGTCCCCTTTTTGACATTTTGGAGTCGAATTGTTATGGTGGCTGGTCAGGCTTGTAGGCATTCCTCGGCCACAGAGCCGCGATTTTCGGGTCTGTCAATCTGAAAGGAGAACACACATGGCTCACGGGATCGTTCATTACGTCCCCAGGTAGTAAAGCTAGTGCGCTGCTGCAACCAAGGCATTGTGTGGCCTACCGCACAGACTGCCAGCGCTAAGGCTAATACAGTGGCGAATCGGGATGCCCCATAAGGTCACACTTTCGCTCTACCCATCAGGCCGCTTCCAGTTCGTCACCGAACCCGGCCTGCATCTCTCGAAGCGGCGCCACGTGCCGTTAACCCCAACGCCGCCTGGGGGTGGCTGCAACGTTACGCAAGGAGAACTGCATGCACTACAGCAATGGCAACTATGAAGCCTTCGCCTGCCCGCGAAAACCCAGGGGTGTGGAGAACAAGTCGGCCTGGTTTATCGGCTCGGGGCTGGCCTCATTGGCGGGCGCAGACTTCCTGATCCGCGACGGCCAGATGCCGGGCCAGCGCATCACGATCCTAGAGGAGCAACAGTTGCACGGCGGCGCGCTGGACGGTATCAAGGAGCCGAATCAAGGCTTCGTGATCCGCGGCGGGCGCGAGATGGAAGAGCACTTCGAGTGCCTGTGGGACCAGTACCGCTCGATCCCTGCGCTGGAGATCGATGGCGCCAGCGTACTCGACGAGTTCTATTTCTACAGTGCATTTATCGAAACGCCCGCTGATGGCGCTTGTTTTCTAGGACTATTGCCTAGCTGTCGCGTCCCAGAGAATTTTACTAAGTCAGTATCTAGTGACGGCCAAACGGTAAATAGCTAGTGGCGCCCGTATTACTTGCGCCAAGCACTTTTTGATTCATTAAAAGGTGCACGGTAGCGATTTTGCTGCCATAAAAGTCCGCCCTGCTTCGGCAGCGGCGACCCCACAAAAGGAAACAAAATGAAAATTCTGATGGTTCTCACCTCGCACGACCAACTCGGCAACACCGGCAAAAAAACCGGTTTCTGGCTGGAAGAATTCGCCGCGCCTTACTACGCGTTCAAGGACGCAGGCGCCGACGTCACGCTGGTGTCGCCCCTGGGGGGCCAGCCGCCGCTGGACCCCAAGAGCGACGAACCCGGTTCGCAGACCGATGCCACGCGCCGCTTCAAGGCCGACGCCGCCACCCAGGCCGCGCTGGCCAGCACCGGCAAACTCTCTAACGTGTCGGGCGACGGCTTTGACGCGCTGTTCTACCCTGGCGGCCACGGCCCGCTGTGGGACCTGGCTGAAGACCCGGTTTCGATCAAGCTAATCGAATCCATGGCGGCTGACGGAAAAATCGTTTCCGCCGTTTGCCATGCGCCAGGCGCGCTGCGCCACGTCAAGGCCGCCGACGGCTCGCCGCTGGTGAAAGGCAAAAAAGTCACCGGCTTCACCAACACTGAAGAAGATGCCGCGCAGCTGACCGACATCGTGCCCTTCTTGGTCGAGGACATGCTGGTCAACAACGGCGGTCATTACAGCAAGGGTGCCGACTGGGCGCCTTATGTGGTGGTCGACGGCAAGCTGATCACCGGGCAGAACCCGGCCTCGTCCGAGCTCGCGGCACAAGCCGTGCTGCGCCAATTGAAGGGCGAATAGCCAAACCACGGCCTGAAGGTGTACAACCCGAAGGCCGACTCGCGCCAGCGCGCCCTCCCTTAACCAATTCAAAAGGAAACCATGGCCTACCAAAGTACCAACCCTTACAACGGAAAAGTCCTGCAAACGTTTGAGCCGATGGATGCGGCGCAGCTTGAAGCCGCACTGGACCGTGCGTCTGAATGCTTCAACACCGACTGGAAAGGCAAGTCCTACGCCGAGCGAGCGATTGTTCTGGCGCGCGCCGCCACGCTGATGCGCGAGCAGGCCCAGCCGCTGGCCGAACTGATCACGCTGGAGATGGGCAAGCTGATCGCGCAAAGCCTGGGTGAAGTCGCGCTGAGCGCCAACATCCTGGACTACTACGCCCAGCATGCCGAGCGCTTTTTGGCGCCCGAAACGCTGGCCACGGCGCGCGGCGAGGCGCTGGTTGAAAGCAGCCCCATCGGCGTGCTGTTTGGCGTGGAGCCGTGGAACTACCCCTACTACCAGATCGCCCGCTTTGCTGCGCCCAACCTGATGGCCGGCAACGTCGTGATGGTCAAGCACTCGTCCAGCGTGCCGCAATGCGCGTTGACCTTCGAGCGGCTGATGCAGGAGGCCGGCGCCCCCGCAGGCGCCTACACCAACCTGTTCATCTCCAAGGAGCAGGTCACGCAGGTCATCGATGACCCGCGCATCCGTGGCGTGGCCCTGACCGGCAGCGAAGCTGCTGGCGCCGTGGTGGCCGCACGGGCCGGGCAGAACCTCAAAAAGACGACGATGGAACTGGGCGGCAGCGACGCCTTCATCGTGCTCGAAGACGCCGACCTTGACCGGGCCGTGAAAAGCGCCGTCAGCGGTCGCATGGGCAATTCGGGCCAGGCCTGCACCGGGTCCAAGCGCTTCATCGTGGTCGAGGCGCTGGCCGACCGCTTCCTGGAAAAATTCCAGGCCGCAATGCTTAACTTCACGCCCGGTGATCCGCTCGACAAGCAGACCACGCTGGCGCCGCTGTCGTCCGTCGAGGCGCTGGACAACCTGCTTGGCCAGGTGCAGCGCGCCGTGGCCGGCGGCGCCCGTGTGGTGATGGGCGGCGCCCGCATAGACCATGCGGGCGCCTTCATGGAGCCGACCATCCTGACCGACATCAGCGAAAGCAATCCGGCCTACAAGGAAGAATTCTTCGGCCCGGTCGCACTGTTCTTCCGGGTCGCCGACGAAGCGGCTGCCGTGGCGCTGGCCAACGACTCGCCGTTCGGCCTGGGAGGTTCAGTGTTCACGCAGGACATAGAGCGCGGCAAGCGAGTGGCACGCAAGATAGACACCGGCATGGTGTTCATCAACACGCCCGCCTCGTCGTCACCGGAGCTACCTTTTGGCGGCGTGAAGAATTCCGGTTATGGCCGCGAGTTGTCGGGCGCGGGCATCCAGGAATTCGTCAACAAGAAGCTGATTCGCGTGGCGTGAGCACCCCTGAACCCGTGATCGCCGCGCCGACCGTTGACAGCCTGCGCGCGCGTTTGGACCGCGATGCCTCGCTCGTCAACGCGTTGCTGGTCGGCTTGCTTGCCGTGCTGCTGCTGGCCTTTGTGGTGGGCGGCGCCAACGTCTTGGAAGGCGACACGTGGAGTTTTGACCTGTAACTGCTGCAGGGTGCGCAATCGTTGCGGGCCGGCCATCCGTGGCTGGCGGCCATCATGCGCGACTTCAGCGGCCTGGGCAGCACCGCGGTGATGACGCTGCTCACGGTGATCACCGTTGGCTACCTCGCGCTGATCTCGGCCAGGATCGCGGCCCTGTTGGTGGCCACGTCGGTCATCACGGGCGCCGTCTTTGTGCAGCTCCTCAAGGCCGGCTTTGGGCGCGCCGCTCTGCAGGCGTGCAGGTCAACGCTTGAACTGATGTGTGCGAGGAAAACAGTGTCAAGCTCAACGCTGCCTGCCTCGCACTGCCAAGTCTGTACGTTGGCGAACGTTGGGGCCTGACGTGAGCTACTAAATCGTCGTTGGCAGGGTGGATGAGGGCTGCCGCACAGACTGCCGCAGTGTCGTGGCCTAGTCTTCATCCTAGGGTGCACGTCCCGTCAGTTTGCTTGGGCGTAGCCATCCGAAGAGTCTCGATATTCAACCAAGGAGTTAAAGATGAAGATGAAAAATGTTCTCGCAGGCGTTGCGGCCACCGTGGCGTTGGTCGGTGTGGCAGTTGCACAGCCTCAAGGCTTTGAGGGGGCCGCGTCGATGGACGGGTACGGCAGTGGCTATCGCATGGAGCAAGGGATGATGTACGGCATGGGGCAGGGGATGGGCCCCAACATGATGTTCGGCTACTCCAACGAGGCTTACGCCGGCCTTGATCTCACCGCGGAGCAGCAGAAAAGCATCGCCAGCATCAATGCGCAGGCCTACAAGGCGATGTGGCCGCTCATGGGCACGATGCACGGACAGGGCTACCAGATGCAAGGCATGTTCGGCCCCGGCCCTGTAGACGAAGCCGCAGCGCGCAAGTCGTTCCAGACGATGGCTGAGACACAGAAGTCGATGTTCGAGTTGCAACTCGACGCACGCAAGAAGATCGACACCGTGCTGACGAAGAATCAGCGAGAGAAACTGAGCCGCTACTGGAGCAGCCGCTGATTCGGTGACTGGCAGATCATGGGATACGGCAACAGGATGGGTTGGGGTGGCGGCTGGATGAGCGGATACGGAGGCTACTGGGGCAGTTCTTACTGGCGGTGATTGTCGGCGTCGTTATCTTGGCCATCATGCAAAAGCGAAAGTGACCGGGCCTGCTGATGTTGATCAGTAGCAGACGAACCGCAGACATGAAACATGCGCTTGAAGCCACAGATTTGCCTTGATGAGATGACCGATGAGCGAACACGAACACACCTCCGGTGCTGGCCAAGCAGACCATTCTGACCACTCGCAAGAGCACATCCATCAATCAGCCTTAAAGAGCCAGCCAATTGGCTCGGAAGCTGACTTTCGAAAGTCAACGTCAGCAATGGAGTGAAACGTAATTCGGGTGAACTGCGATTGCCGGCCCACACGAACGGCGGCTGACTGGCACCCAAAATCACGCTGCTCACCTGCCAGGTAGCTGACCGTGGTGAGCGACTCTTTACGCTGCGCTGTCGACCACCAAAGGCCGCCATGCGGAAGTCGGTTTGCGATTTTTCGATTACAGATTAAGACTCGTTGTTCGCGCGCAGCCACCGGCCAAGTGCGAGCGTTCGCAGTTCAGTCCGGCCTGGATCTACCGGCAGAACTGGAAATTGATCTGCGGCAAGTGCCGCCGGGAGATCCCCCGTGATCACCTGAACCTTCTAATTCCGCACGCCCCGCCAGCGTATCGACCGCAATAATCCCGTCGGTGCAATCTGATTGATTCGCACGAGATTTCGGTCTAGAATTTTCCAATGACCAAAATTGCAATTTTCGGCGGCCACGGCAAGGTGGCGATGGAACTCGCTCGGATCCTCATGGCGACTGGTCACCAGGTCACCTCCGTGATTCGCAAGCCAGAGCAGCAAGCGGAGGTCGCCGGCACAGGCGCCCAACCCGTACTGTTGGATCTCGCGGCCGCCACGACGCTGGAAATGGCCGAGGCGCTCCGGGGCCATGACGCCGTGGTGTGGTCGGCCGGAGCCGGCGGCGGCGCGCCGGAACACACCTACGCGGTGGACCGAGATGCGGCAATCCGATCGATGGACGCCGCCGTCTTGGCCGGAGCGAGCCGCTTCGTCATGGTTTCATACATGGGCGCCGGCCCGGACCACAGGGTGCCTGAAGGCGACGGGTTCTACGCCTACGCTGAGGCCAAGGCCGCAGCGGATGCCTACCTGCGCGGCACCGGCCTGGCCTGGACAATCCTGGGTCCCGGATCACTCACCGATAGCCCCGCCACCGGGACGATAGAACTCAGCCCGATCGACATATCGGAGGGCAACGACACTGCACGCGACAACGTGGCGCTCGTCGTGGCTGCGGTGCTGGACCTACCCGCGACCGCAGGTCGCACCATCGATTTCCGCGATGGGGCGACCCCGTTGGCAGAGGCGCTGGCCGCTTCAGTCTAGGGTCCGGCAACCCGCGCCGCGGTCGGCGTTGCGCTGGAAGACGACCGCACGCTTGGAACTCGTTCCACGCCTTGCCGCTATCGCTTGCCCGTCGAGAAGGTATGTCTGGACATTGCGCCCATCCGATGAAGTGGGAAACCGCATCACCCAATACCCGCTATCCGGCAGCCCAATTGCATGAATTGTGGCGCTGGGCAGCTGCTGTTTGTGTGTGCCGGCAATCGACCCTCTGCAGTCATTGGGATCGGCAGCTAGTCGGTGGTAGCTTTGCGAGCGAACCGGCCCGTCATCCGACGAAAGTGGGCCGAAGGATGTCGGGTGGAGCCGACGGTCAGGGCTCGCGAAACTGATGTCTGCGCTGCTGCGCAATCCGGTCGCAAAGCGCTCACGACGGCTGGACGGGCGTTTCGGTTGCAGCTAACTCACGCTATCGACCGGACGGTCGAGATCCACCCGCCTGCACCGCAGACCTCTAGATCAGCGCACTCTGTTGCGGAATCTCGCGATGGAGTATGCGGTCGTTTTCGCTGTAGTCCACCGCCACTTCGACGAGGTGCACGCCGGGCATGCTGAAGCACGCCTCCAGCTGTGGGATCAGGTTGTCGGCTGAGCGCACGCGATGGCCATGGGCGCCATAGCTGTTGGCGTATTGGACAAAGTCCGGGTTGCCGTAATCGAGCCCGAAGTCATCAAAGCCCATTTCGGCCTGCTTCCACTTGATCATCCCGTACGCATCGTCCCGGAGGACCAGGACCACCAAGTCCAGCTTCAGGCGCACAGCGGTCTCCATCTCCTGGGAATTCATCATGAAGCCGCCGTCGCCACAGATCGCCATCACACGCCGTTGCGGATGAACGATCTTGGCAGCCATCGCTGACGGAAGACCCGCACCCATGCTGGCCAGGGCATTGTCCAGCAGTACCGTGTTCGGCATGTGCGCAAGGTAGTTGCGGGCAAACCAGATTTTGTACACGCCGTTGTCCAGGGCGATGATTCCGTCGTCTGGCATGATCTTGCGGACATCGGCCACGATGCGTTGCGGGTAAAGCGGAAAGCGCGTGTCTTCGGCTCCTTCGAGCAGGTTCCTGTCGAGATGCCGCTTGACTTCCATAAACCTTGAGAAGTCCCAGTGAGCTTGGTGACTCGTCGCTTTCGCCAAACGACGGACGCTATCGGACAGGTCACCGATCACCCCCTGCTGAGGGAAGTAAACCGGATCGATCTCCGCGGTAACGTAGTTCACATGGATCACCTTCGCGCACGCGGCGCAGGGCGTTCCGTCATTGCCATAGCCCGAGTCGGCGGCCTTCGATTTCATGAAGAAGGGTGGCTTCTCGACCACATCGTGACCGACGTTGATGATAAGATCTGCGGCGTCTATCGCGCGATGCACGAAGTCACGGCTCGACAGCGCCGCATTGCCCAGGAAGAGCGGGTGGCGCTCGTCAACCACGCCCTTGCCCATCTGGGTGCTGAAGAACGGGATTCCGGTGCTTTCGATGAATTCCAGTAGCGATTCAGAGGCGTGTTGGCGATTGGCTCCTGCGCCGATCAGGATGAGCGGATGGCGCGCGGATTCGATCATCTTGACCGCCGCTGCGACCGAGTGTCCAGTCGCGTGGGGAAAATCGAAGCGACTCTTGTGGATCACAGCCGAATCCGTCTCTTCTTTGGCAACGTCTTCGGGCAACTCCAGGTGAACAGCACCCGGCCGTTCGGCCTCGGCGCGGCGCATCGCTTCGCGTATGCGGGCAGGGACGTGGTGAGCGCTGCCGATCTGATGGGTGTATTTCGTCAGTGGACGCATCATGTCGACCACATCAATGATCTGAAACTGTCCCTGCTTGCTGGTTTTGATCGGTTTCTGTCCGGTGATCATGAGCATGGGCATGGCGCCGAGCTGAGCGTAAGCCGCTGCGGTGACCAGGTTGGTGGCCCCTGGACCCAGGGTGGACATACACACCCCTGCCTTTCCGGTCAGGCGCCCGTAAGTGGCAGCCATGAAGCCCGCCCCCTGCTCATGGCGTGTCAGGACCAGCCTGATCGAGGAATTCCTGAGCGATTCAAGTAAGTCGAGATTCTCCTCCCCCGGAATGCCAAAGATGTACTCGACACCCTCGGCCTCAAGTGCTTTGACAAACAGGTCGGACGCCTTCATTTCGCCTCCGCCTCAAATGCCATCGTGTTACCGCGTCCATTCCCGTTGTGCGCGTCGTCAAGCGACCGACAATCATCGCCAAACTGAGCCAGACAGACACCCGACGCGAACGATTCGGCACTGGACTCATCCATGATCAGCTTGAACGCATCCGGAATCTCGCCGCCAAGCAGGCTGTGCTCCGGCAGGTAGGGAAATATCTCGTCATATCGCTTGATCTCATGCTGGTTGATGCGGCGATAGACATGGGTACGATTCAGCGCCGATGTGTGCCTCAGGCCAACCGAGGTTATGAGGTCCAACGTGGCGTGCTCCAGTTGCTCAATGATGAACTGCTGCTCCTTGATGGTGACTTTGACCAGGTCTCCGATCGAGATGAGACCAATCAGCTGATTATTATCCATCACCGGAAGGTGACGCAGGCGGTTCTGAGTCATCAGCGCCATGCACTCTTCGCTCGTCTGGTGGGGGCGAACGCACATCACCGGACTCGACATGATGTCGCCCAACAGCGTGTCCATGGGCGAGCGAGCCATGAGCGCGAGCTTGCGTGCATAGTGGCGTTCTGAAACGAGACCAACGACCTTTCCGTTTTGAACCACCAGCAGCGCCCCGATGTTTTTCTCAGCCATCAAGCGAACCGCCTCGTGGGCCGTGGCGCTCGGCTCCATCGTGTAAATAGCCTGGTCAAGTTTGGAGCCGAGAATCTGTGCAACGGTATTCATGATATTCCTCTCGAAGGATCGTGGTGTGAAGCAAAGTGGGAGGTATCGCTCATCAGCGTAGTTTGCGCGCTTGCTCGGGAAAGGTAAACCACCTCAAGTTGAAGCTGACGCTGCCCCACCCCTTGTGCAGGCATCAGTCAACAGCACAAATGAGTGCCGGTATGTTGGTGGCGTGTCGTTGTGCTGCTCGATACCCGCATTACGGGTGTTCTCGACGACGGGTTCGACCACCGCCCACGAGGTTGAGCGCGGCGCAAGTTTGCAGCCCCTCCCCCACCCGATGTGCCAGCGCCGTTGCACAACGGCTGACGCGCTCATGGTGGCTGGAGTGAGGATCAAATTGCCATCAGAAAGCCCCCCGAGGAGACCTCTGCCGCGCGGACGCCGCATAGCACTTGGATTGCATGAACAAATCAGAAAAACCTGCCACGCTCAGGGCGCCCGAGCAGCCCTCCACTGGGGCAAGGCGGCGAAGCGATGCACTGTAGTGACTTCGCTCGGGGCACACGGGGGCCGAAGAGAGTGGGCGGACCCGTGACATCTGCGCCATGAATAGCGAACAAGTTCTTGGCAAGATCTATACCGATCGTGACCAATCTCAGACACGGTCATCCTCTTTCAACACGAGTGAGTTGATGAAAAGCTCGAATTTCCCCTCGTGGCACGCGGTGGAGGTTCATCGCAAGTTACACGGCACGCGACTCGCTGGGGAGGGGGACTCCCTTTCATTCAATGGGTCGCACACACGCACATTGCTGAAATATCTTAAAGACAGTCCCCGCGAAGCAGCGCGAAGTGTGTCGGGGGAGCAAAATACCGATGGGCCACGATGGCCTGACATTGAATGGAGGTAGACCATGGGACAGGGATTTGGTCAGGAGATGCCGAGGCCACATGTTCGGGCAAATCTCCGCGGCGTAACAAGGTACTTGGTGATTGTCCCTGTGATGGACAGTCCGATAGCGCGGCTATTCCTCGAAAATCGAGAACAAGCAGCGGAATTCGATGCGAATACCGAGGAGGTCTCCTCGATGATCAAGGGCATTGCGCCAAGCGTCGGTGCCACGGGAGTGGAATGGGATAAATCGCTTTCGGCGCACAGCGCAACTGATCGCGCTCAAGCGACGATTTACGATTTGGTTTCGCATCGAGGTCGATGATGCTCTCGACTTGGCAGAGCCGTTGGAGGTCTAGGAACTCAGGGGGCGGACGACGATGGAATGTCGCCGTCCGACCCAGTACCGCCTTCGGCACTGTGCCGCGAAAGTCTGCGGTGGGTTTGAACGAGTCATTCACAGCCAAAAACCAATGACTGCTGACGCTGCAGACCTGTCTCAAACTTTTCCGCGGGCAGCGTCAGCAATACGGATGGGATGCCGCCGATTTAGCGACAGCTTTATGGAACCTCGACGGTGAAAATCTTTCTACCGCCCAAAAGCTGCCACCCGGGAGCACCTGCTTCTGGTCGATGACGGGTGCCCACTTTGACGAAACGGTCGCCTCAAAGCCGCCGGTCGATCCCTCGTTGCCAGCGGCTGCTATGGAGCAGGCAGATCGCAAATCTCTAAGACCGGAATCGCTGCAGACCTGCCCCAGACTTTTCCGCCGCCAGCGTCAGCAATACGGATGGGAGGCCGCCGATTGAGCGACGGCTTTATGGAACCTCGACGGTGAAAATCTTTCTACCGCCCGAAAGCTGCCACCCGGGAGCACCTGCTTCTGGTCGGAGGCAGCCGTCAGCATGTTCGCGATAAGCCGACATTCAGACCGGAAATTCCGAAAACTGCTAGTCTTGTGGCCCCCGCTTTAACTTCGAAAGTTTGCCATGCGCTATCGTCTGCTGGGCCGAACTGGCCTGTATGTTTCTGAGTTGTGCCTGGGAACCATGACCTTTGGTGGCCAGGGATTCTGGAAAGTCATGGGCGGCCTGGGACAAGAATCCGCCACATCCTTGGTGAAGCAGGCTTTTGATGCCGGGGTGAACTTCATTGATACTGCCAATGTGTATTCACAGGGTGACTCGGAAACGCTCACTGGCAATGCCATCAAGAGCCTGGGCCTGCCGCGCGACCAACTGGTAGTGGCCACTAAAGCCACCGGCGTCATGAACGAGACGTCAGTAAACGCCCGAGGGCAGTCACGCTACCACCTGATGAACGAGTTGGACGCCAGCCTCAAGCGGCTGCAGCTCGACCACATTGACCTGTACCAGTTACATGGCTTCGACCCCCTGACTCCATTGGAGGAAGTGCTATCAACACTCAACGACATGGTGCGCTCCGGTAAGGTGCGCTACATCGGCCTGTGCAACATGGCGGCCTGGCAAATCATGAAGGGATTGGCGATTTCGGAGAAGAAGCACTGGGCGCGTTTCGAAAGCGTGCAGGCTTACTACACGGTGGCCGGGCGCGACTTGGAACGGGAAGTGCTGCCGCTGCTGCAGGACCAACAACTCGGACTTATGGTGTGGAGCCCGTTGGCTGGAGGGCTGCTGAGTGGCAAGTTCAGTCCTGATGGAAAAGGGCCGGAGGGCACACGCCGCGCGAGCTTTGACTTCCCCGTGGTCGACAAGGCGCGCGCCTTCAGAGTCGTAGACGCTATGCGTCCCATCGCCCTGCGCCATCAGGTGTCTGTGGCGCGGGTGGCGTTGGCTTGGCTGCTGAGTCGGCCACAGGTGAGTACCGTGATTGTTGGCGCCAAGACGCCCGCGCAGCTCGAAGACAACCTGGGTGCCACGCAACTCGAACTGGCCGCAGATGAGTTGCTGGCGCTGGATGAGGTTAGCGCGTTGCCGCCGGAATATCCGGGTTGGATGCTGGCAAGGCAAGGAGAAGCCCGCGCCACGCCGCCAGTGAAAGTCTGAGTTCGGGTACCTCTCGTGCGGCATGAGGATTTTGTTGAATTGCTGGTACAGCATGGCGACATGTGGCTATGAACGCAAACAAAAATTCCTCAGGTCAGGCGCGACAAAAAGTGGATGCTGCCTGAGCATTCACAATGTCCGCTCCTAGTAGAAGAAACGTCATGAAGATTCCCCACGACAAAGTACAGCACTTTGCAGCGGGCGCGGCAATAGCGTCCCTGGTGGTCACTGTTACCGGCTCGCTTACCTTGTCTGGCGCCGCTGTGTTGCTGGTCGGGGCCGGTAGAGAGGTCTATGACGCCTGTCACCCGGAAACGAACACGGCTGACATCTGGGATGTTGTGGCGACCTGCGCGGGCTGGATTCCTGTGGCGCTGGTAGTGCAGTTAATCCAACTGTAAAGCAGAGCCCAGTGCCGACCTTCTGAATGTCCGGTCTGGGTTAGTTGGAGTACTGTCGTGAATGTCCGTTGTTGGTCGTCAAGAGCCGGTGGCCGCACCAAGCGCTATGACCGGTTACGTCCGCGTTTCAGTCCTTCCACTTTGACTCACAAACGTTCGCTTTGCCCGCGCGCCAGAAAAGTGGGATTTTTATTGGCCTACCAGTGGAAGAGTCAGTGCCATTGCAGTCGAATCCATCGCCAATGTGGGCGGCAACAGTGCTATCCATTGCAGAGAGTCATCATTGTTTGATGTAGATTAATTTTCTGCGCCGTCAGCATATTGCTCTCACCCAAATATGGGGTTAATTTGGTGGACTGACTTCATCGGCCTCCTAAATTCGTTAGGTGCCAGGACTCGAAGTCCCATTCACGACCCAAGGAGAGAATATGTCCAGCATGATGAAAGCCGCAGTGTTCGTAGAGCCCGGCCGCATTGAGATCGTTGACAAAAAAATCCCCGACGTAGGCCCCAACGACGCCTTGATCCGCATCACTACAACCACGATTTGCGGCACCGATGTACATATTCTCAAAGGCGAGTACCCCGTCGCCAAGGGGCTGACCATTGGGCATGAGCCGGTTGGCGTCATTGAAAAACTGGGCAGTACCGTTCAGGGCTACACCGAAGGCCAGCGCGTGATTGCGGGGGCCATTTGCCCCAATTTCAATTCTTACGCCGCGCAGGACGGCGCGCCCTCACAAGACGGTAGCTACCTTATTCCTGGTGGGCTGTGTGGTTGCCACGGCTTCAAAGCGACCGCCGGCTGGCGCTTCGGCAATTTGATTGACGGCACGCAGGCCGAGTACGTGCTGGTTCCCGACGCACAAGGCAACCTGGCGCCGATTCCGGATGGATTAACCGATGAACAGGTGTTAATGTGCCCGGACATCATGTCAACCGGCTTCAAGGGCGCAGAAAACGCCAACATCAGAATCGGTGACACGGTGGTCATCTTTGCCCAGGGTCCGATTGGTTTGTGCGCCACCGCGGGCGCTCGTCTACTGGGTGCCAGCACCATCATCACCGTCGACGGCAATGACCACCGCCTGGGTATCTCCAAACAAATGGGCGCGGTCTTGACTTTGAACTTCAATAATTGCGACGTTGTCGCTGAAATCATGAAGATCACCAACGGGCGAGGCGCGGATTCAGCCATCGAAGCGCTGGGTATTCAATCCACCTTCGAGTCGGCATTGCGTGTGCTCAAGCCCGGTGGCACTTTGTCAAGCTTGGGGGTGTATTCCACCGACCTGACGATACCGCTCTCCGCTTTCGCCGCCGGACTCGGAGACCACAAAATCAACACCGCGCTATGTCCGGGCGGCAAAGAGCGCATGCGCCGCCTGATCAACGTGTTGGCCTCCGGCCGTGTCGACCTTAGCGCTTTGGTGACTCATTCGTACAAACTGGAAGACATCGTGGCGGCGTACGAGCTGTTCTCCCATCAGCGTGATGGTGTGCTCAAGATTGCGATCAAACCTTGATGCTGCGAGGAACGACGTGCATTCGCGGCCCTGAAAATCAATCAGTGGCTTCGCTTTGGCGGGGATTGGCGCTCGGATCTTTCTCACACACGGCGATATCGACTGGACACACCTCGCAGAGCCCACGCCGGTGGCTGGTCTGACGCGGCCCCGGCAAGGCTATCTGTCCACCACCGTCCATTGCCCAAAGCCGGGCGCCTGCGCGGGCCACTGGGCGGCGTCGGCAATTTGCCGAGTTCCCTGGGCCAGCAAGGACACGGCCCGAATCACGCCCGCGTGGGTGATCCAGACGCCGTCTTGCGACTGGCCTTGAATCTCATCCCAGGCGAGCGCCACCCGGTTCATGAAGTCAGTCACCGACTCCTTGCCGCCAAAACGGTGCCCGCCAAAGTCAGCCGTCCACGCGTCATAGGCCTCAGGGGGAATGGCGCTCCATGGCTGGGCTTCCCAGTGGCCAAAATCCATTTCACGCAGTCGGTCGTCGGTTTTATAAGCCAAATCAGGCCGTAGCCCTTTCACTTCCTGCGCAAGCTGCTCACATCTTTGTAGCGTCGACACCCACATGGTTGTGGAGACTGGCAATTGAAGGGCCAAGGTTTGTGCGGCTGCCAAGGTGGCCTCTGCATCAGCGGCCACGTCGGTGGCGCCGTAGCAGACACCGGCATCAATCAGCGGTTGCGCATGGCGAACCAGCCACAGCTTCATGGCAGGCGCCCTACAAGCACAGGGCCAGGCCGAGGTAAAACGCCAACTCGCACAATTGCTGGGTGGTGCCTAGGCAATCGCCGGTGAAGCCGCCCAAACGACGCCAAAACCAGCGCCACATCAGCAAAAAAACCAGCCCAGAGGCCAGCAGAGCACTGCCAAGTGCCTGCAGCAGAACCACAGCCGGTTGGTTAATCACTATGAAATTAGTAGCTGCTTGCGCATAGCCTAGGAGGGCTAGCGCCATAAAACACCAAAAAAATGCCGTCCAAAGACTGGCCAGACTGATCTGGTCCGCCAGCGGCTTGGACTTGGAGCCCGCCGCGTCGCCCACGTGCGGCATGAGCCGAATCAAAAACAGCGGCCAGATACGCGACACCACATGGGCCAAAAACAGGGCGGTGCACATCAGCGTGGCGTTGACCGAGCCCAGCAGCGCCAGCACCGACACTTTGGCCAGCAGCGCCAGCATCATGGCGATGGCACCAAAGGCGCCGACGCGGGAGTCTTTCATGATGATCAGCGCACGGTCCCGGTCCGGGCTACCGCCCAGGCCGTCAAACACATCGGCCAATCCGTCTTCGTGAAACGCCCCGGTGATCAGCACGCCAAAGGCCGTGCCCCACACGGCGGCAACCAGCGGGGCAAAGGCGTTGCCCGGCAAGAGCTGGAGCAACAACGCAGTCAGGGCCGCCACCAGGCCGCCAACCAGCCAGCCCACGCCCGGAAAATGCCCGGCGCTGGCGCGCAGCATGGCGGGGCTGAAGCCCACCCAATCAGCCAAGCGCCCGGTGACCGGCACCCGGGTGAAAAACTGCAAGGCCAGCAAATAGTGGCGAACGGCGCGTGCCAACATCAGCCGGCGCTGGCGGGCTCAGCCGACTTCTCGGAAACCCCGGCCGACTCAAAACTGGCCATGTCGCGAAGAATGGCGCAGGCCGACTGCAGCAGCGGCCAAGCCAACGCGCCGCCCGAACCCTCACCCAGGCGCAGCCCCAAATCAAGCAAGGCCTGGACACCCAGGTGCTGCAGCATGAACTCATGGCCGCGCTCACCCGAGCGGTGGGCAAACACGCAGCGCTGCAAGACCAGCGGCTGCAGCGCATGCGCTACCAGCACAGCAGACGTGGCGATAAAGCCGTCGACCACCACCACCCGGCGCTCCTGCGCGGCTTGCAGCACGGCGCCCACCATGGTGGCAATCTCAAACCCGCCCAAGGCCGCCAGGGCATCCAGCGGCGCAGTGGCATCCGCGTGACGCGCCAGCACCTGGCCCAACACGGCGGCCTTACGCCACACGGCGGCAGCGTCCAGACCTGTGCCAGCCCCCGTGCACACCGCAATGTCCAGGCCCGCCAACCGGGCCAGCAACAGCGAGGCGGCTGAGGTGTTGCCAATGCCCATCTCGCCCAACAGCAAGGCGTTGCCCGGCAGACCTTTGACGATGGCCTGCCCGTTGTGCAGCGCCTGCTCGCACTGGGTGCGCGTCATCGCGGGCTGAGTGAATGAGTCGGCTGTGCCTTTCTCGCCCCCCGCCACCTTGCGCACCAGCAAGCCGGGGCGCTGGGTGCCGGCAGGCAGGCCCGCCAAAAAGTCATGGTTGACGCCGCAGTCCACCACGGTCAGATTCAAACCGTGTTGCCGCGCCAGCACGCTCACCGCCGCGCCTCCCGCCAGAAAGTTTTCGACCATCTGCCAGCTGACATCGCTGGGGAAAGCGGAGATGCCCTGCGCGGTCAACCCATGGTCGCCGGCAAACACCACCATCTGGGGGCACTCCAGCAGCGGTGTCTCTATGCCCAAAATCTCGCCCAGCTGAAGCGCCAACGTTTCCAACCGCCCCAGTGAGCCCAGTGGCTTGGTCTTGAAGTCGAGTTTGTGCTGCAAAGCCTGAGTGTGGGCAGCGGTACGAATATCAACAAGCGTCGGGATCTGGAAGGTCATGATGATGAAACGAGAGGAGTTGAAATAAATGGAATCAGCGTGGCGTAGGTGCGCAGACGCAGGCGTCGGCGATCAGCCCATCCAGCACACCCGGCTCAAAATGCGTGGCAATAAAGTCCGCCAGGCCGTCAAACACAGTGTCCAGCGTGGTTGCCCGCGCACCAAACAAGGCGTGCAAAGCGTTGGCGTCTTCAAACAGGCCGTGCAGGTACACACCCATCACATTGCCAGCGCCATTCAACCAGCCCAAGCCGCCGGGCAGCACTGGGCGGGCAATGTCACCGGCCTTGGCCATGGCCGGGTGCTGAGCGGTTTGGCCGTGGTGAATCTCGTACCCGGCCACTTGGACGCCTGCCAACGCCGCCCAGGGTTGGGCCGCCGTGCTGTCACTGGCCAGGTTCGCCTCAAACCGGGTTTCGGTGTGCTGCACGGTTTTATCCACATCAAAGGCAGTCACGAGCGGCAGCAAGCCTAGGCCAGGGGCGTTGCCGTCGATGCCGTGCAGGTCAATCAGCGCCTCGCCCAGCATTTGCAGCCCGCCGCACACACCCAGCACGGCGCCGCCCTGCCCCGCATGGCGCGCCACGGCGGCGTCCAGCCCCTGTGACCGCAGCCAGGCCAAGTCGCCACTGGTGTGTTTGGAGCCGGGCAAGATAATCCAGTCGGTCGCCGACAGGCCTGCCAGCTCGGACGGGCTGCGCACCCATTGCAGGCGTACGCCGGCCATGTTTTTGAGCGGCTGAAACTCGTCCAGATTGCTGATGCGCGGGTAGGCAATAACGGCCACGGTGAGCGTGACGGCACCGGCCGCCGTGCTGCGGTCGTCAAACACGCCGTCTTCTTCGGGCAGCCCGTGCTGCCACCACATGGGCAGCGTGGCCACGGTGGGCACGCCAGTCAGGTCTTGCAGCATTTGCGGCGCGGGCGCCAGCAGGCCAGCGTCACCCCTGAATTTATTTAACACATAACCCTTGATCAAACCGCGCTCACTCTCAGGCAGCAAGGCCCAGGTGCCGTAGAGGTGGGCAAACGCGCCACCCCGGTCGATGTCGGTCACCAGCAAACAGGCCGCGTTGGCATGCACCGCCACGCGCATGTTGACGATGTCGCTGCTGGACAGGTTGATCTCAGCCGGCGAGCCCGCGCCCTCGATCACCACCACGTCGTTCTCAGCAATCAATTCGTCGAGGGCCGCCGAAATCTGCGGCCACACCTTGAGGCTGCGACCGCGCCAGGGCATGGCAGTCAGCGCCTCGTCCACCCGGCCCATGAGCACCACCTGGCTGTGGGTGTCACGCTCGGGCTTCAGCAGCAAGGGGTTCATGCGCACATCGGGCACGGCTTGCGCGGCCAGGGCCTGGAAGTACTGCGCCGAACCAACCTCGCCCTGCCCGTTGTCGCTGGCCACCACCCGTGCGTTGTTGCTCATGTTCTGCGCCTTGAAGGGCGCCACCTTGAGGCCTTGCCGTGCGTAATAGCGGCACAGCGCGGTGGTGAGCCAGCTTTTGCCGGCTCCGCTGGTGGTGCCCAGCACCATCACGCATTTCGCACTCATGCACGCAACTCGATTTGCGCCGAACAGGCCGCCACCAGTGCATCCTGGGCATCGGGTGGCAACACGCCCAAGCGCACATGACCCGGCAGACCAAACGAGGTGGCGTCTCTCAGCTTGATACCCGCCTCGCGCAAGGCATTCACATCAACGGCTTGCGGCGGTTGCGCGCAAAAGAAATTGGCATCGCTGGGCAGACAGGTCCAACCCAGTGTTTCCAATTGGGCAATCTGGCGGGCCTTCCAGGCACTGAGTGTGGCCAGGCTGTCGAGCAGCCAGGTTTGCACCTCGGGTTGTACCCAGGCCTGCAACATGGCAACACCATGCGCGCCCACTGGCCAGGACGGGCACATCCGCTCCAGCGCTGCGACGCTGTTGTAGGCGCCTTGCGGGGCAATGACATAGGCGCCGCGCACGCCCGTCAAGCCCAACGCTTTATTGGGTGTCCACAACTGCCAGACCTGGGCGCCTTGCGCCTCGGTCAGGCTCGCCTCGCCTTCCAGCCGAAGCGGTTCATAGGCGCAGTCCAGCACCGTGGGCGAGGAAAATCCACGTGGCCAATTGGTGTGCGAGCCCCCCAGTGGGCTCGATGGCTCACAGCACCACACCAGGTCGGCATCATTGGGTTGGCCTACCGTGCGCAAGCCCCAGGCTGACGCGGCCTGGGCATAGTCGCCGTAGGCGTGGCGAGGCAGATTCACGCTGCGCCCGCCGCGCTGAACCACCCAGCCCGTGATGCGAAAAATGAACTCGCTGGCGCTGCCGGCCAGCAACACCCGCTGCGGGTCAACGTCATGAAAGGCCGCCAGTTGGGCGCGCAGTTCGGTGTAACTGCCATCCGGGTAGCGGCTCACGTCGGCCTGCCCCACGGCGGCCAACGCAGCGGGACATGGACCGCAACTGTTGCTATTGGTCGAAAAATCAAACAGCGCCGCGCCTAGGGCGTCGGTGCCGCCGTGCTCGCGCGTTGGCGCCGGCGAAGGGGGGGAAATGGGTCGCGTCACATCCATGAGGACGATCCTGTTGCTATAAAAATAAGAGCTACTCCTGAAGATAAAACAAGGGCCTGAGCCACTTTTGATGCCAAAGCGATAGCCCGCACGGTGTCAGCCCGACCAGGGGCCCGACCCGCCTCGTTCAACGCATAAACAGCAGGTTTGTGCAAACACACCCCCAAATTCAACGCCATGGCCGCCATGGGCCAGCCGCTGTTGGGCGACGGCGTGCGCCGCGCCTCAATACAAAGTTTTTTTAAATTGATGCCTCCACCCACGATGGCCAGCAACAAGGCGGTGATGCGCGCTGGCAACCAACTCAAGACGTCGTCTGCCCGCGCCGCCCATTTGCCGGCCCAGGCCCAGTTATGGCTTTTGTAGACACCGGGGTAGCCCCACATGGCATCCGCCGTATTGGCAAAACGGTAAAGCGCGGCACCCGGCAAACCCAGCATGGCAAACCAGAACAGGGGGGCCACCACCGAGTCATTGAGGTTTTCTGCCAGCGACTCAATCGCGCTTTCCCTCACCTGGGACTCACTCAGAGCGGAGACATCGCGACTGACCAGCCAGCTCAAGCGCTCACGCCCCGCTGCCAATCCCCCACCCTGTGCGGGGTCCAAGGCCTGCTCCACCGCTTGCACCTCGGAGCGCAACATGGCCCAGGCCAGCATGGGTTTAAGCGCCAGGCCGAGAAACAAGGCCGCCAACAAGCTGCCCGGCACGGCGCCCAGTGTCACGGGCAAGGCCATCACCCCCTGCTGAAGCGCTAAAGACGCTATCAAACAAATAGCTGCTCCCGCACACCAAACCAGCGCTGCAAGCCAAAAAGCCTTGAAATCCGGGGAAGACGATGGTGTGGGGCGGGTGTGCGATTGCACCCAACGTCCGGCCCACCCCAGAAAGTGACCTATCCACACCACGGGGTGAACCCGGACCGGTGGCTCTCCCGCCCAGCGGTCTACGGCCAGCGCCACCAGAAGGGCCAATGCACTGATCCAAACGGGTACAACAACCCAGCCGTCAGTCATGGTCCACGTGGCGCTCATGCTCGCTAAGGACGGGCGAACGGGTGGCCGGTCTTCAAGCCCAGGCGGGCCAGCAAAGCCATGTCGTCATTGCCGTCCGGGTTGGGCGTTGTGAGCAGTTTGTCACCGTAGAAGATGGAATTGGCGCCTGCCACAAAACACAGGGCCTGCACCGCGTCGCTCATGCTCTGGCGACCGGCTGACAAGCGCACCCGTGCCATCGGCATGGTGATGCGCGCCACGGCAATGGTGCGCACAAACTCCAGCGGGTCCAGATCCGGCTGATCAGCCAGGGGCGTGCCCTCGACCTTGACCAGGTGATTGATCGGCACCGACTCGGGGTATGGGCCCAAATTGGCCAGCTCGGCAATCAAGCCGGCGCGTTGCAGGCGGGACTCGCCCAACCCCACAATACCGCCGCAGCACACACTCACGCCGGCATTTCGCACGCGGGCCAGGGTGTCCAAGCGGTCCTGGTAGTCGCGGGTGGTGATGACGTCGCCGTAAAAATCAGGGGCGCTGTCCAGGTTGTGGTTGTAGTAGTCCAGCCCGGCGTCACGCAGGGTTTCGGCGTGACCTTCGGCCAGCATGCCCAAGGTGGCGCAAGACTCCAGCCCGGTGGCTTTCACGGCCTTGACCAGCTCGGCCACGGCTTCCACGTCGCGGTCTTTGGGCGAGCGCCAAGCGGCACCCATGCAAAAACGGGTGGCGCCAGCAGCTTTCGCCTCCAAAGCAGCGGCCCGCACTTCATCCACGCCCATCAGCTTGCCGGCCTCAACGCCGGTATCAAAGTGAACCGACTGCGGGCAATAGCCGCAATCTTCCGGGCAGCCGCCCGTTTTGACGGACAAGAGTGTGGCCAACTCCACCATATTGGCGTCAAAGTGGGCGCGGTGAATGGTTTGCGCCTGAAACATCAGGTCATTGAACGGCAAGTCAAACAAGGCCTGCACCTCAGCCACGGCCCAGACCCGCTGGTCGGTCTTGGGGCGCGCCACCGTCTTGTACGGGGCATGAAAATGGACGGGCTTGGATACCACGGGTGCGGAAACGGTGTCAGTGCTCATCGGGTGTCTTTCTTGGTTCTGGTTGGGCGCTCCAACGCGCGCTGTGGATCCTGATTTTAGTTGGGGGTGGCGCTGCCTGATTCCGGTAGCCGCAGCTTACGGACTGTGGCTTGCGGTGCACTGACTCGAGCGCCGCTCACGCCACACCCAGTTCAAAAAACACTCAGTCTTCAATGCCGCGCTGGGCCGGAATACCGGCGTTGAAAGCGTGTTTGATCTTGGTCATTTCGGTCACGGTGTCGGCCAGCTCGATGATCTCTGGGGGGCAACGCCTGCCGGTCACCACCACATGCACATGGCTGGGGCGAGTGCGCAGGGTTTCCAGCACATCGTCCAGCGGCATCCAGCCGTAAATCAGCGGGTAGGTGATTTCATCCAGCGTCACCATAAAGTAGTCGCCACTCATGATCGCCGCTTTGGCTTTTTGCCAGCCATCGCGCGCCAACTGGGCGGAGTGCTCCAAATCCTGGCTCTTCCAGCTGAAACCGTCGCCCAGGCCTTCAATCGGGATACCGAGCTGCTCGAACATGCGGTGCTCGCCAAAACGGGCACTGGGCACTTTCATGAACTGATAAATCTTGACGGCTTTGCCACGGCCATGGGCGCGCAGCGCCAGACCAAACGCCGCCGTGCTCTTGCCTTTGCCGTCGCCGGTGTTGACGATCACCAGCCCACGCCGCTCCCCTTCTGGTTTTTCATAGGGCTTTTCGCTGGGCGGGGTTTCAATTTGCATGGAAATCAATCTTTCTGAAAATCAGGGCTAAGTTGCACGGTCTCACCAATGATGAGCAAACCGGGGCGCGGGCCATAGGTGGGCGCCAATTCGACCAAGCGGCTGAGACTGCAGGCAAAAACCTCTTGGGTGCTGCGCGTTCCATCGCGAACGATGGCCGCTGGCGTGCTGGGGGGCAAACCGTGGGAGATGAGTTGCTCGGCAATCAAGGCCAAGCGCTGAATGCCCATGTAAAACACTCGGGTCTGGCCGGGACGGGCCAGCGACGCCCAATCAGCGTGCGTGCTGTCGTCGGCCAGATGGCCGGGCAAAAACACACAACTGCTGGCCAAATCCCGGTGGGTGAGCGGAATACCTGCCGCTGCCGAGCAGCCGCTGGCCGCCGTCACGCCCGGCACCACCTCAAAGGCAATGCCGGCAGCCTGTAGCGCTTGCACCTCTTCGCCACCCCGGCCAAACACATAGGGGTCGCCGCCTTTGAGGCGCACCACACGCTTGCCCAGGCGGGCGTGGCGCACCAACAAGTCGTGAATGCCGTATTGCGGCACGGCATGGTCGCCAAGCGCCTTGCCGACGTACACCCGCTCGGCCCCGGCGGGAATGCAGTCCAGCACCTCGGACGAGATCAGGCGGTCATGCACCACCACCTCGGCGTTGCGCAGGCGGTCCAGCGCGCGCAAGGTCATCAGGTCCAACGGGCCTGGGCCGGCACCCACAATGGCGACGAAACCGGTGCTTGGCGCGTTCGTGCTCTCAGTCATCACATGCTCCTGGCCCTTGGTAGGCGACCTGCTGTGGCAAAGCGATCCACTGCGCACCCAGCGCGTGAATGGCAATGCGGCGGTCAAACACGTCCTCCAGTGCCCGGTGCGTCGCCGCCTCGGCGCAAGGCCCTTGGTGCCTCACCCGACCCTTGGACATGATCACCATTTCATCGGCGTGTAACGCCATCGATATTTCGTGCAGTACGCTAACTACCGCCGTGCCTTGGGCAACCAGCCGTTGTACCACTGCCAGCCAATCGGCCTGGTGCGGCGGGTCAAGATTGGCGAGTGGCTCGTCCATTAACAGCACCTGCGCCTGCACTGCCAGCGCACGTGCTAGCAGCACCCGCTGGCGCTCACCGCCCGACAGCTGCCCCAGGGTTCGGGCGCGCCACTCCCAAGCCTGAGTGGCTCTGAGGGCTTGCTCCACGGCCGCATGGTCAGTTGCACTGGGCGGTGCCAGCCACGCTTGGTGCGGCAAACGCCCGAGCAAGGCCACATCCATGACCGTCAAATCATCACCCGTGGATTCGTTTTGACCGAGCCACGCCAGTTGCTGGGCACGCGTCCGGCCCGGCAAGGAGGCCAGAGGCTGACCCAGCAGCGACACCGTGCCGCGGTGCTTGAGCAAACCGGCCAGTACCTTTAACAAGGTGGACTTGCCCGCGCCATTGGGACCGACGATACTGGTCCAGCAGCCGTTCTTCAGGGTCAAGTCGATGTTGTGCAATACCTCAACATTTCCGAGGTTTGCGCTTATTCCACCTGCGTGAATAGCTACTGAATTCATAGCATTCATTACAGACTGGCTCCGGACGCCGTTCGGGTGTTGCAGTGCATCAGCCACAGCAGATACCCACCACCCAGCACGGCAGTCAGCACGCCCACTGGCAGTTCTTGCGGGGCCAGCAAGCCACGGGCCAGCAAATCGGCGGCCATTAACAAGGCACCGCCCATCAGGCTGGACAGGAAAATCAGCCGCCCGTGGGTGGTTTTGGCAATGGAGCGCACCAAGTGCGGTGCGGCCAGCCCCACAAAGGCGATCAAACCAGTTTGCGCCACCGCCGTGCCCGTCGCCAAAGCCAGCACCGCCACCAGTGCCACCCGCATGGGCGCCAGCGGCAGGCCCAAACTCGCTGCGGTGGACTCTCCCAAGGAAAGGCCATCCAGCACATGGCTCAAGAGCCAAGCCACCACCATGCAGACCCCCCACACACCACCCATGAGGGCGCAGGCCGTCCAGCCCACAAAACCAGTGCTGCCCAGCATGAAGGCCTGCATGGCCTGCATGACCTCGGGCACCATCAGCATCGCCAGCGACGTCATGGCGCCCAGCACCACACCCACAATCACGCCGGCCAGCAACAAGCGTAGGGTGTGCTGTACGCCATTGGCCAGCATCAGTGTCAACAGCACCGCGCCCACCGCACCCACAAAAGCGGCCCCGGTCAGCCCCAAACGCACCACCCATTGCGTGGCATAGGGTGAAACGCCAAAAGATACCAGCGCCAAGGCCACGCCCAAAGAGGCACCGGAGGCGCTGCCCAACAAATAGGGGTCGGCCAGCGGATTGCGAAACAAGCCTTGCGCCACCGCCCCGGCCAGACCTAGCAAGGCCCCGGCCGACCAGGCGCCCAAGGTGCGTGGCAAGCGAATGTCCCAGACGATTTGCATAGCCACCGGATCGCTCCAGGCCCGCAACACGCTCTCAAAACCCGTGCTGCCAATGCTGGCACCCAGTAGCAAAAGCACCGCGCCCAAGCCCAACAAACTGGCCCCCAGCCAGCCCGCGACCTGTTGCTGACGGCACAAAGGCATCACTGAGCCGCCTCCGGTTTGGCCAATATGCTTTGCAGGCAACGGGCCATGATGCGGGCACCGTCCGCCATGCGCGGACCGGGGCGTACCAACACGTCTGATTGCGCCACGGAAAAAACGCACACGTTGTTGCGCTGCACGGCACGAATTCCACCCCACCCCGGGCGGCCTTCCATGCCCGCGTAATTGCGGTCACCCACCATGATCACGTCCGGATTGGCCCGCACCACAAACTCAGGGTTGAGCTTGGGAAACGACCCAAGCTTGGCGGGCACCACGTTTTGGGCGCCCAGCCGGGTCAGGGTTTCACCAATGAAGGAGGTCTCGCCGGCGGCGTAAGGCGCCCGATTAACCTCAAAGTAAACGCGCGTGTTTCGCACCGCCAGCGGCAAAGACTGCGCAGCCGCCGCCATGCTGGCTTCAATCACCCGCCAGACACGGGCGGCATCTGGCACGGCCAGCAGCTGACCAACCTTGTCCAGCACCCGGCGAACATCGGCGTGGCTCTTGGGCTCCAGCGCGACCACATTGAGGCCGAGCGACTCCAGCCGCTGGGCCGCACGCGATGAGGTCGCCATCAGCACCACATCCGGTTTGAGCGCCACGATGGCTTCAATGCTGGGGTCCAACCCACCGCCCACTTGCGGCAACGACTGCACACTCTTCGGAAAATTCGAATAGCGGTCCACTCCCACCAAGCGCGCACATTGGCCGAGTTCACACACGGTTTCGGTCAGCGAGGGCAGCAAACTGACGATGCGCTGCGGGGGCTTGTCCAAGTGGACGGTAACGCCGCGGTCGTCTGTGACCTCAAGCGCATGAGCGCCCGCCAAGGTCAGCGCGGCGACAAAGCCCAGAGCCAGCTTGAGCAGCGTCGCCTTCATGCCCCACCCTTCAAGTTGAGCGGCAAGCCCGCGACCATGAGGGTCACCCGCTCGCAAGTTTTGGCCACATCCTGGTTCAGTCGTCCCAGTGCATCCACAAATGCACGCACTTGCCTGCCCATGGGGATCACCCCCAGGCCAATTTCGTTGCCCACCACCACGACAGGGCCGGGTGCGGTGATGATCGCTTCCAAAAGAATAGCTGCTTTAGAAGGACAGGCAAGCGCTGGAGGCATATTTAACTCTTCAACTTCGGTCATCGGCATCAAGCAGTTGGTGAGCCAAAGCGTCAGGCAATCCACCACCACCAAGGTCTCTGGCGTGCTGTGCTGGCGCAAGGCGGCGGACAGCGCTTGGGGCTCTTCTACCGTGCGCATGCCAGGCACACGCTCGGCGCGATCGGACTGATGGCGGGCGATGCGTTCTTTCATTTCAGCGTCCCAAGGCTGGGCGGTGGCAATCATCACGGCTTGGTGCGCGCCAGAGGCGGCCAGCCAGCCCTGGGCCAAGCTCTCGGCGCGCCGCGACTTGCCGCTTTTTTGCCCCCCCAGAATGAATTCGCTGCGCGCAACTGCCAAGGAGACATCAACCATGAAGCCGGCTCCAATCCATAACGATGCGGTGCAACTGCGCCACGCCGTCGGTCAAGGCCGCCGGGCCGGGTTGCAGAATGTCGACCGACTTGATTTCAAACAGCTGCCCGGTCTTGACGGCGTTAACCTGGTCCCATCCGGAGCGTGCGGCTACCTTCTCAGGCCGAAACTTTTTGCCGCACCAGGAACCAATGATGATGTCGGGGTTGCGGCGAACGATCTCATCGCTGTCCGCAATGATGCGGTTTTTGCCTAGTGATTGCGCCGCCAACTCAGGGAAACAATCGTCGCCCCCCGCAATGTCCAACAACTCAGACACCCAGCGAATGGCGCTGATGTGCGGTTCGTCCCACTCTTCAAAAAACACCTTGGGGCGCCGGGGGAGCGTGGCCGCCACATCCGCGATCTCAGCCAGTTGTTGCTGAAACCCGCCAATCAGCGCCAACCCACGCTCCCCCTGCCCGACCATGGCCGCCACTTGCGCCATCATGCTAAAAATCTCAGCCACACTGCGCTGATTAAAGATGGTGACCTGCACACCCGCCCGGATCAGCGCCGCCGCAATGTCGGCCTGCATGTCCGAGAAGCCAAATACGCAATCGGGCTTCAGGTCCAGGATTTTGTCAATCTTGGCGCTGGTGAAGGCGCTCACACGGGGTTTTTCCTCGCGGGCGCGCCGGGGTCGAACGGTGTAGCCGGAAATCCCGACAATGCGCGCGTCCTCGCCCAGCAAGTAAAGCCACTCGGTGGTCTCCTCGGTCATGCAGATGATGCACTGCGGGCCCAAGGGAAAACTAAATCTTTCGGACATGGCGGGTTCCCATCAAATTGGCGCCAAACAAGGACGCGATCGCTGCGGGACTGGACCAGAACCACGCATGAAAATAGCTGGCCTGAATCGGGCCCAACTGGTAAACCGCTTCCCCAACTTCAGGCGAAGGCGCTTGCTCCGGGCGCGCAGTACGGTCACTCACGGGCAAGCTCGTGGCACAGGTCGAGTAATGAAAGGTGTGGCCGCGCAATACCCCGGCCGACATGCCCCACTGCTGCGGCCCAAAGCCGCCAAGCGCTTTTGCATAGTGACCGTGCCGGGCAGCAAGCCCCACTGCGCCTCGTTCTGTCCGTCTACGGACACCACCGCATCAAACAAAACCATCATGCCACCGCACTCCGCCCAAACGGGTTTGTGGCGCGCAACATGCGCCTTCAAACTATCTCGCAGCGCCGTGTTCGCCCCCAGCTTTGCCGAATGCAGCTCCGGGTAGCCACCGGGCAACCAGACTGCATCGCAATCGGGCAGCGCCGAGTCGGCCAGCGGTGAGAAAAACACCACCTCCGCTCCCAGCGCCCGCAGGCAGTCCAGGTTGGCGGCGTAAATGAAGCAAAAAGCTGCGTCCCGCGCTACCGCGACGATGCGCCCCGCCAACGGTTGGGAGGCGATTACCCCATCCACGACATCGTCAGTTGAATCGAAACTGACGCTCCAACGCTGCAGGTCCGGCAAAGACATCTGACCCAACGGCGTCTGACTCAAAGCATCGGCCGCGGCGTCCAGCCGCTCCATGGCGTCCACCACCTCGCTGGCCACGGTCAAGCCCAAATGACGCTCGGGCAAGCCCAGCGCAGGGTTGCGCATGAGGGCGCCCAGCCATTGCTCAGGCTCGCGCACACTGCTTTGGAGCATCCCGGCATGACGGTCGCTGGCCACCCGGTTGGCCAACACGCCCGCCCAAGGCATCTCGGGGCGGTAGTGCTGCAAACCAAAGGCCAATGCCCCAAAAGTGCCGGCCATGGCACTGGCGTCAATCACGGCCAACACCGGCAAACCAAAACGCTGCGCCAGATCGGCCGCACTGGGTTCGCCATCAAACAGGCCCATGACGCCTTCGACAATGATCAAGTCCGAATCCGCCGCGGCCGCCGCCAAGCGAGTCCGACAATCCGCCTTGCCCGTCATCCACAAGTCCATCTGGTGCACCGGACGGCCGCTGGCCAAGGTGTGCCAATGCGGATCCAGAAAATCCGGTCCGCACTTGAACACCGTGACCCGACGACCCAGGCGGGTGTGCAGTCGCGCCAAGGCGGCGGCGACCGTGGTCTTGCCTTGCCCTGACGCCGGAGCGGCGATCAGGATGGCGGGACACATAACAAGCAAGGTCGTCACGCGAATCAATCCGTCAGACTGGGGACCACTTCAAGCCCACATAGAACGTTTGTCCTGATGTAGCATACCCCTGAGCAGTCTCATATTTCTGATCCAACAGGTTGTCCACCCGCCCCAAAAGCGACCATTCCCGATTCAGGGACGTACTGACATGGAGGTTCAACAGGCTGTATCCTGCCAGCCGCTTGGTATTCGCAGCATTATCAAAGCGCTCACCTGTGGCTTGCAATTCAGCACCTACGTTCCAATTGGAGATCCGGGTGTCCGCAGCGATTGTGGCGAGTTGCTTGGCACGACGTGCCAGTTGCTTGCCAGTGGTCGCGTCGTGTGGGTTTTGCAAGTCCAACGACCCACTGAAACTCACCCCACCCATGCGTTTGGAGGCGGTGAGTGTGATGCCCTCGTACTGCGCTAATGCGGTATTGCCATAACAGCCTGCATAGGTACCCGATCCGTTGGCACAAGTACCAGGTCCAGCAACATAGGTAATCAGGTCAGACACCGTATTGCGATAGACAACGGCACCGAATTTATCGCCGTGGGCCTCGTACTTCACGCCGACCTCCCGGTTGCGCGCAGTTTCCGGAGTGAGTGTGGCCACACCGTATTGGCTGAAGCGTTGAAATAAAGTCGGGGCACGAAACGCCGTCCCCATGGCGGCGGTCACTCGCCAAGCCTGCGTCACAGCATAGGCATATGCGGCACTGCCGGTAGTCACCGCGCCGAACTCACTGTCCTGATCATGACGGGCGTTCAGTTGTAGCGTATGCGCGCCCTGGCGCAAGCCATAGCCCAAGGCCAGCGCGTCCTGGGAGCGATTGCTCACCACGGGCGTGGTGCTGGCATTTTTCAACTTATCTTCCCGCCGCTCCAGGTCAGCGCTAAACACATGGGCACCGCTGCGGTACTCGTTGTGCCATAGGTAACTGGTGACACTGGTGTCGGTCACATATACCGAGGGTTTTGTCTCATAGTGGTCATCACCTTGCCCAATGCTCACTCGGGTGGAGTAGGCCTCCGACCAGCGGGCAGTCCAGTTCAGACCCACGGCCTGAAGGCGCGACAGACTGTGGTCGTCAAACCCTTTGGTGAAACCATCGTATTGGGCGTCGAGATCATTGCTTAAAAACGTGGCTTCGATGCGATGGGCCGCGTTCAACTTGAATCCCAATCTACCCGAAACTGAATTGCTCTGATAACCGTCCAAGTCAGAGTTCACAGTCGGTTGACTGTTGAAGCCCGTGCTGATTTCACGCGCCAGTCCTAAAGCGTAGTCCACGGAATCAGTACCGCCACTTAGGCCCAGTGCGAGCTTGTAGGTGCCATGGCTGCCAGCGCCCATTTCGATCGAAGGTGAAAAACCGGCCTCTCCTTTGCGGGTAAAGATCTGGATCACGCCACCGATGGCATCCGAGCCATAAATGGCCGCTGCTGGCCCGCGCACAATTTCAATGCGATCGATTTGCGACAAAGGCATTGCATTCCACGACGCACCGCCTGTGGATTGAGAGTCCACACGCACGCCATCGACAAAGACGGCGGTAAAACGACTCTCCGCGCCGCGAACGTAAAGACTGGTGGTTGCGCCAGGTCCGCCGTTGCGGGTCATAGCTATGCCAGGGGTGCGAACCAGCAAATCTGCCAGACCGCCTGCCCCGCTGCGCTCAATGGTTGCCCGATCAATCAGGGTGACATCGGCCACGACATCAGTGATAGGTTGGGCGACTCGGGTCGCCGTTACGATGACAGGCGTCAATTGCGCCTGAGCGAATGACGGAAATGCGGCAGCCAATGCCAAAGGCAGTGCAGCCAAACGTGCACACGAGGAAGTAAATTTCATAATAAAGAAGGGAACGAGAACAAAAGCCCTCACCGTCGTCCCCGACAGTGCTTGGGCGGCACGGCAGCACGCAAGCGTGCAACCACCGTGTTGGCCGGTATCCGGGCTGATGGAACAACCTTCATCACCTTCCCAAACGATCTGACTGGATCACTCAGTGGCAAAGATGAAAGCAGAATCAAAGGATTCGTCCACTTACCGTTGCGGGGGCAGCGCAGGTTAGGTTCGCTGTTGCCAGCCTCACCCCCCTGCTTCCCGTTGAACTGCAGCATGTGAACCACACCGCGAGCACCAACATTGCAGATTCTAGCGCCGAACACTTTCGCAAACCCTACAATAAAGTTCTATGTCGAACCCCACACAAATCGACCAAATTGCCGACCGCGTGGATCGCCTGCTGATGCTTTACGAAGAATTGCAGCGCACCAACGCCTTGCTTGGCGCCAAGGTCCAGACCCTCACCCACGAACGCGACTCTCTGGTGTCGCGCCTCGGCGCTGCCCGCGCCCGTGTTGATGCATTGCTGGAACGCTTGCCAGATATGTCCGCCGCCGCCCCAAAGAGAGGTGATGAATGAAACAGATCGAAGTGCAAATCATGGGCCAGAATTACATACTTGGCTGCCCGGAGGGGGCTGATGCCCGGTTGCTGGACGCTGTTGAACGTCTTGACACCGCCATGAATCAGATTCGTGATGCGGGCAAAGTGCGGGCAAGAGATCGAATTGCCGTGCTGGCGGCGCTGAACCTGACGTTCGACATGGTCGACTCAACCAAAGCGGCCACACCTACCAAAGCTCTGACTGGCGAATCCACCGCAGCCGGCGCCGACCCAAAGTTAAGTGCCATTCTGGAACGATTGGATGACGCTTTGAACGACGAAAGCCAATTGTTTTAAACGCCTGGAGGCTCCTTTTTCGGGCCATGAGGCGGTGATACTGGCAGAGTCACAGACTCCAGCGCCAAGCCAAATGAGCAAACAAGGTCTACAATTGCCAGCGTCTGCTGAGCATGTCGGGCTTTATATTTCTTGTACCAATGCTCATTGAGCCCGGGCTTGGAACATCGCTGATCAAGCGTGATCATCTCGCGTTAGATGAACCCAATGACCAGCTGACCTCGCCCACCTGAACCCCGGTTCAGGATGCGGGTCCGACTGCTCTGCAGACACCTTCTACACAATACCCCCATGATTTTTGAACCGACCCTGGTTTTTTCGCTCGCGCTGCTTGGCTTGGGTACCGGATTTTTGGCGGGCCTGTTGGGCATTGGGGGCGGCATGCTGATGGTGCCGTTCATCACCCTCATTCTGTCCAACCGGGGTGTCAGCCCGGACCTCTCCGTCAAAATGGCCATTGCGACCTCCATGGCCACTATTCTGTTCACATCGCTCTCCAGCGTGCGGGCCCACCACAAGCGGGGCGCTGTGCGATGGCCCCTGGTCAAAAGCCTGGCACCCGGCATCGTTTTGGGTGGCATCGTCGCCAGCTTGGGAGTGTTCAGCCTGCTGAAAGGTGCTTGGCTGGCCTTGTTTTTTGCCGCATTTGTCAGTTTCTCCGCCACACAGATGTTTCTGGACAAAAAGCCGGCACCGACCCGCCAACTCCCGGGGACACCTGGGCTGGTCGGCACAGGTGGTGTCATCGGTTTTCTGTCTGGCTTGGTGGGTGCCGGTGGCGGCTTTGTCAGCGTGCCCTTCATGACCTGGTGCAACGTGCCCATTCACAACGCGGTCGCCACGTCAGCGGCGCTGGGCTTTCCAATTGCCTTGGCCAATGTGGTGGGCTACGCCCTGAGTGGTCAAACTGTGTCAAACCTGCCGCCCTACTCATTCGGCTACATCTGGCTGCCCGCCCTGGGTGTCATTGCCACTTGCAGCGTGTTCACCGCCCCGTTGGGTGCCAAAGCGGCACACGTCCTGCCGGTGAAACAACTCAAACGCGTGTTTGCGACCATTCTGTTTGGACTAGCCGGGTACATGCTATTCAAGGGTTTGACCAGCCACTAACTGGCGGTTCTAGGTCTAGCCCGCTTCCGGGTCGCCATCGAAGTCCCGGTCATGTGGGATCAAGGCCTGTGACTGAGTGTCGGGCAATGCCTCCACTTTTTTCAGCGCCCGCCCCATCGCGCGACTGCGGGTTTCAGCGTTGTCCAGCGTCTTGAGCACAGTTTCAGTCTGTGACTTGACCTTGGCCAGCACATCCCCGAACTTGCCAAACTCATTTTTGACCGCACCCAGCACTTGCCAAACCTCGCTGGAACGCTTTTCAAGCGCCAGCGTACGAAAGCCCATTTGCAACGAACTCAGCATGGCCAGCAAAGTCGTCGGCCCGGCCAGAGTCACGCGCTGGTCTCGTTGAAGTGCCGTCATCAGGCCGGGGCGACGCAACACCTCAGCGTAAAGCCCCTCAGTAGGCAAAAACAGAATCGCAAAATCGGTTGTGAAAGGTGGCTCCACGTATTTCTCTGAAATGGACTTGGCCTCGAACCGAATCCGCGCCTCAAGTGCTTTGCCCGCCGCCTCGGCACCGACGACATCGGCCCGCTCCTGTGCGTCCAGCAAGCGCTCGTAGTCCTCATTTGGGAACTTGGCGTCAATCGGCAACCACAAAGGCTCGCCGCTCTCTAGCTTGCCCGGCAGTTTGACAGCAAAATCGACCACATTTTTGCTACCAGGGCGAGTCGCCACCTGCGCAGCATACTGGTCCGCCACGAACACCTGCTCCAGCAGAGAGGCCAATTGCGCCTCGCCAAAAATGCCGCGTGTTTTGACGTTGGTCAGCAGGTGTTTTAAGTCACCCACGCCTTGCGCCAGCGTCTGCATTTCACCCAAGCCTTTGTGCACTTGCTCCAGGCGGTCAGCCACCTGTTTGAAGCTTTCTCCCAACCGGGCCTGCAAGGTGGTTTGCAGCTTTTCATCCACTGTAGCCCGCATTTCGTCGAGTTTGACGGCGTTCGTGGCCTGCAACTGGGCCAGTTGTTTTTCCAAGGTCTCCCGCACCTCGCTCATGCGCCGTGCATTGGACTCGCTCAAGCCTGACAGTTGTTGGCTGAGCGTGTCGGACAGGGATTTTTGTAGCAGGGTGAGCTGCTGGCCAAATGCATCAATTTGGGCATTTTGAGTGCGCGTTGCCTCTGCCGCCTGATGAACCAGGGCGCGCTGAAACGTCGATAGATTCTGAGTCAACTCCTGGCGCCCTGCACGGGACGACTCGTTCATTTCCCGGCGAAGGTCGGCGGCCACATGCTCACCCCCGCCCTTGACGGCCGCCATCAACTCGGTTTTCAGCTGTTCTGAGGCGCGTTGCGTCTCATCGTCGGGCCCGCTGAAGACCAGCCACATCAACAACAAAGCATTCAAAGCAGCCAGGCCAAGGGCCACCCACGGCACGTACGCAACATCCATCAAATCAGATTCTCCTAAGCCCCCTATTGTTGTTCAATTCCTCAGTCTTTATAGGTGTCTGGCCCAGATCAAGGGCCATGGGCGCAGGGGTCGGTATGATGATTTTTTACCCCAATTTGCTAACTCCATGACCACTCCGGCCGACGAACCTGATGCCCAAACGGTTTGGCACACACTCTCTGCCGCCGAGGCCCTGCATGCCCAGTCCGTGGACCCTCGGGTTGGATTGAGCCTTGAAGAGGCGATTCACCGCTTGGAGAAGTTTGGAAAAAACAGCTTGCCCGAATCGACACGGCGAGGCCCATGGTTGCGGTTTCTGCTTCAGTTTCACAACCCCTTGATCTACGTTCTGCTGGCAGCCGGGTTGGTGACGCTGGCCCTGAACGACTTTATTGATGCGGGCGTCATTGGAGGCGTGGTCCTGATCAACGCCATCATTGGCTTCGTGCAAGAGGGCAAGGCTGAAAAAGCCCTGGACGCCGTGCGCGCCATGTTGGCGAGTCGCGCCATCGTCCTGCGCGACGGTGAACGCCGGGAAATTGACGCCACCCTTCTGGTTCCCGGCGATGTGGTGCTGCTGGAGTCCGGCGTTCGTGTGCCCGCCGACCTGCGACTGTTTCGGATCAAGAACCTCAGAGTCAAGGAAGCCGCTCTAACCGGGGAGTCACTGCCGGTCGAAAAAACCCTGGATAGCGTGGGTCATAAATCACCTATTGGCGACCGCACCTGTATGGCGTACTCCGGCACGGTAGTCAGCTTTGGCCAGGCTCACGGCGTGGTGGTGAACACCGGACCCAGGAGTGAAATTGGACGCATTGGCGCGATGGTGGGCGAGGTGCAGTCACTCGTCACGCCGTTGACGCGGCGGCTTGACCAGTTTGCCAGGCAGATCACGGCGGCCATTTTGGTGGGCGCGATAGTCTCTTTTCTCATCGGCTACTACGTGCACGAGATGGCCTTGCTGGATATCTTTCTGGCCGTTGTGGGGCTGACCGTGGCGGCCATCCCGGAAGGGTTGCCGGCCATTGTGACCATCGTTCTGGCCATTGGCACGCGCACCATGGCCCGCAAAAATGCCATTGTTCGTCGTTTGCCTGCGGTAGAGACATTGGGCTCGGTCACCGTCATTTGCTCGGATAAAACCGGCACCCTCACCAAGAACGAGATGACTGCCGTGCGGGTCATGTTGCCGAACTGCACGTTGGCGGCCAGTGGCACCGGCTATGCCCCCGAGGGCGGATTCCAATGCGACGGCGTGGGCGTCATAGCTGTCCGGGAAGCTGCCCTGCAACAACTGGCCCAGTGTGCCCTGCTTTGCAACGACGCCCAACTGAAGAATGACGCCACCAAAGGTTGGCAGCTCGTCGGGGACCCAACCGAAGGAGCGCTGCTGACGTTGGCCCACAAGGCCGGGTTGGACCCTGTTGAAGCGCTCACCGCCGCGCCCCGAATCGATGAAATTCCGTTCGAGTCGGAGCATCGCTTCATGGCGACACTGCACCATGACCACCAAGGCCACGTCTTTGCCTTGCTCAAAGGCGCCCCGGAACGGGTGTTGGCTCTTTGCAACCAGGACGGCAGCAACACCGCGCTGGACCGGCCCAATTGGGAACGCCGCATGGAGGAGTCAGCCTGCGACGGACAGCGTGTGCTGGCACTGGCCCGGTGCGACATGGCCGCTGGCACGGCCGCCTTGAACATGAGCGACATGACCGAGCGCTTTACCTTGCTCGGCTTGGTGGGGCTGATCGACCCACCCCGCGAGGAAGCCATCGCGGCCGTGGCCGAATGCCAACGCGCAGGCATGCGGGTGAAGATGATCACAGGCGACCATGCAGTGACTGCCGCAGCCATTGGGCGCCAGTTGGGACTGAGGGCGGACAAGGCCGTCACTGGCGAAATGGTGCAAGCCCTCTCTGATCAGGCTCTACAAAAGGTCGCTCAAGACACGGATGTCTTTGCCCGCGCCAGCCCTGAGCACAAGCTGCGGCTGGTCGCCGCCCTGCAAGCCCTGGGCGAACTGGTCGCCATGACGGGAGACGGCGTGAACGACGCCCCGGCGCTCAAAGCCGCCAACATCGGCATTGCAATGGGGAAAAACGGCACTGACGCCGCCCGTGAAGCGGCAGACCTGGTGCTCACGGACGACAACTTTGCCACCATTGCGCACGCGGTCCGCGAGGGGCGCGTGGTCTTTGACAACATCAAGAAATCACTGCTGTTCATTCTGCCCACCAGCTGCGGCGAAGCGGGCGTCATTCTTCTTGCCATCTTTGCCGGCATTCCCTTGCCGGTGACGGCAGGCCAAATTCTCTGGGTCAACATGATCACCGCCGTGACCCTCTCTCTTGCGCTGGCCTTTGAGCCCGCAGAACCGGGTGTCATGGACCGCCCGCCCCGCCGGCCAAGTGAACCGCTTATTACTCGCGTGCTGGGCTCCCGCATTGCTTATGTGAGCTTGCTAATGGTGATCGTCACCTTTGCCATCTTTGAGTGGGAGTTGGCGCGTGGCAGCAGCCTGGAGGTCGCACGCACTGCAGCCGTCAATATGCTCGTCATGGGTGAACTGGTGTACCTTTTCAACGTTCGCAATTTCACGACGTCAGCCTTCTCCTGGAGAATCCTGACGGACAATCCGGTTGCACTCTGGATGTGCGCCCTGCTGGTAGGCTTCCAGCTGTTGATGACCTACGCCCCACCCATGCAAACCCTTTTCCAAACCGCAGCCTTGGATCTCAGTTCCTGGCTGGTCATTTTTGGCCTGGGCCTTCTCAAGTTTTTGGCGGTGGAGCTTGAAAAAGGACTTTGGCGGCACTTCAATGTGCGGAGCATGTGAATGGGCTGGCTCGCACGACTTCGCCAGCATATTCCCACCCGGGAACAGATTCACAACAATCCCCGCCTGGCCTGGCTAGGGCCCTGGCTGAAAGAGCCCAAGCTGTGGCACTGGTCACGCCGGGGCGTGGCCATGGGGGTGGCATTGGGCGTGTTCTTTGGCCTGATCATCCCGGTAGCTCAGATTCCCGCATCGGTTGCAGCGGCAGTGGTCATGAGGGCGAACATTCCAGCGGCGATTGCCAGCACACTGGTAAGCAACCCGGTGACGTTTGGCCCCATCTATTACGGCGCCTACAAATTGGGCGTTGTGGTTACCGGCGCGAAAAAGACAGCCAGCCCCAAAGATCTCCTCGCCTCGACCGAGGTCGACGAGGACGCCGGCCTGTGGACGCGGGTTGCCGCCTTGGGCAAGCCCTTGTTGGTGGGCTTGTCCATCACGGCGGTCCTCATGGGCCTGCTCACCTACGGGGTGATCACGCTGATCTGGCGCTGGCGCACCGTCACCAAGCGACGCAGTCGCAAGCGCTGAACTAGCGACAAGTGGCTGACAGCACCTCCGGGTTCAAAGGCGTCAGGGCCTTGCCACGACACAGAAACCCAATCAGGTTGTCGGCCGCCAAATGCGCCATTGCCAGGCGGGTGGCCTGCGTGGCGCTGGCAATGTGAGGGGTCAGCACCACGTTAGGCACCGTCAACAAATCCGGGTGAACCTGAGGCTCTCCTTCAAAGACATCCAGACCCGCGGCCGCAATCGTGCCGTTTTTCAGGGCGACTGCCAACGCGGCGTCGTCCACAATGCCGCCCCGTGCAATATTGATCAACGTGGCGGTGGGCTTCATCTGGCTCAGTTCCGCCTGCCCAATGGCGTGGTGCGATGACTCGGAGTAAGGCAAGACCAACACCAGATGATCTGCCTGCGCCAATAACTCGTCTTTGCTGACAAATCGGGCCTTGCATTGAGCCTCGGTTGCCTCGTCAAGCCGAGAACGATTGTGGTAAATCACCTTCATGCCAAAGCCGTGTGCGCCGCGTTGGGCAATGCCCTGGCCAATGCGCCCCATGCCCAGAATGCCCAGAGTGCTGCCATGCACTTCGCCACCGGCGAACATGTCATAGCGCCAGCGGTTCCACAAGCCGGCTCTCAAAAAGCGTTCGCTCTCGGCGATGCGTCGTGCGGTGGCCATGAGCAAGGCAAACCCGAAGTCAGCGGTGGTCTCAGTCAAAACGCCCGGGGTATTGGTGCCGAGCACGCCGGCCGCGGTCATGGCGGCCAGGTCAAAGTTGTTAAAACCCACGGCCATATTGGCGCAGACCTTCAACTCAGGGCATACCGCCAGCAACGCCGCGTCCACACGCTGGCTCCCCGTGGTGAACACGCCCACTTTGCCCTGCAACTGCTGCGCCAGCTTCTCGGGCGTCCAAAGCACATCATCCTGATTGCTCTGCACCTCAAAATGAGTGTCAAGCTTGGCCAACACCTCGGGGAAAACAGCTCTGGCAACCAGAATTTTTGGTTTCTTAGGAATCATAGAAAAATAAGCCTCCAGCCTTTGTTTTACATGCGTAACAAGCTATATATTTAATAGCAAAAATAACCCACCAGCATTAGTCCAACCAATGGGTGAACTCCTCAACCGGCACGCGTGGGGTATGGTAAGTGTTGACTACTTTGGTTTCGTCCGCATAGCCCAAGGACATACCGCACACCAGCATCTCGTTCTCTCCGGCACCAATATGGGGCAAGATGATCTTGGCAAACCCATTCCAGGCCGCTTGCGGGCAGGTGTGCAACCCTAGGCCGCGGGCGGCCACCATGATGTTTTGCATGAACATGCCGTAGTCAACCAATGATCCCCGGCCCATGACCTGGTCGATGGTGAACATGAATCCCACTGGGGCGTCAAAAAATTTGAAATTGCGCTGCTGCTGCGCGTGCATCTTGTCTTTGTCGCCTTTGCCAATGTCCAACAAGCCATACAGGCCCCAGCCGTTTTCGCGGCGACGGTCAATATAGGGACTGACCCACTTTTCAGGGTAATAGTCGTAGGCCTCCCGGTATTCGGCGGCCAATTCAGGTTGCGCGCGAATGGCGTCGTGGGCGGTACAGACCTTGTCCACCAGCGAAGCCTGACTCGCGCCCTGCAACACATATACCTTCCAAGGCTGGGTGTTGGTACCCGAAGGCGCCCGACAGGCGATCTGCAGCAGTTGGGTGATCAATTCCCGCGAAACAGGTTGGGAGGTAAAAGCTCGCGCCGACATGCGCGAGGTAATGGCATCTGCCACGTTCATGAGTGTCATAAAAGGGTCTCAAGAACAGTTTTCAAAGGGCTAGGCAACGGCTGTGGCCGGCGGCTTACTTTGTCCACATACACATGGACAAAGTGGCCCCGAGCGGCGGTGAGGGCCTCGCCAGCGGCAAACAGGCCAACTTCGTAACGAACACTGCTCCCGCCAAGTCGACTCACCCGAATGCCAGCCTCCACCGTTTGCGGGAAAGCCAGCGGTGAAAAATAGTTGCATTGGGTCTCGATCACTAGGCCAATCGTCTCGCCCTGGTGAATGTCCAACACGCCCTGCTCGATCAGGTAGGCATTCACAGCGGTGTCAAACCAACTGTAATAGACCACGTTGTTGACATGACCGTAGGCATCGTTGTCCATCCAGCGAGTGCCAATGGACCGAAAGACCTTGTAAGCGCTGCGTGGCGCAGGTTGGGGGCGTTCGGTGGTTGCAGAGTTCATGGCCTTCATTTTGCCAGCGTGTGAAGACTCCCACCTGAACCGGCGCTACGCGGCGCCAGGCGCACTTGGGCCACTGTGCATTGCCGCCTGACCATAGGCTTTATTCCAAGCCAAGCTCCTGGATTTTCCGGGTGATGGTATTGCGCCCAATGCCAAGTTTGAGTGCGGCTTCAATGCGCCGGCCACGAGTTGCCGTCAAAGCGGTTTGTATCAAGCGCGCCTCAAATCGGCGTGTCAACTCATCCCACACGTCGGTTCGGTCCGTGGCCAGCAGGGCCGCTGCGTCAGACTCCAAGCCCAACTCCCAGCCGCTTCCGGTTGGAACAGTAGCGGGGGTCGAAGTCTCTGCCACTTCGTCGAGGGGCGGAGCACTCGCTGCTCCGATTTGGGCCGGTTCTGCCCACTTTTCCACCGGGCTGGCCGCAAACACCGTGGGCAGAACGGGCGGTGAATCGACTGCCGCCACATTCGTGCGCTGTGTCACACCAACCTCTGGTGGCAAATCTTTAGGCTCAATGACTTGCGCAGGTGCCATGACAGTTAGCCAATGGCAGATGTTCTCAAGTTGCCGCACGTTGCCAGGAAAGCCAAAAGTCCCCAGCCAGCCCAGCGCGGCATCTGAAATTCGCTTGGGCTCTACCCCAAGCTGGGCGGCGCTTTGCTGCAAGAAGTGGCGGGTCAACATGGCGATGTCTTCTTTGCGCTCCCGCAGGGCCGGCAGTCGAAGGCGGATCACGTTGAGCCGGTGAAACAGGTCTTCCCGAAAACCGCCTTCTTTGACACGTTGCTCCAGATTCTGGTGCGTGGCGGCAATGACCCTCACATTGGTTTTGACGGCGGAATGACCGCCCACACGATAAAAGTGGCCATCACTCAGCACCCGCAGCAAACGGGTTTGCAAATCGAAGGGCATGTCCCCAATTTCGTCCAGAAACAGCGTGCCGCCATCGGCCTGCTCAAACCGGCCGCGCCGCATGGTTTGCGCCCCGGTGAACGCGCCACGCTCATGCCCAAACAACTCCGACTCCAGTAAATCCTTGGGAATAGCCGCCGTGTTGATGGCCACAAACGGCCCACCTGAACGCGTGGAGTGCTTGTGCAAAGCGCGGGCGACCAACTCCTTGCCAGAACCCGATTCGCCAGTGATCATGACCGTGACATTGCTCTGACTCAAGCGGCCAATGGCCCGAAAGACATCTTGCATGGCGGGTGCCTGACCCAGCATTTCTGGCGTTTGGGCCAAGCTCTCCTCGGCCACTTCTTCGCGCTGGCTTTCCTCAACCGCGCGCCGAATCAGTTCAACGGCCTTCGGCACGTCAAACGGCTTGGGCAGGTATTCGAAAGCCCCACCTTGGAAAGCGGAAACGGCACTATCCAGATCGGAATAAGCCGTCATGATGATCACGGGCAGGCCAGGGAACTTCTCCTTGACCTTTTCCAGCAGATCCAGACCTGAACCGCCAGGCATGCGAATGTCGCTGACCAAGATCTGTGGGCCATCTTCTTCCGTGGCGCTGGTCAGGGCCGCCAGTACATCTCGGGGGTTGGTGAAGCTGCGGGTCGGCAGGTTTTCACGCAACAGGGCTTTCTCCAGTACGAAGCGGATGGACTGGTCATCATCTGCGATCCAAATCGGCTTCATAAAATTGGGGCACCTCAGGTCAACGGTTAATGGACAAAGCTCACGGCAAAGGTATCAATATCTTGAAGTCCGTGTGGCCTGGCACGCTGTCACACTCAATCAAGCCATGGTGTTGCTGAACAAAGGTTTGTGCCAATGTCAGCCCCAAGCCCGATCCCCCTTCCCGCCCGGAAACCAGCGGATAGAAGATTCGGTCCTTGATCGAGTCTGGTACGCCAGGCCCGTTGTCAATGACATGCAATTCCAATGCCAACCTGTAGCGTTGTTTGCCAAAAGTTACCTGTCTTGCGATACGCGTGCGAAATGTCAAGTGGGCTTGCTTGTCTGCAATCAGCTCCGACAAGGCCTGACAGGCGTTGTGCGCAATGTTCAACACCGTTTGAATCAACTGTTCCCGGTCACCACGAAACTCGGGAATCGAGGTGTCATAGTCCCGCACCACTTTCAGACCCTTGGGAAATTCTGCCAAGATCAAAGTACGCACACGCTCGCACACCTCATGGATGTTGACGTCACCCACCAAATGCGGGCGCCGGTGCGGTGCCAGCAATCGATCCACCAGCGTTTGTAGACGGTCGGCCTCCCGGATGATGACCTGGGTGTACTCCGTGAGTTCACGGGACTCTATTTCCATCTCCAGCAACTGGGCAGCGCCCCGTATGCCGCCTAGCGGATTCTTGATCTCATGCGCCAGATTGCGAATGAGCTCCTTGTTGGTCTGCGCCTGGTCCGCCAAGCGCTCCTCCCGCTCCTGACGTGCTTGCTGCTCTTGCGGCAGCAGCTCAACAATGATTTCCCGCGAGTTGTCGGTTTGCGACACGATCACATGCACGGGCAGCGCATCATGGTTCACCCGCTTGAGCCAGGCGTCATAGCGCAAAGCAGCAAACTCGTTGCCGCTCACGCCAATCAAAGCACTCTCAAGTGGCGATGTTTCTGTGAAATGGTCGGCCAAATTGGCCCCGATGATGGCCCGGCGAGACATGCCCAAGGCATCTTCCAGCACGGCATTGGCAAATAGCACCTCGCCCTCGCCATTCACAACGGCAACCAGTGTGGCAAGAAGGTCAAAGGAAGAAAAGCGGTGACTGTCGTCAACACTCTTCGGGCTATCAGAGAGAATTGGCCGAGACCTACTTGGCGCCGGAACCATTTGAAACCCGCCCCAACTCGCGCCGGATACCGGCAATGTCGCTCTCAATTCGGGACAAACTGGCCTTCAGCTCAGCGACGCGGTTGATGTATTTTTGGTGGTTGCGGGCTTCGCCGCCTTGCTGGTCGGGCTCACCGTTCTTGTACTCCTTCGACAGCTCTGCTTGGCGGGCCTCAGCCTTCTTGAGTTCTGACTCCAGAATAAGACGGGCATCCGAGTCCCGGAACTTTTGCTCGCTGCTGTCCACACGGGGGCTGTTGGCAGGCGCGGCTGCGCTGGAGATCGAGGGTGTGCTCTTGGCGGCAGGTGCCGGTTTGGTGCCCTGAATCACCGTCACATTGCCGCCTTCGACCAACTTGCAATCTTTGGCCTGACGTCCGGTCAGGGTGTTGGTGTACTCGTTGCCACAACGGTATATGCGCTCTTGCGCCATGCTGTTGGTGGCACAAAAAGCCAGAGCCAGAGTAATCAATATTGCATGGTTCATGGGTGCGTTACGCGTCCAATCTGTGACTTGAATAAAACTGCCAGTATGCGTCAAGCAAACACGCTGCGGCCTTTCAAGTTTCGCACAATGAAAAAAGGACGGCCAGAGCCGTCCTTTTGTTGCCACAAGGTGTAACGGGTTACACCTTGACGGGCTCGCTGAATTAGAGCGAGTAGTACATGTCGAACTCAGCGGGGTGAGTCGCTGCGCGCAAACGGGTTACTTCCTGCATCTTCAGATCAATGTAGGCATCCAGGTAGGAGTCAGTGAACACGCCGCCTTTGGTCAGGAACGCGCGATCGGCATCCAGACATTCCAGCGCCTGGTCCAGGCTGTGGCACACAGTCGGGATCAACTTGTCTTCTTCCGGTGGCAAGTGGTACAGATCCTTGCTGGCGGCTTCGCCGGGGTGAATCTTGTTTTCCACGCCGTCCAGACCCGCCATCAACAAGGCCGAGAAGCCGAGGTAAGGGTTCATCAGTGGATCGGGGAAACGAGCCTCAACGCGACGACCTTTGGGGTTAGCCACGAACGGAATCCGGATGGAGGCCGAGCGGTTCTTAGCCGAGTAAGCCAGCTTGACCGGTGCCTCATAGTGAGGAACCAGGCGCTTGTAGCTGTTAGTACCGGGATTGGTGATGGCGTTCAGGGCACGAGCGTGCTTGATGATGCCGCCGATGTAGTACAGGGCGAAATCAGACAAACCAGCATAGCCGTCGCCTGCGAACAGGTTTTTGCCGTCTTTCCAGACCGACTGGTGCACGTGCATGCCGGAACCGTTGTCACCAACGATGGGTTTTGGCATGAAAGTGGCAGTTTTTCCATAAGCATGCGCCACGTTGTGGACCACATACTTTTGCAGCTGAACCCAGTCAGCGCGCTGAACCAGCGTGCTGAATTTGGTGCCAATTTCCATCTGGCCAGCATTAGCCACTTCGTGGTGGTGCACTTCAACCGGGATACCCAGTTGCTCCAGCACCAGACACATCTCAGAACGCATGTCCTGGAAGCTGTCAACGGGTGGCACGGGGAAGTAACCACCTTTAACTGTCGGACGATGGCCGGAATTGCCGTGCTCAAATTCTTTGCTTGAACTCCAAGCCCCTTCTTCAGAATCAATCTTGTAGAAAGCGCCCGACATGTCGTTGCCCCAACGCACGCCGTCAAACACGAAGAACTCTGGCTCTGGACCAAAGTAAGCGGTGTCACCAAAGCCGGAGGCCTTCATGTAAGCCTCAGCGCGCTTGGCCAAAGAGCGGGGATCGCGCTCGTAGGCTTTACCGTCGGCTGGGTCGATGACGTCGCAGCTCAAAATCATCGTGGCTTCTTCAAAGAAGGGGTCGATGTTGGCGGTGTTTGGATCAGGCATCAGCTGCATGTCGGAGGCTTCAATACCCTTCCAACCAGCGATGGACGAACCGTCAAACGCGTGTCCGTCGGTAAATTTCTCTTCGTCGAAGTGAGAAACAGGCACGGTCACGTGCTGCTCTTTACCGCGGGTATCGGTGAAGCGGAAGTCAACAAACTTGACTTCGTTCTCTTTCACCATCTTCATGACGTCTGCGACGGTCTTGGCCATCAAATACTCCTGGTTGATTCGTTGTGAAAAAAGGTACGTTTAGGCAAATGCAGGTTTTGTGCCAAGTTCGTGACTGGCCAAATTCACCCAGCCTGCTATTCTGCCCTGAGATTGCCCAAGATTTGGGGCATTCGCAATCCTGTCAGCCGCCGATTACGGCGCATTTGCACCAAAATGGTGCAAATGCAAAAAGCACCGTATTGATGCGTTATTTCTGCACCAATTCTGGGCCCAATCGAGCATCAAAGCCTTTCAGTCCGCTCAGCAGCACCGCATAGGCTTGGGACACCAGCGCTGGCTCGCCCTTGACCCCCAATTCAATGTGGCGACCGTACTGGGGATGATCCACGCTGGGCAAGCTGAACACCTTCACGCCCGCAAACGCTTTCTCGATCTCTTCCATCAAGGGCGTCAGGGTGGCTTCCATGGCACCAAAAACAATCACGGACTGCTCGATCCAGGTCGACACCTTGTGCAGGTGCGGGTAATGTGTGTCCAGCACCCACTCCATCATCGGCCAAGCCATGACCGGAAAGCCGGGCACAAAATGAACCGTGCCGCAGGTGAAACCCGGGATTTTGTTAAACGGATTGGGAATGATCTCGGCCCCGACAGGAAACACGCCCATGTTCAGACGGTGAATATTGTCCGGGCGGTTCGCCTCATAAACCGTGCCCTGCTCGATCGCAGATTCCTGCATTCTCTGCCGAATTAAAGCTTCGGCCTGCGTGTGAAGCGCCAAACTCAAGCCTTGAGCCCGGGCCGCACATTGCCGGGTGTGGTCATCGGGCGTGGCGCCAATGCCACCGGTCGAAAACACAACATCGCCTGAGGCAAACGCCCGTTTCAGGGTCGCCGTGATGCGATCGGGTGAGTCGCCCACGTACTCGGCGTAATCCAGCTGAAGGCCCCGTGCCTTGAGCAACTCAATGACTTTAGGAAGGTGTTTGTCCGTCCGTTTTCCGGACAAAATTTCGTCTCCGACAATGATCAGCCCAAAGCGGGCGTCGGGCTTAACGGAGGGCGGGAGGCTGGGTGGTTGAGTCATCCGCCAATGTTACTGCGTCAACGTCAACCACGGAGGCTGGCAGCGCCGCTACCAAAGGCGCTGTGGCAACCGTTTGTGCCGTGTTGGCACGCAGCGTGTGAAGCGCCGCCAGACAGTAATGCGCAAACCAGAGCGACGAAAACGCAAACACCAGCGTGTAAATCCAGATCGCAATCGGAACCAAAACCACAAACGCGGCCGCAAACAGGGCACCAGACGCCCATAGCAGGCTGGGCGCTGCCCCCAAGAAGCCGCAAAACACACCAATGCCCAGCAGCCAACTGCGATGTTGTTTAAAAAGAAGTTGGCGCTCTTCTGCACTGGCGTGCTCGGCCAGGGCGTCAAACGCCATCACCCGGTAGGTCAGCCAGCCCCAGATCAAGGGCGGCAACACCAGTACCAGCGGGGGTACCAGCCAAAGGGGGATGGACACAATCAAAGCCACCACGGCCAGCAAGGTGGAGCCAAATGACCAAATCAAGCTGCGCGCCAATGAGCCGCCATGTTTTCGTTCCAACAGGGGGAAGCGCCGCTCAGCCACCAAACTGGTCAACGCAGGCGTCATCAGCACAGCGACAAGCAACAGTGAGAGCACCACAATGACCGGCGTCACAGCAAAGATCACCACCATCGGCGCCAACACCATCTTGATGCTGCCCGCCCCCACGCTTTGGAGCCAGTCCCACACCGTGTTGACCGTGGACGACGCCTCCAGCATCTCGCGCACCCAGTCCAACGCTGGCTCCCAGTAGTAATAGCCCAGGCCCAGCGCCAGCGCCACCATCACCACCAGCGGAAGAAAAGACAAAGCAATCACGCGCGGACGCAGGCAGTAGCCCACGGCGCGCCAGAAGGAATCAAAAAACAAGGTCATGAAGAAAGTCTCGCTCTCGCTGTGGGTCTGCTGTGGCCGTTAATTCTGAATACTGGCCAGATCGGCCTGGCTCAACCAACGCCATTGGCCCGGCCCCAAATCGTCGGGCAGACGAAGCCCGCCAATTTGCGAACGATGCAATGCCTCAACCCGGTTGCTCACCGCCGCCACCATGCGTTTGACCTGGTGGTATTTACCTTCCGTCAGCGTCAACCGCAGATGGTGGCTGGACACAGCCTCACAGGCGGCAGCCAGCACCGGCTTGGGGTCGTCGTCCAGCACCACGCCTGACAAAAGCATGTTGACCTGCACCTCGTCCAGCGGGTGCTTCACCGTGACTTCATACACCTTGGGCACGTGGTGGCGTGGCGAACTCATGCGGTGGATGAACTTGCCATCGTCCGTGAGCAGCAGCAGCCCTGTCGTGTCTTGGTCCAGCCGCCCGACCGCTTGCACACCCTGCACGGCCCCCTTTTGCGGGCGAAGACGCAGCGGCGACGGCAAGAGGGTGTAAATGCTGGGGTAAGTGGACGGTTTCTGCGAGCACTCGGTCGCCGTGGGTTTGTTGAGCAAGATGTAGGCTTTCTCCTGAAACGGCCAGTCCACACCCTGCACCCTGAAGCGCAGGCCATCCGCTACAAAATCAGTAGCTGACTCCGCACAGGGGACGGGCGGTAGAGCCTCATTTGACTCATAAACCTGAACCAACCCTTGTTGAATCAAGCCAGCGCACACGCGGCGCGTACCAAAGCCTTGGGAAAAAAGAATGTCTTGTATCTGCATGCACCGAGTATCGCAAAGCCGCCCCCAGCATTCGACCCAGTGCCGCATCAAAAGGTTAAGCTCACCTCACACACCAAAGCGCCACTCATGAAAACTTTGTACAGCACCCCCAGCAAGGAAGAGATCGCCTTGCTGCCCGAATTTCCCCGCCTGCCCATCAGCCGGATTACATTGGTCAGCACCGAATCGCAAGCTATTGAAGCGCGCGACGCCTTGCTGCAAACCCGGAACTGGGGTTTTGACACCGAGTCAAAACCAACGTTCGTCAAAGACCAGGCGTCAGAGGGGCCGCACATTCTTCAACTCTCAACCTTGGACAAAGCCTGGGTGTTTCAGCTCCATGACTTGGCTTGCCGCAGTGTGGCTGCACAACTGCTCGCCCTGCCCGGCTACACCAAAGCCGGCTTTGGCCTGGGCGACGACCGTCGGCGCATCATTCACAAACTGGGCGTTGACCCGGCCGATGTGCTGGAACTCAACACGGTCTTTCAGGCCCGTGGCTACCGAAAAGACATGGGCATCAAAGGCGGTATCGCGGTGCTATTCAACCAACGCTTCGCCAAGTCCAAGAAAGCCGCCACCTCCAACTGGTCCATGCCACAGCTGACGCCATCGCAACTGACCTACGCCGCCAATGATGCGTATGGCGCCATTCAGGTGTTTCATGCCTTGAGGCTGAGTTGAGCCCACTCTATTTCACCCGTTCAATTGCAAAGGCTGCCTGAGACCAAAGCATGAATCTGAGAGGGATTGCGGCGATGCCTGTCAATAGAGCCTGAGGCAGCTATAGGCCCAAAAGAATCGTTCGACTATTGGAACTGCTTGCTCCAGACCGGCCGTTCAGGTATGACGTGGACTGTCAGCAATGTGCAACGAATTTCAGCAGATCGAATACCGGCGATCGGCCATCAGCAGGCATTCAGCAATGGCCGGTTCGGGGTGGCCTGATCCGCGGCATTTCGGTGGATCCGTGACTGCGTTTGCAATGGAAATGCACCCTCGAACTGATCCAGAAATTGCGCGCAACGCTGCCAATCAAAGGTGAATCAAGAGCAGAACGAGCAACTGAAGCGGCGAAGTCGCCAGCGCTACGGTCAGCACGAAGCTACGCCAACCGGACGCCAGGCAACCTTGCTGCTGTACCAGCCCGGCACGAACAGCACGACGCCGCCGCTGCCAGACTCGGTGAAATAGATCCCGATCAGAGCGGTCGGAACCGTTGCCATATCGATTCAATAGTAGGGTACGTAACGATCAGGTCGCTCAGCGCGGCGGCATTCTGACTGCCAGCAGCGTTGCAGCCAGCTCATCACATAACGCCACACTGGGCGATGCGCCGGCTTGGCAGCCCTCACGACAGGCAAAGGGAACGTTTGATACAAGTGCGACATGGGACCTCCAGTGCGTCAGAGTTTCGATGGGGTTCATTCAATCGAATCAAAGCACTTGGCGCGAGAGGCCGTTGTCCCGATCAGGGCTGGATGCGGACCGAACCGCTCCAAATGGCGGGACTCATGTCCCGAGTTGACTCAGCGCGGCAGCGGTTGGATACCGAAACCCTCCTCGCGCGCATGCACGATGGCCTGTGCACGTGTGGCCACGTCGAGCTTGCTAAACACTGCGGAGACCTTGTTGCGCACTGTTTTCTCGGCTAGGCCGAGGTGCGCCGCGATCTGCAAATTGTCCAGGCCATGCGCCAGCAATTCGACGAGCGCCCGCTCGCTCGGGCTCAGGTTCTTGAACGCCGACCCATGGCGCGGGCTCGCATCGTGTTCATCGAGAAAGGACTGGATCTCGCCAAAACAATGGGCGAAGGCCGGCTCGCCAGCCAGCAGCGCATGGTTGCGGCTCTCCAGCGGCACGAAACGTGCGCCGGGGATCAATCCGGCAGTTCGTCGGCCTTCCTCGAACGGCACGCGGGCATCGCCGCGGGCATGCAGAACCAGCGCAGGGCAAGCGATGCGGGCGGCCAAGGCTGTCACGTCGATCTGGCCGAAGGCGGCGACGACGCGCGCTGCATGTTCTGGGCTGGTCGAAAGTCGCTCGAGTTCGTTGAACCAGTCAACCTGTTCAGGCGACCCGTCGGGAATGAACAAGGAGGTGAACACCTGGCGAAACGCCGGGTTGTCGCGCCCCCAGCCCACCTTGATCATCTCGACCAGCAGTTTGGCCTCCTTGACCTGTGCCTGCGTCGGGTCGCGACGCATCGGTCCACGCGAGTAGCCTCCCAGCAGCACCAGGCAGGAGACGCGCTGTGGGTGGCGCACAGCGTAGTCGATGGCAATTGCGGCACCCTGCGAACAGCCGATCAGCGCAAAGCGCGTCAGCCCGGCGGCGTCCACCACAGCCTCGAGGTCGGCCACCCAGGCGTCGAGCGTCTGCGGTGCCGGATCCAGGTCCGACAGACCGCATCCCCGTCCGTCATAACGAACCAACTGGCGGTGGCGGCTGAGTTCGACCAGCCAGGGATGCCAGACGGGGCTGCCGAGGTCGAAGTCGATGTGGGTGAAGAAGTGGGCCGCGCGCACCAGTGCCGGACCGCGGCCGATGGTCGCGTAGGCAATGCGCAATCCGTCCAGAGACTGGCAGAAGCGGATCGATTGTTCGAGGTCAGACTTCACGTACAGATCTTAGTCCCCCGGTGTCGACGCGGTCGAATTCGATCGAGGCACATAACGGTACTGAGCCTAGTCGCACTTGAACCGCCGCCATGTCGCCATGTCGCCATGGGTACCTAGGCCCTCTCAAGAAGGCACTCGTCGTCCCTCCATCACCCCAAACTGCTGCAGCGCTGCTGGCGCCGAGATTCCACGCAGAACTACAAACCACTTTATCCACGTGTCCACACACGAATGGAATCGTCAAACGATGGAAATCATCCGCGCAACATGCAGCCCTTGGAGTTGTCTACGCATTGGAGGAACGGATCAAGGTTCAGCCGAGTGTCGCTAACCCCTCAAGCGGAACGCCAACGGCAGGCATGCAGGCACGGTCCGCACACTTCGAGGTCATCGCTGGCCCAGCTCCCTCGTGCGAGCGACTGCTCCTGGGCGTCGAAATCAGCGTAGTGAATGTCGCTGGTGGGTCGATTGCCGGCACACACACAACCAGCAACTGCCCAGCGCCAAAATTCATGCAATTGGGCTGCCAGATAGCGGGTATTCGCCATTGACTCCTCCCGCCCGCGTTGGAGTCATTCAATGCTTGGAAAAAGAACCGGGGGTCAAACGTTCTTTGCGATGAATCTCAGCACTGCACCCAGTGCAGAACCGACTCTGACAACGAAAGTACCCGATTAACTGCGCGTTGCCAAGAACATCGTGACCGACTTCATGCCCGCCACCGTCAAGGCCAGCGAGCCAAACAGGTGCACGCCGGCCGTCCCCATGGCCAGCGCGTAACGCTGCTGACCCAACATCGCGACCACCTCCGCAGAGAAGCTGGAGAAGGTGGTGAGCGCCCCCAGAAAACCAGTGACCAGCAGCAGACGCCACGCCGGGTCCAATTGCGGCAGTGCCTGAAACACGGCCACGGCCACCCCCACCAGGTAGCCGCCCAACAGATTGGCGGTCAGGGTGCCCCATGGGATAACGCCGCCCGGGCTGAGCCACAGGCCAAGACCCCAACGCGCCAGCGCACCAACGCTGGCTCCCATGCAAATAGCGATTACGGACATCATGATGATCGGATCATAGGCGCCACCGGGCTGGGTTCATGGCCAGCTTTCGTACTTTCAGTCAAATGCGCCCCATGCTGCGGCCACCAAGATTGCACATATCTGTAAGTTTTCAGGCGTCCCGTCGACTGATAGTGATGGCCCGTTCTGCGGGCCTCAACATCAAGGACACCGGATGATTCGATCTTTCACGCTATGGCTTTTGGTAACACTGATGGGCGCAGCGAGTGCGGCTGAACCTGTCAGCACGCATTGGCTGACGGGCGCTGTCATTGGCGGCAAAGACGCCGTGTCTTATTACGAGAGCGCGAACAAGAAAGCGCACAAAGAGGTGGAAGGCAGTACCACGTTCACCGTGCAGCATCTGGGTCATGCATGGCGGTTTGCGTCCCAGGCCAGTGCCGACCGCTTTGCGGCCAACCCGAGCGCCTACGTGCCCCAGTACAACGGGTTTTGCAGCAATGCCTTGGCCAGCGACGAAGGCTTGATCAACACCAACGGTGAGGTGTGGGAGTTCTTTGCCGACAAGTTGCACCTGTTCTACGCTGAACGCGGTCGCCAGCGCTGGTTAAACGGCGACTGGCAAGCTTATAAAAAAATTGCTGACAAGGCGTGGGCGGGGTTGACCAAACAGGCCAACTGAAAACCAAGCTGTGATGTGACGGGTAACTCAAGGCCTGAACGCTCGGCGACAGTCAATAAATGCTATTTATTTAGTAGCTCGCTACGCCTTATTGACGGGGGCAAAGGTTCTTTTTTTCTTGAAGGTGTCGCCGCCATGAGTAGCGACCGCTGTGCGAGGGTTTGCTACCATGCCCTTCGAAACTTGCCCCAACGCACCGGTGCGTTCATGACGGAGGACGATTGGCCTCTCAAACTCACTTCAGAACTCACCATGACACCTCGCCCTATTTCTCCACTGTCCACTGGCGCGGCCCTGTTCAGCCTGGCATTGGCAGGCAACCCGTCTGCCTGGGCGCAAACTCTACCGGGTTCTCACATCGCGCAAGTAACGTTGTATCCCGGCAGTGCCAAGGTAGAGCGCCTGGCCAAGGTGGTCGCCGGCGCCAAAACACTGGTGTTCACCTGCCTGCCCGCCGCGCTGGATGTGCCGAGCTTGGCGGTATCAGGCGACGGCTCAGTGCGCCTGGGTGAACTCTCTGTGGTCACTGAAGACCGCGAGGCGGTGCCCGCTTGCGCCGGAACGGCGCTGGACGGCCGCAGTCGCGAGCTGGAGGACAAGAAGGCGATTCTTGGCGCCGAGAACGCGGCACTTGGTCTCGTTACTGGCTACCTGACCAGCGAGACCGCAGGCGGCGTGCGCCAGGCGACTGACCCCAAAACGCTGGCAGCCATGGCGGACGCGCTGCGTCGCACCGGGCAAGACACCCTCACCCGCCAACACCTCATCAACCGCGAACAAGAAGCGCTGGACCGTACGCTCAAACCGCTATTGGCCGAGCGCGCGCGCGTGCTGGCCGGGCGGGGACGCGTCAGCTCAGTTAGCGTCACACTCAGCACCCAGCGCGACGCCGAGGTGCGGCTCGTCTACCAAATCAACGGGCCCGGCTGGGCACCCACCTACCGCGCCCAACTGGACACACGCACTGGCGCCGTGACGCTGGAGCGTCAAGCCCAAGTGGCGCAGGCCACGGGCGAAGACTGGAATGGCGTGCCGCTGCGCCTGTCCACCGGCCAGCCGCGCCGGGGCACCACCGGGCCACAGCCCCGCCCGTGGTGCATTGGCATTGCTGAACCACGCCCCGAATCAGCCGGGCTGGCCCGATCCGCGCCAGCGGCCGCGCCCATGATGTCCAAGACCATGCGGGCCAGTGAATCGGATGAGATGGCGGCCCCCTCGTTTGATGTCAGCGTGTTTGACAACGCGTACGCCACCGAATTCGCGGTGCCCCAACGCATTGACGTGCCGTCCAACGGCCAGCGTATGACCATTTCTTTGGGCTCACAGGAAGGAACCGCCACCCTGATCACCCGAACCACGCCCTCCGCCAGTGCAAATGCCTGGCTGGTGGCAGAGTTGGCGCAACCTGAGGGTGTGTGGCCGCAAGGCGCGCTGCAGCTGTACCGCGATGGTGCTTACGTCGGCTCCGACACTTTGCGCGCAGGCGGCAAGGGCGTGCTGAGCCTGTCGTTTGGTCTGGACGAACTCACCGTAGTGCGGGTGGAGCCGCAAAAAGACATGCGCGGCAGCACCGGCTTTGTGGGCTCGCGCGCCGAACGTACGGTAGCCCGCGCCTACACGGTGGAAAACCGCCACCGCACGCCTATCCAACTACAGGTACTGGAAGCTGCACCGGTGTCTGTAGATGAGAAAGTGAGCGTGGAAACCCGCTTTGCGCCGCAGCCGGAGACCATCGACTGGAACGAACAGCCCGGCGTAGCGCTGTGGAGTCAGAAGCTGGCCGCCGGTCAAACTGCCCGATTCACTGCCGACTACGCCATCAGCTACCCCAAAGACGCGCGACTGCAAGAAAACCGCTGAGCACCCCAAGGCCTGATTGGGGGCTTGCGGCACAATTCCCGACAAATGCATTCCGCAGCCCCTCACATTTTCATCATCAGGTCTTGTCATGCGCATATTGCTGGCTGAAGACGAGCGCGAACTCGCCACCTGGCTGGTGCGTGCGCTGGCCCAAACCGGGTTCCAGGTGGACTGGGTGGACGACGGCAGAATGGTGCGACGCAGCCTCAAAGCGCTGCGCTACGACGCCCTGATTCTTGACCTGGGGCTTCCCAACCTCGACGGCCACAGCGTGCTGGCCGATCTGCGCGAGGCCGACCACCGACTGCCGGTGCTCATTCTGACCGCGCGCGATTCGTTGATCGAGCGCGTCAGCAGCCTCAATGAAGGGGCTGATGATTTTCTGGCCAAACCGTTTAAACTGGCGGAATTGGAGGCGCGGTTGACGGCGCTGATTCGCCGCGCGCGGGGCAGCGAGCACCCCCGGTTTGCCTGTGGCCCTTTGAGCTATGACGCCGCCACCAAGAAATTCACGCTGGCCCATGAAACGTTCACGCTGACACCCCGTGAACACGCAGTCTTGCGGGCACTGATTCAGCACAGCGGCCAGCCCCTGAACAAACAGGAAATCCTTGACCGGGTGTTTTCTGACGAAGAGGACGTGAACCCGGAATCGGTGGAGGTGCTGATTCATCGTTTGCGCAAACGCTTGCTGCAAAGCCCGGTTCAGATCACCACCCTGCGCGGATTGGGCTACGTTCTGGAAAGTTCGCCTTGAAGGCCCTCAGCCGGTACTCAATGAGCGTGCGGCGGACGCTGCTGATGGTGTTGTTGCCAGGCTTGATGCTGGTGGTGGTTGGTGAGCTCTGGCTGTCGTGGCGCACCGCCCACGACGCGGCCAATGCCGCCTTTGACCGGTCCTTATTGGGCGCCATCAAGTCGCTGGACTCCAACATCAGCACCGCAAGTGGCGGCTTGGGGGTCGAGTTGCCCTACCGGATGCTGGAATTCTTCGAGCTGACCGCAAATGGCCGGGTGTACTACCGGGTGTCCACTGAGGACGGCTTGGTGGACATTGGCAGCACCGACCTGCCCGCGGCCACCAGCCATTTGGTGACGGGACAGCCACAGTTCAATGACGCTGTGTATTACGCCGAGCCGGTGAGAGTGGGCTCCTACGCCCGCTTGCTGGATCCGCCGCTGGCAGGCTCAACAGGCCCGCAACGCGTGGTCATCCAGATTGCAGAAACGCTGGAGTCCCGACAGTCATTTACCCAGGCTTTGGTCTTGCAGTCATTGGCGCGGGATATCTTGCTTACGGTGGTTGCCACCACACTGCTGGTTCTGGCCATGGGGTGGGCGCTGCGGCCTTTGGCCCGGCTGCGCAGGGAGGTGCTTTCCAGAGGGGAGCGCGACTTGACGCCCATCTCCACTGGAGGCATTCCCGCCGATGTGGGGCCCTTGGTCGAGGCGATCAACTTCCATATTGCGCGCAATCGTCAGCAAACCGAGTCCCACCGACGCTTTGTCGACGACGCCTCGCACCAGTTGCGCACCCCACTGGCGACGTTGGCCACGCAAGTGGGCTTTGCCGTACGGGAAAAAGACCCCATCGAGCAAGGCAAGGCTTTGGCCGCCATCAAACTGCAACTCGACGAGACCGTTCGCCAAACCAATCAAATGCTGTCATTGGCCCGAACCGACAGCACGGAAATCGCACCTGAGCCGGTGAACCTGACTGATCTCGCCCAAAAGGTCACCCGTCAGTGGTGGAGTGAGGCCCGAGCCAAGGGGGTGGACTTGGGGCTTGAGCCCGGTGATGAGCGTCTGTTTGTCATGGCGCAGCCTGCCATCCTGACCGAAGCCTTGGTCAACCTCTTGCACAACGCCATTCGCTACACCCCCAAAGGCGGTTTTGTCACCGTTCAGCTGGCCAAGCTCAAGCACCAAGCCACACTCACCGTGGTAGACACCGGTCCCGGCATCCCAGCGGCCGAACTGGCGCGTGCGGGTGAGCGTTTTTTCCGGGGCAGCAACGTGAACTTGCCCGGCACCGGACTGGGGTTGGCCATCGTCAAATCGATTACAGAACGCCATGGTGGCGAATTCCGCTTGGGTGCAGGGCCTAGTGACATTGGTCTGTGCGCCACGATGACGTTGCCTCTGTGCGACGGCGCTGGCGTGCGCACTGACCTCTAGGGTAATCCCGCATCTTTTTACGGATTTCATGAAAGGCGGTTGAAAGCGCCGGTTCACTACAGTGAAGCCATCCTGAGGGTCAAACGACTGGACCTCGGGAATTGCGTTCAACTTATGGAGACACACAATGAAATTCAAAACAACTGCCCTTTCCCTTGCATTGGCTTTCGCCGCCACAACGGGTTTTTCCGCCGGCCCATTTGAAAAGACCGAGTGCATTGCGCCAGCCAAACCAGGCGGCGGATTTGACCTGACCTGCAAGCTGGCGCAATCTGCATTGATGGACAGCAAGGTCATTGCTGACCCCATGCGCGTGACCTACATGCCCGGCGGCATTGGCGCCGTCGCTTACAACTCGGTCATTGCCCAGCGCCCAGGTGAAAACAACACCATCGTGGCCTATTCAAGTGGCTCATTGCTGAATCTGGCACAAGGCAAGTTCGGTCGCTACAGCGAGAACGATGTCCGCTGGTTAGCTGTCATTGGCGCCGATTTTGGAGCGGTGATTGTCAGCGACAGCTCGCCTTTTAAATCGCTCAAAGACGTGTTGGCTGCGGTCAAGGCAGACCCCACAAAAGTGGTGTTTGGGGCGGGCGGCACAGTGGGTAGCCAAGACTGGATGAAAGCCGCGTTGACGGCCAAAGCGGCCGGCGTTGACCCCAAAGCCATGCGCTTTGTGGCCTTTGAAGGCGGCGGCGAAGCCATGACGGCCCTGCAAGGCGGCCACGTGCACGTGTACTCGGGTGACGCCTCTGAAGCGATGCAGCAGCAAAAAGCTGGCACCAAGATCCGGGTGCTGGCGGTGATGGCTGACAAGCGGCTGCCAGGTGACTTGGCGTCCATTCCGACTGCCAAGGAACAAGGCGTGGACATTGTCTGGCCCATCGTGCGCGGTTTCTACATGGGACCCAAAGTGAGCGATGCCGACTTCAATGCATGGAGCACTGCCTTCAAGAAAATGATGGACACCCCCGCCTACGACAAGCTTCGCGCCGAGCGTGGTTTGTTCCCGTTTGACCTGGTGGGCGCCGAGGCAGACGCCCATGCCAAAAAACAGGTCACTGGGTACCACAAACTGATCCAGGAATTTGGCCTGGCGGTTGCCAAGTAACACGGGCTAAGCCCCCTGCCACCGGCGCTCGCTCGGTGGCAGGTCACTGCACGTCAAAAAAACCGCGGTTCTCGCGGAAGAATTTACCGGAGTTGAATATGAGTGATCGCATCCTGGGTGCGGTGTGCGTTGTCGTGGCCGCCTGCATGGCGTGGGCCGCCCAAGACTATGTGCCCGCTTTCTCCTACGAGCCCGTGGGGCCACGCGCCTTTCCGCGTTTGTTGGCCGCCTTGATGGCCATTGGCGGCGCCTGGCTCGTCCTGAAGCCGTCATTGGTTGGCAACCCGCTGCAAGGCACGCCCGTCAAGTTGATCGGCTTGAGCGCAGCCACAGTATTCGTCTACGCCCTGCTGTTTCAGGTCTTGGGTTTTCCGCTGGCAACCGCAGTGATGGCCGTGCCTGTGGGCACTTCCTTTGGCGGCAACTGGAAGCAGTCGTTGGTGGGTGGCATTGGCTTGGGCCTGGGCTTTTACCTGCTTTTTGACAAGTTGCTGGACGTGGTGCTGCCCACCGGCATCTTGAGTTTCATTTTTGGGGGCCGTTGATGGAAACGCTTCAACATTTATTCAATGGCTTTGGGGTGGCGATGCTCCCCATGAACCTGCTGGTCGCAGCGCTAGGTGCCTTTTTGGGCACCGTGGTTGGCATGTTGCCGGGGCTTGGACCCATCAACGGCGTGGCCATTTTGATGCCACTGGCATTTGCGCTGAAGCTCCCGCCCGAAACGGCTTTGATTCTGCTAGCCGCCGTCTACGTCGGATGTGAATACGGCGGACGTATTTCGTCGATCTTGTTGAACGTGCCCGGCGATGCCGGCGCCATCATGACCACGCTGGATGGCTACCCCATGGCGCGAAAAGGTCTGGGTGGTGTCGCGCTGTCCATCTCGGCATGGAGTTCGTTCGTGGGTTCCATGGTGGCAACCGTTGGCATTGTCATGTTTGCGCCGGTTTTGGCGCGTTGGGCATTGGCCTTCGGTCCGGCCGAATACTTTGCCTTGATGTGTTTTGCCTTTGCCTGCATCACGGGTCTGATGGGTGACGCGCCCATGAAAGCGGCACTGGCGGCCATCATTGGACTGTCACTGTCCACGATCGGGCTGGACTCCAACTCTGGCGTCTACCGATTCACCGGCGGAGACGTCCATTTGTCGGATGGCATTCAGTTCATCGTGGTAGTGATTGGCGTGTTCTCAATCAGCGAAATTTTGCTGATGCTTGAACACCAGCACAGCAGCGCCGGCATGATCAAAGAAACCGGACGCAAACTATTCAACTGGATGGAACTCAAGTTCACCTGGTGGTCCACCTTTCGCTCCAGCGTGGTGGGATTCATCGTCGGCGTGTTGCCTGGCGCGGGCGCCACCATTGCAAGTGCCATGACCTATTCCATGGAAAAGCGCATCGCGGGGAGCAGCGGCACCTTCGGAGACGGCGACATTCGCGGGCTTGCCGCCCCCGAAGCAGCCAACAATGCGTCTGCTGCAGGATCCTTCGTGCCCATGCTCACACTGGGCGTGCCAGGCTCCGGTACCACGGCGGTGATGGTGGGCGCGCTGTCGCTCTACAACATCACACCGGGACCAGCGCTGTTCACGCAGCAACCCGCCCTGGTGTGGGGCTTGATCGCGTCGCTGTTCATTGCCAACGTCATGCTGCTGCTCATCAACATTCCACTGGTGGGCGTGTTCACCAAGATGTTGAGCGTTCCAAACTGGCTGCTGGTTCCCGGCATTCTGGCTGTCAGCACGGTAGGCGTTTACGCCGTTCACGCCACCACATTTGACTTGATGTTGATGGTTGGCTTTGGTGTCATCGGCTACTTGTTGCGCAAGCAAAGCGTGCCCATGGCGCCGCTGATCCTTGGCTTTGTTCTGGGTGATTTGATGGAGCAAAACCTGCGCCGCGCCCTGTCCATCACCAATGGCGAGATTGGCATTTTGTTTGAAAGCCCCATCTCCATCGGCTTATGGATTTGCGCCGTGACGATGGTGGTCCTGCCACCGGTGGTGCGGTTCGTACTGCGCAAACGAATCCAACCCGATCAGGCTACCGTTTGAGCGCAGTTGCAATCACAAACGCGTCAACCTGAAGTCTCGCCTTGTCACTACGTGACAAGGCGAGCCCCCATCTCAAATTGATCGAAATCCGGACAGCTCGGTGACGACTGGGCTCGCTAGCCCAGATCGATTCCACCGCTTGCCTCAGGCCTCACTCAAGATGACCGCCTTCGAGCAACTCCGTCAACAGCAGACTCTGGACCATCTTGTCTTTGAAGGTGACTGGATGCTCCAGGTTCATGCGCCTCAAGAATGGCAGTGATTTTTCCGGCAACTCGCCACCTTTGATCACATTGAACAGGCCCCCAGCCATGGTGCCTACCTTGTGGCTCATCTTGGCCTTGAGCCCTTTCAGTGCCTTGCCAATCACCAGTTCTTCTGGGGTGAAGTCATTGCCAAAGGGATAAGGTGGGAACAGATTAGCTTGCCGGTAGGTTTCAAACTTGGCTTGCAATTCCACTGGAGTATTGTTGCGGTAGCGCTCCGGAATTTCATAGTCGTTCGGAATTTTTCCGGCGCTCTTGGCTGTGGCCAGCAAGTCTGGCTGGAAGCGCGAATCGGCGATATTCAACAGCGCCGCGATGATTTCCTTGTCTGACTTGCTGCGCAGGTTGGCGATGCCGTACTCGGTGACCACAATGTCGCGCAAGATGCGTGGAATCGTCATGTGACCATAGTTCCAAACGATGTTGGAACTGACCACGCCATCTTTCACCCGGTGGCTGTTGAGCATCATGACCAGGCGCCCGTCCTGCAACGCATGCGCCATCGACACAAAGTTATATTGACCGCCCACCCCACTCACCACTCGGCCATCCTCCAGTCCATCTGAGATCACCCCGCCAGACAAGGTGACCATCAGGCAGGTGTTGATAAAACGCCCGTCTTTGCGTTGCAGGGTTTTGAGTTCCTGGTTGCCATAAAGGTGATTCACATTGTCCACAGTGGTCATGCAGATCTGCTTGTTGTCGGCCTCGCTCATCTGGCGCAGGTAGTCGTAAAAACTTTGCGGCCCCAGAAAGAAGCCGCCGTGCATCAAAACACCGCCTTTGAGTTGGGCGCCCAGGCAATGCTGAGCAATCAAACTCAACGAGTCTTCATTCGCCAAATCGGCGTCGATGACCTGACCTGCAGTGTTCAAGGCCCCATCGACCAAACGCACCCCGGGTTTGAAAATGCCGTATTTCACAAGAAACGCCACGTTGGCCGCTGTCAATCGTTGCTGAATGACTTCATAGATTACCAATTGCTCGAGTATTTCAGGGGTAACTTGTTCTGTGATGTGCCCCTCATTCAACAAGCGTTGAAGCACCACATGGTCGTAGACCTTGCGCCGCAAAATGCCACTTTTGTAGAGTTCCAGAAACCCGTTGACGAACATTTCAGAGGAGCCATACAGGCCTTTTGAGAACGGCCCGGTGCCACCGAGGCGGGAAACCAGATCACCGCTGTTCTTCAACACCCCCATATCGTCAACCACCCACTGGTACTTCTCGTTCTGCTGGTCACGCAAGATGATCGAATAGGCAATCGCATCGCCCAAGGAGCCGATGCCGATTTGCAGGGTGCCACCGTCTTTGACCAGCGTGCTGACGTTCATGCCAATCATGAAATCGGTCATCTCAACCGTCATATTGGGCGTGCTGAACAAGGTGTAGTCATAGTCCGGGTTGTCAATCACCATGTCAAAGGTCGACACCGGCACTATCGCGTCGTTGTACATGAACGGCAGGTTGTTGTTGACTTCGGCAATGATGGCGCATCGGTACTCCAAATTGCCTTCCAGAGCTCGGAGCATTGGCGAGAGGCTGGGCAACACATCAGGGTTGCAGCTCAGGCTGAAGCAGGTTTCCCCGTCGACCTCCTTCTTGGCGACAATTTGTGAGAGCACGTTAACGCCGTTTTCCAGCATGTCGCGGCAGATATGGGTGTAGTTGCTGCTGATGTAGTTTTGTTGCTCAACCACATTGTTCAGAAACACCCCGGCCTTCATGAAAAACTCGGACACCTCCACATTGGGCGGCAGCTTGTTGTGGTTTAAATCAGTGAGGTAGGCCAGCGCCGGGTAGTTGCCCCATACCCGTTCGACAAAGGGTTTGAGAAAGGTTCTCTCAAGGTCGCTGCCGCCTTTGGGCACCTCCAGCGACAACGCTGTCATGATGCGCAAGTGAATGCCGGGGTCAGTCTTCGCGCGCAAATAAAGAGCGTTGACGAGGTGGTTGGGCTTGCCCAGCCCCAGGGGCATCCCGAACACGATGTGCTTGCCAACTTTGGCAATGATGGCGTCGACGCATGTCTCAACGTCAACAAAGTAGGTGCTGGCTTGATTGGATGGCATAGGAGTCAGATAGGTTGAGGGCAGTTCAGATGCGAAACGACACGGCTTCGAGCGCATCGGTAACCGAGTGGGTCTCCTGCAGCAAATGCAGGGCAACATCCACACCCAACCACTCCTCAACCGAGGCTATTGCGCCTTCAATGTCAGAAAAGCGGGCATAGCGCGCCTTTAGATGGGCCAAACCCTCCTCGGTCCATTGATCATCAAACTCGTAAATGCTGAGGGTTGAAATTCCTCCCTCAATGCTGCTGCGGATGTAGGGCCCCTTCACCTGCATGTAGTCCGGCACCGGCAAAACCGAGCCGTAACAGTCCGCGACCGCCAGTCCGGACTCTGCAGAAAACAAGAGCTTTCCAAACATGATCATTTCAATCTCCCCTCTATAGTGATCAAGGGCGACTCGCGCCCCACTCTGAGCATATTGCCGCGTACCACCCCAGAATGGCATGACTTAGGTCAATTGAGTGTCGAAGACAAGGACTTTCCAGCCAATGTGTGGAGGCGGCTGATCTTCTATGGCGGGCACCGCCGAAAGGGTTGTTCACAGGCCACGCATAATCCCCGCCCATGAACTTCACTCTCTCGCTTTTCCCACTGGGCTGGCAGCACTATTTGCTGGGTGGCTTGGTGATCGGCACGGGCACCGCGCTGCTGTTTGTACTAACCGGCCGCATTGGCGGCATGAGCACCGTGTTTTCCAGCACCTGGTCGTATGTGGTGCAACGCCCATTTTTTCAGCAACAAAAGTTTTTGGACTCGCGCAGTTGGCGCTTGGTCTACGCGCTGGGCTTGGTGCTGGGTGCTTTGATCTGGTGGCTTGGCTTCGCGGGCGGCGTGCCTGAAGCCACGGCGGTGCCTGAATGGCAGCTTCTGATTGGTGGATTTTTTGTGGGCTACGGTGCGCGCCTTGGCAACGGATGCACTTCTGGCCACGGTATTTGTGGGTTGGGGTCGTTTCAATGGCCGTCATTGATGGCAGTGCTGACCTTCATGGCAACCGCGTTTTTGACCGCGAATCTGGCAGCAAGGTGGTTGGCATGAATCCAAAAAAATCGAACGTCTACCGCATGGCTGGCACGTTGATGGCGGGCGTTCTGTTCGGCTTTGGCCTGTCCTACTCCACCATGATCCGCCCCGAGGTGGTGTTGAGCTTTCTGCGCTTTGAAGACTTTGGCCTGATGCTGGTCATGGGCGGCGCGGTCATGGTGGTGGTGTTAATCTACTCACTGGCACCTCGCTTGCTCAAGCGGCCCCTGCTCGGCGATCACTTTCACGCCCATCCTAGCCAATGGAACCGTGACACTGCGGTGGGCGCCGCCCTGTTCGGAATGGGTTGGGGCTTGTGCGGAGTTTGTCCTGGCCCGGCTATCGCAGGCCTCGGCGCCGGCAATTGGAGCTTGGTTTGGGCCTTGATCGGAATTGCCGCCGGTGCTCTGACGCAAGGACTGCGCGCGACGAAAACCTGATCGCAATTGCGCTAGCTGATAGAGAGCGGACGCAAATGCGCGGAAGAAATTGGCACCAAAACACCAGCCCAGTTCAGCTGAGAGCGCACAGGCACAGCCTTCCATTGGCCTGACTTACTGCACCACAAGCGCACCTCGGTGTAGGACTGGCCAAGAAGCCCCAAGCTGGGGCGCTGGAGGGATCGTCGATTGAATCCTCCGGCCGCCAACAGAGCTGCGTCATCCGGGCTGTGCAAGTGAGGATTCAGGAGAGGCATTTGATCCAATAAAAAAATGACGGGTTTGATCAGCACTCAGCGCTTTCGGTCAGCAGGGCTCGAATTCAAAGTAGCAACAGGCCGCTCTGAAAAAGAGGCGTCACAAGACGCTTGGATCGCCGCGAAGCCTAGCGCCCATTTTCGGCCTTTTTGGCCGCAAGACGCCCGGATAGCCAGAATTTTCTTCGGCGCCATGCCACATGTCCGGCGCGCGAAGGAGAACACCGCAACGCCCACTTTCCCCCGCCCCAAGGCAGGGTGATCCCGGCAGACCTTATCCTTGACCCATTTTTCGTCCCACACTCGCACCATGTCATTGCTTTCTTCCTGCCAGTCACTGCAATCCTTCACACGTCGCACGGCGCTGAGCGGAGGCTTGGCGCTGCTCATGCTGCCAACCGTCAAGATGGCGTTGGCCGCATCTGATGTGTGGCCCAAGAACTTGGTGGTTCCAGGCGGAGTCGCTCGAATTTCATTGGGGCCCGCAGCGGTTCGCCCAACGGTACATGACGGTGACGTGCCTGTTTTGGTGCTGGGCGATGTGATTGAGTGGACCGCTGTGCTGGGGATTCCCCTCGGCGCCCTGCCTGGCAACGCGAGTCTCACCGTGCAGGCCCCGGGCGGCTCAACCAAACAGGTCGCCTACACAATTACCCCCAAGCAATACCGGGAGCAACGCCTCAAGGTAGCGCCTGGCACCGTGGACCTCGCGCCCAACGACCTGGCGCGATTTGAGAAAGAGCGTGCCCATCAAGCGAGCGTGATGGGCACATTCAGCGAGCCTTTGCCCCAGGAACCATTGCGCATGCAAGTGCCAACGCCCGGTCGTCGCTCCAGTTCGTTTGGGTTGCGCCGTGTTTTCAATGGGCAGTCTCGCAATCCCCATAGCGGAATGGACATTGCGGCGCCCACTGGCACCCCCATCGTCGCGCCGCTGCCCGGCCAGGTCATTGACACCGGCAATTACTTCTTTAACGGCAACACGGTCTGGCTGGACCATGGCGGCGGCTTGTTAAGCATGGTTTGTCACCTCAGCGCCATTGAAGTGAAAGTTGGCGAACGCCTACAGACAGGAGACCGGATCGGAGCCGTAGGCGCCACGGGGCGAGTCACCGGCCCCCACCTTCATTGGGGCGTGATGTTGAACCAGGCCATGGTAGACCCCGCCCTATTTTTGGCCGACTGACCCCTTCCACTCAGAGGACTGCCGGGCTATAGTGAAATTGGGCTGCAGCGCGATTGCCACGGCCCCTTTTACTTATGCTCGAAAGGAGTCTCATGTTCAAACGCCCCTCACACCTCGCCCCCATGGCCGCCATCGGTATGGGCTTCGCCACTATTGTTATCGTCGCTATTTTGTCAATGACCGGACGACCGGCCGATGCTCAGGGCGTCATGTCCGCGCCAGCATGCCAGTGCTCGGCACCGACCACCATTCCCGGCATGTCCACCGCCATCGTTCACTGTCTTTGCGGCGGGATGGCTTGCGTCATCACCGAGCAAACGGGGTCAGGAAAGAATGGCAACCTGCTTCAATGCGTCAAATAGTCCAACTGGAAGCCCATCGCAGGGCGATCAAACCTCCACGAGGACCTTGCCCCGATGATCGCCAGTAAACAAGCTATTGAGCGCGCCGGGTAGCGCCTCAAAGCCCTTGACCACGGTTTCCTCGAATACCAGCTCCCCTCGTTGAACCCACGGGCCAACAATGCGCAGCATCTCGTCCATTCGATGGGCATAGTCCCGCGCCAACATACCTTGGATGGTCGCGCGTTGATAGAGCATGTGATGTAAAAACCGGGGGCCGAGCTCTGGCGCATCCAGGCCGCCGGAATACTGGCTGATGGTGCCGCAAATCACGATACGGGCGCGGCGATTGATGATCGGAAAGATGGCGTCGCTGATCCAACCTCCCACGTTGTCGAAATAGACGTCCACGCCATTGGTTTTCTCTTGAATCGCATCGGAGAGCTGCTGAGCCTCGCCAAAGGTCTTGTAATCCAGCGCCCAATCGAGGCAGAGTGTGTCCGTCAGCCATTGGCATTTGTTGCTGCCGCCCGCAATTCCCAGCACGCGAGCACCCTGTTTTTTTGCAAACTGTGCGACGAGCGAACCCACCGCGCCTGCCGCCCCCGAGACTACAACCACTTCGCCTGCGCGCGGTTTCCCAGACTCCGTCAACCCAAACCAGGCCGTTCGGCCTGGCATCCCCAGCACACCCAATGCGGTACTGACCGGCGCCAGACCAGGGTCGAGCTTGCGCACGACACTTTGGTGGCACCGGGCATGGGTTTGCCAACCCAACATTCCTTCAACCCAGTCGCCGGTGGCCAGATGTGGGGCTTTGGATGCGACGACCTGCCCGACCACGCCACCGTTTTGAACCGTGTTGAGGGGATGCGGCTCGGCGTTGTAAGTCGGCTTGAGCGATTGGTTGATTCGCATGTAGGGGTCGACGCTCAGATACTTGGCCTCGACAAGAACTTCGCCGTCTGACAGGTCGAGAACGAGAGGGGTACTGACGAGCTCATAGTGCTCAGGGCCGACCACTCCCGTCGGGTGTTGGCGATAGATCCATTTCTGGTGCATTGGTGCGCTAGCGTTCATTGCGGGTGTTCCTTTGTATTCAATGGCGTATGGTTGCCCAATATCGGCCCGCCGTAAAGCACATTGAAGACAGGCTGGTCCATCGACTCTGAACGCGAAACAAGCAACAACAAGTCAATCCAACAAAGTGGCGAAACTGGGTGCAGCACGCGCAGCCTAGGATCAGAAAAGTCGCCTTTGGAACTTGGCTGAACCTCAACCACGGCTAACCCGGTTTTCTCGAACCACTTGGAGCTACTTGACCCGGTCGGACTTGTCTTGGGATGTATTTTTCACCACCGCCCCCTGAGCCAAGGTGGATGGCTTTTGAATGAGCTCGACCTGAGGAATCACGAGCGAAGGTCTGACGAAAAATTTGACCAGCAAATGTGAATACTTGTCCAGCGCCAACCAACCCATGGCCAATATAGCCAACATACCCATCAACACCCAGGGCAAATTCGAACCGTGCCGCTCTGGTTGTCGCCCTGTGCGTGGTCTGGAATCGTTGGGACGTGGCAACCCCGACAAAGTATCCATCTTGCTTTCGGGCCAACGAGGGTCTTCAAAAAGGGTCCAATTGGCTTCCGCCAGTTGAACCTTGGCGGCTCGGCGCCGCCCTTTGCCGTCCAACTCAATCTCAAAAGTCAGTGCATCGCCTTCTGACGGCTCGCGCCGCTCACGTGGGAAAGCCGATATATGGACGAAGATTTGCTGCCCCCCTTGCAGAGCGGCAATGACACCAAAACCCCGTTGGGCATTCCAATTCTTGAGCGTTCCGTTAAGGCGCATAGAGGGCCGCAGTCGCAATACGCCCACGGTCCAAGTTAAATCCTTTTTTAGCCATCAATATCCTCCCTGTCAATACTCTTTTTCAGGGTATTGTGTTTATTTATGCTGGGTATTTTACTGATTCAACTTGCGTGACCGCGATTTGAGAACAGAAAACAATCCCAACAAACCGGACAAAATACCCTTTACCGCGGAATAGGTAGCCCAAAAACGGCTAAAATCAGTCCGCGACTGAGACAGCCTAACTGTAGTCAGAGATGGGACAAGCACGCACTTCATCCCGACGAACGGCGCGAATGCAGCGACTGCCGGTCTGGACCCTATTGACCCGATTGACCGTGCTTGCCCGCTCGCCAGCCCTGTGCGCCCAGTGCAAGCTCGGCGATTTGGGTAGGCGCCGCCTCCAATGACGTGCCCATGGTGTCATTCCAGCGGTTCAAAAATGCGAACATGGCAACTACAGCCAGAATTTCAGTGATTTCACCGTCGCTCCAATGAAGGCGCGCCTGCTCAAACAACTCGTCTGTTGCTTCATTCGGCTGGCTGGCCGCAGCCATGGCCAAATCCAGAGCAATGCGTTCGCGTGGACTGTAGTGCGGGCTACTGGCGTAGGTCCACACATCGACCAGCTTGGCATTGCTGACACCAAAGTTCTTCGCGCCCAACAGTGTGTGGGCCTGGCAATACAGGCAACCGGAAACTTTGCTGACCACATGCCCAATGAGACGCCGGAACCCCAGGTCGACCTCCCCTTGCGGATCCATCACCGCACCGTTCAATTGCGCAAAGGCTTGTACCAGTTTGGGCTTTCTTTGCATGGTGAGGACGCTATTCGGGGTGAATCCGAGCGTGCCTAAAAAGAAGTCAAAGTAGGGCTTCAGTTCAGGTTTTTTTTCTGGAGGCAAAGGTTGAAGGCGGGCCACGGAAATTCCTTGTGCGAGTTGACTACGCCATTGTGCAATGCACGGTGCTATGCTGCGCGCGATGAATTTGGCTGCTGCTTCCCGTCTGATCTGCTTCAACAAACCTTATGGCGTTCTCAGTCAATTCACGCCCGAGGGACGCTGGCGGGGCCTCAAGGACTTTATCGATATTCCCGGTGTATATGTCGCGGGGCGACTGGACGCTGACAGCGAAGGTCTGCTGTTGCTGACCAATGACGGCAAGTTGCAGGCTCGAATCTCGGACCCGCGCCACAAGATGGAGAAAACCTACTGGGTGCAGGTGGAGGGACTGCCCACTGAAGCCGCCTTGAGTCAACTCCGCCAAGGCGTGCAACTCAACGACGGCCCCACTCGCCCTGCTCGCGCCCAATTGATCGAACAACCAGAATCGCTATGGAACCGAGAGCCCCCAGTGCGAGTTCGGCAATCGATTCCAACGGCCTGGATTGAACTGGTGATTTCAGAGGGGCGCAACCGGCAAGTGCGCCGGATGTCTGCTGCCGTCGGCTTTCCTACTCTGCGGCTGATTCGGGCTGCCATTGGCCCCTATTCTCTGAACGGGTTATCCCCTGGAACTTACCAAGAATAATTACAAACTTCGTGATGCTGAACGCGCTTTCGAGGCGCTATATTTTTGATAGCTTTTCCCGCTTATAGAAAAGAGCCACATCAAAGTTATGTCTTTATTTTTAACGTGTGAGTAAGTCGTCGAACTGAAGAACGAAAGAAATCACTTCCAGCCGAGTTTCGTGCTCCCTGCTGGAGGTCAATAATGGCTCGGCAGCGGGGTCAAACCAAGGCACAACGATGCTGTGCGGCACATCGCGCCATCCTTCACAATGGGCCCACCATGAACTTCGACTCAGACTTTTGGCAAGACTTGTACCAACAAAGCCAGCTGGCAAGTCTGGTCAGCGAACCGCTGGCCGATTTGCGCGTAAACCACGACTTGCAAGCAGACGCCATGATCAACGCGTCAACAGTGCCGTGGGTGTCATCGCCCGCCCCGGGCGTTCGACGCATTGTGCTGGAGCGCGATGGCGGCGAGCACACCACCCGCGCAACCAGTCTTGTGGCCTACCGCGCCGGCAGCCGCTTTGCGGCCCACGTTCACCCGAAAGGCGAGGAAATTTTGGTGCTTTGCGGCGTTTTCTCCGATGAGAACGGGCATTACCCGGCCGGCAGCTATTTGCGCAACCCGCCTGGCTCCGCCCACGCACCTTTCAGCGACGAGGGTTGCCTGATATTTGTAAAGCTCCAGCAGTTTTCCGCACAGGACACGACGCAACTGGCCTTGAGTGCAGCGCCAGTTCATACCACCTTGCCGCTCACCGCCGTGGTGAGACAGGTCTTGTTTCAACGGCCCGATGAACGGGTGGAATTAGTCTATTTCGTGCAAACTGGCCCCCTGCCCGCTGACTTGCAATTGCAAGGTCTTGAATTGCTGGTGTTGAAGGGTGGGTTAACCGGATCGGCGCACCACTACCCGGTCGGCACATGGCTGAGAGATGCGTCGCCCGAGACGGCAGGACTACAGGCCACCGCTGGGACCCAAATTTATGTGAAATACGGGCACTTGGGGCGCATTGCATGAACAACCAATTACTCACACCGTCCGGCGCTCCCGTTTTGATCGTTGGTGGCGGGTTGGCCGGGTTGTATGCGGCCTATCGACTGCAACAAGCCAATATTCCCTATGTGTTGTGGGAAGCTCAACCGCGGTGGGGCGGACGCATTCTGTCGCTCCTCGACCCAACCGACTCCTCAATGGGCATGGACTTGGGTCCGACCTGGTTTTGGCCTCACCAAACACGAATGCAAGGACTGTGCGCCGAATTGGGGCTCCGGGTCTTTGAACAGCCCGTGAAAGGAGACCTGCTGTACCAGGTGGCGCCTGGACAGGCGCCACAGCGCTCGGCAGGTGCAGGCACCATGCTGTCCTACCGCCTTGAAGGCGGCATGCAGACCCTGATATCAGCACTGGTGCGACGCATTAAGCCACAGGCCCTGAACTTAAGTCACGCCCTCACCTCACTCAGTCGAGATGAAAGCGGCTGGACTGCGACTGCGTTCCACCAAGGCGAAGCACTTCATTTTCAGGCCCAGCAACTCATCGTGGCTGCGCCGCCGCGAAAGGTCGCCGGCCTGCTGGCCCCCTTCCTGCCGCGTCGCCTGCAAGGCGAGCTGCTTGCGACACCCACCTGGATGGCCGCTCAGGCTAAGTTTATTGCGATTTACGACACCCCGTTTTGGCGGAATGAGGGACTGGCCGGTCAGGCCTTCAGCCGCGTCGGGCCCCTGGTAGAGATTCACGATGCCTCCTCGACACCGCGGGGCGGCCATGCGCTGTTCGGCTTCGTGGGGGTACCGGCCCATCTCAGGCGTCAACATGACCATGCGTCAATAGAGGCCGCTTGTCTGGCGCAGTTGACCACCATATTTGGCCCCGCGGCCAGTTTGCCACTTGCTATTTCGCTCAAGGACTGGGCCCAGGACGAATGGGTAGTGAGCGACCGCGATCTCTTTGAACCCCCTCAGCACCCTGCTTTGAATCTGGCGCCTTGGTCCGCTGAACTGCGCCGACTGGGCCTGCATTTGGTCGGCAGCGAATATGCTGAAAATGAGGCAGGCTACTTGGAAGGCGCTTTGTGTGCGGTGGAGTCGTTTCTGGACGCGGCCATCGACGGAAATTCAACTAAATTGATAACACTCAAACGCAACGCCCAAACCGCTTAGGCGGAAAACAGGTAAATTGACCGACATGCCAACAGTTGGACGCTCAACAAGCACTCACACCATGCATCCTGACGCGATCATTGATTTCTGGTTCACCAAATTGAGCAACGCCCAGCGCTTTGCCAAAGACGAGGCCTTGGATACGCTGTTGCGACAGCGGTATGGCCCCACGTTGACGGCCGCCATCGCAGGTTAGTTATTTGAATGGAGACGTTCCGCCAGCGGACGGTTGGCAGAAATTCTGGTGTTGGACCAGTTCTCACGCAACATCAACCGGGACACACCCGCCGCATTTGCGCAGGACGCCCAAGCGCTCACACTCGCCCAGGAATTGGTTAAAACCGGGCTGGACCAAGAGCTACCAATCACTCAACGCGCCTTCGCCTACATGCCCTACATGCATAGTGAATCATTGGTGATTCACCAACAGGCTCTGGTGATGTTTTCACAGGGTGGATTGGAAGGCTCGTTGAGCTTCGAACAAAAGCATCTTGCAATTCTGCAGAAATTTGGACGCTATCCGCACCGCAATTCCATTCTGTGCCGTCCATCCACACCCGAAGAAGTCGTTTTCTTAAACCAGCCAGGGTCTTTGTTCTGAGCTCTGCGGCCCCAGCGTCAAACCGCTCAGCAGATATGGCAATGGTGGACGCGAGTTCATACCAGCACCTGTTCGAGCCCCTTCAACGTCAAGCGTCCGCCGTGGGCCTCACGTTGCGAGACCCGCCACCGGTCCCGACAACATGTTGCGGTCGGGGATGCAATGGCTGTGTTTGGGAAGGATTCAATGCCGCCGCCACTTATTGGCAAGAGGACGCCTTGAACGCCATTCAAGCGCATCGTCCGTAAAAAAACCGCCTGTCCCTGTCGGGAAAGGCGGTTGTGGTGCGTCAGACCTTAATCTTCAGCAGGTGAAAGCTCTGGCGTTGCGGTTTCAGAACGAGCGGCACGTCCCAGTGCGCTGTCAATCATGCGATTCAGTTTGTCAGCCGCGCCAGTGACCGCTTGATTCAGACTCTCGCCGTGGTGGGTGACCGCCATTGGAGGGCGCCCCTGCAGTCTTGCCTCCATGACGCATCGCTTGTCGCTGACGCTGCCTTTTCGACCAATCTCTTCTGCCAAGTGCACCTCGACGCGAGTGATGTGCTCGGCATGGTGACTCAGCCCCCGCTTCACTTCGCTTGTCGCCCAAGTCGCCATTGACTCCCGGCCTTCAATGTTGTGATCGGTGTTGATTTGAATCTGCATGGTTTTCTCCTGTCGGTGAATGTGAACCGCTGGCAGGGGCCAGTGGCCACCAGGGGCCGTCGACCAGACCCCTTCAATTTCATTCTACGGCAGCCAATAACCACCCCAACACAAGTACGGACTCAACCGCATTTTTAGCCTTGGATCAGTCGTGTCGGGGTCCCCTGGAAACGGCCCGGTCGCGCTTCGACACCCAAGTCAAACTTGCTGACCAACTCCGCCAACTCCAGCGATTGCTGGCGCAGGGAAGAGGCAGCAGCAGCCGACTGCTCCGCCAGCGCGGCATTTTGATGGACAAGCATGTCCAACTGCCCCATGGACTGATTGGCGTCTCCAATTCGCGCACCTTGTTGACCCGCTTCGGCAGCGATGGCGGCAATGATGGCTGATACCCGCTGGACCGAAGCAGTGACCTCTGACGCCGTGCTACCCGCCAAGGCGACCTGCTCGCTCCCCGAGGCGACTTTGTCCAGGGAGGCCGTGATCAGCGACTTGATTTCCTTGGCCGCCTCAGCGCTTCGGCCAGCGAGCGCCCGAACTTCACTGGCGACCACAGCAAACCCCCGCCCCTGCTCGCCAGCCCGTGCCGCCTCCACCGCGGCATTGAGGGCCAGAATATTGGTTTGAAAGGCAATGCCGTCGATGATAGAAGTGATATCGGCAATTTTTCGGGATGCCACATCGATCTCACCCATCGTCACCACGACTTGCGTCATCACCTCACCACCGCGATTGGCAATGGCACTGGCCTCGGTGGAAAGTCCATTGGCGGAGCGGGAGGAGGTGCTCGTCTCGTTCACCGACTGTCCCATTTTGGCAATGGCATCCAGCGACGTCTGCAAGGTGTTGGCCGCCTCTTCGGTGCGATTGCTCAAATCGAGGCTGCCTTGCGCGATTTCACCACTGGCGCTGTGAATCCCATCCGACGCCGAGCGCACACCCTGAGCCAACTCATGCAAATTCAGTCGCATGCTCTCCAGTGCCTGCAACAAGCCGCCAATCTCGTCATGTCGAGTCGTTTCAATGGGCTGAGACAAATCGTGTTGGGCCATGCGTTGGGTGACACGCACTGCGTGGTTGATCGCACTCTTGGTGTCCCGAATCAACCAAATTGCAATACCGCACCCCAACGCAAAGGCCAGCAATGCACCGCCCATGATCACAACGCGGGTCGTGGCCGCCGTCGCTGTCGCTTTCGCGGAAAGAGCGGCATTGACCTCACGTTGCCACTCGCTCAAGTTATCAACGGCCTTGCTCCAGGCTTGCTGAGTGGCGCTCCATTTCGCAGTGTCCCGGGTATATTCATTTCGCACCTGAAACGCGTGGGCTGTGGCGCCCCGACCATCCGCCAGCTTCTCTCCCAGAGCAATCAATTGACGAGCCTCGCTTGCCTTTTGGCTGATGGACTGCATCAGCGACTGAGCCCGCTCGTCTTTGGGAATCAAACCAGACAACTGGCTTTGGGCCGTGTCATAGCCTGTTAGGGTGGTTTGAATCTTGGTTAACACCGCGGCAGCACCGTCCAGATCCGTCGCGCCCAAATCCCCTAGTTCCTGAACATATTCAGAGACCCCGTGAGCCAGCATGCCAACAGCGCGGGACCGCTCGGCGTTGCGAACAGTGATTTCTTCCAGCGTTGATGTCAGTTCTTGCATCCGAACCAGCGACAGGCCGGCCATGGCCACCAGCAAAACCAAAATAGTGCCAAACCCCCAGGTCAGACGTGCTGCCAGACTTTGGCCCGTAAAACTTCGCATAATTTATTCCTTGAGACACCGGGTTTCAACGACGATCAACCCGGTTGGCGCCAATACTACGTTACTCACATAGCCTCCGGTTTGAGCAGTCGGCCTTAAAACCGGCTGCGGGCTATGTTCACTGGCCCAAGAATTGATGGGTCCTTGTGCCGCACCAAAAATGAGCAGTGGCAAAATGGACGATATCCAGCGCGGCACGACTTCAAGTCGGTGACGCTGGTTGGCACCGTTCTCCGACAGGAGAGCTTGACATCGAATTGACTGCAAGGATTCAAATTGGGAAACATATTGATGCCTCTGGCCTCGCTACTCAGCGGGGTGGGCATGCTCGTCTTGGCGACCGGCTTACTTTTTGCAGCCATCGGAGCGCAGGCTGGACTGGCGGACTTCCCCGTTCTGGTCACCGGGCTGATCAACTCGGCCTACTTTGCAGGTTTTGTCTTCGGCACTTATGCCTGCCCGGAAATTATCAGGCGCGTTGGCCACATTCGTGCATTTGCGGCCATGGCATCGATCGCATCGACGTTGCCTATCTTGCACGCCTTGTGGCTCAACCCCTGGTTTTGGGGCAGCCTGCGCTTCGTGACCGGCGTGTGCCTGGTCGGACTCTATATCGTGGTGGAGAGCTGGCTCAACGTGGTGGCGCACAGCGCCCAACGTGGCAAAGTGTTTGCCGCGTACATGGCGGTAAGTGGTATTGCCATGGCTTTGGGTCAATGGCTAATCTTGGTGGGCGACCGTTTTGGGTTTGTGCCATTCGCCATCGCATCGATTCTTTTCTCGTTCGCGCTACTGCCCATCACACTCAACCGGGTGGATGCTCCCGAACCAACCGCAGCCCCTACCATCGGCTTGGTGAAATTGTTTCGAATCTCACCGATAGGTGTCCTGGGTGCGGTTGCATCAGGCCTATTGAGTGGTGCGTTTTACAGCCTGGGACACGTTTTTGGGCAACGTGTGGGCTTCAGCGTTGTCGGGATCGCGACCTTCATGGGTGCGACGATTTTGGGTGGTGCCGCCTTCCAATGGCCCGTCGGCCACCTGTCTGACCGCCATGACCGTCGCTGGGTGCTGTTTGGCGTCTGTGTTGCTGGGGCTGTGGTAGCACTGACAGGTTTCTACTTCGCACTGGAGTCCGAAACCGCTCTGATTGGGCTGGGCATTATTTATGGCGGACTCACTTTCACTATTTACGGCCTGTCCGTGGCGCACGTGAACGACCTGATCGACCGGGATCGGGTGCTGGAAATCACCGGTGGATTGCTGTTGTTGCATGGCGTGGGTGCCGCCATCGGACCGACCATCGCCGGTGGCCTGATGGACCTCATGGGTCCTGGCAGCCTGCTCCTTTACTTCACCGGTGTCTTGATCCTCCTGGCTTTGGGCACTTGGCAATTCATACAAAGCAAACCGCTGAACCGGGGTGAACCTGGCCACAAGGCAGACTATGTCGTCATGGGCAGCGGATCTCAGGCGGTTTTGGCACTGGACCCTCGCAGCCCTGATCCTGAGCACTCGCCATTGCCGGAGGAGCAACGCAAGTGAACTAAATCGATCGCACCCGCTCACAAGGTGCGAATCCTCCATTTTTCTTTGATCATTCATGTACAAATTTTCACCACTTCCGTTCTTGGTTGCAGCAACACTCGCACTAGCTGCCTGCTCACCTCAGGACACCGCAACGTCTGCCGTGGCGGCCAAGCCAGCGCAACCGTTTGAGGCCGTTGCCGCACAGGGGAAAGGATTCACGGCGGGCTCCATGATGAGCGCCAATGCGGTGTACGTTTTGTTCGATCCACAGTGCCCGCATTGTGGCCACCTATGGCAGGCCTCTCTCCCATTGCAAAGCAAGGTGAAGTTCGTCTGGATTCCCGTGGCCATCATGAATGCCAAAAGCGCGCCACAAGGGGCAGCGCTCTTGGCGGCCGCCGACCCAGTCAATGCCATGACCGAACACGAACAATCCATTCTGGCAGGAACGGGCGGTTCATCGGCCTCGGCCAACATCCCTGATGAGTTGGCGCAATCCATCAAAGCCAATACAGCGTTGTTCAATAGCCTGGGGGTTGAATCAGTGCCCTATGTTTTGGCCAAAAATCTGCGCACCGGCCAATTGGTAAGCCGCAACGGCGCCATGGATACCGCAGCGCTGGCTGAGTTCATCGGACTACCGACACCCTGAAGTCGAGCGCACAAGACAGAAAACGGACCTTAACCAGCTTTGATACTCCTTAATTGATAGCTACATGCGCTGATCTATTGAGGGCCCGGGGCTGATATGTTTAACCTCCCCAAAGAGCCTGGCAACACATCACGGCTCCAGTCACCCTATGTTAAAAACCTTGAAAGACTTGTTTGATGCCTTCACCGGCCAAACCGCTGCCGACTCGCCTGAAGCGCAGGCCCATGCGCTGAAATTGGCCTGTGCGGTGCTGCTGGTCGAAGTCATGCGCGCTGACCCGGCGATGGACGTGGCAGAACGCCAAGCCATACTGACGACGCTGAATCAGCAATTTGCATTGGGATCAGATGAATCTGACCGCCTGCTGGAGTTGGCCGCACAAACCGCCAAGGGTGCGTACGACCACCACCGATTCACCAGCGTGATCAACGACCACTTTTCGCAGGGACAAAAAATTCACATGGTCGAATCCATGTGGCAAGTCGCCTTTGCCGATGGTCACTTGGACGCCCATGAAAACCACCTGATCAGCAAAGTGGCCGGCTTGCTGCACGTGACCCACGGCGAATACATTGCTGCGAAACTGCACGCCAAACAGGTGTTTTTACCTGCCAATTCGTGATGCAAAACGCCTTGTATCGGCGTTGCATGGGCTCTCACCCAGAATGAACTCGTCTTGGTATGACCGTCACGTGCTGCCGAGCGCGTTGGACTGGGCCTGTGGCCTGCCCATGGTGAGGCGCCAACGCGACTTGGTCGTTCCACGCGCATACGGCCGGGTTTTGGAAGTCGGCATCGGCACCGGGCTCAATATGCGGCACTATGACAAAAGCCGGGTAACCCACATCACCGGTTTGGACCCAGCGCTTGAGCTTCATCCCCTAGCCCAACGGCGCATTCAGGAGACGGGATTGTCCGTCACCCTGCTCGGCTTGTCTGCCGAGGCCATTCCCATGCCAGACGCCAGCTTCGACTCGGTGGTGATCACCTACACGCTGTGCAGCATCGTCGACCCCGAAATCGCCTTGCGTGAAATGCACCGGGTACTGGTGCCGGGCGGCCAGGTGCTGTACTGCGAACACGGTCGCGCACCAGACGCATCGGTACGGCGATGGCAAAACCGCCTGCAGCCGGTTTGGGGCAAGCTCGCTGGCGGTTGCCATTTAGGGCGAGATATCGAATCATTGTTGCTGGATACGGGATTCAGCCTGCCTGATTTGGCAACTCGTTATTTGCCAGGGCCGCGCCCCTGGACCTACCACTACTGGGGCAGCGCACGGAAAAGTCAATCCAGTAAAGACGCATAAACCAAGTCACGGAACAGCATGCGGTAATACTCGCGCTGGTTGGGTGCCTGCAGCATCAGAATGGCGAAAAGATCTTCTTTGGGATCCACGAAGAAGGTGGTCCCGGCCATTCCGCCCCAAAAGTAGGCCCCAACTGACCCCGGCACGGTGTCAACGCCTAAGGTTTTTCGAACCGCAAAGCCAAGACCAAAGCCATGCCCCTGCGGCAACAGAGTGCGAGACGCACCGGGGTGGACGGGAATGTCGCCAAGATGGTCGGCTGTCATGTAGTCCACAGTGCGCGGCCCCAGCAAACGCACGCAGTCCAACTCGCCCTTGTTCAACATGAATTGCAGAAACCGCGCATAGTCGTGCGCGGTTGACGCCAAACCGCCACCACCTGACTCCATGGCAGCCGCCTCCCGCACGTCAATCACTCGCATTTGCACGCCGCCTTCGGGGTCTTTGACAAAAGGCTCAGCAATGCGGGCTTGGTGCTCTGGCGGCACCGTGAACCAAGTCTCAGTCATGCCCAGCGGGATGAAAATATGTTGCGTCAGATAAGCACCGAGCGATTGTCTGCTGACAACCTCGACTAAACGCCCCAGTACATCTGTTGCACGGCCATACTCCCACGCCGAGCCTGGCTCCACCATCAGCGGCAACTTGGCCAGCTCATTAGAGAACTCGGCCACCGTGCGATCCCGAGAGCCGATGCGGACTTGCGCATACTGGCGTTGCACGGCTGAACTGCCCATGAACTCATACGTCAAGCCAGCGGTGTGGCGAAGCAAGTCTTGAATCGTCGCAGCTTGTCGCACCGGGCGGGTGACAACGGCGCCATCGACCACGGCGGCGACTTGCTGTTTGGCGAACTCGGGCAGAAATTTGGATACCGGATCACTCAATAGCAGCTTGCCCTGTTCCATGAGCATCATCACTGCCACCGACACAATAGGTTTGGTCATGGAGTAGATTCTGAAAATGGCGTCGCACGGCATGGGCGTGCCGGTAGCCGGGTCGAGTGAGCCGACACGGTCGAACAGTGCCAATTTGCCTCGGCGATGGACAAGTACCACCGCGCCTGGCAAGCGCTGACAATCGACCTCTGAATGCAATACAGCCATCATCGACTCAAGTCGTTGAACACAAACCCCCGCCGCTTCCGGCGCAATCGATACTGTCCCCTGGATTGAAGGGGTCGGGTTGGGCAATACAGCAGGTTGGGTGTCAGTCATTCAGTCTATCCTCGTCATGGGTCCAAGTTTTACACTATTCTCGCCTTCGCGGACAAAGGCACCCCATCGGGCCGAAAAAACCTGAAGCAGACCGCTGGCTTGCGCCAAAAACTCTCTCCAATGCCAGCGACAATTGCTTGTATCCACATGGGGTAAACCAGATTCCTTAGTGGTATATTGAAATGAATACTTGACATAGGGCGGAGTAGAGAATGAAGGCGAAGGGATCCAGCCTATTTCGTCCGGAATAAGAACATAGTGTGGTCGAGATTTGTTCATTGAGAAAATAATCGACCCTTGAACTTGATAACTCATTGGCTAAAAAATCTTAATAAACATGAGTCCCCCGGAACAAGATATTCGAAATCGTCTGTTGGTGGCCCGTTTGCCGGCCATGCCACAAACTTTGCTCAAGTTAATTGACCTTTGCCAAGCAGAAGAAGCAGGCATGGCCGAGTTGGCAGATTTGATCGTCAACGATGTTGGTTTGATGGCCAAGGTGCTGAGCATTGCCAACAGTGCCGCCTACCATCGCGGAGGCCCCAAAGTCGGTTTGATGCAGGCCCTGAGCACAATGGGCGCTGACATGATCAAGACATTGGTCATCAGTGAATCGGTCTTTCAGACTTTCAGTGCATTTCCTCATTCAGGTGGTACCGATCTTCGCGACTTTTGGCAGCATGCCTTGACCACAGCGGTCATGGCTCGAGCGCTGGCAAAAAAAATGGCCTATCCGTTTGTCGAGGAGGCTTATCTTGCCGGACTGATGCACGACGTAGGCCGCTTGGCCCTTTTGGCAGCCTCGCCAAATGAATACAGTCTGAATTTTCGAGCGCAAGATGACCGCGTACTTTGTGAAGTTGAGCAGGAGACTTTGCAAATTTCACACGCTGAGGCAGGCGCCTGGCTGATTGAGCGCTGGAATCTGGGCCCCATCATTGCTGACGGCGTCTTGTACCACCACGAAAACGCCAGCCGACTTGAGACGGCTCACCCACTGGTTCGCATAGTTCATCTCGCTGACTGGCTCGCCAATCACGCGCCCTCCGAAGCATTGGAGCCGGATGCTGGAGCACTGTGCGGCGTCGATCTGCCCTTTCTCGCCACGCTGGCGGCGGGGGCATCAGACCGGGTCAAAAGAACCGCCGCTAACCTGGGGCTTGAATTGCCAGAACAAGTCAGCTTTGACGCACCGCAGGCACAACTCGAGGCTGCCATTGAAATTGACCCGACGTCCCAACAACTGGCCGATCAGGTTCGCGACATGGCACTAACCACGGCCGTCGTTCAGTCGTTGGCCAATGCGCAAAGCGATCGCCATTTGATGGAGATGATTCGCAACAACGCGCACATATTGCTCACCCTGAACGACAGCTTGTTGTTTCTCACGGCAGACTCCGGGCAAGAGTTGATTCAAGTCTCGCCTCTGCAAGCAAAGGGATCTGCACATGAAATTTCCATCGGTTTGTCCGGCCAAACCCGAGTCTCACAGGCCATCGAATCCAAATCCTTGCTCTTCTTAGGCCCAGACCGCAAGCACCTTGACCCCGTCGAAGTGGGATTGATGAATGCATTGAATGCGGAATGTCTGGTGTGTGTCCCAGTTTCTACCTCCACACAATCTGTGGGCCTGATTGTCGGCAGCATTCCTCCCTGGCGCCTTTCTGAATTGAAAAAGCGGGAGCGATTCCTGTTGTCATTTGGCCAACAAGCCGCACTGTCAATTCAAAGCGCGACCAAGGCACGCGTAGAAATGGATCGCCGTATCGCCACCGTGCGCCAGGAGTATCTTGAGGACAGCCGCCGCGTGGCCCACGAGGTGAACAACCCCTTGACCATCATCAAGAATTACCTCAGCGTCCTCGACGCAAAGCTCAACCGTCAGGAAGCGGTCTCAGAAGAGCTATCCATCCTCAAAGAGGAAATAGACCGCGTTAGCAGTCTCGTTACCGAATTCGCGGGAGGAGCCCCAAAAACCCAGGGCGCGGTGACTGAGGTTAGTTCCGTCATAAGAGATTTGGTTCGACTATTCACTGAAAGCAAATTCCTGCCCTCATCTGTCAGTATTGTGGCGGTGCTGTCGAGTGGCACCACGGAGATTCAGGGCTCATCAGACATCCTGAAGCAAATTTTGATCAATTTACTGAAAAACGCAATAGAGGCCGTTCCACACGGGGGAAAAATTGAGATGAGCGACAAGGGCAAGGTGACTATCGATGCCCGTGAATACGCTGAAATTTCTGTGAAAGACAGTGGGCCAGGTATTCCCGCTGAAATTCAATCCCGTCTATTTTCGCCCGTTGAAAGCAACAAGCCCGGGCAACATCGGGGAATCGGGCTGAGCATTGTTCACCGGCTGGTTGAAAAGCTAAATGGAGAAATCAGCTGCCAAAGTTCAGCGTCTGGTACCGAGTTCACTGTCCGCCTCCCCACACCAAATACCTAGAGTGAATGCAGCTGTCGTACGCAACAGCGCCCAAGAACAAAGCGTCACCATGACACACCGGAGTCTGACACTGTCCTCGCTTGACCAGGCGACATTGGTGATGCCTGAGGATTTTGAGCGCCCACCCACTGAGACAGTGCTCCTGGTTGAGGACGAGCCTCGCCTGCTGCGCAGCCTCCAAGCCCTGCTTCAACATCAGGGCTTGGCGCTGACAGCTGCGTCAAGTGGTATGGAGGCCATTGAACAATTGCGGCAGTCCCGGTTTGATCTGGTAATTCTCGATCTGGGTCTGCCAGATATTGGGGGGCAGGAGATCATGGAGTTCATGAACCTGCACCAGATGGGGGCTCACGTCATCGTGACCAGTGGCGCGCCTGAGGTCGAGTCGGTCATTGGCGCACTGAAACGCGGCGCTTACGACTACCTGAGAAAGCCTTATGCCAGCGAGGAACTGTTAAAAACCATCGACAAAGCGCTGCAGCACCGGAGGCTACAGGCCGAAAACCGAAAAATTGCGTCCCAACTTGAAAGTTCCGAGCGGGTCTACCGTAACCTGGTGGACTGCTCCCCCGACATCATCTACACGCTGGATGACTCGGGGTGCTTCACATTTATCAACAACCGGGCGCGGGAACTGCTAGGGTTCACCCGAGAGGACCTTCTGGGCAAGCACTATTCCGAGTTGATTCACGACGAAGACATGGAGCGCGCCAACTACGTGTTTGGCGAAGCCAAGTACGACCGTCGATTGACGCGCAGCGTAGAGTTACGTTTCAAATCTATCAACCCGGACAACGCACCCCGCACTTTCAGCAATGAGCTGCTGAGAACCCCGACTCCCCCGGCTAACGGTTTGGCCCCAGACGCTGACGCTAGTGCGAAAATGTTTGGCATCTATGGCGTCGCGCGTGACATCACAGACAACCGTCAGGCCGACGAGTTGATCTCGCACCAGACCTACCACGACATCCTGACGGATTTGCCCAATCGGGTGCTGTTCAAGGACCGCTTGAGCCTGGCCATGTTTCAAGCTCGACGGAACGAATCCAAGCTGGCAGTCATGTTCATTGACCTGGACCGTTTCAAGCTGGTCAACGAATCGTTAGGGCATCGCATGGGCGACGAGCTCCTTCAGCAAACCGCCCTTCGCCTGAAAACCTGTCTGCGCCGGTGTGACACCCTGGCGCGCTTTGGGGACGATGAGTTCACTGCGATCTTGCCGGAACTGACCAGTCGGCAAGATGCCACGCTCATTGCCGACAAATTTCTGGAATGCATGAAGCCAGCGTTTGAACTGGCTGGCCACGCGATTCACATGACGGCCAGCATTGGCATCGCTTTTTACCCCGATAACGGCACTGAAATTGACGCCTTGATCCGGAGTTCTGGGATCGCGATGTACCAAATCAAGGCAGCCGGCAAAAATGGCCATGCCTTCTTTGACGACAGCATGCTGGATGCGTCCCGGAAAAACATTGAGTTGGAGCATCGTTTGCATCTGGCTCAGGACCAGGGCGAGCTGGAAATGCATTACCAGCCCCAACTGGACGTCACCACCGGAAAAATCATAGGCGCCGAAGCCTTGATGCGCTGGAACCACCCCGAACGCGGGTTATTGAGCGCGGGTGAGTTTTTGCCCCTGGCCGAGGACAACGGGCTGATCATCCCCATCAGCGACTGGATGCTGGAGGCCATCTGCCGTGACTTGCTGGCCTGGAATGCCACGGGTTGCGAGGGGATTCGCCTGTCCCTGAACCTCTCCCCCCAGTACCTGGATCGGGGTGACTTTTATGACAAGCTGCAAAGTGCGCTGTCACGCCACAACATCTCACCGACGCAAGTTGAGGTGGAGGTGACCGAAAACATCTGTATTCGCAATCCACAAGCGGCCATTAAACAGCTCGACAAACTCTGCCAATTGGGGGTGAGTGTGGCGATTGATGACTTTGGAACGGGCTATTCATCTCTGTCGTACCTTCATCGATTCCCGATTCACACCCTCAAAATTGACCGCTCTTTCATCATGGAAATTCATGATGAGAGCGCCCAGTTTCCCGTGGTGCTGGCCATTATTTCAATTGCAAAAGGGCTTGGCCTCAACCTCGTCGCGGAGGGCGTTGAAACCCCCATACAAGCCGCCTACCTCGAAAAATCGGGTTGCCGCATCATGCAGGGCTATCTGTACCACAAACCCATGCCGCAAAGCCGTATGCTGGTGCTGCTCACCGAGCAGGCAGGTCTGGCCTGAATCAGCCGTTCTGATCGTCGCAACCGCCCGTTGCAATCAAGGGCGCTGGCAGCGGCAAATCGATTGACTGATTCACCCTGCCCTCTTCAACTTTTTCTCAATCAACCGCTTTAAGCGCGGTTCGCAATGACGCACCCAATTCGGGCTTCTGGATAAATGGGTCGGTCGGGTTGCGCGCCAGCATGATGTCTTCCAACCGGCTTTGCACCGAGCCAATGGCTTTGGGGTGGCTGTAGATGTAGAACTGGCGCTGGCTGACGGCGTCAAACACAAGCCGGGCAACGTCCTCCGCACTGACCTTGCCAGAGCTGACCGCCTTGTCACTCATGGCTTGGCCAATCATCTGACTGCGCGTGGGTGCCGACGAAGCTTCTTTGGCGGGGCGATTTCGGTGGCTCTGGCTGATGCCTGTAGGCACAAAGAACGGGCACAAAACCGAGGCGCTGATTTGATCGGTGACCAAAGCCAGATCTTGGTACAAGGTCTCACTCAAGCTCACCACCGCGTGTTTGCTCACGTTGTAGATGCCCATATTGGGCGCGTTCACCAAGCCCGCCATACTGGCCGTGTTCACGATATGGCCCTCGTAGCCCGCATCCTGTCTGGCCGCGTCGAGCATCATGGGCGTGAACACACGAACACCGTGGGCCACACCCATCACATTCACGCCCAACACCCACTCCCAGTCCGCCGCAGTGCTTTCCCAAATCAAGCCCCCGGCGCCCACACCAGCGTTATTGAACACAAAGTGCGGGGCGCCAAAACGGGCTTGAACAGCGACGCCCAAGGCGTCCATTTCAGCAGCCTTGGATACGTCGACCTGAACCGCCAACACAGCAGCGCCCGCCGCCGTCAACTCTTGAGCCACCTTGTCTAGTGCGTCTTGCTGAACATCCACCAGCACAAGGTTCATGCCCAGTGCTGCGCCGATGCGAGCGCATTCCAGGCCAAAGCCAGAGCCAGCACCAGTCAACACCGCGGTTTTATTTTTAAATTCATTCATCTCAGTTCAACTCCAGTATTAAGGGGTCCAAAGCATCTCGATATGCTCAATGCCATCTTCCAAATAGGGCTTGCCCACATCGACAAAGCCGTGGCGGGCGTAGTAACTGGCCAACCGGGTCTGGGCGCCAATGCGAATGGGCTGCGAACCCCAATGCCTGCAAAGCGCGGCCACCGCCTCGGTGATCAACGCATGCCCCAAACCATTTCCACGCGCGTTGCGCCGGGTGGTCACCCGGCCAATACTCGCCTCGGCAAACTTGACGCCGGGCAAGAAGCATCGGGCATAGGCCAACAGGGTCCCGTCGCCGCCCTCCTCGCGCCCAAGCAAGTGCAGGGCAACCGAATCGGAGCCATCCAGATCTAGGAAGACACAATTTTGTTCGACCACGAAGACTTCACTGCGCAACTGCAGCAGTTCGTAGAAGTGGGTTGTGGTCAGATCACCAAAGGCACACCATGACCAGTTCATGGCGCGGTCAACGCTCACGATGCAATGACAGCCTTCAGCACATAGCCAATGCGCGGAAAGTAAACCTGCACAGTGCCGGCCCGCTCGTCCTGGCGACGCAGGGTGTAGTGCATTCGGGTGGCCGCTACCAACTCACCTTCGGTGGCTTCAGCCCCAAAGCTTTCCGATGTCACCGTTACTCGACTGCCCAATGGAATGCCGTGCTCATCCTGATAAGTGGTGTCATCTAGCGCGCTAGCCCCCGCCGTACCAGCACAGATAGCTATTGATTCAGTAGCAGATATCTTGCTCATCTGGCCAGAGCCGATGGCCGCCATGCGGTCCATCCAGGCCAGCACGGAGGACGTGGCCTCCAGAATATCGGCCAGCACCGTCACGCGGTGGCGGGTGAACCAAAGCGGGTGGTAGGCCGAGAAGTCTGCCACGCAGGGCGCATCACCCAAAAGGTAGTCTTGACCTTCCAGCATGTTGGCCAACCGACGCAAATACGATTTGTAGGCGGCGCTGGCGTCCAAAGCACGCAAGCGGGTCATGCCGGCGGTCATGGCTGCCCGGTCTGCGCCAAAGGCCTGGGCCACCTCCGGAGGTACACCACTGAACATGGCGGCAGCGCCCTTGGGCTGCAGGTTGTACGCCATGGCCGCCCAGAACAGGGTGCTGTCTGCCCACTGCGCCAACACCCTGGCCAGGCCTTTGTGTGCGGCGGGATACAACGCAGGCTCTGGTTGCAGGTGCTCCAGCACGTCGCAAATCAAGGCACTGTCGCAATAAATGTCGGAGCCTATTTGCAGAAACGGCGTCTTGCGGTAGCCGCCCGTCAAAGCCTGGACATCAGGCTTGGGCATGATAGACGGAATGATGACCGACTTCCAGGCCAGCTTTTTGTAGCCCAGTACCAACCGGATTTTTTCCGAGAAGGGTGACGTAGGGTAATGGTGAAGAATGAGGTCTGACATAGGGGTGTCCTTGTGCCTAGACCAGCTTGACCAGCTGCTTGCCGAAATTGCGGCCCTTCAGCAGCCCCAGAAAAGCTTCCGGGGCGGCCTTAATGCCGAGTGCAATCGACTCCCTGGGTTTGAGCTTGCCAGTGGCCACCTGCGTGCCCAATTCCTTGAGTGCTTCAGGCCATATTTCCATGTGTTCGCTCACAATGAATCCTTGGACTTTCAAACGGTTGACCAAAATCAAGGCGGGGTAGGTCAGCGGCAGCGGTGCACCGTCATAGCCTGCAATCATTCCGCACACGGCAATTCGGCCGAATGCATTCATTCGGGTCAGCACCGCGTCCAGCACCATGCCGCCGACGTTCTCGAAATAGCCGTCGATGCCCTTTGGGCAAGCGTCTTTGAGCGCTTTGGCCAAGGACGCTGCATCGGTGTGGGTTTTATAGTCGATGCAAGCGTCGTAGCCCAACTCCTCGACCGCGTACTTGCACTTCTTAGGGCCACCGGCAATGCCAACGGTATGACAGCCTCGCGCCTTCGACAGCGCCGCAAAAGCACTGCCCACCGCGCCCGTGGCGGCACTGATGACCATGGTGTCTCCCGCCTGGGGCGCAATGATCTTGACCAAGCCATACCACGCCGTCACTCCGGGCATGCCCACGGCGCCCAAATACGCGCTCAATGGAACATGCGTGGTATCGACTTTTCGCAAGGCACCGACTTGATTGGCATCAACGACGCTGTACTCCTGCCAGCCGCCCATGCCCACGACCTTGTCGCCGACCGCGAAGCGCTCGTTCTTCGATTCGACCACCTCGCCCACGGTGCCCCCCCCCATGGTTTCACCCAAGGCCTGCGGCATGGCGTAGCTCTTGGCATCGTTCATGCGGCCGCGCATGTAGGGGTCCAGGCTCAGGAAATGGTGGCGCACCAGAACCTGCCCGTCTTGCAGCGGCGGAGTCTCGCTGGCCACCAATTTGAAGTTGCTGGCCACGGCCTCTCCGTCAGGGCGGTTGTTGAGGTGGATTTGTTGGTTGCGGGGCATACATGTCTCCTTGATAGTTATTAATCGGTTGAGATGACGGACGCTGCGTCATCGGGGCGCGCATTCAATGGGTGGCTGCTTTTGGGCCCGGTGGGCAAACGCCGGACAAATTTAAACGTGCCGGTGGCATGCGCACAAGCGCGCCCCGCCTCGTCAAAAATGGTGCCTTCGGTGAAGGCCATGGTGGCGGTGCGGTGCATCAAGCGGCCTTTACCGACCAGCGCGCCACGGGCGGGCTGCATGAAGCTGGTTTTCATTTCGATGGTGACCGCGCCCATGTCGGGCTGTACGCTGCGCGCCGCCACGGCCATCGTGACATCCAGCAAAGTCATAAGCGCCCCGCCATGCGTGACGTTGAACGAGTTCAAGTGCTCAGGCTTGGGGGAGAAGGTGATCTCAGACAGTCCTCCCTCAAACAACTCCAGCTCAAAGCCCAGGTGTTCAACAAAGGGGATTTCCACACCAAATTTCATAGCCGCCTCAAAAGGTAATTCACGACCACCGGTGGCGAGTGCTTCTTTCATTTCTCAGATGAAGCCACCCGACTCGGCGCGCGAAGCCGTTGCCAACACAGCAACGGTTGATCTACCGAGCTTAGCCGCCTGTGACGACGCTGACGCCGCCGTCCACCGCCAGCCATTGGCCGGTGATGTGCTTGCCCGCATCAGAGGCGAACAATAGGCACAGTCCTTTCAGGTCTTCATCGTCGCCCAAGCGCTTGAGCGGCGCGGACGCAGCCAGCTTTTCCTCGCCCAGGGCCGCCAGGGTGCCCATGGTCATTTTGCTGGGGAAGAAGCCGGGGCAAATGGCATTCACATTGATGTTGTACTTGCCCCATTCCGCACCCAGCGTGCGGGTGAAGTTAATCACCGCACCTTTGGAGGTGTTGTAGGCAATCGTCGTCATGCCCTCAGGGTTGCCCCCCAGACCGGCAATGGAGGCCACGTTGATGATGCGCCCCGAACGGCGGGCAATCATGCTTCGCTTGGCAATGACCTGGCTCAGCAAAAAGTAGCCCCGCACGTTCAGGTTCATCACTTTGTCCCAGGCGTCAATCGGGTGATCTTCAGCGGGTGCGCCCCATGCGGCGCCAGCGTTGTTAACCAGAATGTCGACATCGCCCAGGCGTTGCAGGGTTTCATCCGCCAGACGATTAATTTCGGACTCTTTCGCACAATCAGCGGCCACCCAGCGGGCATCAATACCGGCGGCTTGAAGCTGCGCCACGGCCTGCTCCAGGTCCTCGGCCTTGCGTGATGTGATCAGCACCTTGGCACCGGCCTCACCCAGCGCATGCGCCATTTGCAAGCCCAGGCCGCGCGAGCCGCCGGTGACCAGTGCGGTCTTGCCAGTAAGGTCGAAAAGCTGTTGAATCGTGCGTGCCATGTGAACGTTCCTTTGTGGTGAATTAACAAAAACTCATTGTCTTGGGAATGGGGAACGATTCATGTCCCGTGGGTGATAAGCAGGTCGATCAACCTGACACGTTCAGCACCAGTCGCCCAATGACGTGGGCTTGCTCATGGGGCGGCAACAGATGGGTCTGATTCGACGGCGGATAATTTGGCCAATCGGCCGTCGATTTCCTCGCGCTCAGCAAGATCATCACCTGCCAGTTTGATGAACACCTTCTCTGGCACCACTTGGTATCGCCGGCGATTGTTGTGCAGATGCATAGGCCGCCAACCCTTCGAGGCCAGCCACCCCCAGAACTCGTCATCCATCGCGTATTTCACGCGAAGACGCAACGGACCCCGAACAATGCTGCTCCCCACTGAGGGTCTCTCTCTGGCGGGCGGCACCTGGCGCACCTGCCGCACGCCGGCCAATGTTCGCAAACGATCAAAAATTCTTCCAAACACCATCAAAGCGCCCTCCCCAATGCTCTTGCTGAAAACTTAGCGCGTGACATCTGCGACACGACTGATTGATCCTTTAACCTGAGTCAATTCAGCCAGCTTGTCGTGTTTCAATCTTTGACAAACATCATGCGCTATCTAGCTTGTGTGTCAAGCTTGAGTCAAGTGGGGAGAAACATAGAAAAATTGCGCGCCGAACGTCAGACCAGAGCGTCGATTGACACGCCTGAGATCAAGGTCTCAGGCATTTCAGGGGCAAAGCGGCGTTCTGCCCCATGTGTCAGAAAGCCTCTTCTGGCATGGCCGCACAGGTGGGGTCGCGGTTCTCAACCACCTTCAGCCAGGCTTCCACCTTGGGTAGCTCATAGTGGTAAAAATAGGTGGTAGCCCTTATTTTTCCTTCAGAAGACGCGACTGATTGCATAGCATCACCCTCCAATACGGCCAGAGCAACGTCAAGCCAGATCCAGGCCAGAACGGTGTGACCAAAAGCCTGCATGTAGGGCACGGCGTTGGCCAGCGCATCATTCGGCTCACCGGTAGACCAGGCCGCTTGCGTCGCATGAATCACCCGCTTCAATGCCTGCGCCAGGGCCTCGGCGTGCGGCGCCAAGGTTGGCACCAGCTGAGCACGCTTCATCGTGGCCGTGATGCGCGCGGCCAAAAGAATCAGCCCCTTGCCGTTTTCCATCAACACCTTGCGTCCCAGCAGGTCCAAGGCCTGAATACCGTGGGTACCTTCGTGAATCATGTTCAGCCGGTTGTCGCGCCAATACTGCTCCACCGGAAAGTCGCGGGTATAGCCGTAACCGCCATGGACCTGAATCGCCAGGGAGTTGGCCTCTAGACACCACTCGCTGGGCCAGCTTTTCGCAATTGGCGTCAGCACCTCCAGCAATAACCGGGCCTCGTCCGCCGCATCGGCGGTGCCCGTGTGTTGTTCATCCACCAGGCGGGCGCAGTACAGCGCCAAGGCCAAGGCGCCCTCACAATAAGATTTTTGCGCCAGCAGCATGCGCTTGACGTCGGCATGTTCGATGATCCGCACCTGAGGCTGCGCTGGGTCTTTGCCACCCGCGCTGATGGGGCGCCCTTGTGGCCGGCCCTTGGCATAGTCAAGGGAGGCGTAGTAACCCGCCATGCCCAGCATGGTGGCGCCAATGCCCACGGCAATGCGGGCGCCGTTCATCATGTGGAACATGCATTGCAAGCCCTTGCCCGGCTGACCGACCAAATAGCCGACTGCGCCCGCACCCTGGCCGTCCAGCCCCCCACTGACGCTGGTGACGGGGTACTTGCCTTCGCCAAAGTTCAGCATCGTGTTGGTGGTGCCGCGCCAGCCCAGTTTATGGTTCAAACCGGCCAAGGCCACGTCGTTGCGCTCACCCGTCAGTTGACCCTTGTCGTTCACCATCTTCTTGGGAACCACAAACAGCGAGATACCTTTGGTCCCGGGGATCAGCTTGCCGTCCGGGCCAGGAATTTTGGCTAACACGAGGTGAATGATGTTCTCGGTCAATTCATGTTCACCGGCGGAGATCCACATCTTGTTGCCTTTGATGCGGTAACGCGGACCCAAAGGGTCGGTCGCCGAATCATCGCCATCAGGCACCGCGCGCGTCACCACGTCACTCAAACTGGAGCCCGCCTGTGGCTCGGACAGACACATGGTGCCCGACCACGCGCCGGAGAATTCGTTTTTGGCAAACACTTCTTTCTGCATCGATGTGCCATGTACCATCAATAAACTCGCGTTGCCAGTCGTGAGCATGCCCGCGCCCATGCCAATCGATGCACAGCCAAAGAAAGCATTGGCAGCCGACTCCACAGTAAACGGCAATTGCATGCCACCCATCTCAAAGTCTTGCGCCGCGCCCAACATGCCAGAGGCAACATAAGCGTCGTGGGCATCCTGGGTGCAGGCCGGCAGAATAACTTTCTCGCCGTCAAACTTCGGCTCCTCGGCATCAATCATTCGGTTAAATGGCGCGTATTTTTCACGGGCAATGCGCTCGCAGGTGTCCATCACCGCGTCAAAGGTTTCACGCGAATGATCGGCAAACCGGTCGCGCTCATTCAGCGAGTCGGCCTTCAGCCATTGGTACAACAGAAAATCGAGGGTAGGACGCAGGGACATGGTGGATTCCGTTCGAAAAAAAAGCCGGACCGCTTGCATCAGCGGCCCAGCTTGGAGAGATCAGGCCGAGATCGGCACCGGCTGCTTAAAGCACTTCAAAAATACCTGCCGCGCCCATGCCGCCACCAATACACATGGTGACACACACACGCTTGGCACCGCGGCGTTTTCCTTCAATCAGGGCGTGACCGGTCAGGCGTTGACCGCTGACGCCGTAGGGGTGGCCCACAGCAATGGCGCCACCATTCACATTCAACCGGTCCGCAGGAATGCCGAGCTTGTCGCGGCAGTACAGCACTTGCACAGCAAAGGCTTCGTTCAGTTCCCACAAATCGATGTCGCTAACCTTCAGGCCCAAGCGTGCCAGCACCTTGGGGATGGCAAACACGGGGCCAATGCCCATCTCGTCTGGCTCGCAACCGGCGACGGCAAAGCCGAGGAAGCGACCCAATGGCTTGAGGCCTTTTTTCTCAGCCAGCTTTTCGTGCATCACCACCACGGCGCCACCGCCGTCGGAAAACTGGCTGGCGTTGCCGGCCGTGATCAAACCGCCTGGCACCGCAGAGCGCAGTCCACTGATCCCTTCTTTGGTGGTGCCGGCACGAATGCCTTCGTCGTCACTGACGGTGACCTTCTTCGTCGTAAGACCCATGACCTTGTCGGCCACACCCATGATCACGGTGATAGGCGCGATTTCGTCCTTGAACAGACCCGCTGCCAACGCGGCCGTGGCACGCTGTTGGCTGGCGGCGCCGTACTCGTCCATGGCGTCGCGGCTGATGTTGTAGCGCTTGGCCACGTTCTCAGCCGTTTGCAACATGTTCCAGTAAATCTCTGGCTTGTTCTTGACCAACCACGGGTCAGCCAGCATGTGCTGGTTCATCTCCTGCTGCACGCAGGAAATCGCTTCCACACCGCCGGCCACATAGATGTCGCCCTGACCAGCAATGATGCTCTGAGCGGCGGTAGCAATGGTTTGCAAGCCGGATGAACAAAAACGGTTGATCGTCATACCGGAAACTGTGACGGGGCAGCCGGCGCGCAAGGCGATCTGTCGTGCGATGTTGGAACCAGTGGCGCCCTCAGGCGTGGCGCAACCCATGATCACGTCGTCCACCTCACCGGCTTCGATGCCGGCGCGGGAGATGGCGTGCTCGACCGCATGGCCACCCAATGTGGCGCCATGGGTCATGTTGAAGGAGCCCTTCCAGCTTTTGGCCAGGGGGGTGCGAGCGGTAGAAACAATTACAGCGGAGGTCATGGTGCTTGTCTTTCTGATGTCTGGGTTCAGTTGAAGGTCTTGCCTTCGGCGGCGAGCTTGGCCAACAAAGGCGCAGGCTTCCAGAATGCAGCGTCGTCCAGCGGGTTCTGCGCAAAGCGGTTCATGGCTTGCACGACATTGAACAGGCCCACTTCGTCGGCGTAATTCATGGGGCCACCGCGGTAAGGAGGGAATCCATAACCAAAGATGTACACGATGTCGATGTCGCTGGCCTTGTTGGCAATGCCTTCTTCCAGAATATGAGCGGCTTCATTCACCAGCGAGAACACGAGACGCTGAACGATTTCCTCGTCAGAGATCTTGCGGGGGTTGATGCCCAGGCTTTCGCGGTGAGTGGCAATCATCTGCTCCACTTCCGCGTTAGGAATGGCATCGCGCTTGCCAGCGACATAGTCATACCATCCGGCGCCGGTTTTTTGACCGAAACGGCCCTTCTCGCACAGCAGGTCAGCAGTTTTACTGTACTTCATGTCTGGCTTTTCCTGGTAGCGACGCTTGCGGATCGCCCAGCCAATGTCATTTCCCGCCAAGTCACCCATGCGGAACGGACCCATGGCGAAGCCAAACTTCTCAACCGCTTTGTCCACTTGGGCTGGTGTGCAGCCTTCGTCCAACAGGAAGCCACCTTGACGGCCATATTGTTCGATCATGCGATTGCCGATGAAGCCGTCACACACGCCAGACAACACGGCGGTTTTGCGAATTTTCTTAGCCACGGTCATGACCGTAGCCAGCACGTCTTTGCCTGTTTTAGCACCACGAACCACCTCCAGCAACTTCATGACGTTGGCGGGGCTGAAAAAGTGCATACCGACCACGTCTTCGGGACGCTTGGTGAAGGCCGCGATTTTGTCCACATCCAGCGTTGAGGTGTTAGAGGCCAGAATGGCACCGGGCTTCATGACCCGGTCCAGCTCTTTAAACACGGCCTCTTTCACACCCAGCTCTTCAAACACCGCTTCGATCACCATGTCGGCGTCTGACAGATCGTCGTAGCTGAGCGTCGTGCTCAGCAGACTCATGCGTTGCTCATACTTGTCTTGCTTGAGTTTGCCTTTTTTAACCTGCGATTCGTAATTTTTGGCAATGATGGCCAGGCCGCGATCCAGCGCGTCCTGCTTCATCTCCAGCATCTTGACGGGAATGCCAGCATTCAAGAAGTTCATGGCAATACCGCCACCCATGGTACCGGCGCCAATAATTGCTACCAAATTAATAGCGCGCTGCGCTGTATCTGCGGGGACATCATGTATTTTCGATGCTGCACGCTCGGCCATGAAGACATGGCGCAGTGCGCGACTCTCTGGACTCCACATCAGGTTGACGAAGATGTCACGCTCAGTGACCATGCCCACATCAAACTTCTGCTTTGTCGCGGCTTCAACCGCGTCCACACACTTGGCGGGCGCAGGGTAGTTTTTGGCCATGCCTTTGACCATATTGCGAGCGAACTGGAAATACGCGTCGCCTTGCGGGTGACGGCAAGGCAGGTTGCGCACCAAGGGTAACGGCCGCGCTTCTGAGACGTCCATGGCATAAGCAAGCGCTTCAGCGGCCAGCGCTTCTGCACTACTGGCAATCTTGTCAAATAGCTTTTGTCCCGGAATCATGGCGAGCAACTCGCTCTTGACGGGCTCACCGCTGACAATCATGTTCAGCGCGGGTTCCACACCCAATGCACGTGGTAAACGTTGTGTACCGCCGGCACCGGGAATCAAGCCCAGTTTGACCTCAGGCAATGCCACGCTGCAACCAGGCGCCGCAATGCGGTAGTGGCAACCCAGTGCCAACTCCAACCCACCGCCCATACAAACAGAGTGAACGGCAGCGACCACCGGCTTGGCCGAATTCTCGACAGCCAAAATCACGCTGAGCAAATTGGGCTCTTGCAATGCCTTAGGGCTCCCAAATTCCTTAATGTCTGCACCGCCCGAAAACGCTTTTCCAGCGCCAGTGATGACGATGGCCTTGACAGCGACGTCTGAGTTAGCCTTAACCAAGCCATCAGTTACAGCCAGCCGGGTGGAATGACCCAGACCATTGACAGGGGGGTTATTGAGCGTAATCACGGCGATAGCGCCATGAACTTTGTATTCAGCGGTCATGCTTGCAATCCTCGGAAGTAAAAATAGTACGATCGTTCTTTTTCATTGTAGAACCCTCAACTCCCGGCCCAGCAAGGGTTAACCCTCAACCAGTCGCAGTTGAGACAATAGCCTAAACCTCCAGCCATTCCTTGCGGATGTCATGGTCTTTCCGCAGGGCGTCCGGGGTGCCCTCGAACACGATACTTCCGTGTCCCATGACAAGGCAACGATCCGAAATATCCATGGCGATGGTCAGTTTCTGCTCAATCAGGAGCACCGAGATGCCCCGTTTTTTAAGCTCTGTCAGATAGTGAGCGACCAATTCCACAATTTTTGGCGCCAGGCCCTCTGTCGGTTCATCAATGATGATCAGATCGGGGTCTCCCATCAGCGTGCGGCAAAGGGTCAACATCTGCTGCTCACCGCCAGACATGACACCCGCGGCCGTGTGTTGGCGCTCTTTCAGGCGGGGGAACATCTGGTACATGTCGTCAAACGACCAACGACCCGACTTGCGAGTGCTTTTTTCTCCTAAGTGGAGATTCTGCTCGACCGTTAAGTTGGGGAAAATATCGCGGCTTTCAGGCACATAGCCCAAGCCAAAGTGCGCAATTTCGTAGGTCTTTTTGCCGAGTATTTGTTCTCCCCGCCAAAGGATCGAGCCTTCGCACTCCACCAAGCCCATGATGGCCTTGGCTGTGGTCGATCGGCCCGAGCCATTTCGCCCTAGCAAGGAAACGATTTCCCCAGCACCGACGTCAAGATGCACCCCGTGGAGCACATGACTCTTTCCGTAAAACGCTTGCAGATTTTCAATTTTTAGCATGGTCAATGTCCTTGTGCCTGCAAATCTGCCACCGAAGAACCCAAGTAGGCCTCTTGAACACGCTGACTCGCGCGGACCGCATCAGGCACGTCATAGGCCAATATTTCGCCATAGACAACCACAGCAATTTTGTCGGCCAATCCGAATACCACCCCCATGTCGTGCTCCACAGTTAACAGCGTTTTACCCACAGTTACGGTCTTGATCAGTTCGATGAAGCGACTGGTCTCTGACTTACTCATGCCCGCCGTCGGCTCGTCCAACAAGATGACGCTTGCCCCACCCGCAATAGTGATGCCAATTTCCAGGGCGCGTTGCTCGGCATATGTCAAGTTCACGGCCAACACATCACGCTTCTTGTCTAGCTTGACCATCTCCATCAACTCACTAGCTCGGTCGTTGGCGTCATCCAGGTCATTCAAAAATTTCAAGAAGGTGTACTTGTAGCCGAGACTCCATAGGACACCGCAACGCAAATTCTCAAACACACTGAGTTTGGGGAAAATATTGGTGATTTGGAAGCTGCGGCTCAAACCCATACGGTTAATCTCAAACGGCCGCTTGCCATTCAGGCGTTGACCGTTGAGTAATACATCGCCACTAGTGGGCTCGAATCGGCCACTGATCAGGTTGAATAAGGTGGATTTCCCTGCTCCATTGGGACCGATGATGCCGACACGCTCGCCAGCAGGAATGGCCAAGTCAATGCCGCGAATAATTTCGGTCTTGCCAAAGCTCTTGCGCAAATTCTTCAGCTCTAACGCATAAGTCATAGCTTCTCCCGACGTTTGATTTCTTTCTCGATTTCTTCCTGGATTTGTCCCCATTTCACCGCAAATTTACGACGACACAACTCAAACAAACCCAAACCAATCACCAGCACGACCAAGGCGCCTAACCAGCTTTCTAGACTCTTCGAGTCCAGGGTGGTGCCCATGAACTCCAACTCAGAACCAAATGCTGCATGCGTCTGTAGGTGATAAACCATTTCAATCATGGCGCCCGCGCCAGCCAACACCACCACGGCGGTTCCGGCCAAGGCCAAGTAGCTGAGCCCCAGCTTGCGCAAATGCCCAAACATGGCTACCCGCAAGTTCATCATGATCAGCGACGCGACACCGCCAGGCGCAAACATCACCATAAACAAAAAGACCAGCCCCAAATACAACAACCACGCTTGCGTGAACTCCGACAACATCACAAAGGCGAGCACCATCAACACTGCGCCAATGATGGGGCCAAAAAAGAAGGTCGCACCGCCCAGGAAGGTGAACAGCAAATAGGCGCCAGAGCGGTGGCTGCTGACCACCTCAGACGTCACAATTTCGAAATTCAGCGCGGACAATCCGCCTGAAATACCTGCAAAAAAAGCAGCCACAATGAAAGAGATGTAGCGAACCTTTTGCGTGTCATAACCCACAAACTCGACCCGCTCCGGGTTGTCTCGCACGGCATTGAGCATGCGCCCCAAGGGGGTGCGAGTGAAGGCAAACATCAGCCCTGTGCACACAAAGGTATAGATAGCAATCAGGTAATACAGTTGAATCTGTGGCCCGTAGCTGATACCAAAAGGCTTGGCACCCACTACCCGGTTACCCGACACGCCGCCCTCCCCGCCAAAAAACTCAGGAAACATCAAGGACATGGCCCAAACTAGCTCGCCAATACCCAGCGTGATCATGGCAAAAGTGGTGGAGGACTTTTTCGTCGTGACCCACCCCAGTAGTACGGCCACCAGCATGCTTCCCAGTCCACCCGCAATCGGAACCAGACTGACAGGCAAAGGCAAGCCATCGGTCACCCGATTCAGCGTGTGGATGGCCAAAAATGATCCCATGCCCGAATACACCGCGTGGCCGAAACTGAGCATGCCCCCCTGCCCAAGCAAAATGTTATAGCTCAAACACACAATGATGGCGATGCCCATCTGGCTGAGCATGGTGTGGCTCAGGCTGCTTTTAAGTACCAGAGGTGCACACAGCAACACCAAAGCAAACAGCGACCAGACGACGATACGCCCCACATTCAAGGGCTTGAATTCGTAAACTTGACTTCGAGCTTGACTACTCATGGTTCAACCCTCCCTAGTACCGAGAAGACCCTTGGGCCGAAAGATAAGAATCAGAACCAGAAACAAATAGGGCAAGATCGGCGCGACCTGACTCACTTTGAGTTTCAAAATAGGATAGGCAAACGCATCAGGGGTCAGCATGACACCCAATGCCTTCAGCGTCGACAGTAGCGACACGTCAATGGCCACAGCAAATGTCTGCAACACACCAATCAGCAGCGACGCGAGAAACGCACCCGCCAAAGACCCCATGCCACCAACGACGACAACCACAAAAATAATGCCCCCTAATGACAAGGCCATCGTGGGCTCTGTCACATAGGCATTACCGCCGATCACCCCTGCCAATCCAGCCAAGGCGCAACCGCCGCCGAAAACCAACATAAAAACGCGGGGCACATTGTGCCCAAGGGACTCCACCATATGAGGGTGAGTTAGCGCGGCCTGAATGACCAGCCCAATCCGTGTCTTGGTCAGCATCAGCCAAATGGCAATCAGCATCAACACTGCCACCAACATCATGAAGCCCCGGTACATCGGGAACTGTGTTCCAAAAATAGTAAACAAAGGCCCATCCAGCACGTCAGGCACGCGGTAATCAACTGCGCCCCGACCCCAGACTAACTGCACAACCTCACCCACCACATAACTCAACCCAAAGGTAATTAGCAACTCCGGCACGTGACCGAACTTGTGAACCCGGCGAAGCGCGTATTTTTCAAACGCAGCCCCCAACAAGCCCACCAGAATTGGGGCCAGCACCAAAGCGGGCCAGAAGCCAACGATTGAGGTGATGGTGTAAGCAAAGTAGGCGCCCACCATATAAAAAGATGCATGCGCAAAATTCAGCACGCCCATCATGCTGAAAATCAGCGTCAAACCGGAGCTCAACATGAATAGCAGTAAACCGTAGCTGATGCCGTTCAGCAACGAAATTGTGAAAAACTCCATGGCGTACTCTTAGTTATTGTTGGAAAGATCAGCACATGCAGGCATGGCCGCCCCCTGCGACAAGCAGACAAAAAAATGCCGGGCGCCTCCTAGGCTCACCCGGCGTTGTCACGCGACTGGCACTAGCTAGGGCGCTTCATCTGGCAGCTCGTGGGAGTTGCGGCCACATAGGACTCAATGTACTTCACTGGTGCAAAGGTGTAACCGGTCTTTTCTACGCTGTAAGCATTTTTGCTGTCCACTTTTTGCCACTTGGAGATGTACAAACCTTGCAGCATCTGGTGATCTGTCTTGCGCATTTCAGACTCACCATTGAAGCCCTTGAACTTCAGGCCTTCCATTGCTGCCGCCACTTTGACCGGGTCGGTTGACTTGGCCTTGGCCATCGCCTCGCCCAACATCACAATGCCGTTGTAAACGGAGAACGTATAGAAGTCGTCCCCAAATTTCTTTTGGTACTCGTCTGTCAGCTTGCCCATGACTCCCGTGTAGTTGGAATGGGCATAGGAGATTTGATACACCTCGCTGTCACCGCCGGCCGCCAATACAGTGGGCGTGCCAGAGACAGCCGCGTAGTAGGTGTACATGGGCAATTTGAGACCCGCATCGTTGATTGCCTTGATGAACAAGGTCAAGTCAGCGCCCCAGTTGCCGGTGACGATGGTGTCCGCGCCCGACTGCTTGATCTTCGCAACATACGGGGCAAAGTCCTTGACTTGACCCAATGGAACCAAATCTTCACCTGCTATGGTTACATCCGGGCGTTTGCGACTGATACCTTCTTTGAAGTACTTGGCTACTTGATGACCATGTGAGTAATTCTGGTTCAGCAGATACACCTTTTTAACGGCCGGCTGATCTTTCATGAAACTGGTGAGTGCCTCCATCTTTTGCGATGTATCGGCATCCAAGCGGAAGTGCCAGTAGCTACACTTCTCATTGGTCAAAGAAGGGTCAACCGCGGCGTAGTTCAGATAAACAACTTCTTTCCCGGGGTTGCGGTCATTGTGTTTGGACACAGCATCAGACAAGGCCAGAGCGGCGCCTGAACCGTTACCCTGAACGATATAGCGGAAACCTTGGTCGACGGCGGCCTTGAACGTGCTCAATGCCTCCTGTGGAGAACCTTTGCTGTCCATACCCACAATTTCAAACTTGACGCCTGCTGGATTGTTGCTCGCTGCCAGCTTTTCAGCGACGAACTGCCAACTTTTCAGTTGATTCCCGCCCACATTAGCCATAGGGCCGGACAGGCCCTCAATCATTGCGATTTTCACAGTCTCGCCCTTTTGAGCGTATGCCCCGCCAAAACACATCACAGCAGCAGTGGCCGCAATAACCTTCATCGTAAATTTCATGGAAACTCCTGAGTTAGATCAATTAACACCTCTGCAGAGTACAAGCGATTTCCGATAGTCCAGCGAGGGATTTCCCTAGCGCGAATCACCCATGTGACAGAGCAACACCGAAATACGCTGAAAAGTCCAAGGCTTCAGCTCCATGTAGGCAAGGGAAATTGCCCCTGATCAGCAGAGCAACGGCTTGTTTTTTCCAAGCTGCGCGGGTCAGCCAGGGCGTACAGACACAGCCAATGGAAGGCGTCTCGCCATCGCCATCAGCGGGTTCTAAGGATCGGCAATCAATGCCAGGTCGTATCGACTCTTGGGTGGTTGTGCTGCGGCCCAATATTTCAGAGCGTGCGGTCAAAACTTCAGCATTGAGGACAGCGCCGTTTTCGGCGACCTTGATTTCGCCCAATCCGACAGCAACAACAGGCGTGCCACCTCGGGCGCAGCCCGCAGCCAAAGGTCACCCCATGTACATCACCGCCAGAAGGCCCAGCCGCGCCCAAGCGCGGTCAAAAAACGCCCCAATCGGACGGAGCTAGTCACCTTGAGTGGGCTGCTGGCGATCACCACGCGGCTGTCCGGAGGGGGATGGACCTTAGCCCTCTCCTTCATGGTCCACCAGGGGTAGTTCAATAAGCGTGTTACGTCGTCGCTTTGCAGGTCGACCTTTTCCTTGGGAGGGCCAAGGGATCAAAGGTATTTATCGGCTTTTCTCATCAGGCTTCATCGACAAGGTTTTTTTGAGAGGAAAAAATTGAAAGCCCATTATTGCGAGCCAGTCAGTCCCGCCGCATTTTCATGAAGCGATCGACTACCTCCCGGCGATCCTTGCTCGGCAAGTGAGCGTCACAAGCACTAGCAGCCACGAATCAAGTTCGCTTTTTCAGCCTATTGGAGTTCGCCGCCATTGAGCGACTATCGCGCCGTCCAACCTGTAGCAAGTGGCGGACTGCGTTTGGCCCGCATTCTTGCCGGCAGCAAAAATGAGGGCCAGAGCCACATGAGCCACACTCAGGCATCCGGCAGTTTGTAGTCCTGAAGTTGCTCACGCAGCTTGGTCTTTTGCATCTTGCCGGTGCCGCCCAAGGGAATAGCGTCCACAAAAACCACATCGTCGGGAATTTGAAATTTGGCGGTTTTTCCCTGGTAGAACGAAAGCAACTCCTCTCGGGTCACAGTGGCACCCGGTTTTTTGACCACTGCAATGATCGGGCGCTCATCCCATTTGGGGTGCTTCATACCGATGCAGGCAGCCATGGCGACGGCCGGGTGCGCCATGGCGATGTTTTCCACATCAATGGAGCTAATCCACTCCCCGCCGGACTTGATGACGTCCTTGCTGCGATCAGTGATTTGCATATAGCCATCGGGGTCTATGGTGGCCACGTCGCCAGTCGGAAACCAGCCATCCACCAGCGGCGAGGCGCCCTCGCCTTTGAAGTAGTCACTGATGATCCAGGGTCCTTTGACGAGCAAGTCGCCATAAGCTTTGCCGTCCCAAGGCAGCTCGTTGCCATCACCGTCCACAATTTTCATGTCGACGCCATAGATGCCCCGACCTTGCTTCAGGCGAACGGTCATCTTCTCAAGACCGCTCATGGGCAGGTGTTTGTTTTTCAAAGTGCAAACGGTGCCCAGCGGCGACATTTCCGTCATGCCCCAGGCGTGCAGCACCTCCACCCCGTATACATCATTGAACGCGGTGATCATGGCCGGTGGGCAGGCAGAGCCACCGATGACGGTGCGCTTCAGGGTCGAGAAACGCAAGCCCTCACTTTGCATGTGACCCAACATCATTTGCCAGACGGTGGGCACGCCAGCGGCAAACGATACTTTTTCGCTTTCGATCAATTCAAAGATGGATTTACCGTCCATGGCCGGGCCGGGAAACACCAGTTTGGCGCCGGTCATGGCAGCGGAATAGGGCAGGCCCCAGGCGTTGACGTGGAACATGGGAACGACAGGTAACACGGAGTCCCGGGCGCTCATGCTCAGGGCATCAGGCAGGGCGCCAGCCAGCGCGTGCAACATGGTGGAGCGATGGCTGTACAACGCCGCTTTGGGATTGCCTGTCGTGCCGCTGGTGTAGCACATGCTGCTGGCTGAATTTTCGTCAAACGTAGGCCAGGCGTAATCCGCCGATTGCGCGCCGATCCAAGCCTCGTAGCTGATCAGCCCGGGAATACCTGTGTCTGCGGGCAGTTGGTCAGCCTCACACATGAGCACGTAGTGCTTGATGGTTGGGCACTGGCTGTGAATGGCTTTGACGATAGGCAAGAAGGTCGCGTCAAAACACAGCACGGTGTCCTCGGCGTGATTGGCAATCCAGCTGATCTGGTCGGGGTGCAAACGGGGATTCAGGGTGTGCAAGACACGGCCAGAGCCACTGACCCCAAAGTACAACTCCAGGTGCCGATAGCCATTCCAGGCGAGTGTCGCCACACGGTCGCTGAAATCCAGTTTCAAGCCGTCCAGAGCATTGGCCACCCGCCGTGACCGGGCAGCCACGTCCTTGTAGGTACAGCGGTGAATATCGCCTTCCACGCGGCGCGAGACGATTTCACCTTCGCCGTGGTGGCGCTCCGCAAAATCAATCAGGGATGAAATGAGCAACTGTTGGCTTTGCATCAAACCGAGCATGGGATATCTCCTATTTTTTGGTGGCTATTCGTGGTCATACTACTTGCCTGGAGGGCGGACGCCAAGGCAGAAGTCACCTACACGACACCTTTTACACCCCTTAAGGGTATTTACCGCTTGCTCTGCGGCGAGAACCACGGCTTGTATGACAATCCATCTTGTGTGGCGAAAGTGTCACTTGAATACCAAGACCAACTGCCCCATATGTTGCCCATATTGACTTCGTCTGCGCATTTGACAGCCAACGCCCTTCGCGCTCTTCCAATCCGAGAGGACTCCATGACCCAAATTCAAAAAACTGACGCGCAATGGCAAGCTTTGCTGGCCGAAAAAGGCGCCGAGCCCAGCGCCTATCAGGTCACCCGCCACGCCGCCACCGAGCGGCCATTCACCGGCAAGTACGAAGCTCATTGGGCTGACGGCAGTTACCACTGCATGTGCTGCGGCGCCCAACTTTTCGATTCAGACACCAAGTTTGACGCCCACTGTGGCTGGCCCAGCTTCAGTTTGGCCATTCCAGGGGCCATCAAGGAAATCACCGACAGCAGTCTGGGCATGCGCCGGGTGGAAACCGTGTGTGCGCAGTGCAACGCCCACCTTGGTCATGTTTTTGAGGATGGGCCAGAGCCTACCGGCTTGCGATACTGCATGAACTCGGCCTCGTTAAACTTCACCCCGACATGAAAATACTGATCGACTTCTTCCCCATCCTGCTATTTTTCGGCACCTTCAAGGCCTACGACATCTACGTCGGCACAGCGGTGCTAATGGCGGCCACCGTCGTCCAAATGGGCTTGATTTACAAAATTGATCACAAATTGCAGATGATGCACAAGATCACGCTGGCGCTGGTGCTGGTCTTTGGTGCACTCACTTTGGTACTGCAGGACGACCGGTTCATCAAATGGAAGCCCACTGTGCTTTACGCCGCCATGGCCATTGGTTTGGCGGTGGCTTTGTGGATCATGAAAAAGAATTTCCTCAAGCTCATGCTGGGCAGTCAATTGACGCTGCCTGACGGAGTCTGGATGCGCCTCAACCTCATATGGATTGTTTACTGCGTCTTTATGTCCGTCATCAATGGCTATGTGGCGGCCAACTTCAGCACAGAAGCCTGGGTCGACTTCAAGCTTTGGGGCTATGTATTTCCGCTGGCCTTTATTGTGGGCCAAGGTTTCTATATTTCCCGCTACCTGACGACCGACGAAACGAAAGCGGACCCTCAATGACGACCCCTGCCCCTACGGCCTCGCTGCTTGACCAGCGCCTGCGCGAGTTGCTGCAGCCCACTTCCCTCGAAGTGTTGGACGAGAGCTATCAACACCACGGCCATGTTGGCGCCAATGACACCGGTTTTGGCACACATTTTCGTGTGAAAATTGCCTCGCCGCTGTTCGCCGGAAAGACGCCTGTCGCCCGTCATCGCCTTGTGTATGATGCCCTGCAAGATTTCATTGACCAAGGCCTTCATGCCTTGGCCATCGAAGCCCGGTTGCCTCCTGTTTGAATCCCTTTTTGATTGTGTTTTTAGGAAATCCCTCATGCAAGTGAAATTATTGTCAACGGTTGCGGCCGCTGCCCTGCTGTGCACACTGTCGACTCAGGTGCTGGCCCAAAACGTGGCTATCGTGAATGGCAAAGCCATCCCGACCGCCCGCGTCGAGGCTTTGTCTCAACAAGTGACTCGCTCCGGACGCCAAGTGACGCCTGAAGTTCAGGCCCAAATCAAGGACGAAGTGATTGCCCGCGAAATCTTCATGCAAGAAGCGCAAAAACAAGGACTGGAAGCCTCTGCTGACTACAAATCTCAGATGGAACTGGCGCGCCAGACCATTCTGATTCGCGAATTGTTCATGACGTTCCAGAAGAACAACGCTGTCACCGATGCCGAAGTCAAGGCTGAGTACGACAAGTTCGCAGCCGCCAACGGTGGCAAGGAATACCGCGCCCGCCACATCCTGGTCGAGAAGGAAGATGCGGCCAAGGCCATCATTGCCCAACTCAAAAAGGGTGGCAAGTTTGAAGAAATCGCCAAAAAATCCAGCAAAGACCCAGGTTCTGGCGCCAACGGTGGCGACTTGGATTGGGCGCCAGCCAACAACTACGTGGCTGAATTTTCAGAAGCCTTGCTCAGCCTGAGCAAGGGCAAGACGACAGAAACCCCTGTCAAAACCCAGTTCGGTTACCACATCATCCGCTTGGACGATGTTCGCGACGCCCAACTGCCCAAGTTTGACGAGGTCAAGCCCCAGATTTCTGAGCAACTGACCCAGCAAAAACTGGTCAAGTTCCAGGAAGACCTGCGCGCCAAGGCCAAGATCGAATAGTCCGCTTTGCGGTGATCAAACAGAAAAGCGGCCTCGGCCGCTTTTCTGTTTTTGGGCTGTGTCCCAACCCATGCGAGACAGAAGTCGGGGTTCAACACAGGGAGAGACCCAGGTCCCACGACTCGTTGCGGTGACCTCTGCAAACAGGTGAATCGCCACTGACATGTGGCCTGAATAAATTCTGACTAGAGCGAGCTCCCTCAAACTTAAGTTGCCTTCCCTAGACCGACTCAACCATACTAAGTATTGCAACACGGCCATGCACTAAATTTGTTTTCATTTTTGGCCGAACCATTCACAGAACAGGGAGTCCTCTCATGAGCACAACAACCAAAGCCGCAGCCGTCAAAAAAACAGTTGCCAAGAAAGTCACTGCTGCCAAAAAAACTGCAAGCGTCAGCCCTCGCGCCAAAGCGACGGTCACTAAGGCGAAATCCGCCGCCAAGCCTGCCACCCTGAAGCAAGCGGTCAAAAAAGGCGAGCGCAAGGTCACCAGCGTGGTGCACATGACACGTGATGCCTCCTTCAAGCTGATCGACTCTCAACGCGCCATCTGGTTGGCCGGTTTGGGCGCTCTGGCCAAGGTCACTACTTCCACTGGCACCAAAGGAGAGAAAGCCTTTGAAGCGCTGGTCAAAGCCGGCGAGAAAATTGAGTCACAGGCGCGTGGCGCCATCGACAGTAACGCCAACTTGCTCAAGTCGCGCATTGGCAACGCCACCAAGGCGGTGGACAGCGGCATTGATACCGTGAGCGAAGTGTTTGACGCCCGCGTCAAGCAGGCTCTGTCTCGCTTGGGTTACCCCAAGAAGTAAGGCAAAGCTGCTATTTTGCCGGGCGACGAATGAGCTGCCAGGCAAAAAAAGCACCCAACGCGGCGTTGCCCAAGGCAAACGCCGCAATCAGCAAACTCACCGTCAAGGTCAGTTCTGGTTTTTGGGCCAGCCAGGCCAGCACCATGGACAGTGCGTTGAGCACCACCATGAACCAGAAAGCGGGTTGGCGCGGCTGAATCAGGCGCCCAATCAATTCACTCACCTTAGCCCACCCAGCGACGGGCGTTCATCCAGAGTTGCATCCACGGGCTCATGGCAGACAAGTCGCCATTCGTCCAACTCATCTGAATATTGCGAAACACTCGCTCAGGGTGCGGCATCATGGCCGTGAAGCGGCCATCCAACGTAGTTACCGCCGTCAAACCGCCCGGGCTGCCGTTCGGATTGAACGGGTAAGCCTCGGTGGCTGCGCCATGGTTGTCGGTGAAACGCATGGCCGCAATGGCTTTGTCTGCGTCGCCCCGGTACTTGAAGTTGGCATAACCTTCACCGTGCGCCACGGCAATCGGCAAGCGGTTGCCGGCCATGCCGGCAAAGAACAGTGAGGGCGACTCCAGCACCTCGACCATGCTCAAGCGGGCTTCAAAGCGCTCGCTCTGGTTGGTGGTGAAACGTGGCCAGTCCTGCGCGCCGGGAATGATGTCGGCAAGCTCTGCAAACATCTGGCAACCATTGCACACGCCCAAACCAAAGGTGTCGGTGCGGGCAAAGAAGGCCTTGAATTGATCGGCGAGCGCCGGGTTGAAGGTGATGGAGCGTGCCCAACCAATGCCAGCGCCCAGAGTGTCGCCGTAAGAGAACCCGCCGCAAGCCACGACACCTTTGAAGTCAGCCAACTTCGCGCGGCCGCTTTGCAAGTCGGTCATGTGCACGTCATACGCTTCAAAACCGGCTTCGTTGAAGGCGTAGGCCATCTCCACATGCGAGTTGACGCCCTGCTCACGCAGCACCGCCACTTTGGGGCGTGACAGCATCAGCGCCGGACTTGCTATGGATTCAGTAACGGCTTGCGCTTGACCCACCTGCACAGAAGCCTGATTTGGCACCCAATGCACATGCATACCTGGATCAGACGGCACGCCGGCTGCGGCGTGCTCGGCATCGGCGCAAGCCGGGTTGTCGCGCAACTGGCAAATCTTCCAGCTGGTGGCATCCCACACCTGGTGCAGGTCGGCCAGCTTGGCACTGAAAACTGCCTTGGCATCGCGCCAGACTTGCACCTCGCCCACACCCACGTTCAGGGATTCGTGCGGCAAACGGGTCTTTCCGATGACGTGGCTGTATTTGCTCAAACCGTGGTCACGCAGGGTTTGCATCACGCCATCACGCTCGGTTGTGCGCACCTGCAAGACCACGCCCAGCTCCTCATTGAACAAGGCTTTGAGCGTCAACTCGGCCCGGCGACCACTCACCTGCCCAGCCCAGTTTTTGCTGTCGCCCACATCGGCGCGGCTGTCGGTGATGCCGTCGCCTTCGGTGACAAGCAAATCCACATTCAGGGCCACGCCCACATGACCGGCAAAGGCCATTTCGCACACGCTGGCAAACAGGCCGCCGTCACTGCGGTCGTGATAGGCCAGAATTTTTCCCTCGGTGCGCAAGGTATTCACCGCGTTGACCAGGTTCACCAGGTCTTGCGGGTGGTCCAGGTCAGGCACCTCGTCGCCCATCTGGCCCAGGGTTTGCGCCAACATACTGCCGCCCATACGGTTCTGTCCACGGCCCAAGTCGACCAGCAGCAGCGTGGTGTCCTCAGAAGCGTTCAGTTGCGGGGTCAGCGTGCCGCGCACGTCGGCCAGGGTGGCAAACGCGGTCACAATCAGGGACACCGGTGAAGTGACCTTCTTGGCGCTCGACTCATCTTTCCACTGCGTGCGCATTGAAAGCGAATCTTTGCCGACGGGAATCGAAATACCCAAGGCGGGACACAACTCCAGACCCACGGCCTTGACGGTGGCGTACAGCGCGGCGTCTTCACCCGGCTCGCCACAAGCGGCCATCCAGTTGGCGGAGAGCTTGACGCGCGACAACTCAAACGGTGCGGCCAGGAGGTTGGTTATAGCTTCGGCCACGGCCATGCGGCCCGAGGCGGGGGCGTTGACAGTGGCCAGTGGTGTACGCTCGCCCATGCTCATGGCTTCGCCCGCAAACCCTTTGTAGTCGGCCAGCGTCACGGCGCAATCGGCAACCGGAACTTGCCAGGGGCCGACCATCTGGTCGCGGTGGCTAAAACCTCCCACGGTGCGGTCGCCAATGGTGATCAGGAAGCGCTTGGACGCCACGGTGGGGCTGGCCAGCACGTCGATACAGGCCTTTTGCAGATCCACACCCGTTAAGTCGACGGGGGTGAAGGTGCGCACCACGGTTTTAACGTCGCGGTGCATCTTGGGCGGTTTGCCCAGCAACACGTTCATGGGCATGTCCACGGGAGACTCTTGGCCCGCATCGACCAGCTCCAGTTGGCGCTGCTCTGTGGCCACGCCAATCACGGCAAACGGGCACCGCTCTCGCTCACATAGCGCCTTGAATTGGTCCAGCGACTCGGGCGCAATGGCCAGCACATAGCGCTCCTGGCTCTCGTTGCACCAGATTTCCTTGGGCGCCATGCCGGACTCTTCAAGCTTAATGGCGCGTAAATCAAAACGGGCGCCTCGGCCAGCATCATTGGTCAGCTCAGGGAAGGCATTGCTCAAGCCCCCGGCGCCAACGTCGTGAATCGCCAGAATGGGGTTGGCCTCGCCTTGCACCCAGCACTGGTTGATGACTTCTTGCGCCCGGCGTTCGATCTCCGGGTTGCCGCGCTGCACGGAGTCAAAGTCGAGTTCAGCCGCGTTGGTGCCAGTCGCCATGGAACTGGCGGCGCTGCCGCCCATGCCAATGCGCATGCCGGGGCCACCCAGCTGAATGAGCAGGCTGCCGGCGGGGAATTCAATTTTGTGCGTCTGGCCGGCGTCAATCACGCCCAAGCCGCCCGCGATCATGATGGGCTTGTGGTAGCCGCGCTGCTCGTCCAGAGCAGTCTCGCCCACCTTGTAGCTCAAGCCTTGCTCGTACTCGCGGAAGTAGCCCAGCAAGTTGGGGCGACCAAATTCGTTGTTGAACGCAGCGCCCCCCAAGGGGCCTTCGACCATGATTTGCAAGGGGCTGGCAATGTGCTCGGGCTTGCCGTAGGCGGCAGCGGCCTCGTCAAAATGCAGGGTGGACACGGTGAAGCCGGTCAGACCCGCTTTGGGTTTGGACCCGCGCCCGGTGGCGCCCTCGTCGCGAATCTCACCACCGGCACCAGTCGACGCGCCGGGGAACGGCGAAATGGCCGTAGGGTGGTTGTGTGTTTCCACCTTCATCAGAATGTGGTTGGTCTCGCTATGACTTTCATAGCTTGGTGCGCTGATAGAACCTGCGCCAGAGGCCGATTTGGCTACAAACCGCTCTACCACCACGCCTTCCATGACAGAGGCGTTGTCCGAGTAGGCCACCAGCATGTGTTGCGGGTTGGTCTGGTGGGTGTGGCGGATCATGCCAAACATGCTGTGGTCTTGCGCCACGCCGTCAATGGTGAACTGGGCGTTGAAAATCTTGTGGCGGCAATGCTCGCTGTTGGCCTGCGCAAACATCATCAACTCCACGTCGGTGGGGTTGCGCTTAAGTTGGGTGAAGGCCTGAACCAAATAATCAATCTCATCCGCGGCCAACGCCAGGCCAAACTGAATGTTGGCAGCCTCCAGCGCGCCCTTGCCACCGCCCAGCACATCAACATGCGCCATGGGAGCGGGCTGCAACTCGGTGAACAGGCCGTAGGTGGTGGTCACGTCATACATGACGCTTTCAGTCATGCGGTCATGCAACAAAGCACCAAGCTGCGCCAATTGCGCTGGTGACAAACTGGGTTGGCTGAGCAACCCTTTTTTGAGCGTGATTCGGTATTCCACACAACGCTCAACCCGGCGCACGGCCAAGCCGCAGTTGTGGGCAATATCGGTGGCCTTGGACGCCCAGGGTGACACGGTGCCGAATCGTGGTGACACCACAATCAGGGCGCCTTCGGTGGGGCCAGCATAGGGGTCGCCATAGGTCAACAAGGCGGCCAATTGCGCTTGCAACGCCGCGTCAGGCACCACATCGGAGGTGACCAGGTGCAAAAACCGGGCTGCCACGCCAGTGATTTTGTCGTGAACGCCTTGCAGCGTGGGCAAAAGCTGTTGAATGCGAAAGCTGCTGAGAGCGCTGCCGCCCTCGAATTGGGTGATATGCAGGGTCACGTTGGGGGCCTGATTGGGTCGCTGACTGGTTGAAATTGACTCACAGCGCAGGCGCTGACTGGGCCTGTCCGTGGAGATCGGTGATTTTACCAGCGCCCTGCGAGGCGATGGAACGCGGCCTGCTTTGGCCACGTCTCTCACCGGCCTAGCCCCCGAAACCAATGGGCGAACCGGGCCGTGATGCCCGGTTGAAACAGCTTACTTAAGCCATTTGTCAGTTGTCTTGGCGTAAGCGCCGCTGGCTTTTTCCAGGTGCAACCAAGTGTCAAACCAGTTCTTCATGCTGCCATCGCCGCGCGGCAACATGTAGCCCATCTCACCGTACTGCAGGGGTTGCTCAGGATTCACGGCGCACAGACCGGGGCGAAGTTTTTGTTGCACCATGGTTTCAACCGACTCCGAGATCATGACGTCGGCGTTGCCTTTGAGGATTTCGTCAAAAATGGTCACGTTGTCGTTAAAAACAATCACTTTGGCCAGTGGCAAATTGGCGCGCACAAAGCGCTCGTTGCTGCCGCCGGGGTTGGTAATAACGGTGACGGTGGGCTTGTTGAGGTCAGCCACCGTCTGGAACTTGCCCACGTTTTCACATTTGGTGATGGGCGCTTTGCCGTTGACCATGTAGGCATCGGTGAAGTTGACCTTCTTGGCGCGCTCGGTACTGACCGAGATGCCGCCCACGGCCACATCACATTTTTCGAGGTAATCGTTCATGAGGGTGGGCCAAGTGCTTTTCACCATGACCACTTCGACGCCCAGCGATTTGGCGGCGGACTGAATCAAATCAATGTCGATGCCTTCGAAGCTGCCATCGGGCTTGGCGTAGCTAAAAGGCTTGTAGTCGCCTGGCGAGCAGACGCGCAACTTGCCGGCTTTCATGACGTCATCCAGACGTGAAGATTCAGCTTGGGCGCTTGCGGCCAGCAGGCCCAATGCAATCGCGGCGAAAAGGTGTCGGGTAGTGGGCATGGGGAATCCTAAAAATATGGCAAAGGTGAAATCTGAAAACACTGAAACTGAAGCCTCAGTATGTCGTTTTTATGCCCTCCTGCACAGGCCTCCCTCGCACCCGCCGACTTTTCAACTACATCGAGGCTGCCACCTTGCTCGACCAGTACTCCCCTCGGCTTGCCGCCCTGCCCAATTACGCCACACAGGGGAGCTTGGCGGGCGTCCCCATTTCAGCCATTTTCACCTGATTTCGCCCTCCTCGTTTGGCGCAATAGACCGCCGCATCTGCATCACCCACCAACGCATCTACGCCGTCACAAAAGCCATCACCCATCACGGCCACGCCCACACTGATCGTGACCCGCCCTGCCACCGACGTTGGGTGCGACAGATTCTAGGACTCGATACTCAATCGGAGTTGCTGTGCGATTCGCAATGCGCTGGCCGCGTCTGTGTTGGCGAACATCAGGGAGAACTCCTCGCCGCCATAGCGGGCTGCCATGTCAGTGGCCCGATTGGTAAAGGACTGCAGACAAGCGGCAATTTGCTTCAAGCAAACATCGCCGGCCGGATGGCCAAAGCTGTCGTTGTATTTCTTGAAGTCGTCTACATCCACCATGATGAAGGCCAGTGGCTGGCCATCTCTTGTGCATCGGGCCACTTCCCGCTTCAGGGCCTGATCCAGATAACGGCGGTTGTAGAGGCCAGTCAGCCCGTCCAGATGCGCTTGCTCCTCCAGCTTCTGCTGCAACGCCCGAATTTCGCCGAGCTTGTCCTGCAGGGCCTGATTAGTGGCCAGCACCTCAACCTCTCGCAACTGAATATCTTCACGCGCCTTGCGAAGTGCAAGGTTTCGGCGAAAACTGAATTGACTGACTGACAACAGATAGCCCCCGATACCCACCATGCTGAGTACGGTGGCGGCACCGCTGGTCGGCAAGGACACATGTAACCCGCCCACGCCCGCCATGGCGATCGCGCCCACGACGATACCCGGCAACGTCGTGAGCAGACAACGCCAGCCACGATTACTAACACTGCTAATCACCACACCTAACACTGCGGAGAACGCCAGCCACAATGAAAAATGGACTGCCGCCACAAAAACACCAACAACCACCGAGTCCATTTGAATACTGAGGTACTCGCTCTTCATGGCGTCTGCACCATACCGGGCTCTCAGATACCGCACCTGCGGGTAGGCAAACAACAACGTCCCCACTACCGCCCACTGCGTGAGATCCTGCCCGGAGGGTGCCATGTGCAAAGTACCCGCCAAAAACAAACTAAGAAAGGCAGCCACGCGCATCCGGTAGTTTGTGCGTACCAGCCAGGGCAATCGGACAGAAGGGTTCGCCATGAGCTCTTTCAAAGGGTTCAGGGAAATGGCCGTTGAGGCGTCAAAACAGCTCAAAACGGTTTTGCCTGACCTTGCTTGACAAAGGGGGCGATCGTGAAACAAATCGACACATTTGAAAACCACACTAAAAACGGAGGCAACACGCCTCTTGACCCAAGTCAAATCACAAGAAGCAACCCGAGCGACGCGTGACTTTTGGCCCAATGGGATAATTACCCAATGACTATCACTTACAAAGACGCCGAAGGTATTGCGGGCATGCGTGTGGCAGGCCGCTTGGCCTCAGAGCTGCTGGACTACCTGACCCCCTTCGTCAAACCCGGCATCACGACCAATGAGCTGGACAAACTCGCCGATGACTACACCGTTAACGTGCAGGGCGGCATCTCGGCGCCACTGAACTACGCGCCGTCAGGTCACAATCCCTACCCCAAGTCTATTTGCACCTCCATCAACAACCAGGTTTGCCACGGTATTCCCAACGACAAACCTCTCAAAAAAGGCGACATCGTGAACGTGGATGTCACCGTCATCAAAGACGGTTGGCATGGCGACTCCAGCCGCATGTTCCTGGTGGGTGAAGCGTCTGTCGCAGCCAAACGACTTTGCGCATTGACGTACGAAGCCATGTGGCACGGCATCGTCAAGGTCAAAGCGGGAGCGTACTTGGGCGACATTGGTCACGCTATTCAAACTTTCGCCGAAGGCCAAGGATTGAGCGTGGTGCGCGAGTTCTGCGGACACGGCATCGGACGCAAATTCCACGAAGATCCCCAGATCCTTCACTACGGAAAACCCGGCACCTTGGACCAGCTCAAGGCGGGCATGACAATCACGATCGAACCGATGCTGAACATCGGTCGCAAAGAAATCAAGGAAATGGGCGACGGCTGGACCATCGTCACCAAAGACCGCTCCTTGTCCGCCCAATGGGAGCACATGGTGCTGGTCACCGAGACCGGCTACGAAGTGCTCACTCTGTCTGCCGGCAGCCCGCAGATTCCCGCTTTTGTGCCCCTGGCAACGCCTGCCACGACTTGACTCACTCCTAACTCGCCGCGAGCCCTGCGCATGACAGATCCCATCGAATTGCGGGCCCGCTACCGCGCCGACAAGGCCAAGGTGATGATCGCCCTGGCCTCCCCCGACACATCAACCCGTGGCGTCAATACGGCGTTGCGCCAGCTGTCGTCACTCGCAGACGCCACACTAAAAACACTGTGGCGCCAGGCCGGTCTGGCAAGTCCAATGGCACTGGCGGCCGTGGGTGGTTTTGGCCGCAGTGAGCTCTTCCCCAATTCAGATGTAGACGTGTTGGTTTTGCTTCCCGACAACAAAGCGCCTGAAGACGACGAGTCGCTCAAGGAAAAAATTGAGACTTTCATCGGCAGCTGCTGGGATGCAGGATTGGAGATTGGATCCAGCGTGCGGTCTGTGACCGAGTGTCTGGCCGAAGCAGCCAATGATGTGACCGTTCAGACCTCCTTGTTGGAGGCACGCCTGATCACGGGCAATGCTGACCTCTACGCCGACTTTCAAAACCGGTTTTACACCGTGCTGGACCCCAAGGCCTTTTTTGTGGCGAAAACGCTGGAAATGAGCCAGCGCCACCACAAATTCGAAGACACCCCTTATGCACTTGAGCCCAACTGCAAGGAGTCCCCGGGTGGCCTGCGCGACCTGCAGGTGATTCTTTGGACTGCCAAGGCCGCCGGTTTTGGTGGCAACTGGGACGCGCTGGCCAAGAACGGCTTGGCCACTCCGTTTGAGGTCAGCCAGCTCAAACGCAACGAGGCCCTGCTGCATTTGGTCCGCGCCCGCCTGCACATCATTTCCAACCGCCGCGAAGACCGGCTGGTGTTTGACCTGCAAACTGCGGTGGCCGAGTCTTTTGGCTACAGTTCAGTCGCACCAGATGGCTCCCGTCTACCCGTTCGGGCCAGCGAAGCGCTGATGCGACGCTACTACTGGTCGGCCAAGGCCGTCACCCAGTTGAACCAGATTTTGCTGCTCAACATTAACGAGCGGCTGAATCCGAGCGAGCGTGAGCCCCAGCGGATCAATGACCGCTTCAATGAAAAAGGCGGAATGATCGACGTCGTCAGTGACGACCTGTACCAGCGTGAGCCGCACGCCATTCTGGAAACATTTTTGGTTTACCAGACCACGGTGGGGGTCAAAGGCCTGTCCACCAGGACCCTGCGCGCCCTGTTCAACGCGCGCGGCCTGATGGACAGCAAGTTTCGCAGCGACCCCGTGAACCGCGCCACTTTCCGCTCCATTCTGATGCAGCCAGACGGCATAACCCATGCCATGCGGTTGATGAACCAAACCTCGGTTCTCGGACGTTATTTGTGGGTATTTCGCAAGATCGTGGGGCAAATGCAGCACGATTTATTCCACGTCTACACGGTGGACCAGCACATCCTGATGGTGCTGCGCAATATCCGGCGTTTTTTTATTGCTGAGCACTCGCACGAGTACCCGTTCTGCGCACAACTGGCCTCTGGCTTGGATCGACCTTGGGTGCTCTATATTGCGGCCCTGTTTCACGACATTGCCAAAGGCCGGGGAGGCGACCACTCAGAGCTCGGCGCGGTGGAGGTGCGACGCTTCTGCAAACAGCACGACATAGAGAAGGAAGATGCCACACTGGTCGAGTTTTTGGTGACCGAGCACCTCACCATGAGCCGTGTGGCCCAAAAATCGGACCTCAGCGACCCGGACGTGATCGAGGCCTTTGCAAAGCGCATGGGCAACGAGCGTCATTTGACGACCCTGTACCTGCTGACTGTGGCTGACATTCGCGGTACATCGCCAAAAGTCTGGAACGCCTGGAAAGGCAAGCTGCTGGAGGACTTGTACCGGCTTACCCTGCGCGCACTGGGTGGGCAAGCCCCGAGCCGCGAGGCCGAGGTTGGCGCGCGCAAGCGTGAGGCCCTGATTCAACTGGCCTTGCATGCGCTGCCGTTTGAGGCACACAAGGCCTTGTGGTCCACCCTGGATGTGGGTTACTTTATGCGCCACGACGCGGGAGATATTGCCTGGCACACGCGCCAAATATCCCGTTTTTTTGGCCGAGGAATGACCATTGTTCGCGCCCGCCGCTCACCTTTGGGAGAAGGCTTGCAGGTCCTGGTTTACACACCGGATTGCAGCGACTTGTTTGCGCGCATCTGCGGCTACTTTGACCGGAGCAACCTCAGCATTTTGGACGCCCGGGTGCACACGGCCAACAACGGCTATGCGCTGGACACCTTTCAAGTCATCTCGTCCGGCCTGTCCACCCATTACCGGGAGTTGACCGGCATGGTGGAAAGCGAGTTGAGCCGGGCCGTGGCGGACACCGGGCCACTGGGTCCACCCAGTCGCGGTCGCGTGTCCCGCCGGGTGAAGAGTTTCCCAATCGCGCCCCGCATCACCCTTCGTCCGGACGAAAAAGCACAACGCTGGCTGCTCAACATTGCCAGCAGCGACCGCGTGGGCCTTCTATACGGCATTGCCCGCGTGCTGGCAAAGTACAAGATCAATCTGCAACTGGCGAAAATCGCGACTCTGGGCGAACGCGTGGACGACACCTTTCTGATTCAAGGTGACGCATTGAGCCACAACCGCACGCAAATTGCGCTTGAAACCGAGTTGCTTGAGGCGCTCAAATAACCTGGTAACCCCTGTTATTTCATTTCAACGACAAGGGTTTTTTTCTTGACATGGCCCGCCCCCCGGGGGCTATGATTCAAGCAGGCTTATTGGCCTGTTACCGGAAAGGACAACACCATGTATAAAAAGATTCTGATTGCCAACGACGACTCGGATGTGGCTGACAAGGCCATCGAGGCCGGTGTGGCTCTGGGCAAGTTATGCGGCGCTGAAATGATCATGTTGCATGTGGGTATCCCCATGGTGCAAGCGACTGTTTTTCTCGCAGAGGCCTATGTCGGCCCGTCTGAAGAAGACTGCGCCCGTGAACTCAAAGCCAGCAACGACGCCGCTGACGCCAAAGCTGCCGCAATTGCGGCCCGCGAAGGAGTGGCCATGCAAGTCATCCACGTCGCAGCGGCTGAACCCTGGCGCGTGATCATTGAAAAAGCTGCGGAGCTCAATTGCGACGCTGTCGTCATGGCGTCCCATGGGCGCGGTCCACTCAAAGCATTGCTTCTGGGCAGCGACACCATCGACGTGTTGTCGCACTGCAAAATCCCGGTCTTGGTGGTGCGGTAACAGTTCGCTGCAATTATGAGGTTTGACCAGCTAAACCGAATGAACAATTGACTCGGTTGAATCACTGGTCTGGCCTCCCCCTTATGGCTTGCCACGCCCAAAACATCAGGCAGTCATTCACACCACGACGCCTGCCTACTTCCGGGCAGATTTTGCAACGTCCTTGGTGATCCATATCTCCGTGACTTGTTCCTGATTTGCGAAATTGAACTTCGACGTATTGAACCGAACTTGCATCCCAACCTGCAGCTCAGGGGGTTTTCGATTCGCACTCCGCACAAGGGCATGAGTAGTCACCGTTGTTGCAGACAAAGGATAGCGGACACCATCTATGACGATCACCTTGTTGATTGAATCAATTGCGCTGATCGTGCCACCCCGCTCCACAACACTAGCTGTGTCCGAGGGTTGTGAAATAGAAACAGGGGAACCAGCCACTTGCACAGCAAGACTGGCAACCGAAAGCAAAGACAGCACGACACCAAAAGTAATGCCTCTAATTCTTAACATCATGATGAATCTCCTGATTGGGTACCCAAATTCGCGCTGTTAGTTGAAAAGCTCTCGCCACGAAATCCGCTTGGCTCCGACCCCAGGTGCCGTGATGGGAATGTCTTCCTTCAAAGTGCGTGCATCTGAGGTTCGCACTAGCGAAACGACCTTTCCGCTGGGGAGTTGAATCAGCACAGGGCGGCTGGCCAAGGCATTGCCTAAATAGGTACCAGACCAGGAAACTGAACTGTTGGCGACCAGGCCACCGGTGGTCAAGTCCAGAAAATACTCCCAACTGCTTCCCCCTGGCTGGCAGATCGTCGAGCTTGGTATGTTGGTCGTAAAGATCAACGCACCCAGCGCAATGGCCGGGTCGGTGTTAGACCGCTCCCCCGTCGTGGGTAAGTCAAGGTACCAGCCTTTTTTGGTGGTGTAGTTCACGGCATTGTTGGAGCTTGTTCTCTTCGTACCAACCGTGGTCATGGTCTGTTGCTGTAGGTTGGACCGCAATGGGGTCGGCAGGGCGACGAGCGAATCCCTGAGTCCATACATGGTTTGAACTTGGCTAGACCACGCATTGGCGCCTGTTGAGCCCGGGATGTCGGACGTGCCGAGGTACAAGCCAGTTCCAACATAGACCATGCGCGCGCCTACCCCATTAATGGTTGGCAACGCCAATTCGGGCGCCGTGGTCACAGGCTGAGCGACACCCGAAGCGTCCTTCAGGTCGGTGAACTTCGCCACGGACCAAGAGCTGACACTGTTGCCAGTGAAGTCGAAGCGCCAAACGCCACCTTGCAAGTCGCCTCCGTAAACGTATTCAGCGGTATTGTCCAGACCACTGGTCACATACGCACTGATTTGGGCCAAACCACAAGGAGTCGATGTTGGTGCCGTGGAGCACGCTGGCGTCGAGATGTCTTTGATCAAATCACCAGTTTTCGGGTTCAGGACATACAGGTGACCCAAACCGTCACCACCGCTGTCGCCCGTATTCGTGCCATTGTTGTAACCTGAAGTGACCAAAACGACCCATCCTTTTGCCGCGGTTTTGACGATGATGGGTTTGCCATAAGAGTAGCCCATGTTCAACTTGGCCGTGTTTCGCGTGCTTAAACTGACGATACTATTGGGAAACTCCCACAAAACCTTGCTTGCAACTGCTGCTTCGGTGGCCGCCGCGCTGCTCGTGATGTCGAGTGCGTAGTAGCCCCGTCCACCTTTGCCCAAGCCACCGACAATGATGGTTCTCCAGTCAGTACCACTGCCGGTGGCACCGTCAATGTTTTTGAAGTCCACATCGCCGCTCACGGGTGTTCCATCAACATAAAACTGATGAGAAAAGCCAACTTTGCGGCTTAGATTATTCAAATTACCCATCACCGTATTGGGAATAAATGCCCACGACTCAGCCCCTGTGGATGCATTAAATGCATGCAACATGCCGTCATTGGCCCCCTGAAAGAGGATTCGGACGCGACTTACGTTGGTGGATTTGAACGTGCTGTACCCAGTGTCCGCGTAATCAAACCAAGGCGCCCGAACCAGGAGTGGCTCCCCGTTGATCATGTCGCCCAGCAAACGCGCACGAGACCGGTAGGTGCCGGCCGTTTCGCCAGATCTATCTCCGCGGAGATAAGCCAATACCGCAGCGCCATCGGTGCTACTCGGTGAATTAAGCAGTGTTTGCTGCGCTGTACTGAGCTTGGTCGCAATGGTGGTCGTGATCGTGGCGGTTGACGGTTGAAACTGAAGTCCCCCAATTGCACCAGCGGTGTCTGGAGATGTCACAATAAATCGGGAGGCGGCCGTTCTTGTATCAAGCTGGGTGGCTGCAGTGCCTGCGTTCCAAAGCGACGTGGTGGTCGTGAGACCTGTCGTGACATCGATGGCTTTGGAGTCGATGTCGCCAGCCCATGTACCGGAGTTGTAGCTTGACGCGTAGGAGGCGTTGTCCGAAGACGTGACGTGGGCATTGGACACGGCAACCGCCGCACCCGAACCCACTTTGGAGGTGATGTCATCGGAGATCGCAGTGATTGCGTTTTGGAAGGCGGTGGCATCGCTGGCAGCCAGTGCCTTATTCGTGCCTCCGTTGTAGGCCATGCTGTTCATCACCGACAACGACGTCGCATTGGCCACCGTATCGCCCAGGGCCACCACATACGTTTGCACATCAAAAGCGCCGGTCACCGAGCCAGTCCCATCCGCGCTGGTTGACGCCACCCCGCTAACGCTTGATGTGCGCAAGGTATTGACTGCACTAATGGCGTGATTGGCGGCCACCCCAAAAGTGCCACTGGTGCATGAATTGGTGGTCGTGTCCCAAACACAGGAGTTGGTTCTGTCTGCACTCGAATACAGATTGCCAGAGGTATCTCCTGTCGGCAAACCGTCTGTCACCAGCATCACGAAGTTCTTTTGACAGGAATACTGAATAGGCGTTGAATTGCCCGACAAAGAACTGGTGAAATAGGTCTTGGCGGACTGAAGTGTGCCTCTGAGCGGCGTAAACACCGCGCCGTTTTTGATTTCTGATGTAGACCCATTAGTCTCATTGCCCAATTTGGAAATAAGAGTGTTGTAGTGGGTGGTGCCGTCCACGGCAACAGGCTCGTCCAACACGCCTGACCCGGTTATGTTTTGGTTGTAACCCCAGCCTCTTGGAATGTAGATTTGCCTGGTCATCGGCGGATTTTGCGAGAGGTAACCAGCGTCAGTCGGCGTAAAGCTCCAAGTGCCAAGCCCTCCCGAGAAATCACTTGAATTCCAGCCTCCCCCGACATTGTGGGTTCTGTAGACGTTGTAGCTGGTTCCAGTACCGGCCGTCAGGCCCCACAGTCCCGTCGTATAGACACCAGTGGTGTACAAAACGTCTTGGATGTCGGCGTCATCACCTGTTTTATCAAACGTCACGTAATTGCCACCGGTAAACGGTTGCGGATTCGCGATACAGCGACGATTGCCATTTGTCGCTGAAACGCCGACGGTCGGAGGAACCCCTGCCACATACCCTGCGCAGTCGTCGGTGAACACCATCCCGGAGTTGGAGCCTAAGTAATAGGCGTAGGTGTTGTAAAGGCTAGGTGTTCCAGTCATGCCGTAACTCATCAAGCCCCAGTTGAACGCACTGCGGTAAGAAGCAATGGCGTTACGCATAACTTGGCGACCGATATTGCCGCGGGTACTGGCGTCGGAGCCTGAGACCAACGTGCCGTTCATGTAGGCGTCCATGGACTGTGAGTTGTCATACACCACAAGTACATTGGGCGTCACCATGTTCGACGTGGCCATCGGAACATTGGCGATGTCTGTAGAAGCCGCTTGAGCGGCATTGAATGCGACGCCCAGCGCCATAACCAGACTGGCCCAACGAGTGGAGCTCTTGCAGACATTTTTGTGAAAAACAGTCATGATTTGACTCCTGGTAACCGGTGGCAGCGTTTGCTCCACTTCAAAACAACGAATTTCGCTTGGGGCGAGGAAGACTTCTCAACTGAGTCCATCTACCGGGCATACAAAGTCTGCACCATGCTGACGGTGTTTCGGGGCCCGGTCACCCGAACCGTGGAGCGGTAATACACCTGCGTCGCGGAAGTGAACGAAACAGCCCCCGATTTTTTGCTGCCCGAAGTGGTGTTCGACAAATTCATGCACTTGGTGGCAATATCGGTGACGGGCGTCGGTCCAGTGCAAAGGCGATCAATCACATATTGCACGGAATAACTGGAATCAACAACAGTGGTCGGCACCAGCGCCCAGTCGATGGAGGTCGGCATACCCACAGCGTCGATGACTTGCATGGTGGGGTAATAGTTACACGCCCCGGCCGCGCAGCTCGCCGGGTAGTTGGCGTCAAGCGAGGTCGTCACGACGGTGCCAAGCGTTGTCAATGCGGTTTCCACACCCACATCGGTGGCATTCAGCGAGGCTTGCCGAAAAGCAAGATTGCCGGAAATAACATTGGTGGAATCCACCGCCCGAATGAGCGCCAACCCCGCAATCGTCATCGCCACCAGCGCGATCAGGGCGATCACCAGCGATACGCCGCGCTGCCGGGCGCGAGCAGTAGTTGCAGAAAACGAGTTCTGTTTCATACACCCGCCCAAATCACGTTGCGCATGGGAATCACGGACTGGTAAACCCGGTAGCGGTATTTTTTCCAGTCCGCATTGGCACTGAGGTCAATCAACGGCGCAGGATCAGCCGCGGTGTCCACCCATGCACATGGGCCATTGTTAACATTGAGAGAAATATTGGTGCAAGTAGAGGTCACATCCGCGCCTTCCCGTTGAGAACTGCGCGCCACAATCACCAGCCGAACGGCTTTGATCCGCTTGACTTTGGCTGAATCCAGGACATTCCAACCCGTGGCGGCTGTGGCATTCACCCACGCATTGACGTCCTGACTGCCTACATTGGCAATGCCATATTGAGCTTTGAGCTTGACGATGTCACCGGCCAACACCGCCGTGGTCGCGGCACCCGCTCCACTGGTGGCCGTTTGCGCTAGTTGATTGCTGCCATTCACCGTATAAGAGCGTACCAACAAATTGCCAATTTTCAGAATTTTGGCACCTGTCGAAAAAGCCGGCCAAGCATTGGTGTTTTGAAACGAGGTCGGCGGGTTGTAGGTGGTTGAGCCCCCTGGGTTGTGCTGTAGCTTGAGCGCGGAGCCCATCACCTGCGTGATGGACATCACGGTGCACTTTCCAGTACTACTGTCAACAGCCAAAACAACGTCACCGTCGGCGAAGCCAGTGATTGAATTGACGTCAAGCACCGATGATGACGAGGGCATTGTGTTCGTGATCACCGCCGGCAAGGCACCCAAAAAATCAGATCCACGTTTGGTGGTCAACGTGTCGGACCCGGTCCCGCCGTCGATGATCTGAATTGGCACCAAGCCCATGCCGCCCGAGTACGCTGGAATGGGGGTAACTGCTACGCCCGCTGTCTCGTAATAGCTATACAACGACGTGCAGTCGAAAGCCGCAGAATCCGTCAGACCAGCCCCGGCGCCCCGGACATCGACTTCCAACTCTGTCAAAGCCAACAGTCCATTTTCTTGCGCCGACGAGCCACTCACCGTGCGTTGTTTCTGACTCTCGAAATTGCCCCAGACCTGAACGATGATCAGTGATACAAGAATGCCGAGCCCCATTCCCACCATGGTTTCGATCAAACTCACGCCGCGTTGCGAAGCGAGCCGTTTTTCCGGGGCCTGATTGGCTTTAAAAATGAACAGCGGATTCATTGGTTAATTTGTGCCGTGGTTGCAAAATTATGAGGTGTGGTCTCTTGTGGGCCTTGCCAACAAACCGTGACCTTGACCTGACGGATACCCGCGACCGGCGTGGTCACCAGAATTTGTGTTTTAGCCGACGCTGCACCGGGCAACTGACTGGAGGCCTGCGAGATCCAACCCGTCACATTGGCATTGGTTGACGCCGTTCCTGTGTAGGCGCACACCGCGCCTGCTTGAAGGTGCGCGTAGCTGTCAATATTGGACCGATCAACCCACATCTGGGCGATGATTTGATTGGCAATGTAAGAGGCGTCAGAACGGTATTTGGCATCGATGCTGTTTTTGATTGAAACAGCTTGAAGGCCCAAGAGACCCAGGATTCCAAACGAAAAAACCAAAATGGCCACCATGGCCTCGAGGAGCGCACTGCCCTTTTGGGACTTCATCAAAGATTTTTTTTTCATTAGCAGCCCATCCCGACACCCGGCTTTGCGCTCGGATCGCACAACCTGACCGCGCCGCCCCCGGTCACCGTAATTCGACGGTTGCGAGCCGATGCTGCTGGAATCAGGATGGTCGGAACCCCAATATCAAGCTGAGTAAACGTACTGGACGCATCCGAATTGGCCACCACTCGCCCTAGGCCGTCGAAGGTCACCTGGGTGGCAGCACTGGGCGTGACGGTGACCGTCGCGGCGCTAGAGCCTTCAGAGAAAGGCCGCGTCTGAACCACGGCCCCCCCGGTTTGCAAGGTGACTGTCCAGCCGGTTTGGGCATCCTTGGTAAAAATCACCCGCTCATTGCGTCGAATCGCCTCAACGCGCGCCAGTTGAAGTCCGTCATGCAACGCCTGGGCACCGGTTCTAATTTGGGAATTGGCCAGCATGACCTGAAATGAAGGAACAGAAATGGCGAGCAGGATCGCTGCAATGGCAATCGTGACACTGAGTTCGATCAGCGTCATGCCGCGTTGAAATCGCCGCCTCAGCATTCACTGCCTTTCACCAACCAACAGGCCTTGGCCACGGTGCCGCCCTTAAATATGCTGGTTGATTTTGCATTGACCTCTGTCAAGGCATAGGTGTAATCGCCAGTGGCACTGCCCAGACTTCCAGCGATGCTGGTGGCCGTAATGGTGAAAGCGACGCTAGGTGTCGCGTTGCTGACCACACACGAGTAACTGAAATAGGAACTATTGCCAACCACCACCGGGCAGGCGGCATTGGCAGTGCCGTAATTGCGGTTGTCCTGGAAATATTGCTCCATCTTGATCCGGTAGTCCGCCATGGCCGCCATGCCGTCCGTGATCTTTCCCCGATTCACGTAGCTGGTATACGACGGCAAGGCGATTGAGGCAAGTATGGCGACGATCGCCACCACGATCATCAACTCAATCAAGGTAAATCCATTGCGCTTCATCAGTTAGCCCCAGTGAAATTTAGAATTTATCGAGTTTATAAGGCGTCAGGATTCACCCCTGAACCTCGGTTGCCATCTTTACAATAATGCTAAGGCAACACGCCTGCACACGCACGTGCCATTCGACGAAAGGGCTGAATTCGGCGACAAGTGGTAACTGACCCCAGCGTTGGCTGGCCTCTTGCACATTAAGCGAGCGGGAGCGCTCAATCGTCCACAGGCTCCAAACCAGGAAATAGCACCTCCGTGAATCCGAAGTGGGTGAAATCTTTGACCCGCATCGGGTACAGCAGACCAATCAGGTGGTCGCACTCGTGTTGCACCACCCGGGCGTGAAATCCTTCGACAGTGCGATCAATCGGGTCGCCATACTGGTCAAACCCGGTGTACCGAATACGCGAAAAGCGCGGCACCTTGGCCCGCAGACCGGGCACTGACAGGCACCCTTCCCAATCTTCTTCTTGCTGAACAGTGCCTACGTCCTGGCTGACCAGCGGCGTGATCACCGGATTGAGCAGCACCGTGCGCGGCACCGGTGGCGCCTCCGGGTAACGGGGGTTCGCGGTGTTGGTGCCAAAAATCACCAGCTGCAAATAGACGCCAATTTGCGGTGCTGCCAAGCCAGCGCCGTTGGCGGCGTGCATGGTGTCCAGCAAATCGGTGATGAGCAGGTGCAGCTCGTCCGTGTCAAATTCGGCAACGGGCTGGGCAATACGCAGCAAGCGCGGGTCGCCCATCTTGAGAATGTCACGCACCGTCATTGAGTAACTCCATTAATCCAGCTTCATCCAGCACGGCAACGCCGAGTTCTTGCGCCTTGGTCAATTTGCTGCCGGCCTCGGCCCCAGCCACAACAAAGGTCGTTTTCTTGCTCACCGAACCAGCGACTTTGCCACCGGCGGCTTCAATCAAGTCTTTGGCCTCATCCCGCCCCATGGTGGGCAGCGTGCCGGTGATGACAAAGGTCTTGCCGCTCAGCAGCTTGGCTGTCACTGGCGCTGGCGGGCCCTCCGGCCAAGTCACGCCGCAGGCGCGCAATTGCTCCACCACTTCGCGGTTGTGACGTTGGTCAAAAAAGGTGCGCAGGCTCTGGGCCACGATGGGCCCGACATCGTCGACCTCCAGCAGTTGCTCCAGCGTGGCGTCCATGATGGTGTCGAGCTGACCAAAATGCTTGGCCAGTGCTTTGGCGGTGGCCTCACCCACGTGGCGAATGCCCAGGCCAAACAGAAAGCGCGGCAGCGTGGTTTGCTTGGATTTCTCCAACGCCGCCACGATGTTCTGGGCGGATTTGTCCGCCATACGGTCCAAGTTGGCCAAGGCCGTGAAGCCCAGCCGGTACAGGTCTGGCAGGGTGTGAATCACTTTGGCGTCAACCAACTGGTCCACTAGCTTGTCACCCAGGCCTTCAATTTCCACCGCGCGGCGCTGGGCGAAATGCAGTATGGCCTGCTTGCGCTGGGCGCTGCAAAACAGCCCGCCGGTGCATCGGTAGTCCGCTTCGTCTTCTTCGCGCACCGCCGCGCTGCCGCAGACCGGGCAAATATGTGGCATGGTGAACTGCGGGGCGTCTGCCACCCGCTTGTCCAACAGCACGGACACCACCTCGGGAATCACGTCGCCCGCGCGGCGCACGATGACGGTGTCGCCCACCCGCACATCCTTGCGCCGGGCTTCGTCTTCGTTGTGCAGCGTGGCATTGGTCACGGTGACGCCACCCACGAATACGGGCGCGAGTTTGGCCACTGGCGTGAGCTTGCCGGTGCGCCCCACCTGCACCTCAATGCCGAGCACCGTGGTCAACTGCTCTTGCGCCGGAAACTTGTGGGCCACAGCCCAGCGTGGCTCGCGGGTCACAAAACCCATGCGGCGCTGCAGTTCCCGGCTGTTGACCTTGTAAACCACCCCATCAATATCAAACCCCAGCCCGTCGCGCTGCTGGCCAATGGACTGGTAATACGCTACCAATTCAGTAGCACCTTGTGCAACCTGCACTAGCGCTGAGACCGGAAAACCCCAAGATTTCAAGGTTTGAAGCATCTCAAAGTGAGTCTCGAAACTTGGCCCGCCCGACTGGACCGCAGTGACCTCACCCAGACCATAGGCAAAAAAGCTCAAGGGGCGTTGCGCGGCAATGCTGGGGTCCAGTTGTCGCACCGCACCCGCGGCGGCGTTGCGGGTGTTCACAAAGGTTTTCAGTCCCCGTTCACGTTGCTTGGCGTTCAAGGCCTCAAAGTCGTCTCGGCGCATGTAGACCTCTCCGCGCACCTCCAGCACCGACGGCACCTTGGCCGGTAACCGCAATGGAATTTGGCCGATGGTGCGAATATTCTGTGTCACGTCCTCGCCCATCTCGCCGTCGCCGCGTGTGGCGGCTTTCACCAGCACACCTTGTTCGTAACGCAGACTCATGGCCAGCCCGTCGAACTTGGGTTCGGCCACATAGGCGATTGGAGATGCAGACTCGTCCAGCCCCAATTCCCGGCGTGCCCGGGCGTCAAAGTTTTCAGCGCCACTGGCTTCGGTGTCGGTTTCGGTGCGAATGCTCAGCATGGGCACAGCGTGGCGCACGCTGACGAAGGCATCCAGAGGCCGCCCGCCCACGCGTTGAGTGGGCGAATCGGGCGTTAGCCACTCAGGGTGTGCAAACTCAATGGCCTGTAGTTCTTGAAACAGCCGGTCGTATTCGGCATCGGGAATCTGCGGATCATCCAGCACGTAATAGCGATGGGCGTGCGCATGCAAGTTGCGCTTTAGCTCGACAAAGTAGGTTAAGTCAGGCTGGGCCGCATGTGAAAACAGATCGTGAACAGGAGGCACCGAGGGCGGCATAAATGAAGCGAAAAAAGGAATCAGGAAAACAGGCGGCGCGCCAGGGCTGAGCCCGCAGCCAGGTCGCGCTGCTCCAGCGTGTCGTACAGGCCCTCCAGCTCCGTCGAAATCTGGTCCAGTGCCTCCACCGGCAAGGGAATGCCGTTGTCATCGGTGATCACGCCGTCCATGTCCGCGGCGAGCGCCACGGCGATGTCTCGCATGCGCTGAAACGCCTGCTCGCTACGTTGCACCTGGGGCACATCCAGACTGAGTGAAACCTCGCGAATGGCAGATTGCGCCGGGTCATCGGCCAGTGCCGCTTGGGTATCGAAGTTGAGGACCAAGACAGGCGGCAAGCCCACCGCGCTGGCCGGCACCACCATGCGACCTGGAATGGCGCCAGCCACAAAGCCGTGGCGGGCCGCATTTTGTTGCACGTAGCCTGGGCTCCAGGCCGCCCGACGGGCTTGCAGTGCAAAGCCGAGCTGGGCGTCGTGGTCGCCGGCAAACTGGTCCAGTTCGCGGGCGCGGGCTACTTCTTCGCGCATTTCAGGGAAATCGGGCGTGCCGTTGATGGTGTCGCAAAACCCCTGGGTTTTCATGAAAAATTCGGAGTACTCAATCTCATTGAGCGGCCCCGACCGATTGGCCAACTGCACACCGGCCTGAAGCTGCGTGTAGCGTTGCCCGGCAAGAGGCACTTCCCATTGCTCGGAGGTCTGGTTCAGTCCCTCGATCGAAAACGGCTTGCTGCCCACCCGCCGCGTGGCCGGCATGGCCGCCAGCGCGGCATCGCCGGAAACCACGGCGTCCAGCGCAATGGGAGCAATGACGTCGATCAGCGCGTCCATGGCGGGCTTCTTTTCTGGCGTGGGCAGCGGGAAGTGGGCCGCATCAAAGGCAGCAGCGTCTAACTCAGGCTCAATGCCTTCACCGGGCATTGGCACGGTGTCGAGCCCGGCGCCTGGCTCGACCGGTGTGGGTTGGCGCGGCTGGTTTTTACGGGACGACCACGCCGCTTGCACAGCCATCGCGATCAACACGGCCGCGCCAATGCCGGCCAGCCCCAGTTGGAGAGTGCTCATGTCATTCACAGTGCCTCCGCCATTGAAACTGCTGAATCCATGTCGACTGCCACGATCCGTGACACGCCCTGCTCTTGCATGGTGACTCCAATCAATTGTTCGGCCATTTCCATGGCAATCTTGTTGTGACTGATGAACAGGAACTGAGTTTCCTTGCTCATGCTGGACACCAGCTTGGCATAACGCTCGGTATTGGCATCATCCAGCGGCGCATCCACCTCGTCCAGCAAACAAAACGGTGCGGGGTTGAGCTGAAAAATGGCAAACACCAGCGCAATCGCCGTCAGTGCTTTTTCACCGCCCGAAAGCAGGTGAATGGTCTGGTTTTTCTTGCCCGGCGGCTGGGCCACCACTTGCACGCCCGAGTCCAAAATCTCTTCACCGGTAATGACCAGGCGCGCGTTGCCCCCGCCAAACAGCTCGGGAAACATGCGGCCAAAGTGCTCGTTGACCGCGTTGAACGTGCCTGAGAGCAACTCGCGCGTTTCGCCGTCAATCTTCCTGATTGCGTCTTCCAGCGTGGTCATGGCCTCGGTCAAATCAGCCGTCTGGGCATCCAGGAACAGCTTGCGCTCGCGGGCAGACGCCAACTCATCCAGCGCGGCCAGGTTCACGGCGCCCAAGGCGGTGATTTCCCGGTTGATGCGATCAATCTCACTTTGCAGGCCCAGCAAACGCACACTGCCCTCGGTGATGGACAGCGCGACGGCCTCCAAATCGGCTTTGGCGTCTTCCAGCAACTGGGTGTACTGCTCAAACCCCAAGCGCGCGGCCTGCTCTTTGAGTTGGAACTCGGTGATGCGCTGTCGCAAGGGGTCCAACTCGCGTTCCAGCTGCAGGCGGCGCTCATCACTGGCGCGCAGCTTGGCAGTCAGGTCGTCGTATTCGCTACGCCGGGCACCCAGGGTTTTCTCACGATCGAGCTTGACGCTCAAAGCATTTTGCAAACCACCCTGCGCCGCCGCGTCGTTCAGGCGCAGTAATTCATCTTCGGCTCTTTGGGCTTCAGCCTTCACAGAGTCTGCCTGTTGCACTGCAGTTTCGATAGCACGCGACAACTCGGCCTTGCGTGCGTCCAGGCTGCGCATTGAGAACGTGGCTTCTTGCGCCTGGCGCTCCAAGCTGCGTTGCTGCTCGCGGCATTCGTTCAGCTTGCGCTCGGCGTTGATCACGCGCTCGTCCAACTGGGCATGGCTCTCTTGCGCATCGGCCAGTTGCATGTCCAACTCTTCAAAGCGGGCCTCGGCGGTGACGCGTCGCTCTTGCAGGTCTTCCAGTTGGGAGTCCACCTCGGCCAAGTCACCTTCAATCTGGGCACTGCGCAGACGCGCCTGCTCGGCCATTTGGGTCAGGCGCAAGGTTTCCACTTGCAGCCCGTGGGTGCGGCTTTGGCTCTCGCTGGCTTCGCGGCGCACCGCCACCAGTCGCTGAGAGGCATCGGCATACGCGGCCTCCGCCCGCACGAGGGCGGAGCGGGACTCTTCGTTGATCAGGGCCTGCGCCTTGAGTTGTTTCTCAAGGTTTTCAATCTCTTGCGCCCGGCCCAACAAGCCCGCCTGCTCTGAGTCGGGGGCGTAAAAACTCACACCATAGGGGCCAACCGAATGGCCGCCTTTGACAAAAATCAGCTCACCCGGCTGCAGTTGAGCACGCTGAGCCAGCGCTTCTTCAAAGCTGGCGGCGGTGTAGCAACCCTGCAGCCAATCGATCATTACCGCTTTTTGGCCGGCGTCGTTCACGCGCAGCAAATCCGACAAACGTGGCAAAGCGCTTGGGCCGAGGGGCAGCGCGGCCTGTGGTGGGCTGTAAAACGCAAGTTTGGCGGGCGGCGCGTCATTGCCAAACGCGCGCACCATGTCCAGCCGGGACACTTCCAGCGCCCCCAGCCGTTCGCGAAGCGCGCCTTCCAGCGCGTTTTCCCAGCCTTGCTCAATATGGATGCGGCTCCACAAGCCTTGCAAGCTCTCCAGGCCATGCTTGGTGAGCCAGGGTTGCAACTTGCCGTCGGTTTTGACTTTTTCCTGCAAAGCCTTGAGGGCCTCCATGCGGGCCGAAAAATCAGCCAAGCGGGAGGACTCGGCGTTCACGGCCTGTTGGCAGACGCGCCGGGCGTCGTCCAACTGTGGCACTGACTCCTGCAACTCAGCCAAGCGGGCTTCGGCCACGCCGGTGCTTTCTTGCGCCTCTTCCAACTGGCTTTGCAGGGCCAGCAAACGGTCTTCGTCAGGCGCGGCCAGGGCGTTGCGGTCGGTGTTCAGACGCTCACGGCGGCTGCTTAACTGACGAGACTGCTCTTCAATGCTGCGCTGGTCAGCGGCCAGCACCTGAATCTGCTGCTGCACCTGTGCCACGCCGGTACGCTGCTCATTGGCGGCTTTTTGGGCGACGCGCAAAGCGTCTTCCAGATCAGGCAATTGCTGCGCCTGGTCTTCCACCTGGGCGGCCAGCAACTCGGTCTTTTCCTCGCCCACCATGGCCAATTCCAGCAAATTCTCAATCTCCGCCTGGGCGTCTTCCTGCCGGGTAATCCATTGGCCACCCTGCTCCTTGAGGGTGATCAGACGCTGCTCAACGCGTTGGCGCCCTTCCACCACGAAGCGAATTTCAGCCTCAAGCCGGCCAACTTCGGTGCTGGCTTCGTACAAATGGCCCTGGGCTTGGTTGACGTGGTCGCCCGCAGCGTAGTGGGCCTGACGCACGGTTTCCAGTTCGTTTTCAATCGCACGCAGGTCGGCCACACGGCTTTCCAGCGCATTCACCGCACCCTGGGCGTCAGCACGCACCTTGGCCTGATCGGCCTCGGACTCGGTGCGCTTCAAAAACCAGAGCTGGTGCTGCTTGAGCGTGACGTCGGCATTGAGCCGGTTGTAGCGCAGCGCCACTTCAGCCTGCTTTTCCAGCTTCTCCAGATTGGCGTTCAGCTCGCGCAGGATATCTTCCACGCGGGTCAGGTTCTCACGCGTGTCAGAAAGGCGGTTTTCGGTTTCCCGACGACGTTCTTTGTACTTGGAGACCCCCGCGGCCTCCTCCAGAAACAGGCGTAATTCTTCGGGCTTGGACTCAATGATCCGGCTGATCGTGCCCTGGCCAATGATGGCGTAGGCGCGTGGGCCCAGGCCGGTGCCCAAAAAGACGTCTTGCACGTCACGCCGGCGCACGGGCTGGTTGTTGATGTAGTAACTGCTATTGCCGTCGCGGGTGAGCACCCGCTTGACGGCAATTTCTTCAAACTGATTCCACTGGCCGCCGGCGCGGTGGTCGGCGTTCTCAAACACCAACTCCACGCTGGAGCGGCTGGCGGGCTTGCGGGTGGTGGTGCCGTTAAAGATCACGTCCTGCATCGACTCGCCGCGCAATTCAGACGCTTTGGACTCACCCAGCACCCAGCGAACGGCATCCATGATGTTGGATTTGCCGCAGCCGTTCGGCCCAACGACGCCCACTAACTGCCCCGGCAGCATGAAGGTGGTGGGTTCGGCGAAGGACTTGAATCCCGATAACTTGATTGAATTGAGGCGCACGGAACGTTAAAGAGTCAGACTTGGGAGTGAAATGAGGGCCAACGGGTCACCCTGCGGCATAGCCCCATGATAACTTGCGGGGTCAACCCAAGCGCCGTCTGGCCGTCGCCCATGGTCGTGGGACTTGTGACGAAATTCACATAAAAACACCATTGAATAAATAGCAGTTTCCGCCCTGTTTAAATGCACCAGAGGCTTATTTGCCCACTTTTTCAACCATCGTCAGCGCTTGATCAATCCTGCCAAAAACAGCAGCAAAGACGCCCCGGCGATGGCCCGGACCAACAACCCCACCCAGCCCGTCACCGACAAGCCCAACAACCCAAAGGCCCAGCCGCCCACGACAGCACCCAAAATACCGAGCAAGATATTGCCCAGCAAGCCAAAACCGCCACCCTTCATCAGGCGCCCGGCCACCCAACCGGCTAGCGCACCGGTGGCAATCCAGATCACAAATGACATCAGTCCCATGGTGTGCTCCCTATTTCAAGATGCAATGCTTGGCGTAATCGACGGCCTGGTTGGCGGTCCAATCCGCTGGCTGCTTGCCTTTCATTTCCGTGCACCACCGCTCGCTGCCCACTTCGGCGGCACACCCACTAACAAGCAACAACAACGCGGTCACAACCACAAAAGAGCCAATTTTTGTCAATGTATTCATATGTTTACCTTCAAATTGGTAGGGCAGGCAACCGTCAGCCGGACAAAATAGCTATCAAATAAATAGCTACATGTGCAATGAAAACGGAGCCTAGTGGTCATTTTTATCAAAAATTCATGCAACATCACTGACCTGCGCCAGTGAGGTCAAAGTGCGATCTTGCAGCATACCCCGCCAATCCGGGATGCAAGGGAATTCAATGCGGGGTGTGCGCCCATTCGTGTGACGAGCGGTAAGCGCTCGCCCCAGTCAAGCCAGGGCATTGCCACCTGCTTAGGCCAACTCCACCTCAACCGGACCTTGGGCCATCGCCATCACCTCCCGCGCCGGCAAGGTTTTAAGGCGGTGATCGCTCCAGACCTGGCGCCAGCGGCGCGAACCCGCCAAACCATGGCGCAATCCCAGCATGTGGCGGGCAATCGAATACCAGGGCGTGCCATGGGCAGCGGCTTCCCGGTCCATATAAGCCACCATCTCGGCCTCCACACTCTCGCGAGTCAACGCGCTGGGCGCGGCACCATAAAAGGCCGCATCCCACTCGCTCAGCCACCAGGGGTTGTGATAAGCCTCGCGGCCCAGCATGGCGCCGTCCAGGTATTGCAACTGCTCGGCCACCTGCACCGTGGTGGTGATGCCACCGTTGACCACGATGGTGAGCTTAGGAAAGTCACGCTTGAGTTGGTGCACCACGTCATAACGCAGCGGTGGAATTTCGCGGTTTTCTTTCGGGGACAAGCCCTTGAGCCAGGCATTGCGAGCGTGCACGATGAAGGTGGTGCAACCCGCGTCATTCAAAGTGCCCACAAAGTCCCGCACAAACCCATAGCTCTCGTCTTTGTCAATGCCAATGCGGTGTTTGACCGTGACCGGGATCTGCACCACGTCCAGCATGGCTTTGACGCCGTCGGCCACCAACGCGGCTTCGTTCATCAGGCAGGCGCCAAACGCGCCGCGCTGCACCCGCTCGCTGGGGCAGCCGCAGTTCAAATTGATTTCGTCGTAACCCCATTGCTCACCCAACTTGGCGCAGTGCGCCAGATCGGCCGGCTCGCTGCCGCCCAACTGCAGCGCCAATGGGTGCTCCTCGGCGTTAAAACGCAGGTGACGCGCCACCTCGCCATGAATGAGCGCACCGGTGGTGACCATTTCTGTGTACAACAAGGCGTGGCGCGATAGCAAGCGGTGCAGATAGCGGCAATGTCTATCCGTCCAGTCCATCATCGGGGCAACACTTATTCGATGCCTGCTAAGTTGTTGAATTATAACGATATTTTCCACTTCAGTTGACCTCGTTTTATGCCATGTGCAATAAATAGTGCACACGAATGCCCAAAAAGGGCAATAATCAGTAAACAAATGAACACACACTGATTGCACACAATGCCCACATTCTCGCAGCTACCCTCCGGAAAATGGCGCGCACAAGTCCGCAAGAAAGGCCTGTACAAAGCGGCCACCTTCGACAGCAAGCGCGAAGCGAAGGAATGGGCAACCGTGATTGAGGCGCAATCGACCCACGCGGCAGCGGGCAGCTATATGCCAGTGCCAAAGGCCGCAACCCTCGCAGACTTGATCGACAAGTACAACGAGACAGTGACCAAGGTGCAGGGGCGAACCAAAGAAGCGACCCTCAAAATGATCAAGCGCGAACTGGGTAAGGTGAAGCTGAGCAATCTAAATGCCGTTGTCTTGCGCGACTTCATCGACCGCCGCCAAGCATCCGGCGCAGGTGGCGTGACCATTTCGGCAGACCTGAGCTATCTCAGCACCATATTGAAGTGGGGACGCCATGCCAGACAGCTTGACCTACCCGAGCGCCTCGCCCTTGATATGCGCGCAGGACTCAAGCACCGGGGGCTAGTTACACGCAGCCAAGAGCGTGACCGCGAACCCACCGACGACGAACTAAGACGCCTTTATGACCTTTGGGACAACAACCTGCGCCAAAAAGTACCCATGACCATGCTCTGTCAGTTTGCGCTTGCTACAGGTATGCGACAGGGCGAGATATGCCGGCTTGAAATAGAGGACATTGACAGCAAGGGCAGAACCGTCATCATTCGAGACCGCAAAGACCCCATGAAAAAGCAAGGCAACCACCAGACCGTTCCATTACTGGCTGATGCCTGGGCGATTGTGGAGCCTCTAATTAAAGGGCGTGCGATCGGGTATCTGTTCCCCTACCAAGAATCCAGCGTAAGCGCCGCATTCACCCGGGGCTGCAAGAACGTCAAACCGCCCATCATTGATCTGCACTTCCATGACCTGAGACACCGGGCGACGGCTTCATTTTTCCGCATGGGCCTTGATATACCCCGCGTGGCACTGCTTACCGGGCATAAGACCTGGGCGATGCTGGCCCGGTACACAAAGATCACATCAAGCGACGTGCACGACTCAATTAGAAAACCGGCTGTCAGCGCCGATTGAATATTGAGCCACCCTGCCGATCCAATATTGAGCCAGGGCGGGTTGCCAGTTTTTGAATTGGCAACTGTGGATAAGTGTACCCAGTCGCTGTTTTTTTGAACTCTCCTGTCTTGGTGGTTTTGAATCAGAAACAGCAAAGGGGAAAGGAGCGCAGGGCGACGCCTGTAGCGGATTTCCCCTTTGCGCCCCCTTCAGAAGGGCTCCTCTACTGGCGTTTCTTTGCTCCCTTTACGCGCTTGCTCCCGGGCCTTGATCCGTGACTTCGCCGCCATGGAGCTGTGCTGGAAACGGTATGACTCGTTGCCCGTCTCAACGATATGACAGTGGTGGGTGAGCCGGTCCAGCAGCGCCGTGGTCATCTTGGCATCGATAAACACACTGGACCACTCCGCGAAGCTCAGGTTGGTGGTGGTGATCACACTGGTGTGCTCGTACAGCTTGGAGAGCAGGTGAAACAGCAAGGCCCCACCGGCTTGACTGAACGGCAAATAGCCCAGTTCATCAAGGATCACCAGATCCATGCGCATCAGTGACAGTGCGATGCGCCCGGCCTTGCCATCGCGCTTTTCTTTCTCCAGCACATTGACCAAATCGACGGTGGAATAAAAACGTACCCGTTTGCCTTTGGATGCGATACCGGCCACCGCAATGGCGGTGGCCAAATGGGTCTTGCCGGTGCCCGGCCCACCAATGAGAACGGCGTTCTGTGCGGTGTCCGTAAATGCCAGCGTGGCCAACTGCTTGACCAGTGCCTGATCTACTTTGGAACAAGCAAAGTCAAACCCTGCCAGGTCGCGATGCAAGGGGAACTTGGCCGCGTTCATTTGGTGGCGCACTGAGCGCATGGCACGGTCGGTGTGTTCTGCCTCCAGCAGGTGTTCAATCAACCACTTTGAGGATGCCGTTGATGCCTCGCCTTGAGCCATCAAATCCGTCCAGGCACCCACCATGCCGTGCAAGCGCAGTTCTTTGAGTTCAGTGGTTACATCAGGACGCATGGCTCACCTCCGTCAGCGTACGCAGGCTGTCATAACGCCCTGTATTGGCCACGGGTGCCTCCTGAAGCAGCAAAGTCGTCTCCACCGCCTCGGGTATCGGCTTGGCATTGAGCCGGGCCAGCACGTTGAGGACGTGCTCGGTACTGAGCGCGCCGGACTCAACGACCAGTTCCACCGCCACCAGCACTGCCTCCAGCCCAGCGCTTGGCACTGCGGCCAGCACCTGTGCCATCACCTTGTCACCGCCGTCATGGCGCATCAGGCCCAGCTTCAGTTTCTTCAGGGGCTCGGGCATGTCTGCAAAGGGGGCACCGTTTCGCAAGGCACCGGGTTTGCGCTGTACCAAGTCGATGTAGTGCTGCCAGTCGTAGCTGGTGTGCCCACGGTCCGATAAGCGCTCGTGACTGGCCACCACCGCGTCATGCGCCACCACGCTGATGCGCGTGGGATAGAGCCTGGTGCTAACCCGCTGGCCAGCGAGCTCACAAGGCACCGAATAGCGGTTGCGCTGCACACTCACCAGGCAGGTGCTGGTGACCTTGGCCGGGCTCTCCACGTAGCCGTCAAATGGGGTGGGCATGGGCATCATCTCTGTGCGCTCTTGCTCCAGCATCTCAAGCACACTGAAGTGCTTGTATTCGGGGTGGCGGATCTCGCCCCACAGGGCGCGGCAGCGCTCGCCCAGCCAGGCGTTGAGTTGATCAAATGAATGCCACTGGCGTGTCTGCGCCTCGATCCAGATTCGCCTGCGGCTGTCCTGGACGTTCTTCTCCACGACTCCTTTCTCCCAGCCACTGGCGACGTTGCAGAAGTCGGCATCAAACAGGTAGTGCGTGCACATGACAGCAAAGCGGGCGTTCACAACACGGCCCTTGCCCTTCTTGACTTTGTCCACGGCGGTCTTCATGTTGTCGTAGATGCCGCGCCTGGCCACACCACCCAGGGCCGCAAATGAGCGTGTATGGGCATCGAACAGCATTTCATGACCCTGGCTGGGGTAGGCCACCAGCCAGAAGGCGCGGCTGGCACACAGCTTCATGTGCGACACCTGCATGCGCCGGTAAATGCCACCGACCACCAAACCTTCTTCGCTCCAGTCGAACTGGAAGGCTTCGCCCAGATCAAACTTCAAAGGAACGAAGGCATGAGGCTTCTTCCCCTCGGTGGCGCGCCACTCCCGGATGAAGTCTGTGACACGGCTGTATCCACCCAGGTAGCCACTGGCCTTGATTTGGGCAAACAGTGCTTTGCCTGTGCGTTGGTCTTGTTTGTGGCGGTGGGCATCGGCCTTGAGGGCTTGTTCCAACTCGTCAGTGAGGGCTGTCAGTTTGCCAAACGTCTTGGCCCGTACGTACTTGGGAGCCTCAACTTCTTCGGGGGTCTCCAGCCATTTGTGCACGGTGTTGCGTGACAGTCCCGTGCGTTTTGCAATGGCCCGCTCTGAGAGCTTGTCGCGCATCTGCATGCGCCTTATCTTGCCTAAAAGTTCCATGGTGATCACCTTGTTTGCTCCTGCCTAAAAAATCGGCAGAGCTAGTAAAACACCTGGCTCAGTTTTGAATCGGCACAGCCTCTAAAAGTGGCTCAGTTTTCGGTCGGCGGCAACACGGCAAACGCGATTCGCCACGAGTCAACTCCATCTCACAGTCCCCAAATGTCACTTTTCCGGGCCAACTTTGGAAAGGCCAGAGTGTGCTCAGAGTCAAGATTGTTCAGCGCATTGGCAACCTCCATTGAAAATCCTTGCCTTTTCTCTCCCCTTTTGTTTTGCTGCAAGTCGTCGATCAAGGCAACGAATTCTGGATGCCCCCAAAAGAGTTGGATCTTCTTACCAATGTGCGGGAAAGCTGCGTTTACTTTTATGAAATTTTTATTCTGTTCAATCATGGCGACACACCCGGTCAACGACTAATTTTTGTAATCGCATTTTGCCATTGCATCGCCTGCAACCACTTGCAGTTGGATCAATGCCGGACTCCTTCATCGACCGACGGATGCTTGGAGGTTGCAGTAGTCATCAAACAGCCATTGCGCTGGGGTTTTTTCGTCAGTCGGTTTTTCTTCGTGTGCACAAAAGTGCAGAAACCTACTCAAAATGTAAAAACCGATTGCACACACCGCTGCACACGATCCTCTTGAAACCCTCATTAATGTTGCTTTTTAGCACCCATAAATCATGGGCGCCACGGACAGTTTCCAGCGGTCGGGGGAAATAGGGGTAAGGCTCGACATATGCTCCTGATCATCCCAGCCTGAAGGGAAAAGTCATATGAGGGAGTTACCGAAACCCATTTCTTACAGGCACGGTCCATGGATGCCTCCCTCGAATATCCTCAATGAGAGCGTCTTTCAGCGCTGGCCCGCCAATCACCTTGTCAACAGGCATCAGCCACACCAAGCGCTAGACTTGCAGTTTCGTCATGAGCCCCAAAAATCGGCGCGTACTGCAGGCCATCTTGTATGAAGCCCTTGCTGTTGCATTCGTTGCGCCAGTCTTGAGTTTCGTTTTCGGCGAATCCACGGCCTCATCCCTCGGGCTCGCTGTTGTTCTGTCAAGCATCGCGCTGGGTTGGAACTTCATCTTCAACACCCTCTTTGAGCGCTGGGAAGCGCGCCAGTCCGTGCAAGGTCGATCCCTTGCGAGGCGTTTGGTGCATGGGATTGGTTTTGAAGGCGGACTCGTTGTGATACTTGTACCCGTCATGGCGCTCTGGTTGAATACGTCATTGCTCAATGCCTTCGTGGCGAATCTTGGCTTTCTGGCCTTCTTCTTTGTCTATGCCATTGCCTTCACATGGGCATTCGACCGCGTGTTCGGGCTGCCAGAATCGGCAGAAAAGCACGGTGAGGCCTGACGACGAACGGGCGCAAGGCGGCCATGCTTGCCCCTGTGTGAGAGACTTCACGGTTCGGCAACTTTGCCCTCACACGAACCATGGCCCCACAGACCCAATGAACGACTGGAAACTTCTGCAAATGATCAAGGCTTGCGGCTGGCCTTTGACACCTGAGCTTCTCGCCAATGATGCCGATTTCAATGCGAGGCTTGAGGGTGGGCTGATTCCCCTGCACTGGGCCTGCGCGCAGGGCAAGGCCGGACTGGTCAAGCACATGATTCAGCACGGCGCGGATGTGCAGGACACTGCCGACGACGGCCAAACACCGCTAGTGCTGGCGATAGGCTCTAAAAGTTTTCAGGTGGTGATGCTGTTGATCGACCGGCTCAAGGCCCTGTCCGAACCGCCACCAGACTTGGAATTGCGCAAGCGCCTGACTGATACCTTCATCGAAGGCCATACCGACGCCAAGAACCGCATGTTGCAAACGCTCAAGGACTGGGAGCGCATCGCCAAGAAAGCGGGCACAGCACCTGCGCCCTGACGCGGCTTGGAACAGGCCACCTTGCAACCCCTAGGAGTCTGGGCGGCAGAAGGAGGGAAAACTCTGATGCTGAATGGGTGAGGATGCGCAGAATGAAGGGATGAGCACCAGCTACGTTCCTGACCAGCCCAATCAGCAATACCTCATGCCCTGTGCGTTGCAGGAGTGGTTGCCCTAAGGCCACCTGGCCTACTTCATCAACGACACAGTAGACCGCTTGGACCTGCGTGCATTCCATGTTCGCTACGCCGGCGGTGGCCCGCGTAACCAACCCTTTAACCCGGCCATGATGGTCAAGGTACTGGTGTACGGCTATGCCACCGGCGTCTTCAGTTCACGCAAGATCGCAAGAAAGCTTCGTGAAGACGTGGCCTTTCGGGTGCTGGCAGCTGAGAACTTCCCGGCGCACCGAACGATCCGGGACTTTCGGGCGCTGCACTTGATTGAGTTCACTGAGCTCTTTGTTCAAGTGGTGGGCCTGGCACGCGAGATGGGACTGGTCAAGCTAGGCACCATTGCGGTGGATGGCACCAAGATCAAGGCTAATGCCAGCCGCCACAAGGCCATGAGCTAAGGGCGCATGCAAACCACCGAGGCCGAACTCAAGGCACAGATTTCCGCACTGCTGGAGAAGGCCAGCAACATGAACGAAGCCGAGAAGGATGAGCCTGAGCTGGACATCCCTGCCGAACTAGAGCGCAGACAGGTCCGACTGGCTGCGATTGAGGCCGCCAAGGCCCGATTGGAGGAGCGTCAACGTCAACGCCAAAGCGATGCACAGCGCAGGCGCACTCCAGATGACGAACGCAAACCCAAAGACAAGAATGGCAAGTCCAACGGTGGCAAGCCCTCCCAGCGCGACTTCGGCGTGTCGCCTGCGAAGGCACAGGACAGCTTCACGGACCCCGAGTCACGCATCATAAAGCGTGCCGGTGGAGGGTTTGATTACAGCTACAACGCGCAAACCGCAGTGGACGAGACGGCACACATCATCGTGGCTGCTGAAGTAGTTAACACCAGCTCCGACGTTCATCAACTGCCCATGGTGCTGAACGCCGTCAATTCAAACACGGGCTCATCTGCCACGCAGGTGCTGGCCGATGCAGGCTACCGCAGCGAGGCAGTGATGGCCGAATTGGCAATCACCCAGCCCGAGATGGAACTGGTCATTGCCTTGGGCCGTGAGGGCAAGGTACTAGCCAAGCCCAGGGATGCGCAGCGCTACCCCCAACACGGTGGCGATGGCTGCCAAGTTCGAAACACCACGAGGAAAGATTGACTACCGAAAACGCAAATGGATTGCCGAACCACCAACGGCTGGATCAAGAACGTCTTGGGGTTCAGGCAATTCAGCATGCGCGGGATAGAAAAGGCAAAGGCTGAGTTCAGACTCGTCTGCATGGCGCTCAATTTACGAAGAATAGGGGCGATGAAGACAGCCTGAGAAGAAAACCCGGCCAAAACAGCACCAAAGGTGACTCAACAGAACGTATCAGGCCCGCGTCTGAGCCGCGCAGTCAAAAACCGAAGCGAGGATCTGCGCAAACAACTGTTTTGAAATCTGAAAATCCTCTGCCGCCCAGACTCCTAGGCCCTGTCCGCAGTTGCTCAACCGCAGAACTCTCTCGGAGAAAGAGGCGTTAGACACCCACTACCATACAAGTGCAGGGCAACAGATTGTTCACTGACCTGGCCGTTCGCTGACGCGGCAGCGGTACTACTGGGTTTGATTTGCAAGGCGTGCGACACGGTGGCGCACAACATGTGACGACAAGCAAAAACGCCATCCATCGGTCTCCGGCGACGCTTTATAAAGTGACTAGGCCCGGATGCGGTACCCGGTGCACAAAGACACCGTCCAGCGGATCGACATCCCCCTCCCAGGGCTTTTCCGCCAGCGCCCGCTTGCACGCGCAGACCAACGCCACTGGGCGTGAAATCGATGTCCTTGGTCTGATCCTCATCGGGCAGGTGGGCGGCCATCAAACTCACAATGTGCATCACAGTGCGGCATCCCTAGGCACCCAGCGCCTGGGCATGGGGGTTGCCCGGCAGCTGCCCGGCGAGCTCGCCGATGATGTGGCGCAGATGGTGCAATTGCTTTTGCCGTTCGATGTGCGGCTCTGCCCGGCTGGCAAACTGGATGTCTTTCAGGCGGCTCTGGATGTCCCAGATGCTTTGAGGTTCGTCGCCATGGGGTTCCCACAGACGGCAAGCGAAGATCAATGAGTCACGGCGAGGCTTGTTGTCCAACACCACCTCAATCGGGGTGTTGGAAAACAGGCCGCCGTCCCAGTAGGGGTCGCCGTCGATGCGCACCGCGCCAAAGGCCGGCGCCAGCGCACCCGATGCCATGATGTGATCGATGTTGATGCGTTCGTGTCGACTGTCGAAGTAGCGCATCTGTCCCGTGCGCGCGTTGACGGCCCCCACCGTGATGCGCGTGGACGAGCCGTTCAGGTAGTCAAAATCGACCAGTTCACTCAAGGTGTCGCGCAGCGGTTGTGTGTCGTAGTAGGCGGCCTTCTCGATGCCGAGCGCCTGCCGGGGGCTGAGCCAGGCGGGCAGGTTGGGTTTGGAAAAATCGGGAACACCCTGACCGACCACGCCGATGTTGTGCTGCCACTTTGCCAGACCGGACTGCGACGGAAACAGCTCAAAGGCGCCATGGGCAACCGGCTGCGAGTGCAATCGACCCCAGAACGCTCGCAGGCGTTGCAAACGGTTTTTGGGGTGATTGCCCGCGATGAGGGCCGCGTTGATGGCACCGATGGACGTGCCAATGACCCAATCAGGTTCTTTCCCACCTTCGTGCAAGGCCTGGTAGACCCCCACGTGAAAAGCGCCCACCGCCCCGCCGCCTTGCATGACCATGACGTCCTGCGGCGGGGGACCAGCCATGGCAGGGTCGAGCGCGTGAGTGCGGCGGTGCGGTTTGGCTTTAGCAGGCACCTGCGCGCCCTGCTTGGGCGGGCGCGATGGCGATGAAGATGGAGTGCGTGCGCGTGTGGCCATGTCAGGCTGCCTTGGATACGTTGGGTTTCAGGTAGTCGTGCAGGACACGGCCATAGGGGAGCGTGAGGTTGGCAATGAAATGCCCCCCACAATCTCGCGCACCGGCAGATCGACCACCGGTGCATTCACGTGGGGTACCAGATGCAGGCGCGCCGGACCCGACCAGGCGCCCTGCACCTGGATATCGGTCAGGTTGTAGGCCACCAGTTGGGCCATGGCCAGTTGACCGTCCACATGCGGAATGAGTTTGAGGTTGACCTGGGTCTTCTCCATCTTTCGCAAAATGGCGTCTGCGCTACAGGCCTTTTTGCCGTCCAAGTCATAAAGCAGGTGCTGGTGCTTGTAGCCCATGGTGCCCACTGCCACCTGCACACCCGCGTACTCCAGCGTGCCGGTGAGCGTGTCATGGGCGATACGCAGTTGGGACAGGGCGAGCTTCTTGGAAAAGCCCCAGATCTCGCGCTCGCCGGCAATGGTGGCTCAACGTCCAGGTACATCTGGGCCGTGAAGTTCACATGCTCTCCTTGGTGCAGCGCAGGGATGACGATGCCCGACTCGGTGTAGTCGCCAAATCCGGCCGAATCGGGCATGCGAATGAACTCGAACAGCACTGTGTTTGAGCCGTCTGGCTCCAGCGGCTCGGGCAAGGCGGCGCGAATGGCCGCCGGATCACTCTTGTAAGTGATGATCAGGTATTCACGGTCCACAAAGCGGTACGGTCCTTTGGGATAAGACGGTGGCGCCATCGGCATCGACGGCAATTGCAGGATGGATTCGGCATTCATGGCTGTGTGCCCCTGATCATCCGGCTCATTGGGCCGTCCAGCCGCCGTCGATGGGCATCACCGCACCGGTGATGCTGGCCGCAGCGTCGGTACACAGGAACGCCGCGTAGGCCGCCACCTGCTCGATGGTGACGAACTGTTTGGTGGGCTGCGCGTGCAGCAGCACGTCGTCAATTACCTGCTGCTCAGTCAACCCGCGCGCCTTGGCCGTGTCGGGAACCCGCTTTTCCACCAATGGCGTCCAGACATAACCGGGGCACAGCGCGTTGGCAGTGATGCCCTGGGTGGCCACTTCAAACGCCACGGTCTTGGTGAAGCCGGCAATACCGTGTTTGGCTGCCACGTGGGCAGACTTCAATGGGGATGCGACGAGCGCGTGCGCCGAGCCCACGTTGAGCACCCGGCCCCAGCCTTTGGCTTTCATGCCGGGCAAAGCCAAACGCATGGTGTGAAACGCGGCCGACAGGTTGATGACAATGATGGCGTTCCATTTGTCCACTGGGAACTCATCCACCGGCGCCACATATTGGATGCCCGCGTTGTTCACCAGAATATCAATGGCGCCCCATTCGCTGATGGCCTCCTCCATCATGGATTGGGTGGCCACGAGGTCTGACAAATCGGCACCGCTGTAGCGCACGCTCGCGCCGTGCAATTGCGCCAGATCGGCGCGCAGTTGCTCAATGGTTGCGGCTTCGCCAAACCCGTTGAGCACGATGTCATGGCCCGCTGCGGCCAAAGCCGTCGCGATGCCCAGGCCAATGCCGCTGGTTGATCCGGTGATGAGGTCGGTTTTCTTGAGCCGCGTGGGGGCGTGTGGGGCATTTGCAAATCCAAGAAGTATTCGGTTGCGAGCCTCATGGCCTGTCCCCTTCTGTCGCTGCCCTTCACCCGATCCTTACACTGACATCGCCAGCACCATTCGAATTGGAGCTGGCGACTGTGTGTGAATCCGGGCATTGACGTATCGATCGGACAGCACCTTCACACCTCGCCAGTTTGTCACCCGCTCACGAATCTCAGCGGCACCCGCGGTCCGTAGGAGGCAATCGATATCGCGCCCAGTTGACGTCACCTTCCATCACGCTGTCGGTATGGTGACGCCATCGCTCTAGCCAACGACAGTGTTGTTCCTGACGGTTTTCGTCGAACAACGCCTTGATGCACCCAACAATTCGACCAGCGTGGAAAAAACGTTCACCAAGAAGATCAACCGGGATGAGAAAAGACTTGATGTGTTTGCCGGTCAAAGCGCTTCACGCTGCCGTAGCGCTCAGCTCTGTGAAAGCGGACCGCTCGGCCAGTCGGGAAACTTCAATCAAGGCTGTGCACCGTGGTGGCAAGGTCGTCAAGTGAATTCCAGATGCCCTGCGGCCAAGAGGCCGTGTTGAACTGCGCAGCGACATCGGTCCGCTGTTTCGCATCGATCTGCTGCCGTGCGGATGGCGGGTGGACGCATGAGCGATATCTAAAAATATCTGTCACGTTTTTTCAGGCTATTGCGACCAAGGTCATGACGGCACTACAGATCGCAGCGTCGTAAACCCGAAAGGAAATACCATGAAAACCCTCCTGTCTACCATGGCCATTGCCATCTCCGCTTTCGTTGCTGGCCAAGCCCTGGCCGCCGACCCTACTGGCTCCAAGACACGCGCCGAAGTTAAGGCTGAATTGGCCGAAGCCATTCGCAGCGGCAACATGATCGCCAACCGCGACCGCGGCGTCACCCTCAAGCAGCTGTATCCTAATCGTTACGAACAACAACCAGTAGTTGGGGGCAAGACCCGCGCCGAAGTGAAAGATGAATTGGCCGAAGCCATTGAAAGCGGCAACATGCCCGCCAACCGCGACCGCGGCGTCACCCTCAAGCAGCTGTATCCTAATCGTTACGAACAGCAACCAGTAGTTGGGGGCAAGACCCGCGCCGAAGTGAAAGATGAATTGGCCGAAGCCATTGAAAGCGGCAACATGCCCGCCAACCGCGACCGCGGCATCACCCTCAAGCAGCTCTATCCGGGCCGCTATCAACCGCAGTCCTGAGCCAGCTCAACAACCATGAGGCAAGGACTACCGAACGGGTCCAGTAGCGCAACAACAGCGACAACACCAACCGCTCAGAAAGGGAATGGCCAGGCGAAGGCTTGCTGGGAACACATTGCATACTCACTGAGATCCGAAGCGCTTCCGGCCCCGGCTGGAAGCGCTTTTTTACTGGGTCAAAGCACCGGTGGTGAGGCCCCTGCTGCAAGCGAAGGTCGATCGCCGCAATGGGCACTGGTCGTCGGCATTCGCCGTTGCGGAAATACGTTGGGTGTAAGATTTAGATGGTTTAACGGACTTAGTCTCAGAGTCGTTGGTAGTGCGCATTGGCGACCAACACAGCCCCAGGAGACGCCAGCCATGAAGACCTTCATCGACACCAGTGTGTCCAGCACCACCGCCCACTCCGAAGCCCCAGAAGATCCGTGGATTCCTTTGCGCAAGCGTCTGATCCGACACGCCCGCATGGTCGTTCACGAGACCGCTCTGGCCGAGGACCTTGCGCAAGAAACTTTAGTGAGCGTGCTGGAGAGCCCAGAGTCGCATCGAGGCGAGGCCTCGATCACCACTTGGGCCACCGCCATTCTCAAAAACAAGATTGCCGACTGGTACCGCTCCCCCCACCAGCGTCGCCGCGTGTACAACGCCAGCGATGAAAACGAGGCCAACCCTACCGAGGGGCTGTTTAACGAGCAGGGCAGCTACCTGGAACCGGTGCCCGTCTGGCAACAGCCCGATGGCCGCGAGGCGCAGCGCCAGATCATGTCCACACTGGAGGGCTGCCTGCGCCACCTGCCGCCCCAGACCGGGCGTGTGTTCATGATGCGCGAATGGCTGGGTTTTGAAACCTCTGAAATTTGTGAGCAGCTGGGTCTGACCGCCGAGAATTGCCGCATGATCATGCACCGCGCCCGCACGGGCTTGCGCCAGTGCATGACCGTCCACGGCCACACCGCAAGGAGCGCTGAATGAACATCTTTCATTCCTGTGAACGGGCCGCTGAACTCATATCTCAGGCAATGGACGAGCCGTTGGATCTGACCGATCAGATGCGGTTGCGCATCCACCTCTCAATGTGCGGCAACTGCCAAGAGGTAGAGAATCAGATGGCCACGTTGCACGCGTTGGCGCCCCAGTTGGGCTTGCTCGACCTGGAAATGGGCGACGAACCAGACCCGACTACGGAATATACGCGTTGAGTCAGGTCAACTGTGCCACCCGCGCCCGGCGCCATGCCACTCTTGCGGACAAAGGCACGCGACAGGGCGCTGGTGCTGCCATATCCAAACTCCTCGGCCACCTGTTTGATGGGCACACCATGCACCAAGTGGTCAGGTAGTCGCCCGGTGTCTGCCCGGTCACTTCCCTGAACCGCACCGCAAACCGGGCGCGCGCCATACCGGCAAGCTGTGCCATGCCATGTAAATCCCATTCGAGTTGCAGCGACGCATGCATGGCCACGAGCACCGGCCACGGGTTGCGCAGTGCGGCGGTGTGGAACTCGCCCAGTGCGCGACCACCCTGCGGGTTGAGCGTCAGAATGTGGCGCACACTCGCATCGCCGGGCAATGATTTGAAAAGCTCATGCGCCTTTGTCCTCCATGTTCGGCGTGGTCGCAGCACCTTGTTCGCCAATCACCTCGTCAAGGCGTTCGGAGTAGGCCTTCATGGCTTTGCTCAGAAAAGGCACCTGCAAACTGAAGTTCTTGCACCTGTCGCACATCATCAGGTGCAGGTTAAGCGACATTTTCTCGACCACCGACAATTTACGCTCTTGAGACTCCGAGACCAGTCGGCTGACTTCTTGGCAGTTCAGCATGATGCACCTCCCCGGGCACACCAGCGGTCTTCCAGACACTTCCGAAGCCGCAGGCGCGATCGGTGGAGCATCACGTTCAGGTTGGTCGAGGTGATGCCCACCTCGGTACATATTTAGTGCGAATCGAGTCCTACGTATTTCCGCATCATGAACACACGGGCCTGTTGACCTGGCAGACCTTCCAAGCAGATCTCGAACACCTTCCAGAACTGTTTGTCTTGCAAGGTTTCGGTCGGGTTGCCCCAGGCGGCAGGGCGTTCGTCGGGTTCCCACATGCCGCCACTGTTGAAAAGTTCCGTGAGGTCAGCCTCTTCGTCGACCTCGCCCAAGACCTGCTGGGCCGACACATGACGCTGGCGCTGGCGCAGGATGTCGGTGATCTTGTTCTTCAAAATGGCAAACACCCAGGTCTTGAGACTGGCCCTGCCAGCAAATGCGGCAGCGTTCTTGAATGCCCCCATCAGGGCTTCCTGCACTGCGTCTTCAGCCTGATGCGGGTCACCCAACTGCAGAGATGCGAACTTGACCATTTTCCCCCGCAGCGCACTGAGCACAACCGGGTCAACTTCTGGTTGCGAGGCTGTTTGAACCGTCGCAGCTAGCGTCATTTCGTCGGGCCTCATGGTGCAGACCTGTTCGACAGCTGGTTGCGTGCCGCGCTGTAGCTGGAGACGAGATACGGCACCAGGAAATTGAGCACGACATGGCCCCAAGAAAGGCGCCCGCCAGAAAACAAGGCCTCTCCCTAGTTGATCAGATTGCGCACACAGCCGACCGTCAGCGAGACGCGCGTAGCGCCCGCCACGATCTGTCGGGAAAACACGGTGCTGAAAAACCTTTGCATGAACAGCTCCGGGAAAAAAATGAGGCGCAAAAAAACGCGCGACCACCGAGTCGCCTGCGACGAATTTCCCGCGAATACCCAGGCGCATGGAGGGTGTCCCGAATTTTGTGTAAACGGCGGTTAAGTTAGACGCGCGGCATGCGCTCGTCAAACTGAATGGTAAAGCGGTTCAGAGCAGCCTTCCAATCCCGAATCGGCATCGTCCATTTCTGGCTGATGTTGTTCAGTGCCAGATAGAACAGCTTGAACACTGCGTCCTCAGTTGGGAACGAGCCGCGGGTCTTGGTTATTTTGCGCAGGCTCATGTTCACGGACTCAATGGCGTTGGTCGTGTAAATCACTTTTCGGATGTCTGGCGGGTATTCAAAGAACGGTATCAAGCGTGTCCAGTTGCGCCGCCAGGAGCGCCCAATCGGAGCGAAGGAATCGTCCCATTTGACCTCGAATGCCGTGAGTTGTCGCTCAGCTTCGGATTCAGTGGGCGCAGCGTAAATCAGCCGCAAATCCGCGGCGACTTCCTTGCGCTGTTTCCACCCCACGAAGTTCAGGCTGTGACGCACCATGTGAACAATGCAAAGCTGCACCGTCGCCTTGGGGAAGACTGCCTCAATGGCGTCAGGGAAACCTTTGAGCCCATCTACGCAGGCGATAAAGATGTCAGCCACGCCCCGATTCTTCAGTTCAGCCACCACCTGCAGCCAGAACTTGGCCCCTTCGGTTTGGGCCATCCACAGGCCCAGTACCTCTTTGAGGCCGTCCAGGTTGACGCCAATGGCCAAGTACAGGGCCTTGACCCGCACAGTACCGTTGTCGCGCACCTTGACGTGAATGCAGTCCATGTAGACGATGGGGTACAGCGCCTCCAAGGGGCGCGACTGCCAGGCTTTGACCTCGTCCATGACGGCGTCGGTCACGGATGAAATCAGGGTAGGAGACACTTCGGCGCCGTACATCTCCTGCAGATGGCCTTGAATCTCGCGTACCGTCATGCCTCGGGCATACAGCGACAGTATCTTGTCGTCAAAGCCGCTCCAGCGGGTCTGGTGTTTGCCAATCAGTTGGGGCTCGAAGGTGCCGGCGCGGTCACGGGGGATTTCTATGGGTAGCTGGCCAAAATCGCCTTTGAGCGTTTTCTTGCTGCACCCGTTGCGGGTGTTGCCCGCTTCATTGGCAACCAACTGGTTCTTGCCGTGACCCAGGTGGCCGGTCAATTCGGCTTGCAAAGCTCGCTCGACCAAGGCTTTGGTGAGCTGCGTCAAGAGGCCATTCTGGCCAATCAGGTCTTCGGGCTTTTTGTAGTCGGCCAACAGGGCGTCAATCAGCTCGGCGGGTAAGGGTTTCATCTCTACGGTCATCTCGGCTCCATGCAAGACAGCAGTTTGCTGCCAAATAACCGTTTACACAAAACTTCTTACACCCTTAGCAAAAACGCGTCGTACTTTCGCAGTCCGTGTAAATTTTTTGTAACGCCTGCAAATTGCGAGTCAATTCTGCATAGGCACCTGAGGAAATTTCTCTTTCCATTGAATGCACCGCTTTGCGTCACGTTCGTCATCCATGTGAATTGCTGTAGGCAGGTCCATTCTGAAAGGATCCTCATGATCCTCACCTAAAGCCGTGAGCCACCGCCGCAACCGCCTGCTCACGTTTTTTGAACCCACCCGTTGCCATCACGGGAATTTTAGAGACCCCTTTTGCACGTCGCGCAAAGTCAATAAATTACGGTCCCTGATTGGAACCGTCCGAACTTGCAGGGTGTAGAAGTTTCCTGCCAAATAACCGTTTACACAAAACTTTTTACGCCCTCCGCCACCATGCAGCGAGGCTTGAGTCCTACCCAACGACGGGGCATCTTCTTCGCACCCTATCTGAGCGAGTTCTTATCCTAAACTTTCACTTGGATTTTCGAAGCCGAATCGCGCCCCGGCTTTCCATGCTTCGCGATCATTTCCCTCCTTCGCAATTCCGCCTGCGTCCTTCAGCATTCGCGCTAGGTGCATGCAATTCCACGTCATGATCGTTGTGTTCCGTTGGGTGAAGTCGTTGTCAAAACCGGCGCGTCCGCCCCCCTCCAATTTGTCGCCATAGGAGGGACCGGGGCCTGCCTCGCCAATCCATCCACAATCCGCTTGGGGTGGGATCGTGTAGCCAAGGTGGTTGAGTGCAAAACCAATGGTCATCGCGGTGTGTTTGAGTCCGTCTTCGTTTCCTGTGATGACACAGCCGCCCACCTTGCCGTAATAGATCGATTGCCCTTTGTCATTGAGCTCTGCAGACATGGCGTAGAGCCGCTCGATCAGAACCCGACACACCGAGCTCTCCTCCCCCAGCCAAAGTGGAGTGCCCACAATGAGAATGTCGGCCGCCAAAACTTTCTTCCAGAGGGTTGGCCAGTCGTCCTTTTCCCATCCGTGCTCCGTCATGTCAGGGTAGACCCCCGGCGGAATGTCGTGGGCCGCAAAGTGCAGCTGCTCCACCGCAACGCCATTCTTCTTCATGATTCCTGCGGACGCGTTCAGGAGTAACTGCGTGTGACTTTCGTCGGCCTTCCTCTTGAGCGAGGTGTTAATGAAAAGTGCTCGAAGATTGGTGAAATCAGCCATGACATACCTCAGTTAGGTTGGGACGGCGCTGGTGTGTGCATGACAACGTTCAGCCTCAGCCGTCACGCCAACCATAATAGGTTCCCCCCTGACGCGCAAGAGTCAAAAAAAGGCGCTGCGATAACTATCGCAGCGCCTTTTTCATGGGCTTCAACAGGTTTACTTGCCGAAGCTGAACTTCCCCGGCGACTGAATCGGATCGACATCGACCGGAATCACGTCTTTGGGCAAGAACTTGCCTTCCAGCAAGAGCTTGGAGAGCGGATTCTCAATACGTTGCTGAATCGCGCGCTTCAAGGGGCGTGCACCAAACACCGGGTCGAAGCCGACCTTGGCCAGTTCGGCCAGCGCGGCAGGTGACACCTGCAGCGTGAGGTCCATCTTGGCCAGGCGCGCCTCCAGCACCTTGACCTGGATACCCGCAATTTCAGCAATGTGGCTGGCATCCAGCGCGTGAAACACCACGGTTTCGTCAATGCGGTTCAAAAACTCAGGGCGGAAGTGGTTTTTCAACTCACTTGTCACCGCATCTTTGATGTCCTCGCTATCCTGGCCCACCATGCTCTGAATCAGGTGCGAGCCGATGTTGCTGGTCATCACGATGACGGTGTTCTTGAAGTCCACCGTGCGGCCTTGACCATCGGTCAGGCGACCGTCGTCCAACACCTGCAGCAGCACGTTGAACACATCGGGGTGGGCTTTTTCCACCTCGTCCAGCAACAGCACGCTGTAGGGCTTGCGGCGCACGGCCTCCGTCAGGTAGCCGCCCTCTTCGTAACCGACATAGCCGGGGGGCGCACCAATCAGGCGGGCCACCGAGTGCTTCTCCATGAACTCACTCATGTCGATGCGCACCAAATGCTCTTCCGAATCAAACAGAAATCCCGCCAACGCTTTGCACAGCTCGGTTTTACCGACACCTGTTGGGCCAAGGAACAGGAATGAACCCGTGGGGCGGTTCGGGTCGGACAGCCCAGCGCGGGATCTGCGAATGGCATTGGCCACGGCGGTAATGGCTTCGTCTTGGCCCACCACACGCTGGTGCAACTTACCCTCCATGACCAGCAGCTTGTCGCGCTCGCCTTGCATCAATTTGCTGACCGGAATACCGGTGGCGCGAGCCACGACTTCGGCAATTTCTTCGGCGCCCACCATGGTGCGCAAGAGTTGCGGGCGGCCACCGTCTTTGGCGTCTTTGGCTTTGCCGGCCTCGCTGACTTGCGCGTCCTTGAGTTTTTTCTCCAGTTCCGGTAATTTGCCGTACTGCAACTCAGCCACCTTGTTGAAGTCGCCCTTGCGGGTGAACTCTTCGATCTGGTGACGCAGTTTGTCGATTTCCTCCTTGAACTGGGCGGAGCCTTGGGCCTGCGCCTTTTCAGCCTTCCAGATTTCGTCATAGTCGGCAATTTCTTTATCCAGCTTGCTGATCTCTTCGTTGATCAACTCGAAACGTTTTTGCGAGGCCTCGTCTTTTTCGCGCCTCACGGCTTCACGCTCAATCTTCAGCTGAATCAGGCGGCGGTCCAGCTTGTCCATGACCTCGGGCTTAGAGTCGATCTCGATCTTGATCTTGGCGGCCGCCTCGTCAATCAGGTCAATGGCCTTGTCGGGCAAGAAGCGGTCGGTGATGTAGCGGTGGCTCAATTCGGCAGCGGCGACGATGGCTGGGTCGGTGATCTGAACACCATGGTGGGCTTCGTATTTTTCTTGCAATCCGCGCAGGATGGCGATGGTGGCTTCTACGGTGGGCTCACCCACCAAAATTTTCTGGAAACGGCGCTCCAGCGCGGCATCTTTTTCAATGTACTTGCGGTACTCGTCCAGCGTGGTGGCGCCGACGCAATGCAACTCGCCCCTCGCCAAAGCGGGCTTGAGCATATTGCCTGCGTCCATGGCGCCTTCGGCCTTGCCGGCGCCCACCATGGTGTGCAACTCGTCAATGAAGACAATGGTCTGGCCTTCGTCCTTGGCGAGATCTTTTAATACGTTTTTCAGGCGCTCTTCAAACTCGCCGCGAAACTTGGCACCGGCCAAAAGTGAGGCCATGTCCAACGACAGCACGCGCTTGTTCTTCAAGGAGTCCGGCACCTCGCCCGCGACGATTCGCTGGGCCAATCCTTCCACAATGGCAGTCTTGCCCACGCCGGGTTCGCCGATCAACACCGGGTTGTTTTTGGTGCGGCGTTGCAACACCTGAATCGCTCGGCGAATTTCGTCATCCCGGCCAATCACGGGGTCGAGCTTGCCCATGCGGGCGCGCTCGGTGAGGTCCAGGCAGTATTTTTTCAGCGATTCGCGTTGGTCTTCAGCGTCTGCGCTGTCCACGTTCTGGCCGCCGCGAACCTTGTCAATGGCGGACTCCAGGGCCGAGCGGGTCAGTCCGTTTTCCTTCACCAAGCGCCCGATGTCGAGTTTGGTTTCCGTCAAAGCCAGCAGGAACAGCTCACCAGATACAAACTGGTCCTCACGCTTCATCGCCTCTTTCTCCGTGGCCTGCAGCAAGCTGCCCATATCGCGGCCCATTTGAACCTGCTCGTGGCCCTCCACTTGAGGCAGTTTTTTCATGGCCATCTCGGCGGCCGCCAGCAAGCCAGGCACATTGGCGCCAGCGCGTTGCAACAAAGCGCGGGGGCCGTCTTCCTGGCGCAACATGGCCAGCAGGACGTGGACCGGTTCAATGTAGGCGTGGTCGTTGGCGAGCGCCAGTGATTGGGCGTCGCCCAGTGCTTCCTGAAATTTGGTGGTGAGTTTATCGATTCGCATAGCAATCCCTTTGAGTTATCCCGCAACTTGTGGCGTGCTGCATGTTTTCAAGAGTTTGCACTAGGCGATGACGCCGAGATTGACCTGCGTCAACCGCCAGCAAGGCTGGCCCTGCGGGTTGGCGTACTTCAGGCGTTATTGGCCTGAATGCCCCATTTAGCCAGCGCCGCGTCATCGGTCACACGAGCGTCCACCCAGCGCGCGCCTTCTGGGGTTTCTTCTTTCTTCCAGAACGGGGCCTGGGTTTTGAGGTAGTCCATCAGAAACTCGCAGGCCTGAAAGCTCTCGCCCCGGTGCGCTGAGGTGACGGCGACCATCACAATTTGATCTAAAGGCTGCAACAGACCTACCCGGTGGATCACCCGAGCGCCAAAGATGTCAAATCGCTGATGAGCGGCGTCAATCATGGCCTCGATGGCTTTCTCGGTCATGCCGGGGTAGTGCTCCAACTCCATGCTACTGATCAGACCTGACGTACCGGCGGTGCGGTCCCGCACGGTGCCTACAAAGCTGCACACAGCCCCCACCCGGCCATCCAGCGCGCGCAGCGCGGCTATCTCGGCGCCCAGGTCAAAGTCAGCCGTCTGGACAACGACACGCGATTGAGTTGACGTCGATGGCTGTGTCATGGTCTTAGCCGCCGGTCACGGGGGGGAAGAAAGCCACTTCAGCGCCGTCCAGCAAGGCAACGCTTTCGTCACTCATGTCCTGATTCAAGGCCAATCGAACCGAGCGGCCACGGGCCAGGCTTTCAGCGTAGGCTCCGCCTTTGGCGATCAATTCGTCGCGCAACGCGGCCAAGGTTGCGGCTTCGGTTTGAAGCAACTCGCTGGACTGCCCAATGGCCTCGCGAATGGAAGCAAAGTACTTGACGGTGACTTTCATGCCAACAACTCCGAAAAAGAGATAAAGCGCACCATATCGCCCGCCTGGATGACCTGACCCGCGGGGTTGTCTACCAAGCCATCACCCCATACTGCAGAGGTCAACACGCCAGAACTCTGGTTGGAAAACAAATCAAGCCCGCCGGCCGCATTGCGGTGAACCCGCAAGAATTCACGACGTTTATCGGCTCTAGCCCAAGTGAAATGAGCGGGGATAGCTACTGATTTCATAGCGACATCCGAGACACCCTGTAGCCGCAAGAGAAACGGACGCACCAGTAGCAAGAAGGTCACAAAGCTGGACACGGGGTTGCCGGGCAGGCCAATGAAGTGCGCGCCCTGCACCTTCCCATAGGCAAAGGGTTTGCCGGGTTTGATGGCGATTTGCCACAAATCAAGCGACCCCAGTGACTGAACGGCGGGTTTGATGTGGTCTTCTTCGCCGACCGACACCCCGCCGCTAGTCAGAATCAAGTCGTGGTCTTGCGCGGCAGCGCGCAGAGCATCCTGCGTGGCATCGAGTCGGTCGGGCACGATGCCCAGGTCGGTGACCTCACAACCAAGACGCACCAGCAGCGACCGCAGAAAGAAGCGATTGGAGTTGTAGATGGCGCCCGGCTTCATCGCCTCGGGCGCCACGTCACCTGGCATAACTAACTCGTCGCCCGTGGAAAACAAGGCCACCTTAGGGCGGCGCACCACGGACAAACGATGCAAGCCAATACTGGCCGCTAGCCCAATCGAAGCCGGCGTCAAACGCTCTCCTTTTGAGAGCACTACGGCGCCTTGGGTGACATCCTCGCCGGCCCGGCGAATCCACTGCCCCAAATCCGGCACGCCCGCCAGCCGGACGGTGTCGCCGGTGTCGGTCTTGGTCAGCTCGCAATCTTCCTGCATGACGACTGCGTCGGCCCCAGCAGGAATGGGCGCACCCGTGAAGATTCGGGCCACGGTCATCGGCGCCAATTCTGTGCCGGCGGTGCCTGCGGCGATGCGCTGTGACACAGACAAGGCTTGGCCATTGGCCTGCACCACATCAGCGCGGCGAACGGCATAGCCGTCCATGGAGCTGTTGTCTTGAGGTGGTACCTGAAGACCCGATACAAAGTCTTGCGCCAGCGCCCGGCCGTCCGCATCAAAGGTAGAAACCCACTCCACCGCGCTCAAAGCAGTGGCAAACCCAAGTAGCTCGATCAGGGCGTCGTCGAGAGGCTTCAGGGGGGCACGGGGGGGGCGCAGGGCGTTCATTGGTAAATCTCCGGGCGGTAGTCGAACCGGTCACCGCTGGCCTGAAGCCAGTCAGCCACTTCATCGGCACTATTGAGGTTCAGCACGGGCCGCTGGGTCGCCTGTGGCAAGGCCTCGGGTGAGTCAGTGGCCACGGCGACGATGAAATCGTCATCCATGTAGCGCGCGGGCTTCTCACTCAAATGGCGCCAGACCTCAATTTTCTGCAAATCGCAATCTCTGAAGCCTTCCACCAGCACCCAGTCGGCAACGGGGCTCAACTCGGCAATCATCTGGTGAACGGTCAACTCGACGGTTTTCTCAAATTCCCGCATCAGCGCCAAACGCTGATCCGAGGCTACCACCACCTCAAACGCACCGGCCTCGCGATGGCGAAAGGAGTCTTTGCCGGCGTGGTCAATGTCAAAGCGGTGGTGCGCATGCTTGACCACCGACACCCGCTGCCCACGGGCATGGAGCGCGGGTATCAAACGTTCAATCAAGCGCGTCTTGCCCGCACCGGAGTAACCGGCAATGCAAACCACCTTCATGTGCAGGACTGCGTGATGTAGGCTTTGATGGCGCCAGCATCGGCGACCATGCGAATCACCCGCTTGGGCAGGTCCTCGATGCCTTCAAACTGGGGCGGACGATCGGGCTGACGACCCAAGGCCTCCACAATGGTGGCGGCAAACTTGATCGGCAGCGCCGTTTCCAAAACGATCATGGGCACGCCCCCTTGCTGGTGTTCGCGCGCTACTTTGACGCCGTCAGCGGTGTGGGTATCAATGATCAAGCCAAAGCGCTCAAACGCGTCCTTGATAGTTGTCAGCCGGTCAGCATGCACACTTTTCCCACTCTCAAAACCGTAACGCGTCGCCGCCTCGGCAAAGGCCGGATCACCCGACAGGTCAAAACGCCCTTCTTTGGCCAGACCGGCACCAAACAAGGCTTGTGTGCGCGGCCCATCACGACCGATCAGATCGAAAATGAAGCGCTCAAAGTTGGACGCTTTGGAGATGTCCATCGAGGGGCTGGAGGTTTCATGGGTGTCGGCACTGCCGCGCACACGGTAGACGCCGGTGCGAAAGAACTCGTCCAGCACGTCGTTTTCGTTGGTGGCAGCCACCAGCTTGTCCACCGGCAGCCCCATCATGCGAGCCACATGGCCGGCGCAGATATTGCCAAAATTGCCGCTGGGCACAGTGAAGCTCACCTTTTCGGCATTGGTTGTTGTCGCCTGGAAGTAGCCGGCAAAATAGTACACCACCTGGGCCATCAAACGGGCCCAGTTGATGGAGTTGACGGTGCCAATCTTGTACTGGCGTTTGAAATCCAAGTCGTTGGACACGGCTTTGACCATGTCTTGGCAGTCGTCAAACACGCCGTCCACCGCGATGTTGTGGATGTTTTCGTCCATCAGGCTGAACATTTGCGCTTGCTGAAACGGGCTCATGCGCCCAAACGGGCTGGTCATGAAGACACGCACGCCTTTTTTGCCCCGCATGGCGTATTCAGCCGCGCTGCCCGTGTCGCCGCTGGTGGCACCCAGAATGTTCAACTCTTCGCCACGGCGGGCCAACTCGTACTCAAACAGGTTGCCCAGCAACTGCATGGCCATGTCCTTGAAGGCCAGTGTGGGGCCGTTGGACAAGGCTTCCAGGTACAGGCCATCTTCGACCTTTTTCAAAGGCACAATTTTGCGCGTGCCAAACACCGCTTCGGTATAGGTTTTGTCGCAAATTTGCTTCAAGTCGGCAGCAGGAATGTCGTCAATGTAGAGCGACAACACCTCAAACGCCAAGGCGGCGTAGCCCTGTGTTTGATAGGCCGTGCGCCAGCGGGTCAACGTGGCGTCGTCCACCTGCGGGTAGTGCTCCGGCAAATACAGGCCGCCATCCGGCGCCAAGCCTTCCAGCAGAATTTCGCAAAAACGGCGGCGGGTCGGTTCCCCGCGGGTGGACAAGTAGTTCATCAGGCCAACTCTTCCTTGCGAATGCGGGTAATGGGCGCCAACACCGTGGGCAGCTTCTGCATCTGCTCCAGCGCGCCGTTCATGTTGGACTCCACACAGTCGTGGGTGAGGATGATGATGTCAGTCTGGGTCGAGCCCTCACCACCCACTTCATCCGCTTCACGCTGCAGCATGGCGTCGATGCTGATGCCAGCTTCGGCCAGCAAACCAGTCACTTTGGCCAACACGCCAGCCTCATCAGCCACGCGCAGACGCAGGTAGTAACTGGTGACCACTTCGCTCATCGGCAGAATGTGCAAATCACTCATGGCATTGGGCTGGAACGCCAGATGCGGCACACGCTGGGCCGCGTCTGCGGTGTGCAGGCGAGTGATATCCACCAGGTCCGCAATCACCGCACTGGCGGTGGGCTCGGAACCCGCGCCCTTGCCGTAGTAAAGCGTGGTGCCGACTGCGTCGGCCTGAACCACCACGGCGTTCATGGCGCCTTCCACATTGGCGATCAAACGCTTGGTGGGTACCAAGCTGGGGTGCACACGAAGTTCAACACCGGCGTCAGTGCGCTTGGTGATGCCGAGCAATTTGATGCGGTAACCGAGCTGTTCGGCGTACTTGATGTCGACCGAGCTCAGTTGGGTGATGCCTTCAATATAGGCCTTCTCGAACTGGACCGGAATACCAAACGCAATGGCCGACATGAGGGTGACTTTGTGCGCCGCGTCCACGCCTTCAATGTCGAAGGTAGGGTCCGCTTCGGCATAGCCCAGCGCTTGCGCTTGTTTGAGCACGACATCAAAGTCCAGTCCCTTATCGCGCATTTCGGACAGGATGAAGTTGGTGGTGCCGTTGATGATGCCGGCCAGCCATTGAATGCGGTTCGCAGTCAGGCCTTCGCGCAAGGCCTTGATGATAGGAATGCCACCGGCCACGGCCGCTTCAAACGCGACCATCACGCCCTTTTCGGACGCCGCTGCAAAAATCTCGGTCCCGTGCACGGCCAGCAAGGCCTTGTTGGCCGTAACCACATGCTTGCCCGCCGCAATGGCTTCCATGACTAACGTCTTGGCAATGCCGTAGCCGCCAATCAACTCAATCACGATGTCAATGTCAGGGTTGGCAATGACTGCGCGTGCGTCGTTGACGACTTTGACGCCGTCACCGACCAAGCTCTGAGCGCGCGCCACGTCCAGATCAGCCACCATGGTGATCTCAATGCCACGGCCAGCGCGGCGCATGATTTCTTCCTGGTTGCGACGCAGCACATTGAATGTGCCCGAACCCACCACACCAATGCCCAACAGCCCTACTTGAATCGGTTTCATAAATACTCTTGCTAAATTGACGATAAATTGGGCATTTGCCCTTATTGAATATGCGGGAGCAGCTATTATTTAAATAGCACTCTCACGACGATTAATTGCTGTGGCGCTTGCGGTAGCTTTCGAGAAACTTGGCCACCCGGCCAATGGCTTCGCGCAAGTCATCCTCGTGTGGCAAAAAAACAATACGGAAATGGTCCGGGTTGGGCCAGTTGAAGCCCGTGCCCTGAACCAGCATGACCTTGGTTTCTTGCAAGAGTTCCAGGAAAAACTCCTGATCGTCCGCAATCGGATACATCGTGGCGTCCAGCTTGGGGAACATGTAGAGTGCCGCACTCGGTTTGACGCACGTTACACCAGGAATGGCAGTGATCAACTCATAGGCCAAATCGCGCTGGCGACGCAGGCGTCCGCCCTCATTCACCAACTCATTGATGCTTTGATGACCGCCCAAAGCGGTCTGAATGGCCCACTGTCCTGGCACGTTAGAGCATAGGCGCATGTTCGAGAGCATGTTCAAACCCTCGATGTAGTCCTTGGCTGGCTTTTTATCGCCCGACACAATCATCCAGCCAGAACGGTAACCGCAGGAACGATAGCTCTTGGACAGCGAGTTGAAGGTCAAAGTCAGCACGTCATCTGACAAACTTCCCATGGCCGTGTGACGAACATCGTCGTACAACACCTTGTCATAGACCTCGTCGGCAAAAATGACCAGTCCGTGTTCGCGGGCAATCTCCACAATGGCACTGAGCAAATCATCAGAGTACAAAGCGCCCGTTGGGTTATTGGGGTTGATGACCACAATGCCTTTGGTGCGCGGGGTGATCTTGGCCCGGATGTCCGCCAAGTCAGGCATCCAGCCATTGGCCTCGTCACAGTTGTAATGCACCGGCGCGCCGCCGGACAGACTGGTAGCGGCAGTCCAAAGCGGGTAATCGGGTGACGGCAACAGCAACTCGTCGCCATCGTCCAACAAGGCGTTGGTGGCCATGACAATCAGTTCGCTGGCGCCATTGCCCAGGTAAATATCGTCCAGCGTGACACCTTGAATGCCCTGCTGCTGGGTGTAATGCATGACAGCCTTGCGCGCCGCAAAGATGCCTTTGCTGTCCGAATATCCCGCCGAATTGGGCAGGTTGCGAATCATGTCCTGCTGAATCTCTTCTGGGCTGTCGAAACCAAACACGGCCAGATTGCCAATGTTGAGCTTGATGATCTTGTGGCCCTCTTCTTCCATCTGGCGAGCCGCGTCCATGATTGGTCCGCGAATGTCGTAACAGACGTTAGCCAATTTGGCAGATTTTCGAATGGTTTTCAAAATCCCTCCGGGAGTGGATGACACAGGGCGAAACTTATAATTTGACCACATTTCCGAACCCGAACTCCGGTTTTGGTTGCACTGCAGCATACTCATCGAGGCTTTCGACCATGAAATTCCAACCCGACTCCATCGACGTGCAATCCATCAGCGGCTACGGCCCCGGATGGATCAGTGTCGGCAATGAAAAAATCAGTACCAGCATCGTCCTCGGATCACGCGGGGAGCGCTTTGAATGGAACTGCGACCAGTTTGAAAACCTGAGTGAAGCCCACTTCGCGCAACTGGCGGCACTGGGCACTGAATTGATTATTTTTGGAAGCGGAGACCGCATTCGCTTCCCCAATCCGGCCTGGATTGCGCCCTTGGTCAGTCGACAGATCGGCATCGAAACCATGGATGTGCAGGCGGCCTGTCGCACCTACAACATCCTCGCCGGCGAAGGGCGTCATGTCGCCGTTGCACTCTTGATGCCGTCACCTTAGGGATACACCGTAGTGAATTGAGCAGCTCATCCGCTCATTTGGAGTTAAAATATCGGGTTGCAGTTGCAAGCGCCGGAGTGCTGTCAGAGGATAGTGCTTGCAACTTACGAGAACGACGCATCCTGTCACACGAGATTTAAGAACTATGGCGATTGTTGTCAATAAACCCATCCCTGAATTTGAATCAATGGCCACTGGTGGCCTCAAAGTGTCCAACACGTCCCACTTGGGTCACGTAGTTATTCTGTACTTCTACCCCAAAGACAACACGCCTGGCTGTACCACTGAAGCGATGCAGTTCCGGGACAAGTACAAAGATTTTGTCAAAGCTGGCGCAACGGTTTTTGGCGTTTCCCGTGACAACATGAAGTCGCACGACGATTTCAAAGAAAAACTCGAGTTGCCCTTTGAGTTGGTCGCTGACACCGAAGAGAAGATGTGCCACATGTTTGGTGTGGTCAAGAACAAGATCATGTACGGCAAAAAGGTCAAAGGCATCGAGCGCAGCACCTTCCTCATTGGTGCCGATGGCACACTGAAAGAAGAGTGGCGCGGCCTGAAGGTGCCTGGCCATGTGGACGACGTGCTGAAAGCCGTCAAGGCATTGAATAAAACAGCCACCGCAGAAGCATAAGCGTGCCACTCGGCGGAGATTTGAGGGAGCCCTTCCCACGCATTTGAGCTCATGCATAATGAGTTTCATGTTGCTGAACTCCACAAACTCCGCTCCCCCCAAAAGCCGTCTTGCGATCAAGACGGCTTTTTTGTTTCCGACGCCCTGAAACCACCTTTTTTTGCGAGCCTACCCACTCATGCCACTGCCCACTGCCCCCGCAAAACGTGCCGCACTTCTGAGCGAAAAAGACTACAACGTGCCGGCTCAGAGCAAACCCAAAGCGCCCATCCCCGAACACACGCCCATCCAGACGGCTGCGACCCCAAAATCCCGACAGCGCGTGTCAGCGGAGGTAACAGCGCCCCAGTCCCAGCCTGTCGCCAAAACAGCGCGAATGCCGGTCAAACCCAAGACGCAAACGCCTCCAGCCGCTCAGGCTGCCCCCAGCGAGCGCCCGACACCTCCATCGAAGCCAGCTGGGGAAGACCGCATTGTCAAAGACAAAAGAACGGGGCCGAAAAAGTTGTTCGTTCTAGACACCAATGTGTTGCTGCATGACCCAATGTGCCTATTCCGATTTGAGGAACATGACATCTTCTTGCCAATGATCGTATTGGAGGAGCTGGATGGCCACAAGAAGGGAATGACAGAAGTCGCCCGCAATGCCCGCCAAACCAGTCGCACGCTCGATGCGCTGGCAGGTGAGAACGGTGCCGACATCGGCGCCGGCCTGGCTCTGAATACCACGGGCCATCGACAGGCCGGCGGCAAGCTGTTTTTCCAAACCCAGCTGCTCAATTACACCTTACCCACCAGCCTGCCCCAGGGCAAGGCTGACAACCAGATTCTGGGTGTGGTCGATGCGTTGCGTCTTCAGCATGCACCACGCGAGGTCGTTCTGGTGTCCAAAGACATCAATATGCGCGTCAAGTCTAGAGCCTTGGGCCTGGCCACGGACGACTATCAGAATGACAAGACACTTGAAGACGGTGATCTTCTGTACTCGGGCGCCCTCGCCCTTCCCCTCAATTTCTGGACCACGCACGGGAAAACCATTGAAAGCTGGCAGACAGGCGCGCACACCTTTTACCGTGTGACGGGGCCGATTGTTCCGAGTTTGCAAATCAACCAGTTTGTTTACTTCGAGTCTCCCGGCGAGCCGAGCCTGTATGCAAGGGTCACCGAGATTCGCGGCAAGACAGCCGTCTTCAAGACGCTGAAAGATTTCACGCATCTCAAAAACTCGGTCTGGGGCGTCACTACCCGTAACCGCGAGCAAAACTTTGCCATGAATTTGCTGATGGACCCCGAGGTCGATTTTGTGACGCTGACCGGCACTGCAGGTACCGGTAAAACGTTGATGGCGCTGGCGGCCGGCCTGACTCAAGTGTTGGATGACAGGCGCTATACCGAAATCATCATGACCCGTGCCACCGTCAGTGTAGGGGAAGACATTGGATTTTTGCCTGGCACTGAAGAGGAAAAAATGGGCCCCTGGATGGGCGCACTGGATGACAACCTTGAAGTACTGGGAAAAACAGATACCAGCGCAGGGGAATGGGGCCGAGCTGCCACGAGCGAGCTCATTCGCAGCCGCATCAAAGTAAAAAGCATGAACTTCATGCGCGGACGTACCTTCCTCAATAAGTACGTCATCATCGACGAAGCGCAGAATTTGACACCTAAGCAAATGAAGACCTTGATTACCCGGGCAGGCCCTGGAACCAAGATCATCTGCATGGGCAATTTGGCGCAGATTGACACGCCCTACCTTACTGAAGGATCATCGGGACTGACTTTTGCCGTGGACAAGTTCAAAGGTTGGCAGCACGGTGGTCACATCACACTGGCCCGTGGCGAGCGCTCGCGCTTGGCCGATTTCGCAAGCGACGTTCTGTAATTTCGCGCCCAGTCAGCCAAAAACCCCTCTGTCTCCGAGTGACAGGGGGCTTTTATATGTTCATTTATTCCTAATAGTAGAGCGGCACACACCTACTGGGCGAGCACCGATGGTCATATTTCTTAGAAATCTCCACCGCCACCGTGGGCTAGTGACTCAAACTTGGTGATGTTGCTCAAAAAAGCCAACTTGACCGTGCCGGTTGGACCATTCCGCTGCTTGGCGATGATAACTTCGGCGACCCCTGGCTCCTTGCAGGCGTCCTTGGTGTAGTACTCGTCACGGTAGATGAACATGATGATGTCAGCGTCCTGCTCAATGGCACCAGACTCACGCAGGTCACTCATCATCGGCCGCTTGTCGGGACGTTGCTCAACGCTTCGGTTCAACTGGGACAGCGCGATCACCGGGCATTGAAGCTCACGCGCGAGCATTTTCAAACCGCGGGAGATCTCACCCAGCACGGTGGCGCGATTTTCATTGTCACCCGACGAGCCACTCATGAGTTGCAAGTAATCCACCACAATCAGGCCCAGCTTGCCACACTGCCGGGACAAGCGCCGGGCATTGGCTCGCAATTCACTGGACGTCAAACCGGCCGACTCATCAATATGCAATGAAATGGTGCGCAATTTTTCAATGGCCTCCGACAAGCGCGGCCACTCTTCATCCGTCAATTTCCCGGTGCGCAAATGCCCCTGATCGATGCGACCGATGGAACCAACAATACGAACCGCCAACTGGGCAGCACCCATCTCCATCGAGAAGACCGCGACAGGTAGACCTTCATTCAGCGCCACGTGTTCGGCAATGTTGATTGCCAACGCCGTTTTGCCCATGGAGGGTCGCGCAGCCAACACAATCATGTCACCCGCCTGAAAGCCCGACGTCATGCGATCAAGGTCATAGAAACCCGTCGGAACACCGGTCACGTCATTGGGGTTGTCTGCCATTTCCTGGACACGATCTAGCAAATCAACCACCAGAGTGTCCATGGATTGGAAACCTTGTTTGGTGCGGGCCCCCTCTTCGCCGATATTGAAAATCTTTTGCTCGGACTCATCCAGAATGGCGGCAACAGGACGACCTTTTGGATTGAAGGCATTGGTCGATATCTCGTCACTAGCTGTCACGAGCTTGCGCAAAATGGAGCGCTCCCGAACAATCTCCGCATACCGACGAATATTTCCAGCACTGGGCACGTATTGCGCCAACGAGTTGAGATAGGCCAACCCGCCAATTTCCTCAGCCTTGCCTTGTCCTTGTAACTGCTCGAAGACTGTAATCACATCGGCGGGCTTTGACCCATTGATCAACACCCCGATGGCTGCAAAAACCAGACGGTGCTCGTACCTGTAAAAATCACCGTCTTTGAGCAAGTCGCCAACGCGATCCCAGGCCCCATTGTCAAGCAACAATCCACCCAAAACACTGGACTCAGCTTCGATGGAATGCGGCGGGATGCGGAGTTGGGCGACCTGGGGGTCGGCCCCGTACTCGTCTGACTTGGAGGGGAATTTGGTCGACATTCAGGAGTCCTTAGATTTGGCCATTTCGCCCCGAACAGCCATCAGGACAACGGGATCAAATTGTATTTTCTAACAAAAGAAAATTGTGACGATTTGAAAAAACAAGAGAGACCACAAATACAAAAGCCGCCGAGACTGACACCCCGGCGGCTTCCATATTAGAGCAGCTCTATTTAAGCGGATTCGCCGTAAACAGACACTGTGATTTCAACTGCCACATCAGTGTGCAAGGACACTGTTGCTGCGCTGTCGCCCACAGTTTTGATGTGACCAGTGGTCATACGAACTTGGGATTTAGAAACCTTAAAGCCGTTTTTGTTCAACTCGTCCGCGATGTCAGCATTGGTCACTGAGCCGAACAGACGACCGTCAACACCGGCTTTTTGCGTTAGCTTGCAGACATAGCCCGTCAGCTTCTCGCCAACAGCTTGGCATTCAGCCAACTTCACTGCAGCAGCTTTTTCCAGTTCAGCGCGCTTGACTTCAAACTGCTCCTTCGCAGCCGCAGTTGCACGACGTGCACGGCCAGTTGGGATCAGGAAGTTGCGGGCGTAACCGTCTTTAACACGAACGATTTCACCGAGATTGCCAAGGTTCACGACCTTGTCGAGCAGAATAATTTGCATGGTCGTATTCCTTAGATCTTGTGCTGGTCGCTGTAAGGCAGCATCGCGAGAAAACGCGCGCGCTTGATAGCGGTGTTGAGCTGGCGCTGGAAGATGGCACGGGTGCCAGTCAGGCGAGCGGGGATGATTTTGCCGTTTTCAGCAATGAAATCACGCAGGGTGTCGATGTCTTTGTAATCAATCTCTTCAACGCCAGTCACTGTAAAGCGGCAGAAACGCTTGCGCTTAAACAGCAGGTTCTGGGCTGGGCGCTTAGGGCGCTTGTCTTTGTTATTGAAACGTTTTGGTCCGGCCATGATGGACTCCTTAAATTTTTACGGATTCGTTAATCTTGCTGAAACTCTTGAATATGCAAAACAACATTTTTGCCATTGCGAGGAGTGGCTATAAAGCCGGTGAATGTCCAACTGCTACCAACGGCCTGCTTTACAAGCCGTTCAGCAATCACCCCAAAGGAGATTGCCTTGATTGCAGCTTTCACTTGTCTTTCTTGCCCTGCCTCTTGAACACTGGACTCATGAGTCAACTTCAGGTTCAGGGCTGGCAGACCTGCAGGCGTGTAACGCAACGCGTCAAACTCTTCAATGCAGGCCGAAAATACGAGATGATTGCTGGATGGATTCACTCGCCTCTCAACTGGCAGCGTTGTTAGGCTTGGTATTCAGCTTGTTGAGTTTTGCGGGCGTCTTCACGCTCGACGGTTTTCATCATCGAAGATGGGCCGGTATCAGCCTTTTTCTTGAGAACGGTCAGGTGACGCAAAACTGCATCATTGAATTTGAACGCATGCTCAAGTTCAGCCATGACGGCCTGATCTGCTTCGATGTTGACGCAAAGGTAATGAGCCTTAGCCAGCTTATTGATCATATAAACCAACTGACGACGACCCCAGTCTTCGACGCGGTGAATCTTACCGCCGCCGGCAGTGATCATGCCTTTGTAACGCTCCAGCATAGCGGGAACCTGCTCGCTCTGATCCGGATGGATCATGAGAATGATTTCGTAGTGACGCATTGATACTCCTTTTGGATAGCCCCAAGATGGGCAAGAAAAAACCACCCTCAGCGTCTAATTGAGGTGTGGCAAGGCGAAGCCCATCATTATATGCCAAAGACGAGGTCTTGGCTAATGAGTCAAGGACTCGGTCCGGGAGGGCCAAACAAGGCTGGCCACGACAATGATTGCCACGCCCGTCGGGACGCCAAACACGCCTGCTGAAACGGGTTGGATGTCAAACCACATCCCGCTGCCCTGCAGCCCCAAGAATGACCGAACGGGTACGGAATTGATAGCCATGTAATAGATCGTCAAGCCCAGTCCTACGATCATTCCAGCCACAGCGGCGGGTCGTGACGTTTTTTGCCAAAAAATACCCAAAACCATGGCCGGCACGAAGGCGGCCCCCGCCAAAGAGAACGACGCAGAAACCAGATACAGAATATCTGCCGGGCGCTGGGCGGCGACATAAGCCGCAACCAAGGCAACGACAAGCAATGCGAACTTGGACAGCATGACACGCCTTACCGCTCCAGCTCGGTCGCTTTCCCCCTGATAAACAAAGTCATGCGCCAGCGCATTGCCAATAGTCAACAGCAAGCCATCAGCGGTGGAAAGCGCTGCGGCCAGGCCCCCCGCCGCCACCAGCCCCGAAATCACATATGGCAAACCACCCAACTCAGGCATGGCAAGCATCACAATATCTGACCCCATCCGAAGTTCGGCAAATTGCAGAATGTTGTCGCCATTGATATCGCTGACAGACACCAGTGCCGGATCGACTTGCGCCCACTGCGCAATCCAAGATGGCAAGGCGTTGAAATTTTGACCCACGAGCTGACTCATCACCTCATACTTGACGAGAACCGCCAATGCTGGAGCGGATAGGTACAGCAGTGAAATGAAAAACAAGGACCAAGCCACAGACGTCCGAGCCTCCGCCACACTCGGTGTGGTGTAGAACCGGGTCAACAAATGCGGCAGTCCCGCCGTACCCACCATCAAACAAAACATCAACGCAAGAAAATTTCGACGTGAGACATCGAACGCCTCTCGCTCTTTGGGAGTTCCATCCGGGTCGCCGGCATAGGGCTTGGCCTGAAGCGGCATGCCTCCCAGAGGTTGAGCCCGCTCCTGATTGTCCTGCATGGCGCGAGTCCAAAGCTCCCGGGCGGCCGCTTCGTCTTTGGGCAATGCCGCCAACTCACGCTTGGTGGCGAGAATCACCGATTCATCGGCACGCCGCTCGCTGAAAAATCGAACCCGCTCTTTCAACATCTTCCGCTCTGTGTCGAGCGCCAGGGTCACGTTCACCAATTTCAACTCAAAGACCCGTGCGCGTGCGGCATAGGCTTCAATGACCTCGGCCTCAGCCGGTGAATCCAGCAGTTTTTGCTCCAAAGCCGCAATTTTTTGTAGTTGCTGTCCATAGACAAGCGGAGCCATGGGATTGCCGAGTTGCTTGTAAGCCAACCAGGACACGGGGATCAAAAATGCCAGAATCAAGATCACATATTGGGCCACTTGCGTCCAGGTCACAGCCCGCATGCCTCCTAAAAATGAGCACACCAGCACGCCACCTAGTCCCAGCAAAATACCGACCTCAAACTGAACGCCAGTCATTCGCGATGTGATCAATCCCACGCCGTAGATTTGGGCAACAACATAGGTGAAGGAGCAAAGAACCGCGGCAAAAGCGGCAATCTGCCGCGGCCAGTGGCCACCAAAGCGGGCGGCGAAGTAGTCCGGGATCGTAAAAAGACCCAAACCTCGCAAATAAGGCGCCACCAACAACGCAACCAGGCAGAAACCACCGGTCCAACCCAATACATAAACCAACCCACCTGCCTGCGAAGGGGTGCCGGAAAACCCTTGCAAATAAAGGCCCCCCGCCATACTAATGAACGATGCGGCACTCATCCAGTCTGCGGCGGTTGCCATGCCGTTGTAGAACGCAGGTATTCGACGCCCGGCAACGTAGTACTCGGCAGCGTCCGAGGTTCTGCCGTAAATACCAATGGCGGCGTACAAAGTCACTGACGCGAAAAGAAAGACTCCACCGACCCAGGTTTTCTTTAAGCCAATGTGCTCAGCCACGGCCAAAGCAGCGAGAAACAACAACAGCAAGACCACGTAAATGGCAAACCGTCGATGCAATCTCAACTTGTAAACCGCATAGGCTGGATCGACCGAGAGGCCGGCCCCGTCGCGGCGATTGGCAACCCAGGCGAAGCACGCCACGATCGCAATGAAGATGAAAACGCTGCCTTGGGCAGCAAACCAATAGCCGACAGGCCAACCGCGCACAACCATTTGTAAATCGTGCGCGAAAAAAACAACCCCGAAGGAGGCCAAAAACCAGACTGCAAGCAGCCAAGCGTGCAGCCGCAGTCCGCCTGGGAATGTCGACGACGCGATAGCACCCGGCGCCGGATTCAACATGGCTTCATCATCTTGAAAAGCTGTCGAACCACGGCGCTCAAATCCAGCGTCTAGCGAGCGAGTCGCTTCCAGGTTGCGATAACAGAGTCGGGGTTCAAGGAGATTGAGGAAATTCCCTCGTCTTTCAACCAATCCGCGAAGTCCGGGTGGTCGCTGGGGCCCTGACCGCAAATACCTACATATTTTCCTTGAGCCTTGCAGGCTGCGATGGCCTGACTGATCAGCGCGGTGACCGCAGGATCACGCTCGTCGAAGTCAGCCGCCAACAACTCGAGGCCAGAATCGCGGTCCAGACCCAAGGTCAACTGAGTCAAATCGTTGGAACCGATCGAGAAACCATCGAAGTACTCCAGAAACTGAGTGGCCAGGATGGCGTTGCTTGGCACTTCGCACATCATGATGATTTTCAGATCATCTTGTCCACGCTTCAGTCCGTGCGCCGCCAGCAACTCGGTAACCCGTTTCGCCTGCCCAAGGGTTCGCACAAACGGCACCATCACCTGAACGTTGGTCAAGCCCATGTCGAGCCGCACTCGCTTCAGTGCTTCACACTCCATGGCAAATGCCTCGCCAAAATCTGCACTGATGTATCGCGCGGCGCCACGGAAGCCCAACATTGGGTTTTCTTCCTCTGGCTCGTAGCGGCTTCCACCAATCAGTTTGCGGTATTCATTGCTCTTGAAGTCTGACAAGCGCACGATGACCGGTTTTGGCCAGAAGGCTGCGCCAATGGTTGCGATACCCTCTGCCACTCGGTCCACATAAAAACCACGGGGTGAGGCGTGGCCACGCGCCACAGACTCGACCGCCTTCTTCAAATCTGCATCAATGTTGGGGTAATCCAAAATGGCTTTGGGATGCACGCCGATGTTGTTGTTGATGATGAACTCCAGCCGGGCCAGACCCACACCCTCATTCGGTAACTGGCAAAAATCAAATGCCAGCTGTGGATTGCCCACATTCATCATGATCTTGACATCGATTTCTGGCATCACCCCACGCTCAACCTCCGTGACCTCAGTGTCAAGAAGCCCGTCATAGATAAAACCGGTATCGCCCTCTGAGCAACTGACCGTCACCAGCATGCCTTCCTTGAGCAATTCGGTTGCGTTGCCGCAGCCGACCACCGCGGGAATGCCCAATTCACGAGCGATGATGGCGGCATGGCAAGTACGCCCACCCCGGTTGGTCACGATGGCGGCAGCCCGCTTCATCACAGGCTCCCAGTTGGGATCGGTCATGTCGGTGACCAGCACATCGCCAGGCTGGACCGAGTCCATCTCGCTGATGTTGTGCACGATTCGCACCGGGCCGGTTCCAATTTTCTGCCCAATGGCCCGCCCTTCCGCAAGCACGGTGCCAGTGCTCTTGAGCTTGTAACGGTGCTCGGCCTTCCCGGCGGCTTGGCTTTTCACCGTCTCAGGCCGAGCCTGCAAAATGTAAAGCTCTCCATCGAGGCCATCCTTGCCCCACTCAATGTCCATAGCGCGGCCATAGTGTTGCTCAATGACAAGCGCGTAAGAAGCCAGCTTTTCGACGTCACCGTCCGTCAAGGAGTAGCGGTTTCGCAACTCGGCCGGCACGTCTGTGGTCTTCACCAATTGGCCCGTCGCAGCCTTCTCTTCAGGCGTGCTGAATTGCATTTGAAGCAGCTTGGAACCCAAGCTGCGTCGAATCACGGCACGTTTGCCTGCCTTGAGCATGGGCTTGTGCACATAGAACTCGTCAGGATTCACAGCCCCTTGCACCACCGTTTCACCGAGGCCATAGCTGGAAGTGATGAAAACCACGTCTGAGAAGCCAGATTCAGTGTCAATGGTGAACATGACACCGGCCGCACCTAGGTCTGAGCGGACCATGCGCTGAATACCGGCGCTCAAAGCCACATGCTCGTGGGCAAACCCTTTGTGAACACGGTAGCTAATCGCGCGATCGTTGTACAAGGACGCGAAGACTTCCTTCATCTTGTGCAGAATCGCATCAATGCCCGTGACATTCAAGAAGGTTTCTTGCTGGCCCGCAAATGAAGCGTCAGGCAGGTCCTCAGCAGTCGCTGAAGAGCGCACTGCAAACGACGCCTGCGGATTGTCTGCACTCAAGACCAAGAAGGCGTCTCGAATGGACTGCTCCAAGTCAGCGGGAAAGGGCTGAGCCTCGACCATGGCGCGAATTTCCGCCCCAACCCGGGCCAATGCGCGAACGTCTTCAGTATCCAATTTGCTCAAACTGGCATTGATTCGTCCGCTGAGATCCTCAAACGCCAGAAACTCGCGAAACGCATGCGCAGTAGTGGCAAAACCGGTCGGAACTTTGACCCCGGTGGGCAAATGTGAAATCATTTCCCCCAAGCTGGCGTTTTTTCCACCAACTGAGTCGACATCAGTCATCCTCAGTTTTTCGAACGGGACGACCAAATCGGTCTCTTTGAACAATGTAGACATGGGAAGCTCCAGAAGTTAAAAACGGCGCAGTACATGCAATCGGCGCTCACACGCACCGACCATGCTCACGCAATCGCTCTGACTTGTTGTCGCTATTTTTGTCAGCCAATCGCGTGACTAAATTGGGTTGAAACACGTTATTGTAGGCGGGCAACAAGTTCACAATAGCCCCGGCGCTTTCAAAAACCTGAGGGCGAAAATTCAACTCACCCGATCAAACACCATGCCAAATCGCACAGTTTTCTTCATTTCTGACGGCACGGGCATCACCGCTGAAACCTTTGGAAAAGCCATATTGGCTCAATTTGAAATCACGTCCCGCCATGTGCGATTGCCGTTTATGGACTCGGTCGACAAAGCCCACCAAGCAGTTCGGCAGATCAATCACGCAGGAATCGTCGATGGCGCCAAACCCATTGTGTTCACCACTTTGGTGAATATGGAGGTTTTGAAAGTCATCACAGAGGGGTGCCAAGGCATGCTTCTGGACATGTTTGGAACCTTCGTCCACCCGTTGGAGACGGAGCTCAAGCTGAAGTCGAACCACCGCATTGGCCGATTCAGCGACGCCAGCAAAAGCAAGGAATACCAGTCCCGCATCGAAGCCATCAACTTCTCGCTGGTTCATGATGACGGGCAATCAAATCGAGACTTGGCGCAATCGGACGTCATTCTGGTTGGTGTCAGCCGCAGCGGAAAGACACCCACGTCTTTGTACCTGGCCATGCAGTACGGACTGAAGGCGTCCAACTACCCATTGATTCCTGAGGACTTTGAACGCCAGCATTTGCCACCGGCCCTCAAGGATCACAAGGCAAAAATATTTGGTTTGACCATTCAACCAGAGCGATTGAGCGAGATCCGAAACGAACGCCGACCCAACTCCAAATATGCCTCCATCGAAAACTGCCGCATGGAGGTGCGAGAAGCCGAGGCCATGATGAAACTGGCGGGCATTCGCTGGTTGTCCACGACGACCAAGTCGATTGAGGAAATCGCAACGACCATCTTGCAAGAAATCCGGCCAGAGCGATTGACCTACTAAAAGGCTTAGACGCATCGCATGACAACAAAGAAGCAGCATGCGAATCAACCGTCTTTTTTAAGACGAGCTCAAGGTGGGTTTGAAGTTGATCGATGTGGCGCCCACCCACACTGCTGCCTATCGGCGCTGAAAAACGGGCTCAGGATTTGAAGCGGCCAATAGTCCAAACCGAGGCAGCAGCCAGTACCGATCGACAGCCCGTTCCAGCCTCGCGCCAGGCAAACCCAATCGACCGGAATTAGGCACCAATGTTACTGGTGAATCTACGTATACCTAACCTGGCGTGGCACCACCGAGGCATGTGCTTCAGCCCGTTGTTGGGTGTCGCACAACTTTCCAAGCTGAACTCGGTGCAGTTGCCTCGTCCCAAATCCAGACGACCTGCGACCTTGACTCATGCAGGGGCCTTTTTGCACAAAGAAGACTATTTTCTTGAAGTTTTGATAAATTATTTCAAATTTATTCTAAATGACAACGATTCGTATTTACAATAATTGACATTCATAGCCAGCCACCCCGCGCCATTCATTGACGTTTGCGGATTCAGCCAGCCCCCCCCTTTCTGAATCAATTGTCAATATGAATCAATCCAAAAAAAAACCGGCAATTAATGCTATAGCCCCCGTCAATAAAGCGGGGAAAGCTGCTCATTCAATAGCACCTCGGGCCATGATCCTGCCGCTGGGCGCGGCACTGCTGGCCGGGTCAATGAGCGCATTGGCTCAACAAGTGGATACAAACGCCGCCGCGACGCTCAAACCGGTGATCGTCAAGGAAAAGGCAGAAGCGTCTGAGGGTAAAGATGCCTTGCGGGCGACCACCACCGGCATTGGCAAGGGCAAGGGCAAGGGCAAGGGCAAGGGCAACCAGGCACTGCGTGATATTCCCCAATCTGTCACGGTGGTCACCGAAAAGCTCGTGGATGACCGAAATCTGGACACCTTGAAAGACGTATTGCACAACACAGCCGGCGTGACGTTTCAGGCAGCCGAGGGCGGCGAAGAAGACATTCGTCTGCGCGGCTTTTCTCTGGCGACCTCGGGCGACATCTTTGTAGATGGCTTGCGCGACCCCGCGTTTTATGACCGCGACACCTTCAACAATGACCGCATCGAGTTGCTGCGTGGTTCAGCCTCCATACTGTTTGGACGGGGCTCCACGGGCGGTGCCGTTAATCAAGTCAGCAAACAGCCTCGCGCCATCGATGAACACGAGGTGTCCACGACGCTTGGCAGCCACAATTTTCGCCGCGTCACGGGCGACTTCAACATCAAGACGGGCGAAGACGCGGCACTGCACATCAACGCCATGGCCACCAAAGCGGACAACAACGGAGCGGGTAGCAGCATTGACAAAAAAGGCATCGCCGCCACCTACCGATTTGGCATTGGCACGGCCGATGAGTTTTCACTCGGTCTCTACCATTTGGACAACAACAACGGCATGAACTATGGGCTGCCGTGGATCAAACCCACGTCCAGCGCCGCTGCCGCTGCCACCACCATCAACAACAACCTGGACCCCAGCGCGTATTACGGCTTGGCGAGTGACCGCAATGCAGGTGAAGTCACCTACCTGACGGCCAGTCACACTCACCGCTTTCAGGACGACAGCGAGCTCAAAACCACAGTGCGACGGGGCAGCTATGACCGCGACCAGCGCGCCGTGACGATCCGAAATGCAAATGGTACAGGCCTGGATAACTTCAGCGACCGCACAGTTTTGAACCGCAGCTCCAGAATCAAAATTCAAGACCTCAACTCTCTCTATTTGCAAAGTGAATACTCCACAAAACTGATGGCACTGGGGCTAAAGCACGAAATTTTGGCAGGCGTCGACTTTGCCGACGAAGTGAAAAACGTTTACCGCGCTAGTGGCACAACAAGTCAGCGCAGCACCTTGGCCGGCACACCCAACGACGGTGTGTCATTTGACGAAGGCAGCCGCGTGCTCAGTCTGTCAAGCGCATTCCACGCGAAGAATATGGGCGCCTATTTGCAGGACATGATGTACCTCACCCCCGAGTGGAAAGTGCTGGCGGGCTTGCGCTACGACACGATGGACGGCGCGTATGACACCATCTCCACAACGGGCGCCATATCCTCTTACCAACAGAAGATTTCCAACTGGAGCAAACGCTTTGGGGTGCTGTACCAGCCCAACGACCTCACTTCGTACCATTTCTCATACGGCACTTCATTCAACACCTCGGCGGACACCTACTCCTACAGCGCTTTGAGCGCCAACACCGACCCGGAGCAAAGCCGCAATATTGAATTTGGGGCCAAGCTGGACACAGCGGACAAGCGCTTCACCACCCGGCTGGCGCTGTTTCATTCAACCAAGTTCAACGAACGCAATACAGACCCCGATTCAGCCGCAACCGCGATGTTGCTGTCCGGCAAGCGGCACACCGTGGGATTCGAAATTGACATCACAGGGCGCCTGACCAATGAATGGGAGGTGTATGGCTCATATATGTGGATGCCCACCGCCAACATTGACGTCGCGGCCGCCACAGCCACTGCGGGTGAGCGAACGGGTGAGCGCCCGTCGCTGACCCCTGTGCACACGGGCACCGTGTGGTCTACCTACCAATTGACCCCGCAACTGCGCCTCGGCGCCGGAGTTAACTTTCGCAGCGAACAAGCCCCTAACCGCAATCCTGGCTGGTTGGCGCCAGACTACGCCACTGTGGATGTGATGGGTGAATACAAATTCAATGACCGGTACACGCTGAAAGCCAATGTGAGCAACGTGGCCAACAAACTCTACGCAGACTCGCTCTACACCGGCCACTATGTGCCTGGCTCCGGACGCAATGCCCAGCTCACCCTCAACGTGAAGTTTTAACTCAAGTCAACCTGCGCCATGTTGCTTCATATTCCTGATGTCCTGACCCCAGCTGAGGTTCGCCACGCGCAATCCTTGCTGGCCGCCGCCCCGTGGGCGGATGGACGTCCCGGTGCGGGTGTACAAGCCGCGCAGGTCAAGAACAATGAGCAACTGGCGCACAACTGCGCCGCAGCCCAAGAAATCCGCGCCATGGTGCTGCGGGGTTTGGACCGGTGCCCGCTGTTCTTCTCCGCCGCTTTGCCCAAAAAGGTGTTTCCCCCACGGCTCAACCGCTATGGCGGTGACAGCAACTTCTACGGCAACCACATCGATGGCGCCGTGCGCTATATGCCAGACACTGGACAACAGGTTCGCACAGACGTCTCTTGCACCGTGTTCCTCAACGACCCAACAGACTATGACGGCGGGGAGCTATGCATGACCGACACCTTTGGCGAACAAGCCATCAAGCTACCGGCCGGACACATGGTGCTGTACCCGGGCACCAGCTTGCACCAAGTCAAGCCAGTCACTCGCGGATACCGCCTGGCTTGTTTTTTCTGGGTGGAGAGCATGGTCCGCAGCGACGAACAACGCCGCTTGCTGTACGAGCTGGACATGAACCTGCTGGGTCTGCGCACACGCCACGGTGAAACCCAGGAAACCACGGGCCTCACTGGCACCTATCACAACCTCCTGCGCATGTGGGCGGACACCTGAAAGCGAGATGGAAATGCCCTTCCTCACAGCCGTACTCATCAGCCTCGTCTTGGTCATTGGAGGCACCTGGTGGATCTTCGCCGGGAAGACTGATTGAGCCTCGCGTTGTGGCGCCCTAAACTATGACTTTACCCACGCACACCGTTGCCCTTTTACCCGTGAATCGCAAGTTCCTCATTGCTGGTGGCGTCATCGCCTTTCACATGGCGGCGCTGTGGGCCCTTCAATCCGGCCTGCGCAGCCGACCGGTGGAGGTCATCATTCCGGCCGAAATACTGGTTGAGTTCAACACGCCAGCTGCGTCCAAAGTGACGCCACCCGCGCCGGCCCCTGCCCCGCCTAAACCGACGCCCGTGAAAGCGGTGACCAAGAAAACACCGGGTCCTGCCAAGGCGCCAGCCCCCCTGCCGCTGGCCATTGTCGATCCGACGCCCGCGCCGACCGCCCAAGTTGGCGCTTTGGAGGCCCCAGTAGCGACTGGTCCCCAAGTGGTGAGCGCTTCACCAGCCGTGGTCGCCAAGGCGGCCCCCACGCCCCAATTGCCTCAACTTGTGCTGCCGTCCAGCGACGCCGATTACCTTCAAAATCCCAAGCCGCCCTACCCGGCGCTGAGCAAGCGCCTGGGCGAACAAGGCAAGGTAGTGGTTCGAGTGTTGATTGGCATCGACGGCACAGCCCAAAAAACAGAACTCAAACAATCCAGCGGCTTTGACCGGCTGGACCAGACCGCGCTCACCACCGTGCTGCGTTGGCGTTATGTGCCCGGAAAGCGGGCCGGCGTGCCAGAGGCGATGTGGTTCAACGTGCCTATCAGCTTCGTTCTCGAATAATTTTTTAATTTCTATCTGGAGTCAATATGAATTCTCAACTTGGACTGATCAATTTCTGGACCCAAGGCGATTGGGTCACCAAAGCCGTGGCCTTGGTCTTGCTCACCATGTCATTGGCCTCATGGATGGTCATCGTGCTCAAGGCGCTAGACGTCTTCAAGTACAAGAAACTGGCCGCGGGCACCGAGGCGTTCTGGCACAGTGAAGACTTGGCCACCGGCCTGACCGCACTGGGCGGAGACGACAGCAACCCCTTTCGCCAAGTCGCACTCGCCGGCCGCGAGGCCACTGCCCACCATAGCAACACCAAAGTTCAGCTGCACAACACGCTGGATATGAGTGATTGGGTCACCAGAAGTCTTCGCAACGCCATCGATGACAGCACCGCCCGCCTGCAATCTGGCTTGGCCATTCTGGCCTCGGTCGGCTCTACCGCCCCGTTTGTGGGCTTGTTTGGAACCGTCTGGGGCATCTACCACGCCCTGCTGGGCATCGGCGCCGCCGGCACCGCCACCATTGACAAAGTGGCGGGACCCATTGGCGAGGCACTCATCATGACGGCGCTGGGCTTGGCTGTCGCCATTCCCGCCGTGCTGGGCTACAACGCGCTGGTTCGCGGCAACAAATCCGTGCTGACCAAGCTCAACCGCTTCGCACATGACCTGCACGCCTACTTTGTCACAGGTGCCCGTGTCAGCAGTGGCACCGGCAATGGCAAAGTCGTTCCGATGAAGAAAGCCTGAGGAGAATCACATGGCATTCGGAACCCAAGATGAGCCCGATGATGTGATGAACGAGATCAACATGACGCCGCTGGTCGATGTCATGCTGGTCTTGCTGATCATCTTCATCATCACTGTGCCCGTGATGAAGCACGCGGTGAACGTGGAACTGCCGCGCGTCACCAATGAAATTCAGCAAACCAAGCCAAAAACCATCGCGCTCAGCGTTGACTCCCAGGGCAATTACCACTGGAATGAAGCGCCGGTGCAAGACAGCGAGCTGCTCACTCGATTGCAGGCTGAAGCCCTCAAGGTGCCCCAGGCGGACCTGCATATTCGGGGTGACAAAGATGTGCGCTATGAGCGTGTGGCCCAAGTCATGGCTGCTGCACAGCAGGCGGGCATCAAGAAAATTGGATTCATCACCGAGCCGAAGAACTGATGACGGACCGATCTAAGACGCTAGTTGTACCCGGCAGTGACACGGCCTTGTCCACAACCAAATCAGTGCCGGCGTCAGCATTCGACAACAAGACGCAGTCTCTGCAGAGCGCCGACCTGTTCAATGGGGAGAAAGTCGTCCACATTGCTCACCATGGAGAGATTTACCGCCTGCAAACCACCAAACTGGGGAAATTAATTCTGACCAAATAGGTTGGGAAAAAATTATCCATTGGGCAAGTGCCAAAGCCAGATCGCAACCAGCGCGCAACTCGCACCCGGTATCCAGCGCACGGACGGCGGAAGGAGCCACCAGGCCATCACAGAACTCAGCGTCATCATCACCGACGCCAGTTGCTTGGCCCGCAGTGGTACCGCTCTACAGGCCCGCCAGTGGCGAACCATGGGACCAAATCGAGTGTGATTTAGCATCCACTGCTCATAGCGAGCACTCCCCCGGGAGAAACAAAAAGCTGCCAGAAGCACGAAAGGAGTGGTCGGAAGCAGCGGCAGCGCAATGCCAATCACGCCGGCGACCAAGCAAGCAACTCCACAGAACATCCAAATCCACCGCTGCCAACGCGGTAACAAAGGCGTAGGAAGGGATTCTTGCATCACGCCTATTGTCCGGCGCCGACACTCACAAAGCGGTTACAGACCAATGGCGGCGATACCCGCCTTGGCGATCTGTGCGTCCTCTGAGGACTTCACACCGCTTACGCCCACAGCACCCAGGCACTGTCCGTCCTTCATGATGGGAACCCCACCTTCCAGCATGCCGCTGATCTCGGGCGCGCTCAAAAATGACGTGCGTCCGCCATTGATCAAGTCTTCATAGATCTTGCTTTCGCGCCGACCCAGGGCCGCCGTCTTCGCTTTCGCCGGCGCAATGTGCGCAGAGATGGGGGCAACGCCGTCAAGACGCTGCAGCCAGAGCAAGTGACCGCCGTCGTCCACGATCGCAATCGTGACCGCCCAATTGTTTTTCAGTGCCTCAGCCTCGGCAGCCGCAGCGATGGCTTTCACATCAGACAGTTCGAGTGCAAATTTGTTTTTCATTGAGTGGAACCTACATTTATAAAACAAATAGCATAACGCCTTGAATGCACCTCTTTCAGCTTGTTTCAGGTGGAAGTATCCTTACAAAAAGTGGGCCCCATCGCACAGCCAATTTTGGCGAGCCGATTGATAGCCCCTAGAATCAAAGCAACCCTGCACATCGCAGGCCATGAAGGAGTATCACTGTGAATGACAACATTCAACCCATCGAACAAGGTTTTGGCCACGGCGCCATGGCCGCGCAGCGCAACAAAGTGCTGCGCAATACCTACTTGTTGTTGGCACTGAGCCTGTTGCCTACGGTGTTGGGTGCCTGGATAGGCGTCACCACTGGCATCACCCAATCACTGTCGGGTGGACTCGGATTGATCGTATTCCTCGGCGGTGCCTTCGGCTTCATTTACGCCATTGAAAAGACCAAGAACTCGGCTGCGGGTGTCCCAGTTCTTCTGGGCTTCACCTTCTTCATGGGCTTGATGTTGTCTCGCATGATTGCCATGGTTCTCGGCTTCAAAAACGGCCCTGACTTGATCATGACGGCGTTTGCAGGCACTGCTGGCATCTTCTTCGTCATGGCCAGTCTGTCAACCGTCATCAAACGCGACCTCTCTGGCATGGGCAAGTGGTTATTTGTGGGCGCGATGGCCGTGATTATTGGCGGCATCATCAATGTGTTTGTGGGCTCCACCGCAGGAATGATGGCCATTTCGGTGGCTGTGATTGGTATTTTCAGTGCCTACATGTTGTACGACCTGAAGCGCATCATTGACGGTGGCGAGACCAATTACATCAGTGCAACGCTGTCTATGTACCTCAACATCATCAATGTGTTCCAGGCCTTGCTGTCCCTATTGGGCATCATGGGCGGTGAGCGCGACTAAGTTTGACGCCAACGCATTAAAAAGGCCCGCTCGGGCCTTTTTTTGCTTCAATATTCCAGATCACTTAACTCATCCGCCATTTGGCCGATATTCCCTATATGCCACAGCTTCACGTCATGACCTCTCGCCTTCTCGTCGCCGCGACTGTGCTTTTGCTGGCCGGGTGTGAAATCCCCGGATTGGGCCCAGACCCGCGTATGCTCCAACGCGAAGCGGACGCCAAAGCGACTGGCAGCGCGTGTCGGTACGGATTGCGCAGCATTGAAGACTGCTATGTCTTGAATGCAAAGCTGTCCAAATCCTCGATATTTGAAGGCTGGAAATCGATGGACGGGTACATGCGGGAGAACAGCATTGAAGGTATTCCCGCCACAATGACTCCGACAGCGCCTGCTGAGGAAATCATTGAGGATGCCCCGACAGAGAAAAGCGCCGGCAAATCGGCGGCGCACTAGGCTTTGCCAAGGCGGCTTGGTATCTCTGAGGTGCCTAAGTTCGTCACTCCACGAAGTCGAACACCGCCATGCTTTCCACGTGGGCCGTGTGCGGGAACATGTTGACCATGCCCGCCGCCGAGCAGCGGTAGCCCCCTTGTGACACCAATACGCCCGCATCACGGGCCAATGTCGCGGGGTTGCAACTAACGTAGACAATGCGCTTAGGAGGTGTCCAATCCAGCCCACCCTCCACAGGCGGGTGATTGATGGGGTCCAACTTTTGCTGATGGAGGTCTGCCAGTGCCTGAAACAGGGCATACGCCCCTTCCCGTGGTGGGTCCACCAACCACTTGTCAGAAACACCGTCCTGAACCAATAGCTCAGGCGTCATGTTAAACAAGTTTCTAGCTACAAATTTTGTAGCACATAGTGCTGATCTAATAGAGCGCTGACTCGTATTTTTCTGATAATTTTCCCGAGACCGTGCCACCAGCGTCTCGCTGCCCTCCACTCCCAGCACCTCTCTTGCCAGCGTGGCGAGTGGCAGCGTGAAGTTGCCCAAACCGCAGAACCAGTCAATCACGCGCTCGCTCTTTTTGACATCCAGCAACCGCAAGGACCGAGCCACCAGAACCCGGTTGATATGGGGATTCACCTGCGTGAAGTCAGTCGGCTTGAAGGGCATATGGATGCCAAATTCTGGCAGGTCGTAACTCAACTCTTCAACGGCCTCATCCAGCAATTGAACGGTGTCCAGCCCCCCCGATTGCAGCCACCATTGAACACCTGCATGTTCAATCGCAAAAGCCCGCAGCCGCGCCCGGTCGGCCTCGCTCAGCGCCTCCATATGGCGAAGTACCAACGCAGTCACCGAGTCACCACAAGCGAGTTCGATTTGGGGACAGGTGTCAACGGCATCCATGGAGGTGATCAAGGCACGCAAGGGCAGCAGCAGGTCGCTCACGTGCGGCGGCAGCACATGACACTCTCTCATGTCCGCCACGAAGCCGCTCTTACGCTCATGAAACCCGACCAGGACAGTACCCTTTTTTCGCACATTTCGCACCGAAATCCGCGCCCGGTAGCGGTAACCCCAAGCAGGGCCTTCAATGGGCCGCAGAATCATGTCGGCCTTCACTTTACCCAAATGCCACAAGTTGTCTTCCAGCACCCGTTGTTTGACGGCCACCTGGGCGCCCACATGTAAATGCTGCATTTTGCAGCCACCGCAAGCGCCCTCATGCAGCCCAAAGTGGGGGCAGCCCGGCTTGACCCGCTGCGAGGATTCACGGTGAATCGCAGTGACAGCGCCCTGCTCCCAACTGCTCTTCTTGCGATGGACCACCGCACTCACCCACTCAAAGGGAAGCGCTCCTTTGATAAAAACCACTTTGCCATCGACCCGATGGGCGACACCTTGCGCCTCAAGATCAAGAGACTTCACATACAGTGAGTCAGCCGGAAAATTGTCTGGTATTTGAATTTCGTCAGTCATGTCACTATTGTCTCAGGCCGGCGGTGTCTGCCGAGACCGGTTAGCGGCTTACAACAACGATTGCGCGGTAATCCCGTTTGACACCAGGTAGCGCTTCAGCTTGACGAGAGCCTCGTTTTGAACCTGCCTGACGCGCTCGCGCGTCAACTCCAGTCGCTGGCTCAGCACCTCCATGGTTTCGGGCTCCAGATCATGCAAGCCAAATCTTGCTTCCAGTACCTCTTTTTCACGACTGGATAAAAGCCCAATCCATTGCGCCAGTAGATGCTCCACTTCATGTGCCTGCACCAGGGATGAAGGCTCCTGACTGGCATCACCTGCCAAAGTGTCACCGAGACTTTCTCCGGCGCCAGCCACGTCCAGGACAACGTCCAGAGATTTTGGGCCATCCGCCAATGTGAGCAACGTGGCCACTTCAGCGGCGTCCCGGCCCAACAAAGCGACAATGTCCAACGCCTGAACACCACCTGGGCGGCTTTGATTGAATGTGGGGTCATTTTCCAGGGCACGACGTGCACCCAAAACTTGCTGCAAACCACGAACTACATTCACGGGCAGCCGCACGGCACGTCCATGATAAATCAGGGCACGCTCCACTGATTGTCGAATCCACCAGCTGGCATAGGTTGAGAAGCGAAAGCCGCGCTCTGGCTCGAACTTGTCGATGGCATGCATGAGGCCTAGGTTCCCCTCCTCAATCAGGTCAGGCAGTGGTACACCCCGGCCAGAATAAGGCTTGGCAATGCTGACAACCAAACGCAAATTGTGTTCAATCATGCTCTGGCGGGCCTCAAAGTCACGGGCGCGGGCCTGAGTTTCAAACAAGAATTCTTGTTCAGGCGTAAAAAGCGCGGTATGCCTCACATTGCGCAGATAGGCCGACAGGGAGTCACCCGACTCCTTGCTCGGCAGGGCCGCATCTTCTGGCTCAATGCAGGGGTGTGAAGCAGGGGGTGCTATCAATTCAGAATCGCCTCCCACTGGAAAATCAATGGCCAGAACCTTTTTTCCCTTTGAAATGATCGCTCCGTATTGGCGAGTGCATTCTGCTAAGCCACTGCCGGAACGATTTTTCATACCGTTACAAGTTAACGGGCGGGAAGATATTTCGCTGGATCTACCGGCTTGCCCTGCCGGCGAACCTCGAAATGAAGTTTGACTCGATCAGCGTCGCTATTGCCCATTTCAGCAATTTTTTGGCCCTTGCGAACCGCTTGGTCTTCGATAACCAAGAGCGATTTGTTGTGGGCATAGGCCGTCAAGTAGGTGTTGTTGTGCTTCAAGATGATCAAATTGCCATAGCCGCGCAGGCCCGCACCGACATAGACCACCCGACCATCGGCGGCGGCAACGATGGCGTCACCGACGGAGCCACCAATGTCCAAACCTTTGTTCTTGACTTCGTCAAAGCCGGCCAGCACAGAGCCGCTGGTTGGCCAGATCCAGGCGATTTCGTCGTCACCGCCGCTCGCTTGCACCGGTGACACCGTGGTTGACGATGGCGGCGACGCGTTACCCGTGGGCGTGACCGTGGCTTGAGTCACCGGTTGGGTGACCACGCCGGTCGCCGTCGTCACTGGGGCCATCGCCACTGGAGGCGTCGACGACGCAACCGGAGGGACGACACGCAGGACCTGCCCCACTTCAATTTTGTGAGGGTTCTCGACGCCACTCCAGCGCGCGATGTCCTTAGCCGTTTGCCCCGTTTCCAAGCCAATGCGGGTCATCGTATCGCCTGGCTTCACTGTGTAGTAGCCAGGCTTGCCGGCATTCTCAAAGCCTGGAGGCTGCTTGACCAACGGTGTATTGGGGTCCATCAGGACCGGAATCGAACCGGCCGTTGTCGCGCCCCGATCGACCACCGGCGCGCGATTGAGCGGCGTTGAACTGCATCCCACCAACAAACCACCAACGACCAACAAGGCAAGCACCGAACTCACGCGACCACTCATAGCAAACATAGACATCCCTTCATGCAACACCCGATTTTAAAGGGACAAAGTTAACCACCTCCAGCACCGTCTGACGAACCCCTTGCGCGGTCTTGTCGATCACCATCAAGGCCTGTTTTGCCACACCGGAGCCCGATACAGCGACCGGTGCCACCAACCGGCCACCAACAGCCAATTGATCGATCCACGCTTGAGGCACCGCCTCACCACCTGCCGCTGCAATAATGCCGGCGTAGGGCGCCCCTTTGGCGTAGCCCAGCATGCCGTCGCCAAACAAGAGGTGAAGGTTGGCAATACGAAAATAGCGCAAGTTTTCCCGCGCCTTGTCATGCAGACCTCTCAGCCTCTCGATGCTGTAAACCTCGTCCGCCAAATGGCTCAACACTGCAGCCTGATACCCACACCCAGTGCCAATTTCAAGGACGCGGCCCAACTTGCCCGACTGGCCATTGCGCAACAACTCCCCCATACGCGACACCACGCTGGGCTTTGAAATGGTTTGACCCAACCCAATCGGTAAACTGGTGTCCTCATAGGCCTGGTTACCCAGTGCACTGTCCACAAACCGATGCCGCTCGACCGCACGCATCGCAGCGATCACTGCCATATCACTCAACCCCTGAGCTATCAACCGACTCACCATGTGAGAACGCGGCGAACTGGAGCCTATCGCTTCAGAGTTGAGCGGGATCCGCACAGAGGGCGGAGAAGGCGCCAAGGCCAATGGACGGCTGGACAAAGTGTCCGGGCGGTTTGGCACAGGCTTGCCACCCGAAAAATCCAGTCGAGCGGGAAAAGTCGGGCGTTCTTTCATGAGTCTCTCAGTTCGGTTGATCCGGCGCTGCAGCGCCCTGATCCTGCTCCGCCAATCGGGAGGCGGTTTGTGCCCAATAACCCAAATGATGGTGGTCAGTCAAATCCACTTTTAGCGGGGTCATGGACACAAAGCCCTGGGACGTCGCGTGAAAATCGGTGCCTTCTGCGTCGTCCATGGCGGCTCCTGCCGCGCCAATCCAGTACATGGTCTCGCCGCGCGGACTCACCTGTTTGATCACAGCTTCAGCCGCGTGACGGCGACCCAATCGACACAACTTTATGTGCCCAATTTCGTCAAAGGGTCGGTTGGGAATATTGACGTTCAGCAACCAAGGTTTGGTGCCCACCAACTTTTGACGTGACATTTGAAGCACCAATTCCCGCGCCTTGCGGGCGGCCGACTCCAAGTGCACCCAATCTCGCTCAACTTGAGAGAACGCGATGGCGGGAATTCCAAAAAGATAACCCTCCATGGCGGCACCCACCGTGCCCGAGTAAATGGTGTCATCCCCCATGTTGGCCCCGTTGTTGATCCCTGAAACAATCAAATCAGGGCGGTAGTCCAACAGGCCACTCAACGCAATGTGAACGCAGTCAGCCGGTGTGCCATTGACGTACCGAAAGCCATTGCTGGCATGGTGGACGTACAGTGGCGAGTGCAGGGTGAGTGCATTGGATTTGGCGCTGTTATTCTGCTCAGGGGCGACAACTTCAACGTCTGCCACGTCTCGCAAGGCCTCATACAAAGCCACGATACCGGGCGCCTGATACCCGTCGTCATTGGAAATTAAGATTTTCATGGTGAACTCGTTTGATCGCGAATTGTAGGGGGCACCCCGTTCCTGCCATTGACGGTCCCGCCAGTGACATTGAGCACCCTCACCTGCCCCTATCATTTCAGATTACTTTTGGAGACTTCCCTCATGCATGCTTGGCTCTGTGAAAACCCTGTTGGCGTTGACGCCCTCACCTGGACTGAAATGCCCACGCCACAACCCAAAGTCGGTGAGGTACTCATCGAAATCAAGGCCGCCAGCCTCAATTTCCCCGATCTCCTGATCGTTCAGAACAAGTATCAAATCAAGCCCCCACTGCCTTTTGTGCCCGGTTCGGAATACGCTGGCACAGTCGTCGCCGTTGGCGAAGGCGTGACCCACCTGAAGGCAGGCCAACCTGTGGCCTGCCTCTCCGGCACTGGTGGCTTTGGTACACACACGCTGGCGCCAGCGGCCCTTTGCATGGCACTGCCTGACAAATTCCCGTTTGTCGATGCTGCCGCCTTCATCATGATCTACGCCACATCGCATCACGCTTTGATCGACCGGGCACAGCTGAAAGCCGGTGAAACAGTGCTGATTCTTGGCGCCGCCGGAGGGGTTGGCACAGCTGCTATTCAAATTGCAAAGGCAGTGGGCGCCAAAGTCATTGCGGCTGCATCGACCGATGAGAAATGCACGCTGTGCAAATCTGCCGGCGCAGACGCCACCATCAACTACAGCACGGAGAACTTGAAAGACGCCGTTCGCGCCCTGACGGATGGCAAAGGCGCCGACGTCATCTACGACCCCGTGGGCGGTGACTTCACCGAGCCCGCATTTCGCACCATTGCTTGGCGGGGCCGGTATTTGGTGGTCGGATTTGCGTCTGGCCCCATTCCCTCATTGCCACTCAACTTGCCACTTTTGAAAGGGGCCTCTGTCATTGGCGTCTTTTGGGGAGACTTTGCAAAGAAAGAGCCTAAAGCCAATGCAGCCATGATGATGGAGCTGGCTCAGTGGTACGGTCAAGGCAAGATCAAACCAATCATCGATCGCACGATGCCCATGGCAGACTTGAAGGCAGCCTACGCCCACATGGGCTCGCGGGGCGTGATGGGGAAATTGGTAATGGTCAACTAGCCGCATCGGTTTGGGCGTCAGTAGCGACCCCATCAAACGAGGCCGACCATACGCGGCCTTGTTTTTTTGGGCCTTATCCAAATTTAAGATTGATGCTGAAATAGAAAAACCCCAAGCGATTGACTCGCTTGGGGTTTTAACTTGGCGGAATCGGAGAGATTCGAACTCTCGATGAGGCTCTACACCCCATACTCCCTTAGCAGGGGAGCACCTTCGGCCACTCGGTCACGATTCCTAATTAGCATGCATCTATTATGTCACGACTCTGGATCAATTTTGTACCGGGGCCTGGTCCAAATCAAAAGCTTTGTGCAAAGCACGCACGGCCAGTTCCATGTACTTCTCATCAATGACGACAGAAGTTTTGATCTCGCTGGTTGAAATCATCTGGATATTGATGCCTTCTTCGCTCAAAACGCGGAACATCTTGCTGGCCACGCCGACATGGCTACGCATGCCGATGCCAACGATGGAGACCTTGCAAATCTTTGCGTCGCCAACCACTTCTTCAGCGCCCAAGCTTGGCAACACGACGTCGTTCAGCAAATCGACGGTTTTAGCGAAATCACCGCGATTCACAGTGAAGCTGAAGTCGGTTTTCCCGTCTTTGCTCAAGTTCTGAATGATGACATCGACTTCAATATTGGCATCTGCCACGGCGCCCAGGATTTGATAAGCAATACCCGGCTTGTCGGGCACGCCCAGCACGGAAACTTTGGCTTCATCGCGGTTAAAAGCGATTCCGGAAACAAGTGCTTGTTCCATGTGTTCATCTTCCTCAAAAGTAATCAGAGTGCCGGATGCGGCTTCCTCGTTGATGTCAATATCCCAATCGGTAAAACTGCTCAATACGCGCAGCTTGACCTTGTATTTTCCGGCAAACTCAACGGAGCGAATCTGCAGCACTTTGGAGCCCATGGAGGCCATCTCCAGCATTTCTTCAAAGCTGACCGTTTTCAAGCGGCGAGCGTCGGCCACGACGCGGGGGTCGGTGGTGTAGACACCATCCACGTCAGTGAAGATCAAACACTCTTCGGCCTTCATGGCGGCGGCCACGGCAACGGCAGAGGTGTCTGAGCCGCCCCGACCCAATGTCGTGATGTTGCCCTGCTCGTCAAGGCCCTGAAAGCCAGTCACGATAACCACACGACCTGCATCCAAGTCGGCACGTACACGGGTGTCGTCGATCGACTCAATGCGCGCCTTGGTGTAGGCACTATTGGTGCGAATAGGAACTTGCCACCCGGCGTAGCTGACAGACTCCATGCCCTCTGCCTGCAGTGCAATGGCCAACAAAGCGCTGGACGCCTGCTCGCCGGTCGACGCCAGCATGTCGAGCTCCCGGCTATAGGAATCGGTTGCTTTGGAGGGCGCCAATTCTTTGGCCAAACCCAACAACCGGTTGGTTTCACCGCTCATTGCGGAGGGAACAACCACCATTTGGTGGCCAGCGCGAGCCCATTTAGCGACCCGTTTGGCAACATTGCGAATGCGTTCCGTGGAACCCATCGATGTGCCGCCGTATTTGTGAACAATCAGTGCCATTGGTAAATTTAAAGTACGATTTTTCAGAGCAAAACTCTGGGATTGTACCAATGCAGAACAGTGCCTCGCCTTTCCACAAACCCGGCGCCCACCTTGATACGAATTTGGTGCCCCCGTGTCACACAGCGTGCGATCTGGCGCTGCAATTCGTCCAATTGGGCCGCACTGGGAACAGAGTCAAAAGCAAATGCCAACCAATGCCGAAGCACATTGGCTTGCCGGTGTTGGCTCAATTGTTGTAATTTTTTAATCACGGGTGGCGAACCTACACCGACCAAATCCTGTTCGGCCACCTCCTCCAAAATGGCCTGCGCCTGTGCAATATGCACCGCGCTGCGAGTGAATGTGTCGCGAAACTGGGGAAATGTGGCATGCAGAACGGGCAACAAGCGGGCGCGAATTCGGTTGCGCGTGAAACTCTCGTCGGTGTTGGTCGGATCTTCGACGAAATTGACGCTACGCGACGCCAGCCACTCCCTGATATCGGCGCCACCCACCTTGAGCAGTGGTCGATAAAAGGTCAGGCCGTTGCGAACCCAGCGACCGGCCATGCCACTGAGCCCCGGCAAGCCGCTTCCCCGACTCATCGCCAGCAAAATGGTTTCAACCTGATCATCAGCATGCTGCGCAACAGCTATGCTTTTTATAGTACTTTCTGCACACTCATCAAAGGCCAGAGCCTGAATTGCACCATAGCGCGCACGACGAGCAGCATCTTCCGGGCTTTGCCCCGCTGTGGCACGGGCATTCACTCGCTTGACCGTTAAGGGCACAGCCAAGTGGGTGCAAAACAATCGGCAATTTGCCTCGAATTCGTCAGCGGCGGACTGCAACCCATGATGGATGTGGATTGCATGCACCTGACCCGGCCACTTTTCAGCACAGGCGAGCAGCAAGGCGGTGGAGTCAGCGCCGCCACTGTAGGCAACAGCCAACGGCAGTTCAGGCTGAAAGGCCGCGAGCGCACTCGCAAGAGGTACGGTCACTCGCTAAGCGCGCCAATTACTTGGCTACATCCTTGGTATCAGTGAATCGGCCATAACTTTGCAGGCGCTCGTAGCGGCGATCCAGCAATTCGCTGACCTTGAGATCGCTGACCTGACGGAATGCGTCGTTCAGCGCCCGCTTCAGAAAGGCCGCCATTTGTTTATGGTCACGGTGTGCACCGCCGACCGGCTCGTTGACGATTTTATCGACCAGTCCCAGTGCCTTCAGACGGTGAGCAGTAATGCCCAAGGCGTCTGCGGCCTCCTTGGCCTTGTCAGATGTCTTCCACAAGATGGAGGCGCAGCCCTCTGGGCTGATCACCGAGTAAATCGAGTATTGAAGCATCAGCACCTGATCACCCACCGAGATAGCCAAGGCGCCGCCTGAGCCACCTTCGCCAATGATGGTGGTGATGATGGGCACTTCCAGCTGAGCCATTTCAAAAATGTTGCGCCCAATGGCTTCGGACTGGCCACGCTCTTCCGCGTCAATGCCGGGATAGGCGCCGGGTGTGTCGACAAAAGTGAACACTGGCAGTTTGAATTTCTCGGCCGTCTTCATCAGGCGCAAGGCCTTGCGGTACCCCTCTGGCTTGCTCATGCCAAAGTTGCGCAAACCGCGCTCCTTGGTGTCGCGCCCTTTTTGCTGACCAATCACCATGCAGGGAGTGCCATTGAAGCGAGCCAGACCACCCACAATGCTCAGGTCATCCGAGAAATGCCGGTCACCATGCAGTTCAACGAAATGCGTGAACACCTCGTTCACGTAGTCCAACGTGTAGGGGCGCTCGGCATGACGGGCAATTTTGGTGATTTGCCAAGGGGTCAGATCGCTGTAAATGTCTTTCGTCAGCTGTTGGCTTTTCTTGGTCAACTGATCGATCTCGGACGAGATATCAACGGCTGATTCAATCTGAACATAGCGCAACTCTTCAATTTTGTTTTCAAGATCGGCGACTGCCTGCTCGAAATCGAGGAATGTTTTTTTGGCCACGGTTTGTCCTTAGTCCTATAGTTTTTTGCTGACGGCGATTGCTGCACCATAACGGTCACGGCAACTTTCGCATCGTCTCAATATGCCACCGGCAACGGATCCAGCGAGCGCCAAATATACCAAGTCGCCACACTGCAATACGGCGCCCAGGCGGCGGCCACCTCCCGCGCGTCACTTCGACTCACCACATCACCTGAAAAATAGCTTTGGCTGATGCCTTTTATCAGGCCGACGTCATCAAGAGGCAATACATTGGGGCGCATCATGTGAAAGATCAGAAACATCTCGGCGGTCCAACGACCAATGCCCCGAATCGCGACCAGCTCGTCAATGATGGCCTCGTCATTCATGGCTTCCCACGCCTGCACATGCAAAGCGCCATTGTCAAAATGCAGTGCCAAGTCCACCAGGTACTCTACCTTGCGTGCGCTCAACCCGGCACCACGCATATCGTCCACCTTCAGTTTAAGCACATTACCCGGGGTAATCTGGGTCGGCAAAACCGCAAATCGGTCCCACACTGCCTGGGCTGCTTTGACTGAGATTTGCTGGCCCACAATGCTGCGCGCCAAAGTCACGAACGCATCTCCACGGGTTTGCAGACAGGCGCCGCCAAACTGTGGAATCAATCGCTTCATGACCCGGTCCTTTTTGACCAGATGCTTACAGGCCTCTGCCCAATAGGAGGGAGTTGCGGCGTCAGTCGCTACACTTTTAATAGCTACCATTGCTTCCCCAATAGGCGGCACAAGCTGATTTCATTCAAAGATCTTTTCACGCCACCTCCCAGGTCGTCCCGGTGGGCGAGTCTTTCAAGACAACGCCATTGCTTAACAAGTGCTGGCGAATCCGATCGGCTTCGGCAAAGTCTTTGGCGGCTTTGGCCTGCGCCCGGTCCGCAATCATTGACACGATCAGTGCCTCATCAACGCCAACACCCGCCGTCAAGAAGGCATTCGGATCCCCCTGAAGCAACCCGAGGCACGCGCCCAGTGCCTTCAGCAGCCCAGCCAAGGACGCAGACTTCGATCGATTGACCTCAGATGCCAAATCAAACAACACAGCCACTGCTTCGGGCGTCCCGAAGTCGTTATCCATGGCTGCTTTGAATCGCTTGGCGAACGGATCGGCCCAATCAACGGCGTCCACAGGAGCCGCCGACACCAGTTGCAAAGCGGTGTACATCCGCTTGAGCGAACTGCGGGCATCGTCAAGATGGACATCGCTGTAGTTCAGGGCAGTCCGATAGTGGGTACGCACCAAAAAGAAGCGAACAGTTTCAGCGTCAAACTTGTTCAAGACCTCACGAATGGTGAAGAAATTGCCCAAACTTTTTGACATCTTTTCGTTGTCAACGCGAACGAAACCGTTGTGCATCCAGAACCTGGCCATGGTTTTCCCATTGGCCCCTTCGCTCTGTGCAATTTCGTTCTCATGGTGGGGAAACTGCAAATCAGCTCCGCCGCCATGAATATCAAACGTCTCACCCAAAGTCTCGCAGCTCATGGCTGAGCACTCAATATGCCAACCTGGGCGCCCTATACCGTAGTCAAATCCCGCCGCCTGACTGTCCCACTTGGCGTCGTCTGGCTCCGATGGCTTGGCTGCCTTCCACAAAACGAAGTCCAACGGGTCTTCTTTGCCATCCTGAACTGCCACTCGCTCGCCGGCGCGCAACTCGTCCAAGGATTTGCCTGACAAACGGCCATAACCGGGAAACTTGCGGACCGAGAAGTTCACATCACCACTCTCGGCCTTGTAGGCCAAGCCTTTGGCTTCCAGCTGACTGATCAGGCTTAGCATTTTGGGGACGTATTCAGTCGCTCGCGGCTCAATCGAGGGAGGCTCAATGCCCAAGCGGGCGATGTCGCCATGCATGGCCACGATCATTTCGTCAGTCAACGCTCGAATGGTGATGCCCCGCTCTAGTGCTCTTTTGATGATCTTGTCGTCAATATCAGTGATATTGCGCACGTAAGTCACCCGGTAGTCACTGCTTTTCAACCACCGCTGAGCCACATCAAAGGCCATCATCATCCGGGCGTGGCCAATGTGGCAAAGGTCATAAATCGTCATGCCACAGACGTACATGCGGACATGGCCCGGCTCCAATGGCGAAAACGGCTCTAGGGCACGCGACAGCGTGTTGTATATGTGCAGACTCATGAGTATTTAGAACACCGCGATCGGGTAAACCGCCGTGCAACGGTCTTGGCAAGGACCGGGGATAAATGGGGAATTGCCGAGGGTGCCGCCAAACACCCTTGAACTACAATCCACATCAGTATATAGCCGTGCCAGCCCAGAGAGGTGACATGACTACAGCACTCAGCAGGAATCAAAAATCTCAATGAACTACGCTCGCTCCCCCCTCTTCACGGCCCTGCGCGTCGCGGCTTTGGTGGCTGCATTTGCCGCGGCCAGCGCATCCGCAGACGAATATGGCGATGTCGGTCAACTGGTTCGATCCGGCAAATTCCCCGAGGCAATGACCAAAGCTGACGCTTACCTGGCCGGCAAGCCCAATGACCCGCAAATGCGGTTCCTGAAGGGTGTAATTTTGCGCAATACCGGCAAGCACCCTGAAGCCATCGCCACCTTCACCAAGTTGACCGAAGACTTCCCCGAGTTGCCTGAGCCTTACAACAATTTGGCGGTTTTGTACGCATCACAAAACCAATTCGACAAGGCGCGTACAGCCCTTGAGATGGCTATACGGACCAACCCCAGCTACGCCACTGCCCACGAAAACCTGGGGGATGTGTATGCACGACTGGCAAGTCAAGCCTATAACAAAGCTTTGCAGCTTGATGGTGCCAACTCGGCGGTGCCCCCAAAGTTGGCCAGCATTCGTGAGGTCTTCAAGCCCAACCTGAGTAATCCAAAACCTGGTGCAACGCCTACGCCGGCCGCTCCTGCGGCCGCCCCGACACCACCCGTCGCTGCGGCACCGGTCGCCGCGACGCCACCAGTTCCGGCCATTAAACCGGCGACGCCGAATCCGACGCCTGTGGCCACGAACAACGACTCCAAGGAAATTGAAGCGGCTGTTGCCAAATGGGCGAAAGCTTGGGCTGATCAAGACATGGCGGGCTACCTGGCCGCCTATGGCAAAAATTTCGACACCCCGGGAAAACAGTCGCGTAGTGCATGGGAGGGTGAGCGCCGTAGTCGAATTGTCGGCAAATCCAGCATTGAGGTGACGCAGTCCGATCTGACGGTTTCCGTGAATGGATCTACAGCAACTGCCCGTTTCTACCAAGCCTACCGCGCTGGGTCATTTGCCGTGGCCAGCCGCAAGACATTGGAAATGTCAAAGGTCCGTGATCAGTGGTTGATTGTCAAAGAGACGACAGGCAACTGATGATCCGTGTGTTGGTTCAGCCGGCGCTGCCGGCTGTAGCGCTTTGCTGCCCCGGTTAACGTGTGCATGAAACAGCAATTACTCTCTCTCCTGCTAGCCCTGAGTTTGACACTGGCCGCAACGACCCATGCCAGCCCGCGGGGAATACCTCGCTCCAAGCAACCCGCGTCCAACTCCTCAGAACCTGTTGTGAAGGCTGGAGTGGCGGAGTCTCGACTGATTGAGATCTACAAGCTTATTGCCGGGTCGCAAAGCCGCGAAGCTTTGAACAAGGCCGAGCTGTTGGTGCGGGACTACCCCACCTTTCAGCTCGCCCACCTGGTTTACGGTGACTTGCTCGCTGCCCGAACCCAGCCTGTCAAGGTGCTGGGCGACGTCCCGGATGACTTACTGAAGGCCGGCATCTCGACACTCAATGAGTTGCGCGACGAATCCGCCATGCGTTTGAAGGCATTACGCGAGCGCCCTCCTGCCGGAGCGATTCCGTCTCAGTTCATTTCTCTCTCACCCCGCAACAAACACGCCATCGCAGTGGACACCTCGCGTTCGCGCCTGTACTTATTCAGAAACGGGCCCAATGGATTGACACTGGAAGCCGATTACTACATCTCAGTGGGTAAATTCGGTGTGGAGAAGTCGACTGAAGGGGATGCGCGGACGCCTTTGGGCGTGTATTTCATTACCAGCAATTTGGACCCCTCCGCGCTCGGAGACATTTACGGAACTGGCGCCCTGCCCCTGAACTACCCCAATGAGCTCGACAACAAGCGTGGAAAAACGGGCAGTGGCATATGGCTTCACGGCACACCGTCTGCCCAGTTTTCGCGCGCACCATTGGCAACGGATGGCTGTGTGGCCATTGCCAACCCGGACCTGAACGACATCATTCGCGCCGTTGAAATTCGGACCACGCCGGTCGTGATCGCCAAGGATCTGAAATGGGTGGCCCCCATGAGCGTTCGTGCGGACAGCAAACCCTTTGAAGATGCTTTGGCCGCATGGCAGCAAGCCAAGTCCAGCGGCAATCTGAACCAGGTGCTGACCTTTTACAGCACCGATTTCAAAAGCAACGGCCGCACGCTAACCGAATGGTCACCCAACCTGCGCCGTGAACTGGACAAAAATCGCGGACGAGCGATTCAACTCAAAGATCTTTCTTTCCTGCGATGGACCGACACCAGCGACACCATGGTGGTTACCTTTGGTGAAGTCACGGACGGCACGCGAAGTGGCCCCACTAAGCGCCAATATTGGTCACGCAACGGCTCGCAGTGGAAAATTTTCTACGAAGGCATTATTGGATGATTTACAAGACTTTTCGAACTATTGCGCCCGTCATTGTTGCGGGAACTGCTCTACTTTCAATAGCGAGTTCAGCCTTTGCAGAGGATGCACCAAAGGTCAAGTTTGCCACCACGGCGGGTGAATTTGTGGTCGAGGTGTACCCCGACAAAGCACCAAAGACAGTGGAGAACTTCCTGCAATACGTCAAAGACAAGCACTACGACGGCACTATTTTTCACCGTGTGATTGAAAATTTCATGGTTCAAGGCGGTGGTTTTGACGGCAAATACGTTCAAAAAAAGGTTCGTCCACCCGTGGTTCACGAAGGGCGTGAGGCGCTGGCCAAAGGCGGCGCCAAAAACGTCGTGGGCACACTCGCCATGGCTCGCACCAACGACCCACAGTCCGCAACCGCCCAGTTTTTCATTAACGTGAAAGACAATGCGTTTCTGGACCCAACCCCTATTCCACCGGGTGATCCGGTTCCCCGGTTTGAATACCAGGGACAAGTCTACGAAAATACTCCACGCTCGAATTTGGTCAATGCCCCCCAGCTTTTTGGCTACACGGTGTTTGGCAAAGTAGTCAGCGGCATGGACGTGATTCAAAAAATCAAATCCATCCCTACTGGTGCGGGCGGCCCGTTTCCGACGGATGTTCCCAAGACACCCATTTTTATTAACTCTGCAACCCTGGTGAAATAAATCATGAGCAACCCTAAAGTCGAACTCCACATTACCAACTATGGCGTCATCACGCTTGAACTGGACCAAGAGAAAGCCCCTAAATCCGTCGCCAACTTCCTGAGCTACGTGAACAAAGGCCATTACAACAACACCATTTTTCACCGTGTCATCCCCGGCTTCATGGTTCAAGGCGGCGGCATGGAGCCCGGCATGAAAGAGAAGAAAGGCGACAAGCCAATCGACAACGAAGCCAACAATGGTTTGAAAAATGCGATGTACACCGTTGCCATGGCTCGCACCGGCGACCCCCACTCTGCAACCGCCCAGTTCTTCGTCAATGTGGCTGACAACGGGTTTCTGAACCACACCGCGATCTCAGCCCAAGGCTGGGGTTACGCCGTGTTTGGGAAAGTTGTCTCGGGCACCGAAGTCGTGGACAAAATCAAGGCTGTCAAAACCAGCCGCAAGGGTTACCACGACGATGTCCCAGTGGAAGACGTTGTGATGGAAAAGGCCGTCGCCCTCTAAGATGGCCCAGCATCAGCCAGGGAATTCGACGCCAAGCTTGGTGCCCCCCTGGTCGGTGCTGAGGGCGCCAGCCAACTGGCGCCGAATTGACTTCATCTCCGACCTGCACCTGCAGGCCAGCGAGATCACCACCTTCGAGCTGTGGCGCAACTACCTGCAGCGCACGCAAGCCGATGCAATCTTCATTTTGGGTGATTTGTTTGAGGTTTGGGTCGGTGACGACGTGGCGCACCCGCCATCAGGTTTATCCGAACCCGTCGGCTTTGAGTTCAGTTGCGCCCAAGCTCTGAAAGATGCAGCACAACGCCATGACATCTTTTTCATGCACGGCAACCGTGATTTCTTGCTGGGTGAAACGTTTGCAAACAGTTGTGGCATGGCATTGCTGACAGACCCTACCCTTTTGGAGTTTGGTAGTGAGCGCTGGCTGCTTTCCCATGGCGATGCCTTGTGCCTGGACGACACCGAGTACATGAGGTTTCGCGCTGAAGTGCGCACTAGTGCCTGGCAGGCTCAGTTTCTAAGCCAAGATTTGGCCCAGCGGCAAGCCGTGGCCCGTGCCCTGCGAGACAACAGCGAATCACGGAAACGAAGCGGTGTGACCTATGCCGACCTGGATGTCGCGGCCACAGTCGATTGGTTGGCGGCCACACAGTCCCACACCTTGATTCACGGCCACACCCACAAACCTGCCGATCACGTCTTGCCCGAAGGCAGGCGTCGCGTGGTTCTGAGTGACTGGGATGCAGAGGCTCAGCCTGTTCGGGCTGAGGTACTGCGTTTGAGTTTGGACGGGGCTCACCGGCCCTCGATGCAACGCCTGACGGTGTCGCAAGCCAGCCAATAGCGCTACCTTTGGAAGGCCGTCTCCGGGCGGAAACGGATAGCCTCTCTATCCTGATCGACCCTCGCTCTGCCAACGCTTGCCAGCAGAGCGCCAGGGCGTCAAGGCTTCAGCAAGACCTTCAACACATTTTGCAGACGGCGCGCGTTGGCCGCGTCAAATGCACTGGCCAACACGGTCGACGCATCCTGGCTCCAAGTTTGCACCGGTGCCGGGTCATTGCGCTTGGTCAGCAACTGAAGCTGCAACATGCGGCGGGCGCTCAAGTGCTCGGCAGGTGTTGGTGTCTCAGCCGCCATCTCCAAACGCAGCAAGGCCGTCGCCGCATCACCCGCAGGGGCTTGTGCCAAGGCTTTTGTCCAGGCACTGCGTGCAGCCGCATTCACCCGGCTGCCCAGTTCTTGGGCAGAGGGTACCTGCTCAACATCACGGTTCTCCCAAGCGCCCAGCAAGTGCGTCAATGCCTCGCCATGGGCTTGTGCCGCCAGTTTGCGCAGTGCGAATTGAGCTTGTTCCAGCGCATCGCGTTGGGCACGGAAGGCCGTGTCACCCAAACGGGGCGCATCCGACCAATTGCTGTCACGGCCATCACGGCGTGGGCCGCGGTCATCCGTACGACCGGAAAACTTGGCATCGCGAGGACCCCGATTGCCATCTCGGCCACCGTCTTTTCGATCACCAAACTTGCCACCGCGACCAGGGATGGCCGGCTCTTCCTTCTTCATGCCAGGACGGTCATCACCTCGGACAGCCACCACCCGCTTCGGAGGCGCTGGGGTCGCAACCACAGGGGTTTCGATCTCCGGCGCGGCAGACTCAGCGGCTTCGTCAGACGCCTCATTCGCTGGCTCTTCCGACTCCGAATTTGCTCCAGTTTCAGTAGCTACTTGTGTAGTCTCCGCTTGAGCAGAAGGCGAACTTGATGTTTCATCTTGTGCTTGTACGTCGGCCTTGGCTTGCGCCTGTCCGCGCAGTGCAGCGTCCAGGTCATTCATGGCTTGACGAATCGCCTGAGCATCGCCAGACGCGTTGGCTTGCTGCAGCGCTTTGGCAGCGTCCAGCACCACTTTATCGCGCTCACCCAAGGCCTCAGCGGCCTTTTCACGCTCAATCGTCTTGCGATTGAATGCTTCATCAATGGGCTTGCGGAAGGCATCCCACAATTTCTGCTCCTGGCGACGGTCGATAGGCACGCCATGGGCTTCCGCCTGCCAACGCTGCTGCAAGGCTTTGACAGCATCCACCCGCAATTCAGGCTGTGCACCCAGCAGTTTGGCCTCATCGATCATGGCGTGGCGATGCGTCAGGCTCAGTTTCTGCAGGGCTTCCAGCGGTGCCGCGGCTGCATTGATGGCAGCCTTCCATTGCGGCAGCAATTCTGCAAATGCTTTTTCGCCCACATGGCCGCATTCACGCCAGCGGTCACCAAACTGATGCAGGATGCGGTTGAAGCCTTTCCAGTCATCGTCCAGCGCGGTCGTGTTGGCTTCAGCCCAAGCCTTGACCTCCTCGATCAACGCCAGTCGATGAGCACGGTGCTCAGCCGACTCGGTCTTGACCTTTTCCAGCCAGACTTCAACAACCTTGTGGGCCTCATTGCAGGCATCGTCAAATTTCTTCCAAAGGCCGTGATTAGGGACGCCACCTTGGTCGGTTTGTCTCCACTGATCACGCAAAGTGCGCAGGCTTTCCTGCATCTTTCGTCCGCCCACGGCCTGACCGTCGGGGCGTTTAAGCAAGCCCTCGGCTTTGGCCACCAGATCTTCTCGCACCTGATCGGCGCTCCAACGCTGCCACCCCTCCAGCTCACCAGCAGCTGCCAGTGCCGCGTGGGCTTGGTTCTCGAGCTTGTCGTCAATGATCTTGCCAAATTCCTTTAGCGCGTTGCGCAGCGCTGCCGCCGCACCTGCACTGGCTTTTCCGTGCCCTTCAGCAACTTCCTGCTCCACTTTTGAGAGCGCCTCACGCACAGAAGACGTTGCCTTGGCCTTGATTTCCGGGTCCAACTTCTTTTTGAGTGGCTTGGCCGCCTCCAGTGGAATACCACGCTGAACGCGCAATTCATCGGCCCAAACTGGCACGGGTGGCAATGCAGCGGACGCATCGTCAGACGCCGTGGCGGCCTGGGTCAACGCACTGTTGAATGCATCCCACACCACCAAGAGCTGCGCCTTGGAGGCATCTAACAACGGGGGGAACTTGGCGTCAACACTGGGCCAATTGCTGTCGCTCAACAAGGCCTCAGCCTGTGATTGCCAGTTGTCAACATCACCGCTCAAAGCAGGTAATACGCCCTGCGCATCACGCCAAGACTTGGTCGACAGGACTTCAATACGCTGGGCCAATAGCACCGCAGCCTCGCGCTGCACCTGTACCCGGTGCTGCAGATCTTCCACACCCTTGACGCGGTCAGCCAACTGCCCTTTCAGGGTAGACAGAGGCTCTTTGCTTAGTGGCGCACCTGCTTTGGCGGCATCTCGCTGCCACGCCAACGCGTCGGCAATATTGAGTTTAGTGGCGGCAACCAAGGTCTGCGCCTTGTCAGCCCACTCTTGAGCAATGGATTCTTGATTTTTGCTGCGCTTGATTTCGTCCAGCTTTTCACGCAACAACTTGGCCGCGCCCTTGTCTTTGACGCTGAGCTCTTTGAAAACCGCTTGTATTTGATCCGCAGCAGGCTCGCTGGCCATCCATTCACGAATTCGTGTCATGCGCTCGCCAGAGGTTTGAGCGGAAAACGCGCCGCCCGTCAGAGCATCCAGTGGGTGAACTTCAGCGGATTTCGCAGGGGTAGCGGTCACCTCTGGGGTGGAGGCAGCTTTATTGAGAGAAGTGAAAGGAAACATGAATCGCAGACGCAAAAATAAAAACACCCGTCACATTAAAAACGGGGCAGAACCGCTATTTTCGCCGCTAAATGCAACGAAAGGAAGGACTCGACCCATCATCTTTTGGCAGGGCACGCAATGGCTGTGCGCCAAATGCCTGGCAAAACTCCCTTTGACGACATCCCACACGACGAAAACGTCACCCCATCAACGGTGTCAACACTGCGGTTTGAGGGCCAATGGAAGGCTAAAACGACGTCCAGTCATCACTCGAGGTGGAGCCGGCTGCGTCCTTCTTGACCACAGCGGGCGCCGGCTCGCCGGATGGATGGGCACTCGATTTTCGGGCAGCAGCATCCTTTGCAACTCCACCGCCCCGACGGTCGGCACCTTTGAAAGGCGTTGCATTGACCTGGTGTGAGCGCACCGCCGCTGGCAACGCTGCGCGCCCCGGCGTATCTGTGCCCAACTTGAAAACAGCGACTACTTGGACCAATTCATTGGCCTGCGACCGGAGACTGCTGGCCGCAGCCGCCATTTCTTCGACCAACGCTGCATTTTGCTGGGTTGACTGATCCATCTGCGTCACAGCCTCCCCCACTTGGGCGACGCCCATGGCCTGCTCACGACTCGCCGAACTGATTTCACCCATGATGTCAGTGACTCGGCGAATGCTGCTCACCACCTCCGTCATCGTCGCCGCCGCTTGGTCAACAAGAGCAGAACCCTGTTCGACCCGCTCTACGCTGGCAACGATTAGCGCCTTAATCTCTTTCGCCGCATCGGCAGAACGTCCCGCCAAATTACGGACCTCGGACGCCACCACCGCAAAACCCCGACCCTGCTCCCGAGGGTGTCCCGAATTTTGTGTAAACGGCGGTTAAGTTAGACGCGCGGCATGCGCTCGTCAAACTGAATGGTAAAGCGGTTCAGAGCAGCCTTCCAATCCCGAATCGGCATCGTCCATTTCTGGCTGATGTTGTTCAGTGCCAGATAGAACAGCTTGAACACTGCGTCCTCAGATGGGAACGAGCCGCGGGTCTTGGTTATTTTGCGCAGGCTCATGTTCACGGACTCAATGGCGTTGGTCGTGTAAATCACTTTTCGGATGTCTGGCGGGTATTCAAAGAACGGTATCAAGTGTGTCCAGTTGCGCCGCCAGGAGCGCGAGGGTGTCCCGAATTTTGTGTAAACGGCGGTTAAGTTAGACGCGCGGCATGCGCTCGTCAAGCTGAATGGTAAAGCGGTTCAGAGCAGCCTTCCAATCCCGAATCGGCATCGTCCATTTCTGGCTGATGTTGTTCAGTGCCAGATAGAACAGCTTGAACACTGCGTCCTCAGTTGGGAACGAGCCGCGGGTCTTGGTTATTTTGCGCAGGCTCATGTTCACGGACTCAATGGCGTTGGTCGTGTAAATCACTTTTCGGATGTCTGGCGGGTATTCAAAGAACGGTATCAAGCGTGTCCAGTTGCGCCGCCAGGAGCGCCCAATCGGAGCGAAGGAATCGTCCCATTTGACCTCGAATGCCGTGAGTTGTCGCTCAGCTTCGGATTCAGTGGGCGCAGCGTAAATCAGCCGCAAATCCGCGGCGACTTCCTTGCGCTGTTTCCACCCCACGAAGTTCAGGCTGTGACGCACCATGTGAACAATGCAAAGCTGCACCGTCGCCTTGGGGAAGACTGCCTCAATGGCGTCAGGGAAACCTTTGAGCCCATCTACGCAGGCGATAAAGATGTCAGCCACGCCCCGATTCTTCAGTTCAGTCACCACCTGCAGCCAGAACTTGGCCCCTTCGGTTTGGGCCATCCACAGGCCCAGTACCTCTTTGAGGCCGTCCAGGTTGACGCCAATGGCCAAGTACAGGGCCTTGACCCGCACAGTACCGTTGTCGCGCACCTTGACGTGAATGCAGTCCATGTAGACGATGGGGTACAGCGCCTCCAAGGGGCGCGACTGCCAGGCTTTGACCTCGTCCATGACGGCGTCGGTCACGGATGAAATCAGGGTAGGAGACACTTCGGCGCCGTACATCTCCTGCAGATGGCCTTGAATCTCGCGTACCGTCATGCCTCGGGCATACAGCGACAGTATCTTGTCGTCAAAGCCGCTCCAGCGGGTCTGGTGTTTGCCAATCAGTTGGGGCTCGAAGGTGCCGGCGCGGTCACGGGGGATTTCTATGGGTAGCTGGCCAAAATCGCCTTTGAGCGTTTTCTTGCTGCACCCGTTGCGGGTGTTGCCCGCTTCATTGGCAACCAACTGGTTCTTGCCGTGACCCAGGTGGCCGGTCAATTCGGCTTGCAAAGCTCGCTCGACCAAGGCTTTGGTGAGCTGCGTCAAGAGGCCATTCTGGCCAATCAGGTCTTCGGGCTTTTTGTAGTCGGCCAACAGGGCGTCAATCAGCTCGGCGGGTAAGGGTTTCATCTCTACGGTCATCTCGGCTCCATGCAAGACAGCAGTTTCCTGCCAAATAACCGTTTACACAAAACTTCTTACACCCTCCTGCTCCCCGGCCCTAGCCGCCTCGACAGCTGCATTGAGCGCCAATATGTTGGTCTGGAAGGCAATTCCATCAATGACGCTGATGATGTCTGATATCTTGCGAGAGCTGTCATTGATGCCCTTCATGGTCTCAACCACCTGGTCCACAACTTCACCGCCCCGAATAGCCACGGTGCTTGCACGCATGGCCAGCTGATTTGCACTCTCGGCATTCTGTTTGACGGTCGAACTCAACTCCTCCATGGAAGCCCCTGTTTCCTGCAAGGCGCTGGCCTGGCTTTCGGTGCGCGAGGATAGGTCTTGATTGCCCTGTGCGATCTCGGTGCTGGCAATCGCAACAGAATCCGCACTTTGCCGAACCTGCTTCAAAACTGCATGTGTCTTTTCTACAAACTGGTTAAAACCAGATCCGATCATCGCCAGCTCGTCGCTGCCTTGGGCCTCAACGCGAAGGGTCAAGTCACCATCACCCGATCCAATGTCTTGCATGGCATCTCGGAGCACGCTTAAACGCCGCATCACCTTGGTAAGCAATGCGCCGATGACCAGCACAGCAATCAGCGCAACGGCAACGCTTCCCAAGAGAGATGACCACATCATTGCGGTAATGCCACTCATCGCTTCCTCACGATTCAATGCGATGACCAAAGACCAATCTGTGCCAGGAATGGGTTCGACATGAATTAATCGCTCATCACTGCCAATCGTCACCTGAGTCAACGAACCGCTACCGCTCATCGTGGAAATTGCGCCAGAAGACAAGGCGGGCACTACTTCACTTAAAGGCTTGAGGAGCATGGCCGCGTCCTCATGAACCAGGATTTTTCCAGCCTTTGAGACAATAAAACCGTAAGTCCCGGGAGTCGGGCGAATCGAGGCAATGCTACGAACCACACTGTCCATGAACACGTCGGCCGCCGTCACCGCCTTGACTTGGCCGCCCTGTTTAACCGCCGAAGCAAAGGTAATCACCAGCTTTTGGGAGCCAGCATCGACATACGGCTCCGTCACCACTGATTGGGCGGCAATCGCGGCCTGTTGATACCAGGGGCGGGAGGTTGGGTCGTAATCTGCTGGCAAATTTTGAGGACTTGAGAATGCCGTTCTCTTGTATGCGTAACCGATGTAAACCGTGTCGACGTCGCCGGCAACCTTGGCCTTCTTCAAATAAGGCAGCGGATCTGCTTCATCAGCTGCAGCAGCAACAGACCTGACAAGCAAGTGTCGGGTCAAAAGCCAGTCCCCAACGCCAGCAGCATGCGAGTACGCCAAAGCCTTAACTTGACTACCCAAGGAATTGAGCGCGTTGCTTCGGGCAGTTAACACATTGGTCAGCGAAAGCGCCAGCAACCCTATCAGCACCATGACACCCGTGGTGGCAATGATTTTTCCGCTAAGTGAGGTTGGCAGAGCTGTTTTCATAGAACCCATCCAAGGTTGGCTTTGTCTATGCGAGGTTTCAATCGACGCAGCCATCGTAAGTGCTTTTTCTGCCGAAATCCAGCCACATCACCCCAGCGCACGCTCAAACGGCGCATTACCAAAAGTTATGTACTTGACAATTGATATGCATTCGTTATAATAGGTTTGATCAAATATAATTTTTGACGACATTTACGTTGACGTTGCGCCATCCAATTTAGACGGATACGATAACTTCGAATGCCCAATTTTGGGGGCAAATTGCTGCGTCGCCCTGTTCAATTACTGGAGAAAAAATGACTACATCAACTCGCAATCTATCTATGGCCGTACTGGGAACTGTTGTGGTGCTTGCCGCCTGCAGCAAAAAGGAAGAAGCACCAGTGGCTGTAGAGGCTGCGCCAGCGGTTGTCGCTGCGGCTGCCCAAGCTTGTGGCAAAGTATCGGTTGCCAATATGAATTGGCAATCCGCTGAGGTGTTGGCTCACATTGACAACATCATTCTGACCAAAGGTTATGGCTGCGATGTTGAGCTCGTGCCCGGCGACACCATGCCGACCTTGACCGCGATGATGGAAAAAGGAAAGCCAGACGTCGCTCCTGAGGCTTGGATTAACGCGGTGCGCCAGCCATTGGATGCGGCAGTCAAGGCCGGCACCCTGCACTACGCAGCAACCGCACTGAAAGACGGCGGCGTCGAAGGCATCTGGATGCCAAAGTACATCGCGGACGCAAACCCCACCATCAAGACGATTGACGACGCCCTGAAGCACCCCGAGCTCTTCCCGTCATCTGAGAACAAAGGCAAAGGCGGCCTGCACAACTGTCCGTCCGGCTGGAATTGCCAACTGACGACCGGCAATGCTTTTAAAGCCTATGAAGCCGGCAAAAAAGGATTCGTCCTGATCGATACAGGTTCAGCAGCTGGTTTGGATGGCTCTATTGCAAAGGCCTATGAGCGCAAAGAAGGATGGCTGGGCTATTACTGGGCACCTACCTCTATCTTGGGCAAATATGACATGGTCAAGCTGGACGCAGGCGTTCCATTTGACAAGGATGGCTTTGAAAACTGCAACTCCAAGGCAGATTGCGACAAACCAGTCAAGACCGACTGGGCCAAGTCAGAAGTTGTGACCGTGGTGACCGATCGCTTCCAGAAGGCCGGAGGCCCTGCCTATGAGTACCTGGCGAAGCGCAGCTGGAGCAATGCCACTGTCAACCAATTGCTCGCATGGATGAGTGACAACCAAGCGACTGGTGCCGACGGCGCCGCTCACTTCCTGAAAGGTCAACCAGAAGTCTGGGCTGACTGGGTTTCTCCTGAAGTCGCTGCAAAGATCAAGGCATCGCTTTAATCTTTATGAGTTTCCTTAAGGAATTTCCAAGCATGGGGTCTGAGCAGCTCAGCGCCATGCGAAGGGCTATTGACGGCACCTTTAGGACGTTTTCGCGAGAGTATGGAGAGACGTTGGAGCGACTGTTTGATCCGTTGCGCGACTTCCTCATGTACTCCGAGCGACTGCTAACTCAGTCGCCTTGGCCAGTTGTGATCGGTGTCATTGCCTTGATCGCCTGGCTGGCCTCACGGTCAACAAAGATCGTTGTCGGCACCGTCTTGACGCTCCTTGTGATCGGCTATTTTGGCATGTGGAACGACACGATGAAAACCATTTCGATGATTTTCGTCTGTACCGTGGTTGCTTTGGCCCTAGGCCTGCCCATCGGTATTGCCATGAGTCGGTGGGATCGGTTGCAAAAAACCATTAACCCGGCGCTGGACGTGATGCAAACCATGCCAAGCTTCGTCTACCTAATTCCTGTGGTGATGTTGCTAGGCATCGGGAGAGTTGCTGGCATGATTGCCGTGGTTGTGTACGCCATTCCGCCGGTGATTCGCTTTACCAACCTGGGAATACGTTTAGTAGACACAGACTTGCTGGAGGCAGCCGATGCTTTCGGCACGTCAACTTGGCAAAAGATGGTTCAGGTACAGCTTCCGCTGGCGCTTCCAACGATCATGGCGGGCATCAACCAGACCATTATGCTGTCGCTGGCCATGGTGGTTATCACTTCCATGATTGGCGTTCAAGGACTGGGTCAACCGGTATTGAAAGCCATTGCGAATCAGTACTTCACCATGGGAATGTTCAATGGTTTGGCCATTGTCGGTATCGCGATTATTTTTGACCGCGTGTCTCAAACCTATGGAAAACGCCTGCAGAAACATTTGGAGGTCGTTCATGGCTGATGCAAATTTGACACAAACGATTGCCGGGGTTTCAAAGCCACCGATCGGGATTTCAATCAAAAATCTATACAAGATTTTTGGGCCGACCCCTGACAAGTACATCGACGCAGTCCGGCAGGGCATGAGCAAACAAGAGCTGCGTGATGATCATGGCCATGTGCTGGGTCTGCGTGACATCAACATTGACATGCCGGCTGGCGAAATCCATGTCGTGATGGGCTTGTCTGGTTCGGGAAAAAGCACGCTCATAAGGCACATTAACCGACTCATCGACCCCACGGCCGGTGAGTTGCTTGCTGGCGAGCAGGATGTGCTGAAGATGAACCACGACCAGCTGCAGCGCTTCCGACGGGAGCAAACCGCCATGGTGTTCCAGAAATTCGCCCTTTTCCCGCACCTCACGGTGCTGGAGAACGCCGAATACGGACTGCAAGTCCAGAAAGTTGCCCGCAAGAAGCGACGTGAAGCGTCCATGCGGTGGATCGAACGCGTTGGGCTGAAGGGCTACGAGGACAACTATCCGAATCAGCTCTCCGGCGGCATGCAGCAGCGAGTGGGCTTGGCTCGAGCGCTCACCAACGATGCCCCGATCTTGTTGATGGACGAAGCGTTTTCAGCGCTGGACCCATTGATTCGAAGCGATATGCAGTCTGTTCTCCTAGATCTTCAACAAGAGCTGGGGAAAACAATCGTTTTTATCACCCACGATCTGGATGAGGCACTGCGCCTGGGCGACAGAATTGCCATCCTGCGCGACGGCGAAGCCGTGCAACAGGGCACTGGGCAGCAGATTGTTCTCAAGCCAGCCAATGAGTACATTGCCAGCTTCGTGAAAGACGTCAACCGTGGCCGCGTGATTCGCTGCCGCACGTTGATGACCCAAGGCGCGGCCGTGGACGGCCCGACAGTCGACGTCAGCCTCGTCATTGAGGAAGCCGCACGACTGCTCAGCGTAGAGGGCAAGGACGCTGCCAACGTTGTCAATAGCAAGGGCAAACTAATGGGAACCATCAGCATGAGCGACATCATTGCTGCCATGGTGCCACCCAACCCGGAAAGCCTGCAATAGGTTTTCCTCACAAGCGGGCAACTAACCGACAGGTTTTTTGCCCACACATGACGAGTAAGGCTCTATATCCTCACTGATATCGACCTGATTTATGAGAAATCTAGTTATATAAAAATCATTTGATATTGTTGACTTGGTATATCAAAGCCTCATAGAATCCGCCGTCCCAGCGAGAAGATCAAAGGATAACCCGTACCCGATGCCGACCCCGGCATTCTCAATTCTCTGCATAACGCATGAAACAACCAGCAGGATATTGAACGCGTACTAACTCAAACGAGGTGTTGTGAGTGACGAATTGGAATCAGTTCAAACTTGCACCCCGCGCGAACAAAGGAAGTTCTATGAACGCGTCAGAAAAAGTAACAGTGGGCCTGCGATCACTCGCATCAGTCATCGCCCGCGGATTCTTTGAAATTACACATAGCAGTTTTGCCCTGATTGGCTTGACTGTGATTTTTGCAGCCATCGCCTTGACTGCGCAGCCAGCGCTACGCCAGATAGGTGAAGTCAAGCTTTTTAGTTGGTTGCAGACCCGCCAAGTCGAGCTCACTGGCCTGCCTACCGAGGTGGAGGCGATTGAACGTGCGACTGCAAGCAACCCACGCGACCTGCCCAAACGACAAGCCGCAGTGGCATTTTGGTTAAGCAAGAAATACTCGGTCGCCCCCGAACCCATCAGCGCGCTGGTATCCGAGGCTTACCAAATAGGCCAACGAACCAAAATTGACCCCACCCTGATTTTGGCGGTCATGGCCATTGAATCAGGCTTCAACCCATTTGCTCAAAGCCACGTGGGAGCACAAGGGTTGATGCAAGTCATGACCACGATTCACAGTGAGAAATATGAGAACTTTGGCGGCAAGTTTGCAGCCTTCGATCCCTTGTCCAATTTGCGCGTCGGCGTGAAAGTGCTCGAAGACTGTATCAAGCGTGCAGGCTCTATCCAAGGTGGACTTCGCTATTACGTCGGCGCCGCCAACTTGGATAACGACGGAGGCTATGCTGCCAAAGTCATGGCTGAATACGCACGCCTAGAGCTAATCGCAACTGGACGTGTCATTCAGCAAGTGGAGCCTTCAACCTCACCTGCTCCGGTTTTGGTCAAAGACATTCCGGCCGAAATGTCCGCCCCGCTCAACTCTTGACACCTACCGACCACCCGGCGCACCGCCGCGATGGTCAGTTAAACTCGGCGAGTACGCGACTGGCGATAGGTGCTTGGCCAAATAGGGTTTGAGTACTGAAGTGGGAACACCACGGGGGAGCGTGCCGCACAAGGCCATAGGGCCTGTGCGATCAGCCGTTCGCCTGGGCAGCCCTGGTTTCATTCAAAATGATTCACAGGCCGACCGTCTCAAAGGACTGCCATGTTCAACCGAAATATCCTCATCGAGCAAACTGACCCCGAGCTATTCGCGGCCATTCAAGCCGAAAACGCACGCCAAGAGCACCATATCGAGCTGATTGCCAGCGAAAACTATGCATCCCCCGCTGTTATGGCAGCGCAAGGCACCCAGCTGACCAACAAGTACGCGGAAGGCTATCCCGGCAAGCGCTATTACGGTGGTTGCGAATATGTTGACGTGGCCGAGCAACTGGCCATTGACCGCGTGAAACAAATTTTCGGAGCCGAAGCCGCCAATGTGCAGCCTCATTGCGGCGCGTCTGCAAATGAAGCCGTTTTTCTGGCATTCCTGAAGCCTGGCGACACAATCATGGGTATGAGCTTGGCTGAAGGCGGTCACTTGACGCACGGCATGGCACTAAACATAAGCGGCAAGTGGTTCAATGTCGTCAGCTACGGGCTGAATGAGCAGGAGGACATTGACTATGACGCCATGGAGCGCAAGGCGCATGAGTCCAAGCCAAAGCTGATCATTGCTGGGGCATCTGCATTTAGTTTGCGCATCGATTTCGAACGGTTTGCCAAGGTCGCCAAGGACGTAGGCGCCATCTTCATGGTGGATATGGCCCACTACGCTGGCCTGATTGCTGCAGGCCTGTACCCTAACCCAGTTCCACATGCAGACGTGGTGACATCCACCACCCACAAAAGCCTGCGCGGCCCCCGTGGTGGCATCATCCTGATGAAGTCGCAACACGAAAAAGCCATCAACAGTGCCATATTTCCCGGCTTGCAAGGTGGCCCCCTCATGCATGTGATTGCGGCCAAGGCCGTTGCATTCAAAGAGGCACTCGCCCCGGACTTCAAAGTCTATCAACAACAAGTACTGACAAATGCCCGCATCGTCGCTGAAACCCTGGTTTCACGTGGGCTGCGCATCATCAGCGGTCGCACTGAAAGTCATGTCATGTTGGTTGACCTGCGCTCCAAGGGGATTACCGGCAAAGAAGCCGAGGCGGTTCTCGGCTCTGCCCATATGACCATCAACAAAAATGCGATCCCCAACGACCCTGAGAAGCCAATGGTCACCAGCGGTGTGCGAATTGGCACCCCGGCCATGACAACCCGCGGCTTCAAAGATGAAGAAGCTCGCATCACCGCCAATTTGATCGCGGACGTTCTGGACAATCCGAGAGACAGCGCGAATATCGATGCGGTCCGGGCCAAGGTCAATGCCCTGACAGCTCGCTTCCCGGTTTACGGCTAAACGCACGCCCTATGAAGTGCCCCTTTTGCAGCCATTCCGAAACCCAGGTGGTGGAGACACGAATCGCTGAGGATGGGGACTTCATCCGCCGCAGACGCCAATGCGGTGCATGCGAAAAACGCTTCACGACCTATGAGCGCCCCGACGTCACTTTTCCAGCGATCGTCAAAAAAGACGGTCGCCGGATAGAGTATGAGCGTCCGAAGTTGTTGGCCTCGATGAAACTGGCGCTGCGCAAGCGACCAGTCAGCACTGAACAGGTCGACAATGCGGTTGAGCGAATTGAAGAGACTCTTCTCAATCTGGGCGCTCGCGAAGTCGCTTCAAACCGAATAGGCGAACTGGTCATGATGGAGCTGAAAAAGCTCGACAAAATCGCCTATGTCCGATTCGCCAGCGTCTACCGAAGCTTTGAAGACATCGATGACTTCAAAACGCTGGTGGATGAGGTAGGGCGGTAGACTTTTGCCCCTGGCACCGGTATTACCTGACTAACGGCTGCTCAGAGGCGACGAGCGGTCAGCCTAAACCGCCATACAGAGCCCCATAGGCCTATCATTGGGCATGGAACATTTCCACCTTCTACATCAGCGCCGGCAACCGAACAATTGGAAGAACAAGGCATTGTTCAGTTATTCGCACAATGCCGGATTTTCATTGGTTGAAGTTCTGGTATCTATTGTCGTGCTGTCGTTTGGCTTGCTCGGAATGGTGGGCATGCAAGCTGCGTCACTTCAGGCCAACAGAGAGGCTCGCCTGCAGTCAGCCGCAGTCTTCTTGGGCCGCGAAATAGCTGAAACCATTCGTGGAAACAAGAATATCGGAATACTGACAGTCAACAATCCTTATATTGGGTCATTCTCGACATCTCCGCTCGTGGTCGGCACACCGTCATACTGCCTCAATGCATCGCCCACGACTGCTTGTACCAGCACCACTGATGTCGCCAATGCTCAAATGACGGAATGGTTGTCCCGGGTTGACGCTGAATTGCCTGGTGCCCGAGTTGATATTTGTTTCGACTCAACACCGTTTACCTCTGGGGGATTGCCGCAATGGGCTTGCAGCAACACCGGTGGCGTGCTCGTCGTGAAGATTGGATGGACGCGTAGCTCTACAGATCGAACTCAGAGCTCTGCTGCGGGGCTCGAAAGAGCGACGACGCCTCTGGTTGTCTTGCCAGTGACTCCAGGGAGTTCAACATGATTTGCTCATCGACTCTTCATTTAAGAAAGTGTCTACCACTGCCAAGCGGTCAAAAGCTTGCTCAACGATCGGCTCAACTTGGCCTAACAATGGTTGAGTTACTTGTCGCGCTGATCATTAGTATGCTGATCGCATTGGCAGCCATCGCCGCACTGACTGTTACACGCCAAGGTTTTAGCGCAGTCGATGCCTCCGCTCAACTTCGCGACAACGGACGCTTCGCCGCAGACTTGCTTCAGCGTATGGTTGTTCAAAGCGGCTACAAAGACGTTCAATACGCGGCCACCACGCTGCCGACAACCGCTGTCACAGGTTTGGCCACCAACCCAGACTCGAATGTCTTTGGATTTAATAACGCCCTGATCAACTCTACCGATCCAACACACGCGTCCAACGCACGGTCGACTTCGGTTGCTGGGTATGGCAGCGATGTGCTGGTCTTGCGATACCAGGGCGTGGAGACATTTCCTGGATCTGGGGTGGCGGACGGTTCGATGATTGACTGTGCCGGCAATGGAGTCACAGCGATCCCCATTAGCCGATACGACAGACGGGAAAGCGTCATTCACGTTGCAGTGAGCGTTGGTGAACCGGCCTTAATGTGCACTTGGATCAACCCAGCTAGTGGGACGATCACGACACAACCCATCGTACAAGGCGTCGAGAATTTCCAGATCCTCTACGGCACAGATGGAGTCACGGCAGGTGCCGCCCCCACAACAGCCACAGACTCGGTGCCTGACGCCTATCTTCGAGCCGATCAACTCACCGTAGCGGGAAATGCAGTGGCTACAAACGACAACTGGCGCCGCGTTCGCAGCATTCGAATAGGAATGGTGCTTCGGGGGCCGGCCAACTCCGCGATAGACAGAACATCTGCTACCTACTATCCGTTTGGCGCAGCAAAACCATCCAGCACCGGCACAGCCGGCTTGGCCATGGCCCAAACAGTAGCCTCTGCGCTGGACCCCGGCACTGTATTTACGCCTGCAATAGACGGCCGCCTGCGCCAAACCCTCTCTTTCACCGTGCATTTGCGCAACGACCAGGGGCTTTGAAGTGAAACTAACTATTCATCCTTCCCGATCACCTGGGGCTAATTCCATTCAAGCCCAAACCGGAGCCTCACTAATTATGGTGATGCTGATCTTGGTGATCATTTCGTTACTGGGCGTGGCAGGAGCGCAAATTTCGCTCATGAGCGAACGCGGCGCGAGAAATGACCGAGATCAGTTGGTTGCATGGCAAGCCGCTGAGGCGGCATTAATTGATGCGGAACTTGACATGATCGACCCAACATCGACGCGAGCCGCCCTGTTTGATGGCAAGCAAGCGATTCAGTTTGTGTCTGGGTGTGGCGCGTCCGGCCAATCAGTGGGTCTTTGCAGTCTGCCGACTGCGGGAAAACCGGCGTGGCTCACTGTTAATTTTGAAACCACCGGGACAGGCGCTGCTACCACAGCACTGGGAACGTTCACAGGAAAAACCTTTGCTGCTGGCGGCGTTGGCATCCAACCGTCCAAGGCCCCGCGCTACATCATTGAACTGGTACCGGACCCAATGGGCGATGCGTCTAATCCAAGCTTTTTGTACCGTGTCACGGCCATGGGGTTTGGCCCGCGCGAAGACATTCAAGCGCTTTTGCAAATGGTTTACCGCCAGTAACTTCAGGAGCAATTCAATGCGCACTCAAAATCACATCAGCTCCTCAAACAATGGGCTCCAGGGGAAATTCGCCAAATTTTCAGGGCTTCTGCGTCCAAACCTCGCGTGGCTATTGATTCCAGCTGTCGCAGTTGTTTCTTTTGTAGCGATCAGCGGCACCACAGCGCCCGCCATCCCCGCCATCACGTTGTCTTCTGATCCTCTGTATGCAGCAACGGCTGGCGACAAACCCGTTTTGGCGTTGGCCTTGTCTGTGGAGTTTCCAACGGTTGGTGCGCAGTATGTTGATCCGGACAACATTGGCACAAGCGACGACCCCACTTACTCCAGCGACCGTGAATACCTTGGTTATTACGACGCGGAGAGCTGCTACACCTATGACGATGCAGGCACTGGCGCGCCAAGCGGGCAAGCCGCGGCTTACAAACGTTTTGTGCGTCGTGGACCAGCTATTGCCCTGGCCACGGCCAGCACAACTCAGCCGACTAAAACCACCCGAATGTGCTGGAACAACAGCACCAGTTACACAAAGGACGACGGTACAACGCCGGCCAGTAGCACGACGGTCAACGATGGTTTTAGTGGCAACTTCCTGAACTGGGCGTCCAGCTCCGCCATCGACATGTTGCGCCTGTCGTTGACCGGTGGCGACAGGGTGATCGACACCCCCACATTGACCGTTCTGCAGCGGGCCCTGATTCCCGACGGAAACCCAATCGCGATGGGAAACAGCAATAACTTTCCCGCAAAGCGCCTTTACGCGAATGGCAGCTCACGCGCGATTACATCAGCCACCTCTCCGTCACCGGCCCTTGTCTCTGGGGTTAGTTTCTTTGGTGCCGTGCCCAGTTCAATGGTGTCTGCGGCGGGCGGCTCTGACATTTTCATCGCCAACACACTGAATCGAATCTACTTTGGCACGAGCAAATCGGGGAACTCATCCAGCGGGTTCGGAGGCTACACACTGGGTTCTGCGACAGGTGCCTCTCAAATTGACACCGCTGGTATCACAAAACTCAACGCGTCGCTCCCCAGTGATACTACTTTTTGCGCCAATGAAGGAGGAACTTGCGTGTTGCCCGCAGGAACCATCAAACGCATTTATTACGGCGCCAACAACGACTGGTACTACACGCATGCAACGGGCAGCATCTCATGCGCCAATGCGGTTTTTGGCGACCCACTCAGCGGGGTTGGAAAGCAATGTTACTACCGCAATGCGGACAGCAGCAGCACCTGGGTGCCGGCGTCGACTTCTGGGCTCAACTCCGACGGTTACTTTTTTTCCCGGGTTCAGGTCTGCGACCGCAACCCCAGCACCTATGCGCTCAAGGACAACCGAGACTACGATTTTTGCAAAAAATATTCGGATGGTGCCACCACCCCTCAGCCCAATTACAAACCGGCCGGTGCCATTCAAAAATACAGTGACCAACTTCGCTTGGCCGCATTCGGATATCTTTTGGACCAAACGGCCAGTTACAGTGCCGGCCGATACGGTGGCGTCTTGCGTGCACCAATCAAGTACGTGGGCTCCAAAACCTTTGACATTAACGGCGCAGACAACACTGCGTCGGGCGGAAACCCGAACCAGGAGTGGAATCCAGTTACTGGCGTTTTCTACCCCAACCCGGACAACAACACCACAGTGGCCTGTGCCGCAGGTGCAGACTGCAGCGCCAGCTATTTGAGTGGTGTTGTGAGTTATGTCAACCAGTTTGGCCGAACCGGTTCAGTCCGCGGACGGTACAAAAAATTTGACCCGATTGGTGAATTGCACTACGAAACGTTGCGCTATTTGCAGGGGTTACAACCTAGCGCGGATGCAGTCAGCGGGATTACCACTGATATGTATGACGGCTTTCCCGTCAGTACTTCGTGGACAGATCCGTATGGCAATAGCCGATCCAACACAGCCAACTACTCCTGCCTCAAAAGCAATATTGTGGTGATCGGCGACAAAAACACCCATGATGGCAACCGGCTTCCAACGACCGACATTGCCAACAACATCCCCGACATCAGCGGCTGGCGAACCACTGTTCGAAATTTTGAAGCAAACACCGCTGCAACAACCTATGTAGATGGCCAAGGTGTCACACGGACAAGTGGCAATCCCAATGGCGCGAATAACAGCGTACCAACCAGCACAACGACGAGCCAAATCATGGGTTCAGCGTACTGGGCGCACACCCACGACATTCGTGGCACCGACTGGACGGGCACCGGAGGGCTTGCCAAACAACGGCCCGGCCTTCGCGTCAAGACGTTTATGTTTGACGTGAATGAGTATGGCGGCTCCAACAATGCGGCTACCCGTCGTTCGTCGAATCAATTGTTCATGGCAGCCAAATATGGCGGCTTTGAAGCTGATGCATCAAATTCGACGGGCTCGCCTTACAACACCTGGGGCAACCCCTTTAAGCGAGACGATGGCACGGTTGACAAATACGTCTGGGAGGACACCGACCCCAAGGTTGGGAGACCAGGCGAGGCCAACACCTACTTCCTTCAAAGCAACGCCCGAGGCGTATTGAGCGCGTTCGACGATATTTTCAGTCGCGCCGCGACGGCCGCGCGCAGTATCGCGGGAAGCGCCATTCAATCCCAGAACCTCACCCAAGCGGGCAATAGCGTTTTTCAAGGCGCCTTTGACACCACGGACTGGAGTGGAGATCTGATGTCCTTCGCAGTCACAGTCACTGCCAGCACCGCCACCCCCCCGAACGTCGTCAGCATTGCTACCACGCCAACCTGGAAGGCTGCTGACAAACTGAACGCGCTGGCATCCCCGGCCACCAGTCGAAACATCGTGGTGGGCAACAGAGGCGCCACCAGCAGCCCATCGGCGGTCGACTTCCTGTGGCTCAACATTGAAACCGCCCTGCAAACAGATTTAAATAAAGTCAGCCCTTCAAGCAGCAGCGACGGGTTGGGATCTGACCGACTGAATTACCTGCGCGGCGACAAATCCAAAGAGAGCAACCCCTTTCGCAAGCGCAATAGCCTGCTGGGTGACATCATCAACAGTGGTGTCGCGTATTCTGGCGCACCTACCACCAGCATTACATCTAGCACCTATGCAAGCTTTTATGCAGCCAATGCCTCCCGGACACCCGCTGTATTCGTGGGTGCCAACGACGGTATGCTCCATGCATTTGATGCCACCAGTGGAAATACGACGAGTGGGAAAGAGCTGTTCGCATACATTCCCAGCTGGATGGGCCCCAAACTATCAGCTTTGACTGCCGCGTCCTATGTCAACGCTCACCAAAGTTACGTCGATAGCACGCCTACGGTTTCTGAAGCCGAAATACTGAACTCATCCTCGGCACTGGATTGGAAGACGGTGCTGGTCTCTGGCACCGGCAATGGCGGACAAGGTGTGTTTGCACTGGACGTGACGGATCCGACCGCCTTTTCCGCATCCAAAGTCATGTGGGAGTTCACGAATGTCGACGATCAAGACATGGGCTACGTCATTGGGCGTCCTCAAATTCTAAAAATGCGCACCAGCGCCTTTGGTGCGACCACAACCACCTACAAATGGTTTGCCCTAGTGGGTAGCGGGGCCAACAACTACGTCACGTCGGTTGGTGGCAACTTTGGATCGGGTCAACCGACCCTATTCTTGCTCGACTTGAGCAAGCCAGCGAGCGCGGCATGGTCACTCGGATCCAATTACTTCAAAGTCTCTTTGCCGGTTAACGCCACATTGGCCGCCAGCAATCCGACTGGTTTGATCAACTTCAAGGCCGCATTGGGAACCGCGCGGGAAGTCTCTCAAATTTACATGGGGGACTTGCATGGCAACCTCTGGAAATTGGATTTTTCATTGGTTGGTAGCGGGGACTGGAATATCAACAAGCTGTCGCCATTCAAAACAGGGAGCGGATCAAGCACGGTACCCTACCCCTTGTTCATTGCCAAGGATGGAGCAGGTGTTGTGCAGCCGATCACCATGGCACCGAGCATTGCAAACGGACCAGTAACGGGTTCAAAGAACATCCTTTTTGGCACAGGAAAGTACCTTGAAAGTGCTGACAAAACATCGACCAGTCAAGCGTCCTTCTACATGGTCTATGACACCGACAGCACGCTAATGGACACGCTAACCAGCGGAGCTACACGGGCCAGCGCCATCAGTGGCAGACTCAGGCTCAAACAAGGAACAAGCACTGCCGCGACCGCCACTACGGCTGGTTCAATTAGTGTTGGGGCCTTCACCATGGGACGTGCCACCACAGATATCAACACCGAAATTATTCGATCTGGTTGGTACTTTGACTATGCCGCTTCAGGTGAGCGGCAAATCAGCAGCGCGACATTGGCTGGAGATTCAGTGGTCTTTGGCAGCTTGATTCCAGGTGGCGGATCATCCGCAAGTTGCTCAGTGTCGACTGGGGGTGGAAACCAATACACCATGAAAATTTTGTCTGGCGTAGGCTCATCTGTATCGTCCAGCGTGGGAATATTAGGAGAACCGTTGGTTGCCAATGTAATTGGCGCGACGACGGAAACGATGAGCGACAGTACCGGTCGACGCATTCGAACGGTGACACAACAAGTATTGCAACAGGGTTCGTCTGGCTTGGCTGTTGGCCGCACGACCACTAATTCGATTGCGGTGGGTCGCTTGAGTTGGCGACAAATCCACAACTACAGGGACCTGAAATGACGAGCGAAATAAAACACAAGCTCCTTCGAGGCTTCTCGCTGATTGAGCTAATGATTGTGGTTGCCATCGTTGCCATACTTGCCAGCGTGGCCTACCCTGCCTACACCAATTCAATCCTCAAAGGCAAACGAGCGGAGGGCCGCACCGCACTCACTGAGTTGCTGCAGCAGCAAGAGCGGTACATGACGCAAACAAACTGCTACCTCGGCTTCACAACCACCTCTGCGGGGGTTGCCACCGCCACTTCACCAGGCACCGCATGCGGTGGAGTTACCGCCACTGCCGTCCCGTTCAAGGTTTTTTCAGGAGAAAACCTTGGGCAAGCAGCCTACATTTTGTCTGCATCGGCTTGCGCAGCCACGACGATCGCCGAATGCGTGGTGGTTGAGGCAACACCAGTGAGAGCAGACGCCGAAGCGGCAACCTTGCAGATCCTCAGCACCGGGCAAAAGACCTGCACGGGCACCAAGCCAACGGTGTGTTGGAAATGACAACGCGCCGAAGTCATATCAAAGGATTCACTCTTATTGAGTTGATGGTGACACTTGCGTTGGCCGCCATTCTGATGATGGTGGCTGTACCCAGTTTTACGGCCTATCAGCGCAATTCCGAGTTAACTTCATTTGCCAATACGCTGCTCGCCAGTGTCAACGCAGCAAGGGGCGAGGCCATGAAGCGCGGTATGAATGCGATGGTCGTTCCTGCCGTTGGCACTGATTGGGATGGCGGTTGGGTTGTATTCGTTGACGTAAATCGAAACCAAGCCTATGACGCCGCGCAGGATATAGCCATATTCTCTGGCGACGCAAAGCCAAGCTATTTCACCATCAGTGGCAATGGAACTACCTCTGGCACCGCCCCCTACGTCATGTACGACGCGTCAGGCTATTCAAAGACCACCTCGGGCGGATTCGGGGCTAGCACCTTTGAAATCAAGCGCAACGATGTCAGCGGAACGGCCCAATGGGCTGAAATTCGGCGGCTGAAAATTGCATCGACGGGGCGTGCACGTATTTGCACACCCAAAAACAGCACTGACTCTGAGTGCAGTGCCTCAAGTACCGCTTTTTAACTTTCCATTTTCCAAACTGGTTTTGGTTTGGAATCGACAAAACCCATGACCTTAGACATCATGGGCAGCAGTCTGTCTCACGCATCAGAGGCACTTTGGCTGTCCAATCCCAATCCACGAGTCGGTTGTGTCATTACATCCAGTGACGGCCACCTATTGGCTCGTGGGCACACCCAAAAAGCCGGCGGCCCCCATGCCGAAGTCATGGCGTTGCGCGATGCCGAGGCTCTTGGGCACTCCGTTGTCGGCGCCACCGCCTATGTCACGTTGGAGCCCTGCTCTCACCAAGGTCGAACCGGACCGTGCTGCGACGCGCTGATTGCCGCAGGTATCAAAAAGGTCGTCGCCGCCATTGCAGACCCCAACCCACGGGTATCAGGACAAGGTTTCGACCGATTGCGCGCAGCTGGCGTGGAAGTGATTGTTGGCCCCGGGGCACACGAATCTCGAGAATTAAACATTGGTTTTTTCAGCCGAATGATTCGGCAGACCCCGTGGGTTCGAATGAAGATAGCGGCCTCACTCGACGGAAAAACGGCGCTGGAGAACGGTGTGAGCCAATGGATCACATCCGCACCGTCCCGCGCCGATGGCCATGCATGGCGAGCGCGAGCCTGCGCCGTTCTGACCGGGATCGGTACGGTGCTGGAAGACAACCCGCGCCTGGACGTGCGCTTGGTGGACACACCCAGGCAGCCTCACCTGGTGATTGTGGACAGCCGACTTCAAACGCCGCTTGATGCTCACCTTTTTATAGCTGGTCGCGCTCTATTTATATACGCTGCAAGCCGAAATGATGAGAAAAAGTCGGCACTGGAGGCACTGGGTGCCACGGTCATTTACCTGCCGGGCACGGAAGGCAAGGTCGACCTTGCCGCGATGTTGCAAGACCTGGCACGTCGCGAAGTGAATGAACTGCATGTAGAGGCAGGGGAGAAGCTCAATGCGTCCTTGGTGCGGGAGGATTTGGTGGACGAGTTTCTGGTCTACCTCGCACCGAAGATCATTGGCAAGGGGCGAGAAATGGCTGGATTTGGCCCGTTAACCGACTTGGCACATGCGCTGCCGCTGAACTTTCTATCCACTGAAAGGGTGGGGCCTGACCTGCGAATTTTGGCGCGAATTGAAGGCCGAGACACTTTCTAGAGGACAAGTTTTAACGGCAACCACGATCCCGCCCACTTTCCCTGCGAAAATAGTGGGATGTTTACCGGAATCATTACCGGCGTGGGGCGCATCGTCGCTGTTCACGCCCTAGGCAGCTCTTCAACCCATGGCAAGCGACTCACGATCGAATGCCCTCCCGCCTATCTTGACGACGTCGGATTGGGCGACAGCATCGCGCTCAATGGCGCCTGCATGACTGCGACCACCCTGGACTTGGGCCAGCAGCAGTTCACGGTGGATATTTCTGCCGAATCCCTGGACAAAACAGCGGGACTGTCTCAAATCGGCGCCATCAACCTGGAAAAGGCGCTGCGAGCTCATGACCGTTTGGGCGGGCACATCGTGTCGGGCCATGTAGATGGCATTGGCCAGGTCACTTACTTCGCCGAAATTGGTGAAAGCTGGCAACTTCGGGTGCTGGCCCCAAAAGGCCTCGCCAAGTATTTGGCCTATAAAGGATCAATCACCATCAACGGCGTCAGCTTGACCGTCAACAGGATTGACGACGTGACTGCCGGTTGCGAGTTCAGCATTAACCTGATTCCCCATACCGTGCAAAACACCGCTCTAGGCAACTTGCGTAACGGTTCTCTGGTCAACCTGGAAATCGATTTAATTGCACGGTATGTTGAGCGCATGCTCAGCGCCGAGGCACCCACCCTCAACAACTTGGCGCCTTAAGGCCCTAATCGACTTTAAATCCTAGAAAGATTTCCGTATGAGCTCCCTCACTCCCGTGGCGATTTCGCCGGTTGAAGAAATTGTGGCGGACATGCGCGCGGGTCGCATTGTCATATTGGTGGACGAAGAAGACCGCGAAAACGAAGGTGATCTCGTTCTGGCGGCTGACCATGTCACGGCAGACGCCATAAACTTCATGGCCCGCTATGGCCGAGGATTAATTTGCCTCACTCTCAGCAAAGAGCGTTGTGAGCGCCTGCAACTGCCGCCAATGACCGTGCGCAATGGCGATAAAAAAGGCACGGCGTTCACCGTGTCCATTGAAGCGGCCGAAGGCGTCACGACCGGCATCTCTGCCGCTGACCGCGCCCGCACGATCGAGGCGGCCGTTGCCAAGAACGCCACTGCCAATGACCTGGTTCAACCAGGCCACATTTTCCCGCTGCAGGCCGTTGAGGGTGGGGTGTTGATGCGCGCTGGCCACACCGAGGCGGGTTGTGACTTGGCGGTTATGGCTGGCTGCTCGCCCGCGTCCGTCATTTGCGAGATCATGAAGGATGATGGCACCATGGCCCGCCTGCCTGATCTCCAATTGTTTGCGGCAGAACACGGACTGAAGATTGGCACCATCGTCGACCTGATTGAATACAGAGCCCGCACCGAATCTCTGGTCGAGAAACTGGGGTCACGCCCACTCAACACCGCATTTGGCGAGTTCAGGGTCCACGCCTTCAGAGACAAAACGGCAAGAGGGGTGCACCTGGCGCTCGTCAAAGGCACCTGGGGACCGGACGACACAGTTTTGGCCCGCGTGCATGAACCCCTATCCGTGCTCGACGCATTGGAAGTTGGCCGCGCGATGCACTCTTGGAGCCTGGACGCCTCCTTGACACGTGTTGCATCTGAGGGAAGCGGCGTCGTGGTGTTCCTGAACTGCGGGGAAAGCGCCGAGCAATTACTGGCCCAGTTTGACGGCACGGCGCGCGCCAGCCATGGACCCGAGCGCGGCCGCATGGACTTGCGCACCTATGGCATCGGCGCCCAGATTCTTCGCGAATGCGGCGTGCACAAAATGAACTTGATGGGCACGCCGCGTCGCATGCCCAGCATGGCTGGCTACGGGCTGGAAATCACCGGCTACATCACCCAATAAAAGAAGGACAGCACCATGTTTGGCGCAGACAAAGGAACTTTGGATTCCGCAGATACCCGCTTGAGTGGCAAAAAATTAACCATTGGCATTGTTCAGGCCCGCTTCAACGAGCCCGTCACCAACGCGCTCGCAGCGGCTTGCAAGGCCGAGTTGTTGGCACTGGGTGTGCAGGAGAAGCACATTGACCTGGTTCAGGTGCCAGGCGCCTTGGAGGTCCCCGTCGTTTTGATGGCGATGGCCGAAAAGCTGAAATACGATGCCCTGATAGCGCTGGGGTGCATCATTCGTGGCGAGACTTATCATTTCGAGTTGGTTGCCAACGAATCCGGCGCCGCCGTGACACGGGTGGGCCTGGATTACCAATTGCCCATTGCCAATGCCATTCTCACTGTCGAGAACATGGACCAGGCCATTGCACGGCAGACTGAAAAGGGGCGTGATGCCGCCCGTGTTGCCGTTGAAATGGCCAATTTACTGGAAGAAATCTAATGAGCGAATTCACCCCCAAGCCAGCGGCCACGCGCCCTCCCCGGCAAGCCCGCACGGGTGTGACCAGCACGGGTGCCCGCAAGGCCGGCAGCAAGTCTGATCGTTCTCGCGCTCGCGAATTTGCTCTGCAGGCCTTGTACCAGCGTTTAGTGGGCAAGAACGGCATCACCGACATCGATGTATTCACCCGCGATTTGGCTGGATTCTCCAAATGCGATTCGGTCCATTTTGATGCGTTGCTGCACGGTTGCACCGACGAGGCTAACGTGCTTGACGCCCTCATCTTGCCCTTGCTTGACCGCAAGATGGAAGAGATTTCCCCCATCGAACACGCTGTGATGTGGATTGGAGCCTATGAATTCAAGCATTGCCTGGACGTGCCATGGCGTGTCGTTTTGAACGAGTGCATCGAGTTGGCCAAGGAATTTGGCGGAACTGACGGTCACAAGTACGTGAATGCGGTGCTGAACGGCTTGGCCCCAAGCCTGCGCGCCGCCGAGGTCAATGCGGATCGGGGCAACCCCCGCTCATGAGAATTTCCGGGCGAGCTCAGCGCATCGAGCCGTTCTACGTGATGGAGGTGGCCAAAGCGGCCGCCAAGCTGGCCGCTGAGGTGGCGCACTCTGAATCGCCAATGATTTTTCTGAACATTGGCGAGCCAGATTTCACCGCCCCGCCCCTTGTTCAAGCGGCAGCCTCAAAAGCCATTCATGACGGACGGACGCAATACACCCAGGCCACCGGTTTGCTGGAATTGCGTGAGCGCATCAGTGATTGGTACCGACAGCGGTTCAACGTGGAAGTGGCTGCCAACCGCATTGTGGTCACAGCAGGCGCATCGGCGGCCTTGCAGATGGCTTGCTTGGCGTTGATTGAGTCAGGCGACGAGATACTGATGCCGGACCCAAGCTACCCCTGCAACCGGCATTTTGTGAGTGCGGCCGACGGCCGTGCCGTGTTGGTTCCGGCAACGGCAGCCGAACGGTTTCAACTGAGTGCTGACAAGGTCGAGTCGGCCTGGACCGACGCGACGCGCGGCGTGTTGCTGGCCTCGCCCTCCAACCCGACAGGCACCTCGATTCACCCGGACGAGTTACGCCGCATTCACTCGGTGGTGAGCGGCAAAGGTGGCGTCACGATCATTGACGAGATTTACCTCGGCCTGAGCCACGACTCCCAGTACGGACAAACGGCTCTGGCGCTGGATGAAGACATCATCAGCATCAATAGCTTCAGCAAATACTTCAATATGACGGGCTGGCGTCTGGGCTGGATGGTGGTGCCGCAGCGTATCGTCCCTGTGATTGAACGGCTGGCCCAAAACCTGTTTATTTGCCCCAGCACCATTGCACAACACGCCGCTCTGGCCTGTTTTGAGGCGGAAAGCATCGCAGAATACGAGCGCCGGCGCGCCGAGTTCAAGGCCCGCCGCGACTACTTTATTCCCGCGCTGAACGCACTGGGCTTGACGGTGCCAGTGATGCCCGATGGCGCTTTTTACGCCTGGGCCGACTGCAGCGCGGCCTGTGAGAAGCTGGGCATCAAGGACAGCTGGGATCTGTCGTTTGAGATCATGAACAAGGCGCACGTTGCCGTGACACCAGGTCGTGACTTCGGGACGGCAGATACTGAACGGTATATCCGGTTTTCCACCGCGAGTTCGATGACCCACCTGCATCAGGCTATTGACCGACTGAAAGCGTTTTTGGCATGAACTCCACCCCAGTTCTTTCAGCCGCTTTCGCCTGGCCTGTTCGGGTGTACTGGGAGGACACCGATGCCGGCGGCATTGTGTTCTACGCCAACTACCTCAAGTTTTTCGAGCGGGCCCGCACCGAATGGTTGCGTGGACGAGGTGTTGAACAACGCCGCCTTCGCGAGGAAAATGGCGGTATTTTTGTCGTCAGTGAAGCCCAGTTGCGCTATCACCGCTCGGCCAGACTGGACGACGAATTGATCGTGACAGCGCAACCCATAGAGATTGGCCGCGCGTCCATGACCATTCAGCAGCAAGCGCTGTTAAAAAATGGCACTGACACAACCCTTTTGTGTGAGGCCACCGTGCGTGTCGGCTGGATCAACGCCGTCAGCCACCAACCTGCAAGAATTCCCTCAACTTTATTGGATGCCCTTCGATGAACCAAGACATGTCGATCCTTCACCTGGTCCTGAACGCCAGCCTGGTCGTGCAATTGGTCATGCTGCTACTGATGGTGGTGTCCATCACCAGTTGGGCAGCCATTTTCCGCAAGCTGATCGCTTTGAAGCGAGTTAAAGCCATCAACGACGTATTTGAGCGCGAGTTCTGGTCGGGCACCAACCTGAACGATCTGTTTGCCGCGGCCTCTCAAAACTCCCGCGATTCGGGCCCGCAAGAACGTATTTTTGCCAGCGGCATGCGCGAATACCAAAAACTGCGCGAAAAACGCATCACGGACACCGCATCCTTGATGGACGGCGCCCGCCGCGCCATGCGCGCCAGTTTTCAACGTGAAATGGATGTCGTTGAGACCAACCTGTCGTTTCTCGCGTCCGTCGGTTCGGTATCGCCCTATGTGGGCTTGTTTGGTACCGTTTGGGGCATCATGCATGCGTTTACTGGCTTGGCCTCCTTGCAAACTGTGACTTTGGCCAGTGTGGCACCGGGCATTGCAGAGGCGCTGGTCGCAACGGCCATTGGTCTGTTCGCCGCAATTCCGGCAGTGGTCGCCTACAACCGCTTTGCACGCGATATTGACCGCATTGCCATTCGACTGGAAACTTTCATGGAAGAGTTTTCCAACATCCTGCAGCGCAATGTCGGCGCGCAGTCCGCCTCCGGCCACTGAGAGGAGTCCAGTCATGCCATCTATGGTCAGCCGAGGACGGGGTCGCCGCACCATCAACGAGATCAATATGGTGCCCTTCATCGATGTGATGTTGGTGTTGTTGATCATATTCATGGTGACCGCGCCCATGATCTCCCCCAGCATGATTGACCTGCCCAGCGTCGGCAAGGGCGCCAAGCAGCCTGATCAGGTCATTCAGCTGATCCTGGACAAAAACGACTCGATCGAGATGAAGATCAAGGACCAAACCAGCTCCATTGCGCTCAAGGAGCTAGTCGCTGCTGTCAAGCAAGCCCAAAGCAACTCAGAGAACTCGGCAGTCGTCATCAGTGCCGACAAAAACATCAAATACGAGACCGTGGTCAAAGTCATGGACACCCTGCAGCGCGCAGGCGTCCAACGCGTTGGCCTGTCCGTTCAACTGGTGAATTAGTGCAAGACATGATCGCCGCCTCGGATCGTCTGGAATTTACTCCGCCCACGCCACCCGGTTTTGGTCGAGCGCTTGGGCTCGCCTTGTTGGCCCACCTGCTCCTCGTCGCAGCGCTGACCTGGGGCGTTCACTGGAAGAGCCAGCCCCAAACGATTTCGGTCGATGCCGAGCTTTGGTCAGCGGTACCAAAAGAGGCTGCACCTCAACGCGCTGGTGTCGCGCCTGAGCCGCAACCCGAGCCGGAAAAAGTCACACCGCCCCCGCCACCCACTCCCCCAGCGCCGAAAACAGAGCCCGAGCCACCCAAAGTGTCCGAGGCGGACATCGCACTGGAGAAGGAGAAACTCTTACTTAAAAAAGAAGCAGAGAAAGAGCTGCTACTCGAGAAGCAACGTCTGGAAAAACTGAAGAACGAGAAGCTGGCTCGGGAAAAAGAACTGATTGAAAAGAAACTGCAGGAGAAGAAGCTACAGGAACAGAAATTGCAGGAAAAGCGCGAGCAAGAAAAGAAACTCGCCGACGAGAAGAGGCAAAAGGCAGTGGAACTTGAGCGCAAGGCCGCACTGGAAGCAAAGGAAGACGCCAAACGAATGGAGGCCCAACGCCAGGCCAACCTGAAGCGCATGGCCGGTCTGGCTGGCGCCACAGGTGCTGCCAACGCCACGGGAAAAGACTTGCAGTCGTCCGGCCCTTCATCAGGATACGCTGGCCGCATTCGTGCCCGCATCAAGCCCAATATTGTTTTCACCGAAGACATCAACAGCAATCCAGTCACCGAAGTGGATGTGCGCACCTCACCGGATGGCACCATCATCAGCCGGAAAATCATCAAATCCAGCGGGGTGACTTCTTGGGATGAGGCGGTGCTGCGTGCCATCGACAAAACAGAGACTCTGCCCCGTGACACCAATGGGCAAGTGCCGGCGGCCTTGGTTATCAGCTTTAGGCCCAAGGACTGATCCACAGGGCTGGGAACAGCAGATGCGCCGGCCGGGTTGACCGAATCACCTGTGTGAGTAGCTACATTATTTATAGCTACTCACGAAGGCCTAATCTAGGCTTCAGGTTTATTTCATTCATAAACAATCTCTGATTTCCCATTGGCGGCCTGCACCCGCCAGCCCGCCAATGCCGCATTGGTTGGATAGAAACGGGCCTGTTCACCCAGCAGCAGCTCGGTGGACGCAGCACCGGTGTGTGACTGGCAACTCACCGCGAGTCGAACGGGCATGCCATGCACTTTTTCGCCCTCCTCGGTGGCCTCCCGCTGCACGGGATAGTCCTTGATCATTCGGGCCACATCGGGGGCTTTTCCAGCGCCATCAGAGTTGACGGCCACACGCAGGTATTTGCCAAACCGGCATCTCGCCTGCTCCAGATCCCAAATTTGGGTGACCGTTAATTGCATACCGCCCGAAAACCGGTCTGGTTGTTGTTTGCCCATGACGATGATCAGCTCATCGTCTTTCAGCAGATTGCGATAGGTGGTAATCATGGCCTCGTCGGCGCGCGCCTCAATCATGCCGGACTTGTCGTCCAGCTTGAACAGGCCCAGCTTGCCCCGCTGTCCGTTGATGACCCTGAAGTCGGTCACGATGCCGGCCATCAGTTGCGGCTCGCGGGTGTCGATCAGGTCATCGATGGGGCGGCGGGCAAAACGCCTCACCTCCAACGCGACTTCATCAAACAAGTGCCCCGAAAGATAGAAACCAACCGCTGTTTTCTCCAGGACCAAGCGCTCCTTGATTCCCCACGGCATGGCGTCAACCAAATCCGGCTCCTGGGTACTGGAGCCATGGTCATCATCACCGCCCATGTCAAACAGACCGCCCTGGTTGGCGTTGGCCACTGTCGCCGAGCCAAACACAAAGGCACGATCCAGCGAAGCCAGCAAACTGGCGCGGTTGAGTTGAATCGCATCAAAGGCGCCGGCCTTGATCAAGGCCTCCACCGTGCGTTTGTTGATGCGACTGCGATCCACCCGGACGCAAAAATCAAACAAGCTCTTGAAGGGGCCGACCACTTCCGCTGAGGGCCCGGCACCCCGCCCCTCGCGGGCGGCCACAATGGCCTCGATTGCCGCCTGGCCAGTGCCCTTGATGGCACTCAGACCGTAGCGAATCAACTTATTCGACACGGGCTCGAACCGGCTCACCCCGCGATTAACATCCGGCGGCTCAAAGGTGAGCCCCATCTTGAGCGCGTCTTCGTACAAGACCTTGAGCTTGTCGGTGTCGTCCATCTCCACCGTCATGTTGGCGCAAAAGAACTCGGCGGTGTAATGCACCTTGAGCCAAGCCGTGTGATAGGCCAGCAAGGAATACGCCGCGGCGTGCGACTTGTTAAATCCGTAGCCCGCAAACTTCTCCATCAGGTCGAAGATTTCGTCAGCTTTGGCTTCGTTGATGTCGTTCTTGGCCGCACCTTCGCGAAAGATCTGGCGGTGCTTGGCCATCTCGTCCGCATCCTTCTTGCCCATGGCCCGGCGAAGCATGTCCGCGCCACCCAGAGAGTAGCCACCCAGAATCTGGGCCGTCTGCATCACCTGCTCCTGATACACCATGATGCCGTAGGTCTCAGACAACATATTGGCCACCAACGGGTGCGGATACTCCACCACTTCACGCCCGTGTTTACGAGCCACAAAGCTGGGAATCAGGTCCATTGGACCTGGGCGGTACAACGCGTTGAGGGCGATCAAGTCCTCTAAACGGGTGGGCTTGGCGTCTTTCAGCATGCCTTGCATGCCACGACTTTCAAACTGGAAGACGGCTTCGGTTTTGCCTTCAGAAAACAACCGGTACACCCTGGCGTCATCCAGCGGTAGGTTTTCGAACGCAAAGTTTTCCTGCCCCTTGTGGCGCTTCATGATGAACTCGCGCGCAATCTCCAGAATCGTCAGCGTGGCCAAGCCCAAAAAGTCGAACTTGACCAGGCCAATCGACTCGACATCGTTCTTGTCGTACTGGCTCACGGCCGATTCACTGCCGGGTTGCTGGTACAGGGGGCAAAAATCGGTCAACTTGCCGGGGGCTATCAACACACCACCCGCGTGCATGCCCACATTGCGGGTCATGCCTTCAAGCTTGCGTGCTAACTCCAGCAAGGTTTTGACGTCTTCTTCTTTGGCCTCTCGCTCGGCCAAAATTGGCTCGTCCGACGCATAAACCGTTTTATCGTCTTTTTTGCGATCTGACGGCGGCAATTGCAGACTCACACTGACACCCGGCTTGTTGGGAATCAACTTGCTGATGCCGTCACAAAAGGTGTAGCTCATGTCCAGCACGCGACCCACGTCGCGCACAGCGGCGCGTGCCGCCATCGTGCCGAAGGTCACGATCTGACTCACCGCATTTTTGCCGTACTTGTCCTTCACATAGTCAATGACCAGATTCCGGTTGGTCTGGCAAAAGTCAATATCGAAGTCGGGCATGGACACCCGCTCCGGATTCAGAAATCGCTCGAACAGCAGGTTGTACTTCAGCGGATCCAAGTCGGTGATCTTCATCACGTAGGCAACCAGAGAGCCGGCGCCGGAGCCCCGTCCCGGCCCCACCGGGCAGCCATTGTTTTTGGCCCAGTTAATGAAGTCGCCCACAATTAGAAAGTAACCGGGAAACCCCATCTTCAGAATGGTGCCAATCTCAAATTCCAGCCGATCCACATACTTCTGGCGCACGCTTTCCCGCTCCCCCTCATCGGGGTAGAGGTGGATCAAGCGCTCTTTCAGGCCTTCATGCGAGGTGTATCGGAAATACTCCTCCGGCGACATGCGCTCGCCGTTCACCAGCGGAGTCGGGAACTCAGGCAACTGCGGCTTGCCCAACACCAAGGTCAAGTTACAGCGCTTCGCAATCTCAACAGTATTGGCCAAGGCAGAGGGCACATCGGCAAACAAGGCCTGCATTTGCACAGTGGATTTGAAGTACTGCTCCCGGGTGAACCGGCGCACACGGCGCTGATTGCCCAGAATTTCGCCGTCGGCAATACAAACCCGTGCCTCGTGCGCTTCATAGTCGTCTGGCTGACTGAACTGAATCGGGTGGGTGGCCACGACAGGCAAGCCCATTCGCGCAGCAAGCTTGACCGTGGCAATCACATGGCTCTCGTCGTCAACGCGCCCTGCCCGCTGCAGCTCCAAGTAGAAACGATGCGGAAAGATGCCACCCAACTGCAGGGCAGCGTCCAAGGCACGTTCGTCGTCACCTTGCACCAAGGCTTGCCCGACTGGGCCGGCCTGAGCCCCCGAGATAAGCAACAAACCTTCATTCAGCTCTTTCAGCCAGTCCAGTTTGACCGAGGCCTGTAATTTACCGGCGTTTTGAGTCCATGCCCGAGCCAACATCTCGGACAAATTAAGGTAGCCCTGCTTGTTCTGCACCAGCACCACAACGCGTGAGAGCGCGGAAACATCCTTTCCCAGGCCCTCCAGCCAGATTTCAGCCCCTATTAGCGGTTTCACACCGCGTTTTCGGCCCTCTTTGTAAAACTTGACAGTGGCAAATAGATTACTCAAGTCCGTGATGGCGAGGGCGGGTTGCCCATCAGCTGCCGCAGATTTGACGATATCATCGACGCGATTCGTGCCGTCTACGACAGAGAACTCAGTGTGGAGGCGCAGGTGTACAAACATAGCCACCATTGTAGAAAGCACAAGGGGACTTATTTTGAAGATACTGGTGGTTGATGACCATGCATTGGTCCGAGAAGGTTTGCGCGAGGTCTTGAAAGGGCTTGACGAGCAGATCCACGTCCTTGAAGCGCCCGCCTGCAGCCGGGCGTTCGAGCTGGCAGCGCTGCACCCCGACCTCGACCTGGTCTTGCTGGACTACCATTTGCCCGACATGAACGGGCTGGCCGCCTTGTCGATATTTGGCAAGAATCATCCTGAATTGCCGATCATCATGCTGTCCGGATCTGTCAATCCCAAGGTCATGCGCCAAGTCTTGGCACAAGGCGCAGCGGGCTTTATGACGAAATCGGGATTGAGCGATGATTTGCTCGGTGTGATTCGCCGGGTTTTGGAGGGTGAAATTTTCACTCCGCCTGAACTCCTCAATTTATCAGGATCACTTCAAGCCGACGAGTTGGAATCCACACCAGCCAGGTTTGTACTGACACCGCGTCAGGAAGAGGTGCTTTATCTGCTCATGGACGGCCACTCCAACAAAGACATCAGTCGCAGCCTGGACCTGTCAGAGGAGACCGTCAAAAACCATGTGAGTGCCATTCTGCGAGGTTTTGATGTCCAAACCCGCATTCAAGCCGTGATTGCGGCCAGCAGCCACGGCTACTTCAAGCCACTCCCGTTGGTCTGAGCCTGAAGGGCCAGCCGCCGAACCAGGCTGCGCAACTTGGCCGGTCGAACCGGCTTGTGCAAGAGGATCAGCCCCTGATTTTTTGCTTCCTGAATCAAGGCGACATCGGTATTTCCGCTGATCAAACATGCCGGAATGGGATGCCCCGCCATCGCCCGCAGGTGTCGAATGCAATCCAACCCGTTGTCGCCGTCACGGAGACGAAAGTCGCTGACGATGAGGTTGGGCACGCCATTGAGCAATACATCAGCCAATGCGCCGGCGATGGACTCCGCCTGGCGGACTTTCGCCCCCCAGGATGTCAGCAGCGCCACCAACCCCTCTCTGGCCAATACGTCGTCCTCCACAACCAGAATGTTAAATCGATCCAATTCATCAAAAAGTACGCTATCGCGGCCTTCATCACGTGAAGTTGGCACGTTGGTTTGAGTCAAAGCCAGAGTCAACCGGAACCGGGTGCCACAACCAGCGGCAGACGCCAGTGTGAGCTCGTGCCCCAGCAATCGCACGGTGCGCTGGACAATATTCAAACCCAGACCCAAGCCTTTGCTTCGATCACGTTCGCTATTGCCCACCTGAAAGAATTCCTTGAAGACAGCCGATTGATGCTCTGGCGCGATGCCAATACCGCTGTCTCGCACCTCAATATGGGCGAGTCGCTGATCAGCGCTGAGTCGGCACGCCAGCATCACCGTGCCTGACCGGGTGTATCGCAAACCATTGGTCAGCAAGTTCAACAAAACCCGGTACAACAGCGCAGGGTCACTCATCACCTTGGCACGGGTCGGGCGAACACGAAGCCTCAACCCCTTTTCCTCGGCACTCAGCATCAAACTGCTTTGCAACTGGGCAAACAAATCACCCAAGGCCACCGGACGAATTTGCACTTTTACCGCGCCAGCGTCGAGCTTGGAGATGTCAAGCAGACCATCCAATAAATCCTGCATCGCCCTCACCGACGCGTCAATGTTGCCGATCAACTGCTGAGTGTCACCGTCGTGCCGAAGTTGAGCCAGTCTGGCAACAAACATTCCCAGTGCATGTATGGGTTGGCGCAAATCATGACTGGCTGCGGCCAAAAACCTGGATTTTGCCAAAGTGGCGGACTCTGCCTCCTCTTTTTTCTCGCGCAAAGCGACGGTGGCAGCGGCAACGCGTTGTTCAAGCTCATCGCGACCAAACTCCAGTCGTTCGGCCATTTGGTTGATCCCCTGACGCAACTCACGCAATGGATCATCGGGCAGCACCGCAGCGCGAGCGGCCAAATCCCCTCGGCCAATTCGGTCCACCAGGTCAAACACGCCCAAAATAGGCAGGACGACGCCTCGGCTAAGTCGGGTCGCCAGGAGGGCCCCCAAGACCACGCCAGCCAAAGTGACCGCCAGGCCCAGTAGAAACATCTCTCGCTCTCGACGGTCAAGTGACTCCCTCGAAAACTCTATCACCACATGGCCTAATAAGCGCCGTTCGGGGGCTGCATCGTCGCTTTTGCGGTCAAACAGCCCATCTACACTGACTGAACTCTCAACGACCGGTTGCCACATCAAATCCGTTCGGCGCACCGAATCGTGGCGCTCCCCTTCTGCGCCCGTCAGGACCGGCAAAGGATAACCAAGAGTCCCCGCACTGGCCAGCCAAGCGCCTCGCGCATCCAGAATCGCAACAGATCGAACGTCCGCCTCCCTCATCCCCCCCAATGCAATGCCTTGAAGGTGGATCACGTTGGCGGAAAAAAGGCCGTATTCGCTGGCGGTGGCGACCTGACGCGCCAACGACCGAGCCCGCTGGTTGTGGCTCCGGTCCAAGTCATCCACTCGCGCACCAAAAAAGAGCGCGGCCAACAACACGGCGATCAGTGTGACTGGCAGAACCGCCGCCAACAACATTCGACTTCGAATATCCAGAACTTTCATGGCGCCAGCTCTCGCTTTCGAAGTTGCCCGGTCAACCCGTCGGGGGTTATGTTCAGTCCCAGCGAGTGGGCCACATGCTCATTTACCGCCACGGTGAAGTTTTGTGCATAAATGGGGGCGATCGGTAGGGATTTTCCCTGTAGCAAGACGCCTCGTGCGAGCGATGCCACCTGCTGTCCAATTTGATTTGGAGTGACATACAGTGCCAACACCGCGCCAGCTCGCACATACGCCGGCGAAAATGCAACCAACGGCACTCGTGCCCGGAATGACGCCAGCAGTATGTTCTGAACCGTGTTGCCGTTAAACACAACCGGGTCTGCGAACGCCAACAACACATCGGCCTCATCCAGCACCCGCTTTAAAGCGGGAAACAGGGGCTCCTCAGGGGCGACGACCGATTCCGTCAACTGAAAACCTGCAGACTGCGTCAAAGCCCGCAGTGATGGCGCCTGTGTCTGTGAATCAGGTCCCCACAAAACGCCAAGCCGCCTCGCCGATGGCAAGGCTTGGCGAATCAACTCCAATTGGCGGCTCAGGGGTTGGTCGAGATAGATCGCTGAAAACTGGGAGGACACTTTGCGACTACTGGAGCGAAGAATCCGCTCAAAACTGCTTCGCGGCAGCAAAGCGGAAAGAATCGGTGTACGGATATCGGACATTGCCAAGGCCAGAGATGCCTCAAAACCCAGCGTGACGATCAATCTAGGAGATCGGTCACCCCAGTCCGTCAATTCATTCACCGTTATCTGGTGCACCTCATTGCGCGCAATCCCGCCTCGCTCCAACTCCACGATCAGCGACTCCGCAGTCTCAACATAGGCCGCACTGCGTTCGCTGCTCACAATGAGCAGGCTGGTTGCAGCACCCGCACTCCCGCTGAGCAGCCAGCTCAGCCAGAGGACAAGGTGAAGAAGGTGGCGGCCCATCTGTTTTGAGTTGAGCTTAGTTCTCTATGCGCAGCGTGACAAAAGCGCGCCGCTCAAAGCGAAAAAGATTGTCAAACTCCATGAAAGGTAACCCCAGGTTTTGAACGACCAATGCAACTTCGCCTTTCTGGCGGCCCCAACGCATGGGAATTCCCAAGCGCAGGTCAGTTCGCATCATCGCGCGGGCACTGGCAATTCCGGCGCCCTGTGGCGTCACCGTGCTGCTGTTCTGATGCATCAAACTCAGATCGATGCCCCCCGAAAGGCGCTGCGTCAGCATCAACGTCGTCGCACTTTGTGGAGCCGCCTTGGCAGAGCCTGGGTCCCTGGAGCGAACATCTGTAAAGGCTTGCCCCAGAACAAGTTTCGCGTCGCGCCAAGGACGCCAGCCAAGCTGGTATTCGACTCCCTGAATGGTGAAATCCTCGCTATTGACATAGTCCAGTGCTTTAGTGTTGAGCAGCGAGGAGCCGGCGGGCAAGGAGTAGGACACCTGCCGGACAAAGCCCCTGATACGCTCCTCAAAGGCGCGCACATCAAGCTCCAGTCCAAGGCGAGGCAAGCTCGCCAGATATCCCAATTCGCGGGTCACCAGGCTCTCTGCGTCGATGTTTCCCCGTGACGCCGTGATCACCGCCAAGGTTTGACCACTGAAGTAGTAGCGGGTGTTGCCGAATTTCTCATAGGTGCTGGGTGGGCGGTAGGCCTTGGATATTCCGGCACGCAGGGTATGACCCGGCGCCAAATGCCAGTTCAACATAACCCGAGGCGCAAACGTCTCCTCGCTTGCTGAGCTGTATTCCAGCATGGCGCCAGAGTTCAGAACAAAGTCGTCCAGAAACTTCCATTCCGCGTTTCCGAACAGTCGAGTGAAATTGGTCACAAAAGGGGTGCCCGTGCCATAGAGTGGCTTGGACTCGACTTCTTCACGTCGCAACTCGCCCCCCCACACAAAGCTCCAAGCGGGGCTGGCACGCCAAGTGTGCTGCACCATCAATGAATCGTTGGTGGCACGCCCGCCAAAGTCAACGACCACGTTGCTGCTGTACCCATAGGGCTGAAGCGACAAGAGGAAATTATCCCGGTGGGACTCTTCCGTGTGAGATACCGTCAGCGCCACATCTTCGTTTTTATTCAGCGTTCGGCGCCAGTCAAGCTGCGCAAACCCGGAGCCGAAATAGCGGTCGCGACGCGGATCATTGGCACGTCCGGCAAATCCTTTGCCAGCGTCAATTGACAAGGTGCCCGCCCTGAATTGAAACTCATCTTGAGCTGAGGCTCTTAGATCAGCTCTCAGGTTCACCCGGCTGATTGCGTTGTGTCCGTTGGAGCCTGCCAACCCCTCATCCGCCCGACGGTCAACCGTCAGACGATAGCTGGCTTGGGCTGTGCCCCAGCCGATGCGGGCTTGAACGTCACGAACACCGTTTTCCCCCGCCCCGACGGACGCTTGCGCACCCTGGGTGTCCAAAGTGTGCCGAGTCACGATGTTGATCACCCCCAACATCGCCCGCGCACCATAGGCCGCGGAATTGGAACCCCGCAGAACCTCGATGCGCTCAATGTCCTGCAACGCCACCGCCTGCAAACCTGGACCGACGCCGCCAAAAAGAAATGGTGAATAGGTTGAGCGCCCGTCCACCAAAACTTGGATTCGTGCCGAGTAGCTGTCAAAGCCGCCGTGATAACTGGCCACCGGCGCCCCGGTTTCAAAGGAGCTGCTGGTCTGAAACCCGGGCACCAAGCGCAGCAGGTCTGCGACATCGCGCGCACCTGACAGACGAATCATGTCTCGATCCAGAATGGTGACTGCCCCCGGTGTGTCGTCCAGCCGCTGCGGCAGGCGCGACACAGACAGCACGATCGGCATCTCAGTGAAAAAGTCTTTCTCTGACAGTGCGTCCGGCATTTGGGCGCAAACAGACCCAGCCCACCCCAAAACGATGGACAGAAACACGGAACGATTCATTGGTGTGACCTTGGTATTTTTATGGGCTCCCATGGCCTCATTTTGCCTTGCCAACTCGCTATTTCCTCCCTGTTGAGGACCAAAGCGCCCACTTAAGCCCGACTGACTGCCTAAAATCAGTGGGTGAACAACATTCTGAACATTTCCGCCTACAAATTCGTCCCGATTGCCGATGCGCAGGAGCTGCGAGAGACGCTCTTTGAGCGCGCCATCTCTCGTGAACTCAAGGGCACCATTCTTTTGGCCGAGGAAGGCATTAACCTGTTTCTGGCTGGCGACGCCGATGCGGTTCGCGGTTTCGTGACTGAATTGCAGGCAGATGCGCGATTTTCCGACGTGAACCCCAAAGAGAGCTGGTCGGCCGACCAGCCCTTCAAAAAAATGCTGGTCAAGGTCAAAGGCGAGATCATCCGCATGAACCATCCGGCTATTCGCCCGTCCAGCGGTCGCGCGCCGGCAGTCACACCGCAAACGGTCAAACGCTGGCTGGACGCAGGGGTCGATGATGAGGGTCGTCCGGTCGTAACACTGGACACCCGCAACGCATTCGAAGTCGATCAGGGCACGTTTGAGGGCGCCATTGACTGGCGCATTGACAAATTCACAGAGTTTTCGCAAGCGTTTCTGGACCACCGGGCCGACCTTGCGGGCAAGACCGTGGTGAGTTTTTGCACGGGGGGAATTCGCTGCGAAAAAGCTGCCATCCTGATGCAGGAGGCCGGGCTGGACCATGTGTACCAGCTCGAGGGCGGCATTCTCAAGTACTTTGAGGAAACAGACGGCAGCCACTACCGCGGCGGCTGCTTTGTGTTTGATGAGCGCCGGGCGCTGGATGCCGACCTGTCGATCGTCCAACCCAGCCCTGCGAATCAATAAACTAGCGGGCCAAATGAATGGCCCGCCCTCTAACCGGTCAGGCCAGTTCTTCGACCTGCACCAACCGGGCGGCGAACTCGGCCACGCGCTGGCCGTAGGCCTTGGCCGTATCCAGGTCACCTTGAGGAATATCGGCTGCCGGGCTGGTAGGACCCACTTGAGCCATCAAGCCGGAGTTAGAACCAATGCGGTTGATGGTGCCGTCATTCAATGCCGGTTGACCCACCCAAATCATGCCTTGCTGCATGGCCAAGGTGATGAAGTACTGGATGGTGGACAACTTGTCGCCACTGGGGCTGGCAGAAATAGTAAAGCCACCGGCCACTTTGTCTTTCCAGGCGCTAGTGAACCAGCGCTTGGAGGTGGCATCGGCAAACTTCTTGAACTGCCAAGAGGCCATGCCCATGTAGGTGGGTGAACCAAAAATGATCGCGTCAGCTGCGTCCAATGTGGCCCAGTCCGCATCAGTGATGTTGCCATCGGCGTCAATGGTGATCAGCTCGGCATTGGCGCCGTCCGCCACAAACTGGGCGACGCGTTGGGTGTGGCCGTAACCGGAATGAAATACAACTGCTGTCTTTGCCATGTGAATACTCGTTTTCTGAAGTAAAGGTAAAAAGGTTGAGCCTGCCGTGCAAGCTCGCGGGAACTAAAAATATTGTGTTGAAACGTTTGCTCAGGCGGTGAGATCAAACACCAGCACCTCGGCATCCTTGCCCTGGTTCAAAGTGAGTTCAGACTCGCCTTCTATCAAGGCTGCGTCGCCGGTGGTCAACGCCGTGCCGTTCACGCTCAACTCACCTCGCACCAGGTGCACATAGCTCTTGCGTGTCCGATCCAAAGCCAGTGTGGCCGTTTGCGCTCCATCCAACAAACCCGCGTACAAGCGGGCATCCGCATTCAATGTCACAGAGCCTCGGTCACCGTCCTGCGAGGCAACCAGCCGCAATACACCCTGCTTCTCTGAATCGGCAAAGGATTTTTGTTCGTAGCTGGGCTCCACGCCGGTGACGTTGGGCTCAATCCAGATCTGCAGCAAATGGGTGGTCGCATCGGGTGCGTGATTGAACTCACTGTGACGAACACCGGTGCCCGCGCTCATGCGTTGAACATCTCCGGGCGGAATGGCCTTGATGTTGCCCATGCTGTCTTTGTGCGCCAGGGAACCGGCCAGCACATAGGTGACGATCTCCATGTCGCGGTGGCCGTGAGTGCCAAAACCTTTGCCGGCGGCGATCCAGTCCTCATTGATCACCCGCAGGTTGCCCCATCCCATGAACTTGGGGTCGTAGTACTCGGCAAACGAAAAGCTGTGCTGAGACTGCAGCCAGCCGTGGTCTGCATAGCCGCGGTCTTTGGATTTACGAAGAGTGAGCATGGAATTCCTATTGGTCTGCGACGGTCTGAACCTATGTCTCAAATTTAAGGCGGGGCGCCCTGTTCGCAATCCATTCGGTTTGATGGCATCATTCAAAATATTCGAATTCATGAATGCCAACCATGCAAACGCCTCGCGATGTATTGACCCCAGACGCCTTGGCCATGCTCCAAATCATAGCCAGCACGGGCAGCTTCGCTGGTGCGGCCCGCGAGCTTGGGGTAGTTCCCAGCGCGCTCACCTACCGGGTGCGCCAAATCGAGGATGCGCTGGATGTATTGCTGTATGACCGCAGCTCGCGTCAAGCCCGACTGACTCGAGCCGGCGCGGAATTACTGCACGAAGGAAGCCGACTGCTGGACGAGATTGATGCGGTCGCCAACCGCGTCAAACGTGTGGCAACAGGTTGGGAGTCGCAACTGACGATTTCCGTGGACACCATCATCTCCAAAGCAACCCTCATGGAGCTGTGCGACAGTTTTTTTTCACTCAACCCGCCCACGCGAATCAAACTGCGTGACGAAACGCTGTCTGGGACGTTGGAGGCGCTGACGTCCGGACAAGCAGACTTGGCGATCGGGGTGGCAGGCAGTAGCAGCAATGCCAGCATTCGCACCAAGCCGCTAGGAGAGGTGAATTTTGTCTATGCTGTGGCGCCGCATCACCCCTTGGCCAATGCGCCCGAGCCACTGAGCGATGAACTGATCCGCCAGCACCGTGCTGTGGCCGTGGCCGACACCGTGAGCCGCGGGGGTGGATTGACCTTTGGCCTCCTGGGTGGGCAAGACGTTTTCACTGTGGCCACCATGCACGACAAAATCGACGTGCAGGTACGCGGACTGGGGGGAGGATTTGTTCCGGACTGCATGGCCAATCCCTTTGTAGAAACCGGCCGATTGGTTGTCAAAGAAGTGGAGCGGACCAATCGCTTGGTGGCGATTCATTACGCCTGGCGAGACGCGGGAAAACAGGGTCAAGGACGGGCCATGCAGTGGTGGCTCTCGCAGCTGGAAAGTACGACCACACGTGCCGCTTTGCTCGCCCACCACCGGGGCGTGTAAAGTGCATGTGGCACAACAACAATTGGAGACATCTTTCATGAGCACTTCCAAATCCAAACCACAAACCCGCATCAAGCACTTTGCCGTCGTCGGCGCCGGTATGGCGGGCATTGTTTGCGCCCGAACCCTGGCGCAAGCGGGACACAAAGTGACCGTGTTTGAAAAGAGCCGAGATGTTGGCGGTCGCATGGCGACGCGTGACAGTGCCTTTGGCACGTTTGACCACGGTGCACAGTATTTCACCGTGCGCGATGCGCGTTTTCAACAGGCCTTGGACACTGTGCCCGGTGTTTGCAAACGATGGAGTGCCACCACCATTCGTGTGCTGGATGACTTGGGCCGCATCGCCCAGGCCGACCGCCCCACCAGCGAGGCCCATTGGGTCGCCACGCCCGGCATGAAGGCCTTGCCACGCCGATGGGCACAACCCCTGATCACCGAACAAACCGTCGAGCTGGGCAGCCGTGTCAACCGTATTTCGCGGGATGCGCTCAACGCCAAGCAGTGGCAGCTTCACACGCAGGGTCCGGCCGACGAGCAACATGTGTTCTCAGGCTTTGACGCGGTGTTGTTGGCGATGCCCGCCGCTCAGTCTCAGTCCCTGCTGCAGGAATCCAAACTGGTTGCGAACCTGAGCAAGCAAATCGACAAGGTTCAAGTTGCCCCCTGCTGGACGTTGATGCTCGCTTTTCCCCAAGCCATGCAGCCCGATTTTTCGACGCTGGGGCCCCAATGGAATGCGGCGCGCAGCACCCACCACCGCATCGCCTGGCTGGCCCGTGAGTCGTCCAAGCCCGGCCGAGGCGGCGTGGAGCGCTGGACCGTACAGGCCAGTGCCGCATGGTCGCAGGAACACCTCAACGACGACGCCCCCCGCGTCCAGGCCAAGCTGCTCAAAGCCTTTGGCGAAGTCACCGGTATTCGCGCCCAGCCCAGCCACCAGGACATGCAGCGCTGGAGCTACGCCAAAACCATTCAACCTCTGGGAAAAACCCACCTGTTGGACGCCAAAACAGGCGTGGGCCTGTGCGGCGACTGGTGCCTGGGCAACCGGGTTGAAGACGCCTTTGTATCCGGCCTTGAACTCGCATTGGCGGTTTGCTGATTGACCCTACTCTTTTAAACTGACCACTGACGCGGCCCTGTGCCGCGTTTTTCACGCCCCATGCGCACTGCCCCACCGGCCCGCTATATCGGCCGCTTTGCCCCCTCTCCCACGGGCCCGCTGCATGCGGGCTCTTTGGTGGCTGCGCTGGCCAGTTGGCTGGATGCCCGTGCCCATGACGGGCTGTGGCTGGTGCGCATTGAAGACGTCGACACACCGCGCTGCTTTCCGGGCATGGACGAGCACATCCTCCAACAACTCAGCGCCTGCGGGCTGCGGCCCGACCAGCCCCCCGTATGGCAATCCCAACGCAGCGCGCTCTACCAAGCCGCGCTCGACACCCTGGTGCAACAAGGCTTGGCCTACCCCTGCGGCTGTTCGCGCAAAGAGATCGAAACGGGTTTGCTGGAAAGCGGACACGAGCGCGCGCGCCACGGCGAGCTGATCTACCCCGGGACTTGTCGCAACGGGCTGAAAGAGAAATCAGCCAGAGCCTGGCGACTGCGCACCGATATTCCTAAGAAAAATCTCCCTCCAGCGCATATTCCACCTGCACAAGAAGCTATTTATTCAATAGCAATCAACACCCTTCATTGGACAGACCGGCGCCTGGGGCCCCAGCAGCAAAACGTGGCCACCGCCGTGGGCGACTTCGTGCTCAAGCGGGCCGATGGCTGCTACGCCTACCAACTTGCCGTGGTGGTGGACGATGCCGAACAGGGCATCACCGACGTGCTTCGCGGTGAAGACCTGACGGACAACACCGCGCGTCAAATTGCGCTGCAACAAGCCCTTGCACTGCCCACCCCGCGCTACCTGCACACGCCTTTGGTGTGTGGTGACAACGGCGAAAAACTCTCCAAACAAAACGGCGCATCCGCGCTAGACACCCATGATCCACTGGCCGCGCTCAACCACGCCGCCCACGTGCTGGGGCTGTCTGAACAAAGTGGCACAGTGGGCAACGCTTTGAGTGCCTGGACGCAACACTGGCGCAAGCACGGCCCGCCTCTCTACAATCCTGCACCGTGAACGATACAAATCCAACCGACCCCACCCTGCCCGAAACCCCCGCGGGCACCCGAAAACTTCGCATTCGGGGCAGTGCGCCCGAGGGCGTGGCCTACCCCAAAGAAATCAAGAGCTTTGTGCGCCGCGCTGGCCGCATCACCACCGGCCAGACCAAAGCGTTTGAAGAGCTGGGCGCCACTTTTCTGTTGCCCTACCAGCCAAACGCTATTGATTTCGAAGCAGCTTACGCTTATGCAGCAAGCGCCAGAGGCCAAAATGATGTAAGGAATGCACCCGTCATTCTGGAAATTGGCTTTGGCATGGGCGAAGCCACCGCCCACATCGCTGGCGTCATGCCTGAGAAAAACTTCTTGTGCTGCGAAGTACATGAACCCGGCGTGGGCGCCCTGCTCAAACGCATTGGCGAACAAAGTCTGAGCAATATTCGCATCGTCTCGCACGACGCGGTGGAAGTCATTGACAACATGCTGCTGCTGCAAAGCCTGGATGGCGTGCACATCTTTTTCCCTGATCCGTGGCACAAAAAGAAGCACAACAAGCGCCGCCTGATTCAAGCCGGCTTGATTGCCAAACTGGCCGCACGCCTGAAAGTAGGCGGCTACCTGCACTGCGCCACTGACTGGCAGCCCTATGCCGAGCAGATTCTGGAAGTGCTCAGCGCCGAGCCCTTGCTGAAAAACACTGCCAGCGGCAGCCATCCTGAATTGGCAGGCTACGCACCCAAGCCGCACTACCGCCCTCTCACCAAGTTTGAAAACCGTGGCATCAAGCTCGGCCATGGGGTGTGGGATGTGGTGTTTGAGCGCGTCTAGCCTCCAGCGCTTGCCATGAGCACCCCGGCGGCCCTCGTCGTGCCGCCTGCGCTGGACGGCGTTGGCCCCAGTTCGACCGTGTTGCCTGCGGGGTCCTGGCCCACGGTGCTGGCATTTTTGGTGGAAAAATTTGCCGCCATCTCTGAGGTTCAATGGCTTGAACGCATGGCCCTAGGCAAGGTGATTGACGCTTTAGGGCAGCCCGTCGCCGCCGATCGGCCCTATCAGCCCCTGCTGCGCATCTACTATTACCGCAGCGTGCCCAACGAACCGCGCATTCCGTTTGATGAGGTCGTGTTATTTCAGGACGAGCATCTCATCGTGGTCGACAAGCCGCATTTTCTGCCCGTCATGCCGTCGGGCGGTTATTTGCAGGAAACCGTGCTGGTTCGGCTCAAACGCCGCCTTGGCCTAGACGCTCTGGTGCCCATCCACCGCATTGACCGCGACACGGCCGGCCTGGTGATGTTTTCGGTGCAAACCAGCAGCCGGGGCGCCTACGCTGCGCTATTTCGGCAACGCGAGGTCAAGAAAACCTACGAGGCGATTGCTCCTTGGCGTACCGACTTGGCCCTGCCGTTGACCCGGGAAAGCCGCATTGAGGAAGCGGGCCATTTCATGTTGCAACAAGAGGTGGATGGCCCGTCCAATGCGGTCACCCATATCGAGGTCATTGAGGTGCAGGGCCTGTTGGCCCGCTACCGCTTGCGCCCCGTGACCGGGCAGCGCCACCAGTTGCGCGTTCACATGGCCGCGCTGGGCTTGCCCCTGCTGGGCGACGGTCTGTACCCCACCCTCACCCCCGAGGGGCAAATCGACTATGAGCATCCTTTGCAATTACTCGCCCGCTCGATAGAGTTCACCGACCCGGTCACAGGACAAGCTCGCCAGTTCGATAGCCAGCGGCAGCTCCAATGGAGGCTTGGGGCGGACGCCATCTAGCCCCGTCGTTTGGAATGGCCGGCCAGCACCGCCGGCCCAAGGGCTCGAATCAATGCAAGCTGGTCAGCTTGTCGGACTCAATCGCCGCATCCAGCGTGTCTAACAAGGCCTTGCGCACCTTCAGCTTGGTATTCGCGTGAGCCTTCATATTGAGTTTTTTGAACTCCTGCGCCACCGCATTCGCCGTCGCCATCAGCTGGTCGGCAGGCACCACCTGGTCCAGAAAGCCAGCCGTCATCGCGCTTTGGGGGTTGAACATCTCGGCGTTGATGACCGAGCGCTGAAACACGGGCGTGCTCAGCCGGTCACGTGCCAAGGCAATGCCCACATGGTGCATGGTCATGCCAATTTTCACCTCGTTCAAACCAATGCTGAAAGCGCCCTCAACGCCAATACGATAGTCGGCAGACAACAGCATGAACGCACCTTTGGCAACCGCGTGACCCGGGCAGGCCACGATGATGGGCTGCGGATGGGCCAGCATGCGCCGGGCCAGCATGGAGCCGGCCGCCACCAAATCAATGGCCGCCTGGGGACCGGACATCATGACCTTCAAGTCATAGCCTCCGCTCAAAATGCCGGGCTGCCCGGTCACGATCACGATGGCCTCGGCGGCCTGGGCTTGATCCAACGCAGTATTGAAGGCCTCAATAACCGCCGGAGACACCGCGTTCACCTTGCCGTTGGCCAAGGTCAGCGTCGCCACGCCGTCATTCAAACTGTATTGAACCGAGTCGCTCATGATGAAAGTCCTGAAAAAAGTGTAATCCTACAGTCTAGTCTGCGATCGGGGGATGGGGAATCGCGATCGGGACAGTCAGTCCGAAGTCAACCAATCAGTGGTCGGTTCTGCTGTTTTCCGAGGGGGTAATAGACTGGCTGCTTTGTAGTGCAATTCGGTTGGCTCGACTGTCTATCAGCCTATCCCCCACCTGGGGGATGGACAAAATTTCCCCTCGCCATCAGACTTCGCTGAAAATTACATGTGGTAACAAGCCATATATTCAGCCCATGCTCATGACGACGCCGCCGCTATCGATCGACCTACAGGGCAACCGACAGCAGCGCATCTTGACCGTGGTTGCGACCTATGTCTTGTTATGGTTGCTTCTTTGGTTCGCCGCTCGAATTGCTGATGTGTTGGGGGGCGCCAGCCTTTGGTTTTTACCTGCCGGACTCCGGTTTTGCGCATTTATTTTGATTGGATGGCCTGCGCTACTCATTGAGTTGGCGACAGTGCTCATCGCCAACTTGATCAGTTTTGTGTCTTCTGGCCGAACGGCGCCAGAACTTTTGTCCGCCCAGGCCGGGTGGTTGTTCTACGATTGGTGCGCTTTGCCCTTGGCCTACGCGGCTGTCATCTTTCCATTTCGACGGACCTTGCGGAATCGGCTTGATCTGACGCTGCCCAAGCACAGCGCTTTGTTCATCGGTGCCGCTCTTGCATCGGCGATCGTGGGCGCAATGGTTGGTGGTTTCTACCTGGTCGGCTCGGGCATCATTCCACAAGGGCAATGGGCGCAGGCATCGGTCTCCTGGTTCACAGGCGACTTCATCGGCATCATCACGCTGGCACCGTTGCTACTCGTGCGGGGTTGGCCGTGGCTTGTGAACTACATGCAGGAAGGGCAGCAGGACAACTCACTGGCGTCCATCCCGGGCGATGCTAACCCTTACGCGGACCGCAACACGATTTGTGCCGCGTTCCTGGCACTGCTGATTGTCTTTGGGGTACCCGCCTACCTCAGCTTTGATCTTCAATTTCCGCTGCTGGCCTTGTTGTTGCTCGTGCCGCTGGTCTGGGTGGCGCTCAGCTACGGGTTGCGCAGTGCCGTACTGGCCGTCATCTTGCTGGACAGCGGCATGGTGTTGGCAGTGGCGCTGCTTAATCAACAGCAGATGGCGCTGGAATTCCAGATGGTCATGATCGCTATTGCACTGGTGGGGCTCTGGCTTGGCGGCGCCGTGGCGTCACGCAATCAGGTCTTGCAAAACTTCAACAAGCAACTGCTCACTGAGGTCGCGCAGCAAACACTGGCATTTCAGGAGGTCAACCGGGATCTGGGGGTCAAAGAGCAGCATTTGCAGCTTGTGCTCACAGCCGCCCCGGTTGGGGTGCTGCAGTTGGACGGCGCCGGGCGCTGTACCTATCTAAACGGCATAGGCCGATTGCTGACCGACTGCACCTCTGAGCAGGCGCTTGGCAAACATCTTTTTGATTTTGTGCATCCGCAGGACCGCGACATGCTGGAAACAGCCTGGGTTACCCATCGTCAGAGCGGCAAAGTGCAAACGTTGGAGGTTCGCTTGGCCAACAGCCTTTGGTGTTCCGCCCACTGGATTCATCTGCCGCACTCAGACTCGTCGACGGAGGGGGCCATTTTGGTGCTGACGGATTCAACCGAGCACCGCCAGCGCGAAGATCGGCTTTGGATGCTTGGCCACCACGACTCCCTGACTTCTTTGCCCAATCGGAAGCTTTTCCTTGATCGCACTGATCAAGCACTGAGTTTGGCGAAACGCCGGGGAAATGGAGCCGCGATACTCTGGATTGATCTTGACGAATTCAAGGCCGCCAACGACACCCTGGGCCACGCGGCCGGTGATGCCTTGCTGCAGCAAGTGGCTCAGCGGCTCAAAAATCGCATCCGCGACAGCGATACCCTGGCCCGGATTGGGGGCGACGAGTTTGCGTTGGTCATGCCCGAGGTTAAAAATGCGGAAGCGGTGATGCAAGTGGCACTCGAACTGGTGGCCAGCCTCCATGAGCCGTTCACATTGCCACAGGGCGGGGCAAAAATTTCCTGCAGCATCGGCATTGCGATGTACCCGGAACACGCCGACACGGTCAACGACCTGATGCAATGCGCGGATGCGGCCATGTACCGCGCCAAACACGCCGGTAAAAATCAGGTGCAGATGGGCAGTGATCAGCCATTTGAACTACTCGATCGTGCCGCTTAAGCCTCTTTGGCTGACGAAGTGGCCGGAGATTTTCGGGGCTGTGCTCTTTCTTCAACGAAGATAGCCAGTATTTTTGGATAAATTGGCCTATGGCTCCCGCCAATCATGCGCAATCGGCTACTTATTCAATAGCAACTAATCCTCGATCAACACCGCCAGCATGTCCTTCGTCCAGGCGATAGAGCCTTCTTCGAGCAAGATGCCTTTCTTCAAAATCATGTGCTGGATGCGGGCGTGGCGACTCAAAGATTTTCCCGGTGGGAAGTCGCGGGCTTCGATGTCTCGGTAAGTTTGCAGCTTGTCCTGGTGCTGGTCGATACGTCGTTGCAACTCGCCCTGCAGCCCCAGCGGGCCCAAAGCGGCGTCGGCGCGCAAGCGCACGGTGAACTCATCACGCAGGTCCATGGGCGCTGAGGGCTCTGCGGCCCAACGCAACAACTCATCGCGACCGGCTGGCAAGACGCTGTAACTGCGTTTTCGGGTGTTGCCTGCGTCCGGTGCCGCGCTGGATTCGACCCAGCCAGCCGCTTCCATGCGGGCCAGTTCGCGGTAAATCTGCTGATGCGTGGCATGCCAGAAGTAGCCAATGGACTTGTCAAAACGCCGAGCCAGGTCGTAACCCGAGGACGATTTCTCAAGCAAGGAGGTAAGCACAGCGTGTGACAGAGACATGGGCCAGAGTCTAAGTGGAGTAAACCCTCTATGCAACCAGTTGCACAACTGGCATGATGCCCCTAAACTTGTGCAACTGGTTGCATAGTTTGATGCATGCGCCTTTGTAGCCCTGTCACCCCTGTTTTTTGAGGATTTTCATTTCATGACAACCTATCCCCACCTTTTGGCCCCACTTGACCTGGGCTTTACCACCTTGCCCAACCGCGTGCTCATGGGCTCCATGCACGTTGGGCTGGAAGAAGTCAAAGACGGTTTCGCCCGCATGGCAGCTTTTTATGCTGAGCGCGCCGCCGGTGGCGTGGGCCTGATCGTGACGGGCGGCATTGCGCCCAATGACCGGGGCCGCCCCATGCCCGGTGGCGCCCGCCTGACCACGCAAGCTGAAGCCGACAAGCACAAGCCCGTGACCGACGCCGTGCACCAGGCCGGCGGCAAAATTGCCATGCAAATTCTGCACTTTGGCCGCTACGCTTACCACGGCGATCTGGTCGCCCCCAGCGCGCTGCAAGCGCCGATCAACCCCATGAAACCCAAGGCGCTGAGCACGGAGGAAGTGGCGCAGACCATTGACGACTTTGTGAACTGCGCCGGACTGGCCCAGTACGCCGGTTACGACGGCGTGGAGATCATGGGCTCAGAGGGCTACCTACTTAACGAATTCATTGCGGCGCGCACCAACCACCGTGACGACGAGTGGGGTGGCAGTTATGAGAACCGCATTCGCTTCCCGGTGGAGATCGTTCGCCGCACGCGCGAGCGCGTGGGCAAAAACTTCATCATCATCTACCGCCTGTCCATGCTGGACTTGGTGGAAGGCGGCTCCACGCTGGAAGAAGTGGTGCAACTGGCCCAGGCCGTGGAGGCGGCCGGCGCCACCATCATCAACACCGGCATTGGCTGGCACGAAGCGCGCATTCCCACCATTGCCACCAAAGTTCCGCGCGCCGCGTTTGCCTGGGTGACGCAGCAACTCAAAGGCAAGGTTGGCATTCCATTGGTAGCCACCAACCGCATCAACACGCCGGAGGTCGCCGAGCAGTTGTTGGCCGACGACTTTTGCGACATGGTCTCCATGGCCCGCCCCTTTCTGGCCGACCCGCTGTTTGTGCGCAAGGCCGAGCAAGGCAAGGCGGACGAGATCAACACCTGCATTGGCTGCAACCAAGCCTGTCTGGACCACACCTTTGGCGGCAAGATCACCTCTTGCCTAGTGAACCCACGTGCTTGCCACGAGACCATCCTCAACATCGTTCCCGCCCTGTCCAAGGGCCGCATTGCGGTGGTGGGCGCTGGCCCCGCGGGCTTGAGCTTTGCCACCACCGCAGCCCAAGGTGGCTTTGATGTGACCTTGTATGACGCCGCATCTGAGATTGGCGGTCAGTTCAACATCGCCAAGCAAATACCAGGCAAGGAAGAGTTTTATGAAACCCTTCGCTTTTACGCCCGCCAGATTGACATCACCGGCGTCAAGCTGAAACTGAATACCCGCGTGAGCGCCCAAGACCTGAGTGCTGCTGGCTTTGACCAAGTGGTGCTGGCTACGGGCGTGACACCCCGCTTGCCACCGATTGAAGGCATTGACCATCCCAAGGTCTGCGGCTATCTGGACGTGTTGCGCGACAAGCGCGAAGTCGGCAAAACCGTGGCCCTGATTGGCGCCGGCGGAATTGGCTTTGACGTGGCCGAGTACCTGCTGCACAGCGGCACCAGCCCCAGCCAAGACCCCGCCAAGTTCTTTGCCGAATGGGGTGTTGACACCACCTACGCCAAGCGCGGCGGCCTGATGGAAGCGCACATTGAGAAAAGCCCGCGCAAGGTGTTTTTGTTGCAACGCAAGGTCAGCAAAGTGGGAGACGGCCTGGGCAAGACCACCGGCTGGATTCACCGCACCTCCCTCAAGAACCGCCATGTAGAGATGATTCCGGGCGTGACCTACCGCAAGGTGGACGACGAAGGCTTGCACATCACCGTGGGCGACAAAGACCAGATCATTCCTGCCGACACCATTGTGGTGTGCGCGGGGCAAGACCCCCAGCGCGAGTTGCAAGCTGAACTGGCCGCTGCCGGTGTCACCGTGCACCTGATTGGTGGCGCCGACAAAGCCGCCGAGCTGGATGCCAAGCGCGCCATCAAACAAGGCTTTGAGTTGGCCGTGGCTCTTCAAACACCCCCTGCCCCGCCTGCAAAGGCCGAGGCTTCTGCCCCCGCGGCAGCAACCGCTGCGCAAGGAGAGACCATGAGCTACAAAACCCTGACTGTCACGCTGGAAAACCACATTGCCACGGTGCGCCTGAACCGGCCGGAAAAAGCCAACGCCATGAATGTCGACATGTGGCAAGAAATCCGCCAGGCCTTCCGATGGGTCGACGACACACCGGACGCCCGGGTCGCCATTCTGGAAGGCGAAGGCAAACTCTTCACGGCGGGCATTGACTTGGAGATGATGATGGGCATGGGCTCCACGATTCACAACGACTGCGAAGCCCGCATGCGCGAAAACCTGCGCCGCGTGATTTTGGACATGCAGGACACCCTCACCAGCCTGGAGCGCTGCCGCAAGCCCGTGCTGGCCGCCATTCACGGCGGTTGCGTGGGCGGTGGCATTGACCTGATCACCTGCGCCGATATGCGCTACTGCTCCAGCGACGCCTACTTCACCATCAAGGAAATTGACATTGGAATGACCGCTGACGTGGGTACCCTGCAGCGCCTGCCCAAGCTGATTGGCGAAGGTATGGCCCGCGAACTGGCCTACACCGGACGCCGCTTCACCGCCGCCGAGGCCCGCGAAATGCGTTTGGTCAACCAAGTATTTGACTCGCGTGAAGCCTTGCAGGCCGGCGTGCGTGAGATGGCGGCCACCATCGCGAGTAAATCACCACTGGCGATTCGCGGCACCAAGGAGATGATCACCTACGCCCGTGATCACTCCGTGGCTGACAGCCTGAACTACATTGCCACCTGGAATGCCGCCATGTTGTTGAGCGACGATTTGCAGGAAGCCATGATGGCCAACATGGGCAAACGCCCGGCTGAATTCAAGAACTGATAGCCGGCCAAGCCTCGCATAATTTAAAGATTCACTTATAATGCATCTTTTAATTTGCGAGGTTGATCATGAGTTCTCGCGCCACCGGCCACGTCACTGCTGAAGCCATTTACCCCTTTGATGCACGAGGCGTTGCCAAACGATTCCGTCATGCGGCGATTTTTGGCGCGCTGGACTCGTTGCAGTCGGGCGAGACCATGCGCTTCTGTAACGACCACGACCCCATTCCGTTGCTGCACCAGTTGGTCGCTCGCTACGGCCCGGCCGTCACCATTGAGTATGTGCAGCGTGAACCCGGTGCCATCGTCATCGACTTTGTTTGCATCTAAACCAATAAAAACGCCAGTCTGCGACTGGCGTTTTTGATGGTGAGACGGCCTTGACCAACCACTAAGGGGTTACGCCCTTGCGCTGGGTTTAGCCAGCCAGACCGACGAAAACGTTCTGCACGTCGTCATTGCCGTCAATGGCAGACAAAAAGGCTTCCACTTCTTCCAGTTGTTCCGCACTCAGATTGGCGGGGTCAACCGGGTTCTTGGACTTGTAGCCCAGCTTGGCAGACAACACATGGAAACCATGCGCCGGCAAAGCACGGCTCACCAGATCCAGATCGGCGGCATCGGTCAAGAACAAGGTCTGGCCCTCTTCATCTCCGGCTTCAAAATCTTGCGCACCGGCTTCAATGGCCGCCACCTCGGGATCGGCGGCAGTCAAAATGCGTTCGGCTTCAATCATGCCAACGTGGTCAAAGTCCCAGGACACGGAACCCGAGGTGCCCAACTGGCCCTTGCGAAACAGCACACGCATCTCAGGTGCCGTGCGGTTCACGTTGTCCGTCAGACACTCGACCATGACAGCCACTTGATGCGGCGCAAAGCCTTCGTAAATCACATGCTCGAACGACACCGACTCACCCGTCAGCCCCGCGCCTTTTTTGATGGCACGCTCCAGCGTTTCCTTGGGCATGGACACTTTGCGGGCCTGCTCAACGACCAGGCGAAGACGGGAGTTCAATGACGGATCAGCGCCGCTGCGCGCCGCAATCATGATGTCTTTGGCCAGCCGACCAAACAGTTTCCCCCTGGCATTGGCCGCCAGTTCCTTGCCTTTTGCTTTCCATTGCGCACCCATGATGCTGATTCCTTGAAGTTGTAGCGCACCCAAGCGCTGGTTTGAATTCGTATTGTCTGGCTAGGCGGGCCAGTTCACACCATGAACCGGCGCCTTTGATGACCTGAAGGGCCTAGGTTATACACCCTGCGATTGTCGAACCGACCGGCGCGCCTTCACACCCTCTGCCAAGTTTTGCAAGGCATTAACGGTCGTGTCCCAACCAATACAGGCGTCCGTCACACTTTGGCCATACGTCAGCCCCTCACGGCCGTTGACGATGTCTTGCCGCCCCGCTTGCAAATGGCTTTCCAGCATCACACCGCAAATGGCGTCGCCACCGCTCGCCAGTTGCTGGGCAATGTCTGCCGCCACCAGTGACTGGCGGGTGTGGTCTTTGCTGCTGTTGCCGTGGCTGCAATCGATGACAAGGCGCATGGGCAAGCCCGCGGCCTGCAAGGCCAGCGCGGACATTTGCACACTGGCGGCGTCATAGTTGGGGCCGCTGCCGGTGCCCCGCAGCACCAAATGACCGTCAGGATTGCCCGTCGTCGTGATGACCGTGGCGCGCCCTTCCAGGGAAATGGTGGGGAAACGATGGGCCTGCGCGGCGACGTGAATGGCGTCAATGGCTGTGGCCACTGTGCCCTGAATCGCATTTTTGAAACCCACGGGCGCCGACAGCGCGGACGCCATTTGACGATGCAGCGGGCTCTCTACCGTACGCGCGCCAATGGCGCCCCAGGTCAACAACTCCGCGTAATACTGCGGCGTGACCAGGTCGAGAATCTCAGAGGCGGCAGGCACGCCCAGTTTGGCGCATTCGAGCAAAAGGTGACGGGCCTGGCGCAGGCCTTCACCAATGTCGCCCTGGCCATCCAGGCCGGGGTCATAAATCAGGCCTTTCCACCCCATGCGAGTGCGGGGTTTCTCAAAATAGACCCGCATGACCAACAGCAAGTCCTGGTCAAACCGGGTTTTGACCTCGGCTAGGCGACGGGCATATTCCAGCGCTGACTCAGGCTCGTGCACCGAGCACGGTCCCACAATGACCAGCAAGCGATCGTCCTCGCCGCGCAATACGGCACGGGTGGCGCGGCGGGCGTCGGCAATAAAGCGGGCTTCTGTTTCGCCAGCCGGGTATTCCGCGATCAATAAGCGGGGTTCAGGCAGTGTTTCGGTCTGAGCGATATGGAGATCGTGGATGGAGGTCGTCATACGTTGGCATTGAAATAGCGGGGTGGCCCGAGGCGCCAAGTGTCGCAGACCAACATGCAAAAATCCGATGTGGGGTAGCTAGTCCCACAAGCCCCACGATGCGGAGTGGGTGAGCGCAACGGCCACAATGTAGCCAACGCTGAACAGAGCAGACAGGTAAAACCACGGACGCTGGCCTGCCGGAGTTCGCTTTCCCAATGCCCTCGCCCCCAGGCCGATGTACGCCAATAGTGCCAGCACCTTGGCGGTCAGCCAAGCATCGGCAAAGGGGTATTGCCCCAATTGCCACGCCAACCACAAAGCGGAACTCAAAAGCACCGTGTCCACCAGATGGGGTGCCCAGCGAAGCACGCCCCATCGCCGCCACGGATAACCGGACAAGGCCGACCCGCCGCGCACCACAAACAGGGTGATGCTGAGCACCATACAACTGATGTGCAGCGTCTTGACTGCGTAGTAGTCCACCGGGCGTACCTTTTTAACTATGCGTGTTGAGGTGCTTAACCATCTTTGCCATCCGTACGAGTTTGCACCAGCCAGGCGGTGTAAATCCAGAGGTAGATGACAAAGGCCGCCGCCCACGCCCCACCGGCCACCACCAGCGACGCCGCCAACCACCCGGGGGCCACCAGCAACACAAAAGCGCGTAACACCGCCGCCGAGAACACCAAGCCATAAGCCATCACCTCGGCCGGGGTCACCGTCAACGCTCGTCCCGTATGACCCCGGGCCGTGCGGGTCAGCATGCCAATGATGAGTCCGCCTGTCGCCCCCACGCCCAGCGCATGCACGCCGGCTGACGCGCTGACCCAGCCCAGCTGCGTCAAGGCCAGCAGGGCCAGCCCCACCGGAATCCAGGAATAGGCCACATGCAGCACCCACAAAATGGGGCGATTGCGCGTCAGCATGGTTCGCCAGCCGAGCCAGCGCTTCACATGCAAGATTGCCGCCGTAGCCAAAACGAATGCGCCCAACATACTGGGTGGCAGGAACACCCACAGGGCCAGTGACAATGCAGTGCTGGCCAGAGTCGCACGCTCCAACCAGACGCTGGCCACCAGCTTCAAACCAGGCGTGGCGCTCATGGTGAACGCAGGAATTACCCGACCCGCAATCACCGTCTCGATCATCACAATCAAAGCCAGCCCTGCATACAGCGGTGTCATGGCAGGCACATCCAGCACACCCATCACAGCCAAATGGAAAGCAAGGTTGGCCAGCGCCAACAACGACAGAATCAAACCCAGCAAAAGATTGCGGTGGTTTTTGGACTTCAGAATCAAACGAATCAACACCAGTGCCACCAAGGGCAGCAAGGCCACGTCCAGCACGGCGTACCAGGCATAAGGCCCCGTCAGCGCTGCGATTCGAGCGGCCGACCACAAGGCGGCCATGGCAGCCAAGGCAGCGCCTCGCGGCGTGGCCAGACCAGTCCAGGCTTTGACGGCGGTGAGCAAAAATCCGACGATGATGGCCACCGCAAAGCCAAACAACATCTCATGGGCGTGCCAAAGCAGGGGAGACACCGCAGGCGTGAAAGACGTCAGACCGAGAAACATGGCCACCCACAGCGGCACAATCAGGGCAGTCAAAAACGCTCCGCCAATGTAGAAAGGCCGAAAACCCAAGCGAAACACGGGCCAGCCTTTCGGTTGCGCCGCGGCGGACTTCTTGGGATCAAAGATCGGCAGAGTTTCAGTTTTCATGATGCAAGGACGATGAAACGCTCCATGAATTTTAATAAATGTATTTTAAATACATCTTAAATTCAAGACACCCTAAAATGAGGCAGATCAATAAAGAAGGAGCAAGCCATGCGACTGACGGACTACACAGACTACACCTTGCGGGTGTTGATGTTCTGCGCGCTCAACCCAGATCGCTCCGTCACCATCGTGGAACTGGCGGAAAGCCACGGCATCTCGAAGAACCACTTGATGAAAATCGTCAACGACCTGGCCAACCAGGGCGTTTTACTCACCACGCGCGGGCGTGGTGGTGGTCTGAAGTTGCAAAAAAAACCGGCCGACATCTGCATTGGTGATGTGGTGCGCGCCAGCGAGACGGACTTCAGAATGGTCGAATGCTTTGATGTGAACCACAACTCCTGCACACTCACGGCCCAGTGTCGGCTCAAGCACGTGTTTAAAACCGCCCTGCAAAGCTACCTGGCCGAGCTGGACAAGGTGACTCTGGCTGACATCACCACCCCACTGCCCGGCGTATCCAAGCTGGCTACCGACACTGTCACACGGGTACCACTGACGGCCATTCGCAAGACCGTTTCCATCAAAATGCCGCCCAAGAGCAAAGCAAGCTGAATAATTGACGAATACGCCTTTAGCCCTTGATTAACGGTCGTAGACAGCTACTATTTCAATAGCGGCGTAATGTGAGCTTGGATAGTCACCCACTAGCGGGCCACAGGTGAGATTCGGCCCGCCACATCATTGAACGGGTGCATCGATCGCCCATACAGCGCCATGATGCGCTTCACATACTGCTGGGTTTCCTTGTAGGGAGGTACGCCGCCGTAGCGGTCCACCGTGCCCTCACCTGAGTTATACGCGGCCAAGGCCAGGCGGACATCCCCCTGAAAATAAGACAGCAGCCACTGCACGTATCGCAACCCCGCCTTGATGTTTTGGGTGGCGTTGTAGGCATTGCTCACATTGAAGCGCTCAGCGGTTTCCGGAATCAATTGCATCAAGCCCATCGCCGATTTGGGCGAGGTCGCATCAAATTGGAAGTTGGATTCGGCCGCAATGATGCTCAAAATCAACCGTGGATCAACTGAGTTCCATCGGGCTTGGGTGCCCACCAACTCAATCACCCAGCGCTTGTTTTTGGGCAGCCGCTTGAGGAGTCGATCCAGCTTGGCATCGGCTTGAGAGACAGCCTGCAGCCCTTCTCCCTTGGCCGGCGCAACGGCCTGCAACACACACTCAGGCAGGGCCGTGCTGCTCAAGCGAATGGTGTCCAGCATATTTCGGGCTTCAGCATGACCCTGCAACGCCGCCACGGAGAACAAGGACGCCGCCAACTCGCGACTTTCCGGCACACCGCGTCCAAAGGCATACAACATGCCCAGGCGGTACTGAGCCTCCGTGCTGCCAAGGCGGGACGCCTCGCAATAACGCTTGGCGGCCAACCACGGGCCTTGCTGTTCATCCGCACTGTCTTCGTCGGCCTGGGCTTGCTCTAGCAGCGCCCGAATGGCGGGCGGCGCCATCGACCACGCCGCACGCTCATCCACAACCGCCGCATGGCCGGTGAGCCCCATCCAAAGAAGTCCGGCCAGCAAGATTTGCAGAACCCGTCCGAGCGTCGTCCCCGGCGCCGCTGGGCCAGTTGGCCTATTGCAGCGAGATCGTGGGGTATGAAACAGCAAGAGATCGCCAATCATTGAAGCGTTGAGGGGCGCTCAGGGTACACGAATCAAGGGGCGCGGCGCCGCCGGACCAGCCAAATGACCAGCCCCAGAACGGCCAAACCACCCAAGAGCCAAAGTTCAAGATGACGCAGGTCACCCAACAACTGCTCGGCTGCCTGGCCAAAGACCCACCCGATACCGCCCACGACAACAGCCCACAATACCGCTCCCAGCGCATTGAACAAGGCAAATCGGGTGGCCGACAGCGTGGACGCCCCCATGAGTACCGGGCCGGCCACACGCAACCCATAAGCGAATCGAATGCCGACAATCAGACCCGCGTGGTAGCGAGCGAGCAGGCGATCCACTCGATCCGATTGATCCGCCAGCGAGGGCCAGCGAGACAGGATAGCCGGACCATGCCGCCGACCCAGCCAAAAGTAGAACTGATCTCCAACAAAGCCCGCCGTGGCCGCAATGGCCAGCACGGCACCTGGGTTGAGATAGCCTCGATGAGCCGCAAAGCCCGCCAGAGCCAACAGGGTTTCGCCTTCCAGCAGGCTGCCGATGGCCAGCACCAAGTAGCCATGGCTTTCAATCAAGGCACCCAAGTTCATGCTGTGCAACGCGACATATCGCGCTGAGTTGGAAGTTGATCTTTTCACCCCAAAGGGGTGCCAAATGCCACAGGCAGTTTTTAACGCTTCAAGGTGGCCATTGGGCGACAAGGCCATGCCCAACGGGCCAGGCCGTGGCGCGCCGCCCTACTGTCTGTTTTACAGCAAATCAGCCGGAATGTTGCCACCGTTTTGAGCCAGCTTCTGCAACACAGTTTTGTGCAACCACATGTTCATCTGAGCGGAGTCGCCCATCTTGTCGGCCGGGAAGTTCAATTCAGCGGTCAAGGTCTTGCGTGCACCCAAGCTGCTGTCCTGCCCCAGCAGTTTCATCAGGTCAACAATGGAGACCTTCCAGTTCAGCTTCTCTGCGCTGGCAGCCGCCAGGGCGGCCAGTTTGGCAACAACATCGACTTCATTGATAGCAGCAACCGCAGGCGCTGCTGGAGCAGCTACCGGTGCAGATGTCACTTCGGTCGGGGCGGGAGCAGCAGGAGCTGCCGCAACGATGTCTTTTTTGTCGTCGCCAAAGCCGAGTTTCGAAAGAATGGATCCCAAAATGCTCATGTCATGTCCTATCGGGTATGAGGGGGTCAAAGGTTTTCCGTTGATGAATCACGGTCATGCCGACCTCCACTGTTAATCAACTCACCCACTACAGGTGGTCCAAACCATCTTAACGGTCGTGCTTGTCCCGGCGATGTCAAAAGATCAAAGTAAAAGTAGCAATGTGTGACGGCATTGCTTTTTTCAGGATTTTCGGGCGCGGTGAACGCGCAGGTCTGCACCGGGGTGCCGCCTGCGGCAGTCGATTGCCGTGAACACCAACCGAAAGAATCCAGGGAAATATAGAGAAAAAGTGACGCTACCGCCCGCCAATCCGGCGGAGGTAGCTATCAATTCAGAAGCAAATTACAACTTGGGCGTGACCCAGGCCAACACGCTGGCCAAGGCCGCATCCAGCTTGGCGGGCTCCGTGCCACCGGCCATGGCCATGTCAGGCTTGCCGCCGCCCTTGCCGCCCACTTGTGCCGCCAGGAAGTTGACCAGTTCGCCGGCCTTCACCTTGCCAACGCTGTCTGGCGTGACACCGACCGCCAATTGCACCTTTTCACCGTCCACCACCGCCAGCACGATGACGGCAGTTTTGAGCTTGTCCTTGAGCTTGTCCATGGTGTCGCGCAGGGTTTTGGTGTCTGCGCCGTCCAGCCTTACCGCCAGCACTTTGACCCCGTTCACGACCACCGATTGAGTCAACAACTCGTCACCTTGGGCGGAAGCCAACTTACCCTTGAGCGCGGCCAACTCTTTTTCCAGATCACGCACTTGTTCCTGCATGACCACCACGCGGGCGGCCACCTCGCCTGGTGTCACCTTCAATGTGCCGGCCACGCCGCCCAAAGTGGCTTCCATGTTTTGCACATAGGCCAACGCGTTCAGGCCAGTCACGGCTTCAATACGGCGCACGCCAGAGGCCACGCCGCCTTCGGCCGTGATGGAGAACAGGCCGATGTCTCCCGTGCGCAGCACATGGGTGCCACCGCAGAGTTCGCGGCTGGAGCCAATGTCGAGCACCCGCACGGTTTCGCCATATTTCTCGCCAAACAGCATCATGGCGCCAGTTTTCTGGGCCGACTCAATGTCCATCACGCGGGACTGTGCCTGCGCGTTGGCCAGCACCTCGGCATTCACCCGGGTTTCAATTTCCCGAATCTGGGCATCGGTCACTGGTGCGTTGTGGGTAAAGTCAAAACGGGTTCGCTCAGGGTTCACCAAGCTGCCTTTTTGCTGAACGTGATCACCCAGCACCTCTCGCAGGGCTTTGTGCATCAAGTGCGTGGCGCTGTGGTTGCGCACCGTCGCGGCACGGGCTGCTTCATTGACTTGGGCCAAAACGGCGTCGCCCACCTTGAGCGAGCCCGTGGTGAGTGTGCCGTGGTGGCCAAATACGTCCGCCTTGATTTTTTGCGTGTCGGCCACTTCAAACAACACGTTCAATGCGGAGAGTTGCCCTTGGTCACCCACCTGGCCGCCGCTCTCGCTGTAAAACGGGGTGGTGTCCAGCACCACGACGCCATCCTGCCCAGCTTTAAGCTCCAGAACTGGTGTGCTGCCGGCGTACAGCGCGACGACTTTGGCGGCTTTCTCGGTCAAGCTGTCGTAGCCCACAAAATCATTGCCATCACCGGTGTACTCAAGCGCCCTGTCCATCTTGAACTTGCCAGCGGCACGTCCCTGGGATTTTTGCTTCTCCATGGCTGCCTTGAATCCCGCCTCGTCCACCGACAAACCACGCTCACGGCAAACGTCGGCAGACAAGTCAAGCGGAAAGCCAAACGTGTCGTGCAACTTGAATGCCACCTCGCCGGGCAGCACCTTCACGCCACCTTCAAGGGCGCCGTCCAGAATTTGCATGCCCACTTCCAACGTTTCGTAGAAACGTTCTTCCTCCAGGCGCAGCACCTCGGTGATACGCGCGGCCTGCGAGGCCATATTCGGGTAGGCCGCGCCCATCAACGCGACCAGATCGGGCACCATTTTGTGGAAGAAAGGTTTTTTCTGGCCCAGCTTGTAGCCGTGGCGAATGGCGCGGCGAATGATGCGGCGCTGCACATAGCCCCGGCCTTCGTTGGACGGGTTCACACCGTCGCTCACCAAAAACACGGTGGCGCGAATGTGGTCGGCAATCACTTTCAAAGACGCGTTGCCCAAGTCAGCGCAACCGGTTTCGCGACCAGCGGCGGCAATCAGGCCCTGGAAAATGTCGATTTCGTAGTTGCTGTGAACGTGCTGCAAAATAGCCGCCAGACGCTCCAGGCCCATGCCGGTGTCCACACAAGGCGCGGGCAATTTGACCAAGCTGCCATCGGGCTGCATGTCGAACTGCATGAACACGTGGTTCCAGATTTCAATAAAACGATCGCCATCTTCATCGGGGCTACCAGGAGGGCCGCCGGGAATATGGGCGCCGTGGTCGTAAAAAATCTCCGAGCAAGGGCCGCAAGGGCCGGTGTCGGCCATCATCCAGAAGTTGTCTGATGCGTATTTTTTACCCTTGTTGTCGCCAATCCGGATGATGCGGTCTGCGGGCAGACCTATCTCTTTGTGCCAGATGTCATAGGCTTCCTGGTCGTCGATATAGACCGTGACCAGGAGTTTTTCAGGCGGCAGACCATAGACCTTGGTCAGCAGCTCCCAACCCCAGGTAAGCGACTCACGCTTGAAATAGTCGCCAAAGCTCCAGTTGCCCAGCATCTCGAAAAAGGTGTGGTGACGCGCGGTGTAGCCCACGTTTTCCAGATCGTTGTGTTTACCACCCGCGCGCAGGCAGGCCTGAACTGAGGCGGCGCGCACATAAGAGCGCTTGTCCGAGCCCAAAAACACGTCTTTGAACTGCACCATGCCCGAGTTGGTGAACATCAGCGTCGGGTCATTGCCCGGCACGAGCGGGCTGGAGGCCACCACGGCGTGACCCTTGGATTCAAAAAAGTCGAGAAATATCTTGCGGATATCGGCAACGCTCATCGGGGAAGCTGTGGTGGTCATGGTGTGGGGCAATCTAAGAAAATGGCATGAATCACCTGCTCTGGCAGGTGAAACCTCGCTAAACATTGATTTTAGGGGGCTTTGAAAGAGGACAAGAAGTGCAGCAGCACCACATCATGCCCCCAGGCCACGTTGAACCGCAGCCAGGGGCTGGGCTCCAGGTCCACCGAGAACAAGTGCCCGGGCCCCAAAAGAATGTCCTGGTCAGCCGCGCGGTAGGCCAATTCGGTTGAATTGCTGATCGAGGGGTGACGCACCCACAAAAACATGCCCGCCTTGGACTCGTTGAACAACTCAAACCCAAGCCCCAGCAGCAGGTGAGACAAGTGCTGCTGACCTTTTGCCAGCCGCTCCTTGAGGGTTTTGAGGTGCTTGCGCCAGCGCCCGTCAATCAAGGCGCCATAAGCCAGTCGCTCCGTCAGTTCCGACGAGGTCAGCCCGGAGAGCATCTTCAACCGCGCGAGATCCTCCAGCAAATCCGGGGCCGCAGCCACGTAACCAACCCGGATGTTGGGCGAAATTGTTTTGGAAAAGCTGCCAATGTGAATCACCCGCTTCAACTGGTCCAGCGTGGCCAGCGACGGGCGGGATTCAGGGTCAAGGTCGGCATAAATGTCGTTCTCAACCACCATGAAGTCGTATTTTTCAGCCAGCTGAACAATACGATGCAAGTGCGACAGCGATGCACTCGAGCCCGTGGGGCTTTGCAAGCGCGGTTGGGTAAAAAACACCTTCGGGCGGTGCTCAATGATGCGGGCCTCCAGCACGTCCAAGTCATAACCCGTTGGGGTGCGGGGAGCGCCGACCAGCTTGGCACCAAGAAATCGCAATGAAAACAGCAGATTTGCGTAACCCGGTTCGTCCACCAGAACCGAATCGCCGGCTTGAACCAGTCGCCGGGCGGCCAAATCCATGGCCTGGCTGGCCCCCTGCGTCAACAAGACCTGATCCGGGCTGACCAGAATCTCGCGTGACGCAAGTACATCCCGCACCAAGTGACGCAGGCCTAAGTAACCCTTGGGCTCACCATAGCCACCAAAATCAAGCTCCGTCGTCGCCAATTGGCGAAGGCCTCGGCGCACCCCATCGGTGAACAACCACTCACCGGGCAGCCAACCGCAGCCCGGTTTGCTGCGCAAGGACCGATTCTCAAAAATACGGCGCAGGTACCACATGGAGTCAAAGCTGCACTGGGAGGTCACGCCGTTCGAGGTCGAACTTGCCACAGCACGGGCGCGAACAAAAAAACCTGAATTGGCTTGTGACTGGAAATAACCTAGCGCGACCAGCCGGTCATAGGCATCGACGACGGTGTAGACGCTCACCTCATGGGAGTGGGCAAATTGGCGAATGGAGGGTAATTTGGCGCCTGCGCGGAATTCTCCGGCATCCACCATCTGGCGAAAACCCTTGACGATCTGGGTAACCAGTGGGACGGATGACTGGGGATTGAGTGAAAACATTGGCAATGGAGCCCGTTGACCTAGGGTTTATGTGTACTGGAATGACGACCCACACAGTGCACTCCAAACCAAGGAGAACTGTACATGGCGATCTGATTATGCGGCCACTAAAGTCCATGGATCGACCAACCACTGCGCGCAATTCCAGCCGGATAGCCCGCCAAAGTCAAGGAATCAACATGCTACGCGAACCCAACCTGAATAACGCGGCCCTGATGGCTCGCCGTCGAGAAGCGATCCCCCGTGGCGTAGGCCAGAGCCACGAAGTGTTCATTACCCGTGGCAAGAATGCCGAAGTCTGGGACGTCGAAGGCAAGCGCTATGTTGATTTTGCCGGCGGCATCGCGGTGCTCAACACAGGGCACTGTCACCCGGACATCATTGAGGCGGTCAAGAAGCAACTGGACAATTACACCCACACCTGCTTCCAGGTTCTGGCCTATGAGCCGTATGTCAAGTTGGCTGAACGGATCAACGCCCTAGCACCGGGCGATTTCGCCAAGAAAACCATCTTTCTGACCACCGGTTCGGAAGCGGTTGAAAACGCCGTCAAGATTGCACGTACTCATACCAAACGCCCCGGCGTCATCGCTTTCACCAGTGGCTACCATGGCCGTACGTTGCTCACACTGGGCCTCACTGGCAAGGTGGCACCCTACAAGCTTGGGTTTGGCCCCTTCCCCGGCGAAATTTTCCACGCCCAGTTCCCCAACACGCTGCGTGGCGTGAGCATTGACGAATCGATCGCATCGGTGGAGTCCATCTTCAAAAATGACATTGAAGCCAGCCGCGTGGCGGCCATCATCATCGAGCCGGTCCAGGGTGAAGGCGGTTTCAACGTCGCACCGCCCGAATTCATGCAGCGACTGCGTGCGCTGTGTGACCAGCATGGCATTTTGATGATCGCAGACGAAATCCAGACGGGTGCGGGTCGCACAGGCACCTGGTTTGCCATCGAGCAATGCGGTGTGGCACCGGACATGATCACCATGGCCAAATCATTGGCCGGTGGTTTCCCCTTGTCAGCCGTGGTGGGCCGCGCCGAAGTCATGGACGCACCCGCCCCCGGTGGCTTGGGAGGCACTTATGCCGGTAGCCCGGTGGCGTGTGCGGCGGCCCTGGCCGTACTCGATGTATTCCAGAAAGAAAACCTGCTGGAGCGCAGCCGCGTGCTGGGCCAACGTTTGACCACCAGCCTCAAGACATGGCCAGCAAAAACCAATGCATGGCCGATATCCGGGGCCTGGGGTCGATGGTGGCGGTCGAGATCTGCAAAGGCGGCGACGTGGCACAACCCGACGCAGACCTGACCAAGCGCATCTGCGCTGAGGCCACCAAACGCGGCTTGATTCTGCTGTCCTGCGGCACCTATGGCAACGTCATCCGAATCCTGGTGCCGCTGACCGCCAGCGACGCCATCGTGGACGAAGGTTTGGCCATCATCGGCGCATCACTGACTGCCGCCCAAAGTGCTTAAGCCAGTTTTCCTCAACGCGTTCGAAGGGCGCTGAACCACCCAACTCAGTCGGTTCCGCGCTCCACGCCCCAACCCCCGAAGGTATCTCTTAAACATGTCAACCAATGCACTTGTGAAGTTTGCGGGGGTCCAAAAAACCTACGACGGGAAGAACCTGGTCGTTCGCGACCTGAACCTCGAAATCCAGGGGGGAGAATTCCTCTCTTTGCTGGGGCCATCGGGGTCGGGGAAGACAACAACGCTGATGATGCTGGCCGGGTTTGAATCGCCCACCGCCGGCGAAATTTTTCTGGATGGAAAACCCATCACAAAGACGCCGCCCCACAAGCGAAACTTTGGCATGGTGTTCCAAAACTACGCCCTGTTCCCCCACATGACCGTGGCGGACAACGTGGCGTACCCGCTGACGGTGAGAAAGCTCAGCAAGTCGGACCGCGAGGACAAAGCCAAACGCGCGCTGGACATGGTGCAGATGGGCGGCATGGGGGATCGTTATCCGGGCCAACTATCAGGCGGTCAACAGCAACGCGTTGCGCTGGCTCGGGCGCTGGTGTTTGACCCCCAACTGGTCTTGATGGACGAGCCTCTCGGCGCGGTGGACAAGCAGTTGCGCGAACACATGCAGATTGAACTCAAAGCCTTGCACCGCCAACTGGGGCTCACCTTCATTTACGTGACGCACGATCAGTCTGAAGCGCTCACCATGTCGGATCGTGTCGCGGTGTTCAACGACGGCGGTATTCAGCAAATCGACGTCGTTACTCAGTTGTATGAAACACCGGTCAACCGGTTTGTGGCTGGATTTGTGGGAGACAACACGGTGTTCGACGCCGTGGTCAAGTCCGCCGGCGGCGCGCAATGCCAAGTGGCACTGCCTTGTGGAACGCTGTTCAGTGGAACGTCAATGGCGCTGCATCTGACCGCCAGGTGCAAGCCTGTGCCAGGCCAGAACGCATCCAGGTTCACATGGAAGGACAGCAACCAGAATCCAACAGCATCCGCGCCCAAGTTGCCGATGTCATCTATTTTGGCGACCACCTGCGTTCTGCGCTGCACGCTGACTGGCCAAGCAGATGCGACCGTCAAAGTACCCCTTTCCGGCAGTGCCATTCCCCAGGCGGGCCAAAGCGTCTGGCTGCACATGCCCCCCGAGCATCTTCGAATCTACCTTTGATTCGACTGCAATTTTCCAGCTACCCCCCCAAACCCAAAGGATACCGTCCATGAAAATCAAACCTATCGTGGCCGCAATTGCGGTTGTTGCTTCGTTTTCAAGCTATGCACAGACTGAGTTGACCGTCGTCAACTTTGGTGGTGCCAACGGCGAAGCACAGAAAAAAGCCTACTTCGGGCCTTACGAGAAGAGCTCGGGCAACAAAATCATCGGCGTTGCCTACAACGGCGAACAGGCCAAGATCAAAGCCATGGTCGAGTCCAAGAAGGTCAGCTAGGACGTGGTTGAGGTGGAATCCCCCGACGTGACGCGTGGCTGTGACGAAGGCCTGTTTGAGATGCTGGACTTCAGCAAAATTGGCAACAAAGCCGACTTCACGCCAGCGGCCGTTCATGCTTGTGGGGTCGGCACTTTTGTGTGGTCTACCGTGATGGCTTACAACGCCGACATGCTTAAAACAGCACCCACGACTTGGGCAGACTTCTGGGACGTCAAGAAATTCCCTGGAAAGCGTGCCATGCGCAAGGGCGCTCGCTACAACCTGGAGTTTGCATTGATGGCTGACGGCGTGGCCGTGCAAGACATTTACAAGACCCTGAAAACCAAAGAAGGCTCGGAACGCGCCTTCCAGAAACTGACTGAACTCAAACCCAATATCCAGTGGTGGGAAGCTGGCGCCCAGCCGCCCCAGTTCCTGGTGGCTGGCGACGTGGTCATGACCACCGCCTACAACGGTCGTATTGACGCCGCACAACGTGAGGGCAAGAACCTCCAGATCACATGGACTGGCGGCATCTACGACCTGGATTTCTGGGTAATCCCTAAAGGCTCTCCCAACAAAGATGCGGCGCTGAAATACATCGCCATGGCCAGCAGCGCGGATGCACAAGCTGAGTATGCCAAGAACATCTCTTACGGACCAACCAACACCAAGGCCCTCGCCAAATTGGATGCCAAAACACTGGCTTTGCTGCCAACGTCTGCACAGAACTCTAAAACCGCTCTGCAGTTCAACGTCAGTTTCTGGGCCGACCAAGGCGAAGCGCTTGAGAAGCGTTTTGCCGCCTGGGCTGCCCAGTAATAGAGTCCAGGAGTAATCGCGATGGCACTGACCATGACTTTGGTTCCCGGCGATTTGGCGCGGCAATTGCGGCGCGCCGAGCGTCGAAAACGTGCTTTCGCGATTTCGCTGGCGCTTCCTCTGTTGATCTTCCTGCTGGCGGTCTTCCTGATTCCGATCGGCGCGCTGCTGGTACGCGCCGTGGAGAACCCGGAAGTGGCCCGCGTGCTGGGAAACACGGTCCAGGTGCTGGACACCTGGGACCGCAAATCGGCACCACCTGACGCGGCCTATATGGCCATGGCCCAGGACCTGAGCGCTGTCGAGGAACTGGCCTATGCTGGCGCGCTGGCCAGGCGACTGAACAGCGAAATCAGTGGTGCCAGGTCCTTGATCATGAGCACCTACCGGGCCATGCCGCTTGAACCCGGTTTGAATCCGGCCCAGGTGCGTGAACAGTTGCTGTCCATGGACGAGCGCTGGGCGGAACTGGGCTCCTGGCAGGCTATCGCAAAAAATGGTTCGAGATGGACACCCGACTACCTGCTGGCCTCAGTGCATTTACGCCGGGACATCGAAGGCAACATCGTCAAGGTAGACGCAGAATCCGCCGCCTTCAGCAAGATTTTGCTTCGCACTTTTGAAATGAGTGCCATCGTCACGCTGTTTGCTCTCTTGCTGGGCTACCCGCTGGCTTACTGGCTATCCACCCTGTCCGCCAGAAAAGCCAACATGCTCATGATTCTGGTGCTGGTGCCGTTCTGGACCTCCGTTTTGGTCCGATCCGCGTCATGGATTGTGTTGCTGCAGACCAATGGGCTGGTGAACCGTTCACTCATTGGGCTGGGCATCGTGGACACCCCGCTGCCCCTCTTGTTCAATCGCTTGGGCGTGATCATTGCCATGGTTCACATCCTGCTCCCCTTCATGATTCTTCCCCTGTACAGCGTCATGAAGTCCGTGCCTTCGACCTATTTGCGTTCCGCCGTTTCCCTGGGCAGTTCGCCATTGGCTGCTTTTTTCCGTGTCTATGTGCCGCAAACCTATCCAGGCGTTGGGGCCGGTGGTTTGTTGGTGTTCATTTTGAGCATTGGCTATTACGTGACGCCTGCTTTGCTGGGCGGCGCTGACGACCAAATGCTGAGTTACTACATCGCCCGCTATACCAACGTCAACGTCAACTGGGGCATGGCCTGCGCCCTGGGGACTGTGCTGTTGTCGGCCACACTGGTGCTGTATGCCTTGTACCGCAAAGTCGTGAAGTCTGAACTGAGCATGGGATGAGCCTGATGCAACTACCTTCCCTCCCCATTTTTCCCGCCTACGCCACACTGGGCGACAAAATTGGCTGGTACGCCATGCGGGTGTTCTGCGTGAGTGTGCTGCTGTTCCTGCTGTTGCCCATTCTGGTCATCATTCCACTGTCATTCAGCTCAAGCACCTTCCTGTCCTACCCGATGCCAGGTTGGTCATTGCGTTGGTACGAGAATCTGTTTACCTCCGAAGAATGGATTCGAGCGACCCGCAATAGTTTCATCGTCGCACCATTGGCCACGCTGCTGGCGACCGTTCTGGGCACCCTCGCCGCTGTCGGCTTGGCCAGAGTGCAATTCTTTGGCAAAGGGGCATTGATGAGCCTGCTGATTGCACCCATGGTCGTGCCCGTCGTGGTGGTGGGTGTCAGCACTTACCTATTTTTTGTCCAAATTGGCCTGGCCGACACCTACCTCGGACTGGTGCTGGTGCATGCTGCTTTGGGGGCGCCATTTGTGCTCACCACCGTGATCGCTACCTTGCAGAACTTCAACCACAACCTGGTTCACGCCAGTCTGGGCTTGGGCGCGCCGCCCATCACGACCTTCTTTCGCGTCACGCTTCCCATCATTGCTCCAGGGGTCATTTCCGGCGCATTGTTCGCGTTTGCCACCTCATTTGATGAGGTGGTGGTGACGCTGTTTATTGCAGGACCCAGCCAAGTCACGCTACCTCGTCAGATGTTCACTGGTATTCGGGAAAACATCTCACCCACCATTGCAGCAGTGGCCACCTTGCTGATTATCTTCACGACACTATTGATGCTGACACTGGAATGGATTCGAGGGAGAAGACGTTGAATGCACCACTAAAAAATCAACCTTTATCAGGCAACGCCATGCCACGATTTGGTGGCATTGCCAGCATGATGCGTCTACCGGTCGCAAGCAGTCCGGTCTGTTTGAATGCCGCTTTTATCGGTGTTCCGCTGGACATCGGAACGTCTCACCGGACCGGCGCCCGGTTTGGTCCGCGCCAGATTCGTGCGGAGTCGGCTTTGATTCGGCCCTACAACATGGCAACCGGTGCGGCGCCGTTTGACACACTGCAAGTGGCAGATTTGGGCGATGTGGCCATCAACACCTACTCACTGGCAAAGTCGCTGCCCATCATCACTGACTTTTACGATGAAGTGCTTCGCGCCGGATGCACTCCGCTCACCATGGGCGGGGACCACACCATCGCACTGCCCATTTTGAGAGCGATCGCTGCCAAGTATGGGTCGGTAGCCATGGTGCATGTAGACGCACACGCTGACGTCAATGACGACATGTTTGGCGAACCCATCGCCCATGGCACCCCCTTTCGTCGAGCCGTTGAGGAAAAGCTTTTGGCCTGTGACAAGGTGTTCCAGATTGGTTTACGAGGCACTGGCTATGCCTCTGACGACTTTGACTGGCCCCGTGCTCAGGGTTTCACGATCATTCCAGCCCACGAGGTCTGGTACCAATCACTGGCACCCACTATGGTCAAAGTGCGTGAAAAAATCGGTGATACCCCGTGCTACCTGAGCTTTGACATTGACGGGATTGACCCCGCTTTTGCCGGCGGCACTGGCACGCCCGAGATTGGCGGACTGACCGTACCGCAAGCCATTGAGATTATTCGCGGCTGCTTTGGCCTGAACATTGTTGGCGCAGACCTCGTCGAAGTGTCTCCGCCGTATGACCCCAATGGCAATACAGCGCTTTTGGGCGCAAATCTTCTTTTTGAAATGCTGTGCATCTTGCCTGGCGTAAATCGTCGTTAAGCAATTCCACTCCACGATCACCCAATCCCCGAATATTTCGAGCAGACGACCATGTCCCCCCCCTGTCCCAACTCAAAGACCCCAGCCTGCTCAAAACCGACGCCCTGATCAACGGCCAATGGTTCGCTGGCAGCACCCGTTTTGACGTCACCGACCCCGCCACCGGTCAGAAACTCGCCGATGTGGCCAATCTGGGCCCAGTCGAGGCTGAAGCGGCGATTGCTGCCGCCAATGCGGCCTGGCCGGCCTGGCGCAGCAAGACGGCCAAGGAGCGCAGTCTGATTCTGCGCAAGTGGTTTGAGTTGTTGATGGCCAATCAAGATGACTTGGCCCGCATCATGACGGCCGAGCAAGGCAAGCCTTTTCCTGAGGCCAAGGGTGAAGTGGCTTATGGCGCCAGCTTTGTGGAGTGGTTTGCCGAAGAGGCCAAGCGGGTCAATGGGGAGACATTGCCCCAGTTTGACAACAACCGCCGCCTGATGGTGATCAAGCAGCCCATTGGGGTGTGCGCGGCGATCACGCCGTGGAACTTTCCCATTGCCATGATCACCCGCAAGGTGGCCCCTGCGCTTGCCGCCGGTTGCACGGTGGTGATCAAACCAGCGGAGTTGACGCCTTTGACAGCTTTGGCGGCAGCTGAGCTGGCGCTTCGGGCGGGGATTCCCGCTGGCGTTCTGAACATGATCACAGCGGATGCGGATCAGTCGATTGCCGTGGGCAAGGTGATTTGCGCCAGTGATGTGGTGCGCCACATCAGTTTTACGGGCTCCACCGAGGTGGGTCGGATTCTGATGGCGCAGTCGGCCCCGACGATCAAGAAGATGTCTTTGGAGCTGGGGGGCAATGCGCCGTTCATCGTGTTTGATGATGCGGACATTGACAGCGCGGTGGAAGGCGCCTTTGCCAGCAAGTACCGCAATGCGGGTCAGACCTGTGTGTGTTCCAACCGTTTCTACGTGCAGGAAGGGGTGTACGAAGAGTTTGTGCAGAAGTTTGCGGCCAAGGTCAAAACAGCGAAGGTGGGCAATGGCTTTGACGAGGGCGTGAACCAGGGGCCGTTGATTGAAGAGGCCGCACTGGCCAAGGTGCAGCGCCATGTGGACGATGCGGTGGCCAAAGGGGCGCGGGTGCTGGTGGGCGGCAAACGCCTGGCGGGGCAGTTCTTTGAGCCCACCCTGGTGGCTGATGCCACGGCTGACATGCTGTGTGCGACTGAAGAGACCTTTGGTCCATTTGCGCCCGTGTTCAAGTTCAAGACTGAAGATGAGGTGGTGGCTGCGGCCAACAACACCGAGTTTGGGCTGGCCAGCTATTTCTACAGCCGTGACATTGGCCGTATTTACAGGGTGGGTGAGGCACTGGAGTACGGCATGGTGGGTATCAACGTGGGCATTCTGGCCACCGAGCATGTGCCGTTTGGCGGGGTCAAGCAGTCCGGTCTGGGGCGTGAGGGCTCGCACCACGGCATGGATGACTATGTGGAGATCAAGTACCTTTGTATTGGGGATATTCAGAAGTAAGTCGCCGTCCGTCAGTCACCGGGGGCCACCAGCCATTCTTGCTCGGCGAGATCGAAGTTTGCATCTGTTGGGTTGATGCAACTGTTTCCGGATAGGTTGTGGCAGTCTGGTTGAAATCCTTGGGCGTTGTTTTCATGTCTCGAATTACTCTGATGATTGGCGACACCACCAGATCGCCCCAAGCTGCGGCTCGATAGTTTGATCAGGGTTTGGGGTGATCGCTGTGGGATACCTCGTAGCCGTCGGCCACATAGGCAGGGCCTTTCATGATCCAAACAATGACACAACCAATGGTCACCACCAGAACCAGTGTCCAGATGAGCGCGAGCAACCCCAGCATCACGTAGTCAAAAAGCTGAATTCGCCGGGCCAACTCTGCAGCGTTGTCGCCAGTCATCAACAATCGGGCCAACAAAGCCATGAGGCCAGGAATCAAGGTGCCAGCCAAAGCGATTGTCGGCATCATCCGCAGCAATCGCCACTCTTTCCCATAGGGTGTACGTCGATAGCCGGGTAGTTTTTTGAGCCAGTTCATAGGTCTCTCCTGAGAGATAGGGTCATTTTACCGACCGAGCTTCCGCCACGCGGCCGCAAAGACCATCAGCCAAAATGTGAGGCGAAGCGCCAACGCCCCAACGGTACGCACTTCATAGGCGCCACCGCCGGCCACATGAACCCCAAACGCCATTGCCACGGCGGCGGTACTAAAGGCGATGAAGGCGGCCAGCCACAGGCTACAGCGCCACGACTTCAAAAAAGCGGCACCAGCACCGATGTATAAAAACCCGGCCAAGATATTGAACCACAACACGAAATCAACCGCTTCTCCGACGCTGGCGCGAGCGGCCTCGTCACCAAAGAGCGCCCGGCCACCACTGAATACCGTGAGCGAGCCGAAGACAAAGGCGATCGCGGCCAGGATTGTTAATGAGCGTTTTGAAGTCATCGCAGTCCTCCTTGAGAACTGATCGACACGTTCACAGCGAGCGTCCCTCACCCGCTTCTTAATAGGTGCGGCCATCGCGAATGTGATAAATGCGTTTGAAGGTAGGAATGATTTTTTCGTCGTGGGTTACCACGATGATGGCGGTGCGGAACTGTTGCGCCATCTGGTTCAGGATGCGCATCACAGCCAGTGCGCGTTCGCTGTCCAGCGGGGCCGTGGGTTCGTCGGCCAGAATTACCGGCGGCTGATTGGCCAGGGCACGGGCAATGGAGACGCGCTGTTGCTCCCCCCCCGGAGAGTTCTGAAGGATTGGCTTTGGCCCGGTGCGCCACATCCAGCGCGGTCAGCAACTCAAGCGCGCGTGCCCTGGACTTGGCGTTGGATTTCCCCGCCAGCATGGGCAACAGCGCCACGTTGTCCGTCACATCCAGAAACGGTATCAGGTACGGGGCCTGAAATACAAAACCGATGCGATCCCGGCGCAATGCGCGAAGGTCAGACAAGGTCCACCTGTTGTCAAAAATCGTCTCGCTGCCCAGGATCATGCGTCCCGCCGTGGGCTCAATCACGGCGCCCAGACATTTCAACAGTGTGCTTTTCCCCGAGCCAGAAGGGCCAATCAGGCCCACCACCTCGCCTGGCGCCACGCTCATGTTGACGTCCTTAAGCGCGTCCACAGCGGCAGCGCCCTCGCCATAGCGCTTGCTCAAACCTTCGATGCGAATGCCGAGTTCACTCATGCGTTTTCCTAACCAATGGCCGCTGCGGGGTCCACCCGCAGCGCAGCCCGAATCGCCAGCGTGCTGGCCAGTGCGCAGATGAGTATGACGGCTACAAATCCGGTCACCGCGTCACCCGTTTCCAGCAACACGTACTTGGGGAACGCGGGCGCCCACACGGTTGCTGCGACTTTGCCAACCACAAATCCAATCACACCCAGGCCCAAAGCCTGCTGCAAAATCATGCCAGCGATAGTGCGGTTGCGAGTGCCAATCAGTTTGAGCACAGCGATTTCGCGCAGCTTGCCCAGCGTCATGGTGTAGATGATGAAGGCCACAATGGCCGCACTGACGATGGCGAGGATGACCAAAAACATGCCGATTTGCTTCGCCGAATTGGCGATCAGCTTGACGACCAAAATCTCTTCCATTTGCGCGCGGGTAAAGACACCTAGGGAAAATCTGCACAACTCCCCCATCTGTGTGCTTGACGTAAGCCCCGGTTGAGAGAATTTTTTCCATGAAACAAGCCGCCCTGAATCTTATTCTCAGCATCAAGAAAACCCGCAAGCAAGTGTTCTTGGAGCAGATGGAGCAAGTCGTTCCGTGGGCGGCGCTGGTGGAGGTAATAGCGCCGTACTACCCCGAAGGTCGAACCGGCAGGCCTCCGTTCTCGCTTCACACCATGCTGCGTATCCACTTCATGCAGCAATGGTTCACGCTCTCAGATCTAGCCATGGAAGAGGCCTTCTTCGATACCCCGCTGTACCGCGAGTTTGCTCAGCTTGAAGAGTTTGGTCGTCTGCCCGATGAATCCACCATTCTGCGATTCCGTCACCGCCTAGAGAAACACAAGCTGGCAGAAGAAATCCTGGCCACCGTCAATGACATCCTGATTGAACGCGGCTTGCTGCTTAAAGCCGGCACCGTGGTCGATGCCACCTTGATTGCCGCGCCCCCATCCACCAAGAACAAAGACAAAGCCCGTGACCCTGACATGCACTCCAGCAAAAAAGGCAATCAATGGTATTTCGGCATGAAGGCCCATATCGGCGCCGATGCCGACTCAGGCCTGGTGCATACGGTGCGCTGCACCTCGGGCCACGTCAGCGACATCGCAGAGGCGAACACCTTGCTGCACGGCCAGGAAACTGTGGCGTTCGGTGATGCCGGCTACCAAGGCGTTGAGAAACGCCCGGATGCAAAAGCAGGTGTCATTTGGCATGTGGCCATGCGCCCGGGTAAGCGCAAAGCACTGGACAAAGAAAACAACGAAGCCGATGCGCTGGTGGATCAAGCCGAGAAGCTCAAAGCCAGCATTCGCGCCAAAGTTGAGCACCCCTTTCGAGTGATCAAGCGCCAGTTCGGATTTGTGAAGGTTCGCTACCGTGGGTTGAAGAAGAACACGGCCCAGATCGTTACGCTGTTTGCCCTGTCCAATCTATGGATGGTGCGCAGCAAACTGATGGGAGCGCAGGCATGAGTGCGCCCGAAAGCGGGGCAAGTGCCCTGCAAAGGGTGAAGAAGGCCCTCTTGGGCCTTCAAAACGACGGGATTTCTGGAGCGTGTGCGTGAAATTCCATCATTTGAAAATTAACGACCTGCTACTCCATGTCGCGGCGAGTTATTCAGACTGACCCTAGGTGCTTCCAGCGACGAATCGGCTCGGCCACTTGCTCCGCCCCCCAACCAGGCCGCACCTGCACCAACACGGCGTTGACATTGTGGTTGCTGCTTTGGGCCGCTTGCACCGCTTCCAACAAGCCGGGCACACCGGGTCGACTCAACGCGGGGTTGGCCGCATTGCGGGCACGATCATTCACGATGGCGTCGTTGTCTTTCAAAAACTGGGCCTCTTGCGCGTCAGCCAGTGGAATAAAGACCATGGGGTCACCGCCGGAAGACACCATGCGCTGAGTGAGCCCCACCACGGTGTAGGCATGGCGGCGGATGTTGATCAGGTCGCCCAAGCCAAACCCGGTTTTGATGTCCACCACGGCCTCATAGTGACTGCGGGTCAAGTGCCGGCCGGCAATCAAATAGCCCGGCTCGCCGGGTTGGCCCGATTCAATACCAACCACCATCGCCCGCACATCACCGCTACCGGCACGCACCTGCATCGTGAAGTAAGTCACATTGGCAGCCTGCGCCACACCCGGCATGCCAAGCACGGAGCGAGCCACGTCGTCTCGCAGGCTCGACGATTCGGCATACGGCCCTTGCGTGTCTTTTTGCACCACCCACAGGTCGGCGCGGCTGTTGGCCAGCAGCACACGGGCGTCGTCCACCATGCCTCTGTACACCCCAGCCATGGTCAACGTGACGCCAATCAGAAGGCCTAAGCCAATACCCGTGAACACAAACTTTGTCCACGAGTGCAGGATGTCCCGTCCGGCCAGGCTGATCATGGCTGCTTGGGCACCAGGCTGCTGACCACTTTAACCCGGGTGTTTTGCGTCAGCGCCTTGGCGCTATAAACCACAACGCCCTGCCCTTCCTCCAGACCTTGCAACACCTGGACCTGTCCATCCAGACTGTGTTGACCCACACTCACCGGCAGCCACGTCAAACGATCCTCGTCCAACGCCCAGACGCCAACGGTCCCACTCTGGCGTTGAATGGCCGCATTGGGCACCAGCAGCGCGGGGGCGCTGGCGGGTAACTGGAGAGTCACTTCAGCCAACTCGCCCAGGGTCACACCAAGCGGGATGACATCAAAAGAGATTTGGGCCACGCGTTCCTCGGTGACGCTGTCACTCTGCAACTCGACACGCGCCACCTGCCCCCGTAGAGTCGTGCCGGGGTGCGAACGCAAGACAATATCAGCCACCAATCCAGGTACTAAGCCGGCAGAACGCCCTTGATCAAACCGCGACTTCACCCACAAACTGGCGGGATCCACCAGTTTGAAGACCGACTGACCAGCCACCACGGTGCTTCCGGCCTCGGCGTCTCGGGACACAACCACACCGTCTTGACTCGCCAGAAGGCGCAGGTTGTGCCGTTGCTGCGTCAGGCCAGCGCGTTCGGCCTGCAAGCGTTTCAAGTCTTGCTGCGCGGCATTCACATTCGCCCTTGCCGCCAGAACGGCAGCCTGTGCCGAGGCGCTCTCCTGGTCCTTGGCCTGCGCGACGCTAGGGCTAACAAAGGCTTGTCGAGCCAAGTCTTGGTAGCGACGCGCGTTGCTGTTGGCCAACTCAGCGCGGGCCAGCATGTCGGAAGACTGCGCTTGAGTGGAAGCAACAGTGCTGTTACCGCGCGCCAAGGAGGCGTCCAACGCCATCAAACGGGCATCCATGTCCACAGGGTCCATTTCAGCCAACAGTTGCCCCGCTTTAACGATATCGCCCACATCCACGAAAACCCGACTTACCCGGCCAGGCGCTGTGGGCCCAACGGCATAACTCCGCCGCGCCTCCACCACGCAAATGCCGAACAGCGCGGGCGCGACCACACCGTTTTTCACCTTGATCACCGTGACGTTGACTGGCGCCAACGGGCCGGAGGTACGTAATAAAAGAACCATGGCCCCGACAAGCACCATGCCCGCCACAGCCAGCAAGATCAGCTTAAAGGTTGGTCGTTCAAGTTTCATAGTGGCGGCGCGATAGCGCGCAAAAAGAGCTGAAAGACACCGGAGCCGCTCGAAGCCATGTGCGCCACCTGACCACTCAGCATGGACTGCATGACCAGTCCCTGAATCAGACCCACAAATAAAGTGGCTGCGGCGGGCGCGTCCAGATCAGGCTGCGCCTCGCCGGCATCCACGGCTGCCTGCAGGAGGTCGAGCAACAACTGCCGATAGGTCTGCAACATTTCTCTGACTCGCTGCTTGATGGCGGAATCCGTGGGCCGCTGCAACTCATGGAAAACCACACGTGGCACACCGGGGTGAAGCATGCAAAACGCCACATGCGCGACGAAAACTCGTTGCAAGGCGTCTAACGGTCCATTGGCCTCTCGTGCCGCCCTTGTCAACCGGGCCAATAATTGCTCGCTAACCCAGCCCATGGCCGCAAGCCAGACGGCGTCTTTCGAGTCGAAATGCTTGAACAACGCGCCCTGACTCAAACCGACTGCAGCGGCGAGTTCGGCGGTAGTGATCGCCCCCGGGCTGCGATCTTGCGCCAGCTGCAACGCTGCAGCGATGATCTCAGCCTGTCGAGCCTCTGTGGGCAAGCGAGTTGCGCCAACGTCTGAAGTTTGGGATGGGTTCACTTGGTAAGCAATTACTTACTTACTTACCATATTAGTTAACAAAATGGCATTCGTTAAACCTAGATGTCAAACAACTGTCAACTGAGCCCTGAATAAGCGCAAGTAGCTATCATTTTAGGAGTAAAAGTACCGCGATTCCCGCATCCTCACGGCACGGCTCGCCCCAAAATCTCAAGATGGGTTGGCCGATTCCGTAGACGCCAGCCATTTCTGCATGAAGTGGGCCTGCCCCATGGCGGGGTCAAGTTGGTAGTTATCGAAACCCACGCGCCGGTAAAGCCTCGCCGCGCTGGCATTGCCTTGCAAGACCTCCAAGGTCATCTTGCATGCGCCACGCTCCCGCGCAAGGGTTTCGGCCAGCACCAGCATCTTCTCGCCCACTCCGTGCCCACGATAGCCGGGCAACACCGCCACGTCATGCACATTGACCAGCGGCAGGCAGGAAAAGGTCGAAAACCCTTCAATGCAGTTCACCAAGCCCACCGGTTGTTCAATGGATTCAGCGGCCAGCAACGCAAAAGCCAGCACGCTGAAGGCTTGCGGTCGTGCTGCAAGCGAGGGCACCAAATTGACTTTGGCAAAATCACTCAACGCCTCACCTCCACCCATGGGGTCTCGGGCATAGGCATCCAGCAAACTCACCAAAGCCTCAGCATGCACCGGGTTGGCGTAATCAGCACGGCACACACGAACGGTCAGTGAAGGGGGCATTTCAACCTCTGTGGCGTTAGGCGGTGATCGTGTCTGCAATGCGCTGAGCACATCGGCGTGCTTGCTCGGGGTCGCGCGCCTCTACCATCACGCGCAGCAGCGGCTCGGTGCCACTCGCCCGAATCAGCAAGCGCCCGGTATCGCCCAGTTCAATTTCCACAGCGCGGGTTTCAGTTGCAAGGTCAGTGCTGGCCTGCCAGTTTTGACCGGGCTGAAGGCGAACATTGATCAACGTTTGCGGGAACAAGGTCACGTCTGACAGCAATTGCGCCAGCGTCTGGCCGCTGCGCACACAGGCCTGCAACACCTGCAGAGCGGAGACGATGCCGTCACCCGTGGTGTGCTTGTCCAACGCCAACAAATGGCCAGAGCCTTCTCCACCGAGGAGCCACCCCCGCTTTTCCAACTCTTCCAGCACGTAGCGGTCACCCACTTTGGCGCGAACCAGTTCCACACCCTGGGCCCGCAAGGCCAATTCGACCGCCATATTCGTCATCAAGGTCCCAACCACCCCTGGGACGTGCTCACTCGCTCGTTTGCTGGCTGAAACGCCACCACGAGACAGCCGCTCTTTGACCATCAAATAGAGAATCTCGTCGCCGTTGAACAATCGCCCCTCTGCGTCAACCAGTTGCAAGCGATCCGCATCCCCATCCAGCGCAATGCCGTAGTGAGCACCATGCTCCAAGACCGCGGCCACCAAGGCCTCAGGGTGAGTTGCTCCCACCTTGTGATTTATATTGAGCCCATCAGGCTGGCACCCAATGGAAATGACCTCAGCCCCTAACTCATGAAATACCTTGGGAGCCACTTGGTAGGCGGCGCCGTGGGCACCATCCACCACAATTTTCAAACCCTTGAGGGTCAGTTCATTGGCAAACGTGCTTTTACAGAACTCAATATATCGGCCGGCGGCATCATCCAGCCGGCGAGTTTTACCTAAGGTGGCGGAGTCTGCCCACACGGGCAACTCATCCAGCGCGGACTCCACATCCAACTCCCACGCATCTGACAATTTGGTGCCTTGTGCGCTAAAGAATTTGATTCCGTTGTCGGCAAAAGCGTTGTGGCTCGCACTGATCACCACACCGAGTGATGCACGTTGTGCGCGCGTCAAATAGGCCACCCCCGGCGTGGGCAACGGCCCGAGCAAAACCACGTCGACACCGGCCGAGTTAAAGCCACTCTCCAGCGCGCTCTCAAGCATGTAGCCGGAAATTCGGGTGTCTTTGCCAATCAAAACGGTGGGGCGATCCTCAGTTCGTTTCAGCACACGACCCACGGCATGGGCCAATCGCAGCACAAAATCTGGGGTGATTGGGGCTTGTCCGACCGTGCCACGAATTCCGTCGGTTCCAAAGAAGTTCCTGTTCATATTGTTTCTCCCTCAACTTATCGAAATTTGTAGTCTAGTGAATCGCTTGCAGCACCTTCAAGGCCTGGGCTGTTTCTCGCACATCGTGCACACGCACCACAGAGGCGCCGCGCTCCACGGCCAGCAATGCCGCCGCAACGCTGGCCACCATGCGCGGATGCGCCTGTGCTGTATTGTCATTCACCGGTAGGTCCCCCAGCAACGCCACCAAGGACGACTTCCGGGACCAACCGGCGACAAGAGGGTAACCGCACGTCAAAACCTCTCTCTGACGAGCGAGAAGCTCGAAATTCTGGGCCACCGTTTTTCCAAACCCGATGCCCGGATCGACGACGATTCTAGATTTGACGACACCCAAGGCCTGCAACGCTACCGCTGCGTGTTGGAGAAAAATCGTCACCTGACTCGGCACATCTCCCTCCATCGGCGTCACCTGCATGCTCAGAGGCTCGCGATGCATATGCATCAAACAAATCCCACAGGCAGGGTGAGCAGCAACTACATCCGGCCCCCGTAAGGTAGCGGTCTTTTGGTTTGACGGCCTCCACCTTAGCGCCCAAACATCGTTGATGATGTCCACGCCCTCGTCGAGGGCAACTTGCATAACCTGAGGTTTATACGTGTCAATCGACACCGGCACACCAAACTTCACCGCTTCGCGCAATACAGGCAGCAAGCGATGGAGTTCGTCGTCAACGGACAAGGGTGTCGCGCCGGGCCGAGTCGACTCGCCCCCAATATCCAAAATATCAGCACCATCCTGAATCAGCTTCTCACAATGCCGAACAGCTGCAGACGTAGCGCCGTACTGCCCACCGTCCGAGAAGGAGTCAGGGGTGACATTGACAATGCCCATTATCTTCGGCGTTCTCAAATCAATTGCGAATCTGCTAGTTGTCCACTGCACGGAGATACTCCAAAAAGCAAAACGGGGCCAAAGCCCCGTTTTAATAATTCACTGCTAACTTCAGGCAGCAGTCGGCACAACATCCGTTTTCACAGCCGGAGCACCATCACTGCCACTATCGTCCCCAGAGGGAGGCGTGCGCGGCGTCCAGTCTTTGGGTGGCCGCGGATCACGACCAGCCATGATGTCGTCCAACTGGTCGCTGTCAATGGTCTCCCACTCCAGCAAGGCCTTCGCCATAGCGTGCATCTTGTCTTTGTTGTCTTCAATGAGCTTGCGCGCCACGGTGTACTGTTGATCAATGATGCGACGTACTTCAGCGTCGACCGTCTGCATGGTCTGCTCGCTCATATTGGTGGTTTTGGTAACCGAACGTCCCAAAAACACCTCGCCCTCATTCTCTGCATAAACCATAGGACCAAGGGCATCCGTCATGCCATAGCGGGTCACCATATCGCGAGCGATATGTGTGGCGCGTTCGAAGTCGTTGCTTGCGCCGGTGGTCATCTGATTCATAAACACCTCTTCCGCAATACGACCACCAAACAGCATGCTGATTTGATGCAACATGTATTCGCTGTCGTAGCTGTAACGATCTTGGGCGGGCAAACTCATCGTGACACCCAATGCCCGACCCCGAGGAATGATGGTGACCTTGTGGACCGGGTCACATTTGTCAAGCAACTTGCCAATCAATGCGTGCCCGGACTCGTGGTACGCCGTGTTCTTGCGCTCGCTTTCAGGCATAACCATGCTCTTGCGCTCTGGCCCCATCAGAATTTTGTCTTTGGCGCGCTCAAAATCCTGCATCTCTACCGTGCGAGCATTGCGACGTGCTGCCATCAAAGCGGCCTCATTGCAAAGGTTGGCCAAATCAGCGCCCGACATGCCGGGTGTCCCGCGAGCGATGACCGCCGGGTTCACGTCTTGACCCAAAGGCACCTTGCGCATGTGCACATTCAGAATTTGCTCACGACCCCGAATATCGGGAAGCGTCACGTAAACCTGACGGTCAAAACGACCTGGGCGCAACAAGGCTGCATCCAGTATGTCAGGTCGATTGGTTGCGGCCACGACGATCACGCCGACATTGGTCTCAAATCCATCCATCTCGACCAACATCTGATTCAAGGTCTGCTCACGCTCATCGTTGCCGCCGCCCAAACCAGCACCCCGTTGACGCCCAACCGCATCAATCTCGTCGATAAAAATGATGCAAGGCGCATTTTTCTTGGCATTCTCGAACATGTCACGAACGCGGGCTGCGCCCACACCGACAAACATCTCGACAAAATCAGAACCTGAAATAGAGAAGAATGGCACCTTGGCTTCGCCAGCAATACCCTTGGCAAGCAAGGTTTTTCCCGTGCCGGGAGGACCGACTAACAACAATCCGCGAGGAATGCGTCCCCCAAGCTTTTGGAATTTGGCGGGATCTTTCAGGAAGTCGACCACTTCCTTAACCTCTTCCTTGGCTTCATCACACCCGGCCACGTCAGCAAAAGTGACTTGATTGGTGTTTTCGTCCATCATGCGCGCTTTGCTCTTGCCAAAGCTAAAAGCGCCGCCTTTGCCTCCGCCTTGCATCTGCCGCATGAAGTAAACCCACACGCCAATCAGCAGCAACATGGGTCCCCAGCTGACCAACAAGGTCATCAGGAGCGAGCCCTCTTCACGGGGGCGGACATCAAACTTCACATCATTGGCGATCAGATCGCCCACCAAACCACGGTCCAAATACGTCGCAGTGGTACGGACCTTGCGGTCATCACTGGTCAAAGCGACGATTTCGGTACCGCCTTGGCCCTCCTGAATGACGGCGCTCTTAATGCGGTTATTGCGGACTTCCTCCAAGAAGTCGGAATAACCGATGCTGCCGGCACCAGTCGTTCCTCGCGTATCAAACTGTTTAAAAACGGTAAACAGCGCAAAAGCAATCACAAGCCATACGGCAATTTTCGAGAACCACTGATTATTCAAGCGAGGCTCCAATATGGACACAAAAAAGAAGACTAGACATAACTGGGTTCTATTTTAGGCGTTTCAAGTCGGTCAAGCGGTAAATTCAGACTTTTCAGCCATAGCTCGCGTATGGACTTCACTGCGACTTCAGACCAATACCCACCAAAAACGTCTCAGAAGACTTGTCCCGTGAGGCCTTGGGCTTCATTGCCTTGACTACCACGAAGGTTTCGCGAAATCGTTTTACCAAGGTGTCGTAGCCTGCTCCATGGAACACTTTGGCAACCAGTGCCCCCTGTGGTTTCAAATAGTTTTGGCAAAAATCCAGTGCCAATTCCACGAGATGTTCAATTCGCGCAGTGTCCGCACTGGAGATACCCGACAGGTTTGGCGCCATGTCAGATACGACGACATCAGCCATTCGGGATTTCATCTCCAGTGTCAGTCGTTCCAACACCTCGATCTCTCGAAAATCTCCTTTAATGAAGATGACGCCTTCAACAGGGTCCATTGGGAGCATATCAAGCGCAATAATCGTCCCGTTCAGCGCCCCCACTGCCGCCCCGCCACCGGTGGCTGTTTTTGGCGACATTTTTCGACGAATATACTGACTCCAGGCCCCCGGCGTCGAGCCTAAGTCAACCACCAAATGGCCGGGCTTGATCAAGCCAAGGGTTTCATCAATCTCCTTCAGCTTGTAGGCTGCCCGAGCACGATACCCTTCCAGCTTGGCCAACTTCACATAGGTGTCATTGACATGGTCATTCAGCCAAGCCCGATTGACTTTGCTGCTTTTTGTACTAGATTTCATTTTCACCTTCGTAACCGATAATATGGGTATGTCTCAAATTCAACTGACCCCTGCCCAACGCAAAGAACATCGCTCAGATGCACATCACCTGGACCCCGTAGTGATGGTTGGTGGTGACGGCCTCACTGATGCCGTCAAAAAAGAAGCCGATGCGGCTTTAAACGCTCATGGACTGATCAAGATCCGGGTTTTCTCGGATGATCGCGCTGCCCGTGAGGCGATGTTTCAAACATTAACCGACGAACTCAACGCCGCTCCGATTCAGCACATCGGCAAACTATTAGTGCTTTGGCGCCCTATGCCTGTGCGTGAAAAAATCGTCGACGAAAACCGCATGCCTGGTCCACGCGACATCAAGGTTCTCAAGTACAGCAAACAAGCTGGCCAGCGCCCTGAAGTGAAAACCCTTCGCGTTCTTGGCAATCAACGCCTGACAGCCGGCGGGAAAGTCAAGCGCATCAAGCCCAAGCAGGTCAGCATCAAGAAACGCAGTCAAACCTGACGACTGGCATCATTAGCGGGTCCCATCAGCTTCCAGAAGCTGATGGCTGAGCAGGCCCACTGGCCTAAATACATCAACGTGCCCACACCGTGCCAAACCGCCAAATTCTCCCGCGCCACGATTTTTGGCGCAACAGCAAATTCTGACAAGAGCGCCAGCATCATTCCGCTTACCACAAAAATCATAGCGCCCCGCGCACGCTCAGAAAGAGGCGAGGCACCATTCGCTTGCGAATAGGTAAGCAACAGCAAGCCGCAAACCATGGCGACCCAAGTTTGAGCCGAAAACAGCTTGGCCGCCATATTGCCAGCGATCGCCGGCGATGGCAGATGAACAAAAAGCATGGGCACAACGCCGAACCCTATCGTTGTTAAGCTCCCCCACCATAAGGCAGCGATCCAGATGGGCAATTGGGCTTTCACTAGACGTAGCTGACGGCCACCACCTCATAGTGACGAACGCCACCAGGTGCCTGGACGTCTGCCGTGTCCCCCTCTGACTTCCCAATCAGGGCACGTGCAATTGGGCTACCGATGTTAATCAAGCCCAATTTAATGTCCGCTTCGTCTTCGCCCACTATTTGATAAGTGACTTCTTTGCCCGACTCCTCGTCCTGAAGTCGCACAGTCGCGCCGAACACCACACGACCTTCAGCGTGAAGCTCTACCGGATCAATGATTTGGCAGGCCGAAAGTTTGCCCTCAACTTCCTGGATTCGGCCTTCAATAAACCCTTGTCGGTCTTTGGCGACCTCATATTCGGCGTTTTCACTCAAATCACCTTGCGCCCGTGCCTCGGCGATGGCATTGATGACCCACGGGCGATCCACTGTTTTGAGCTTATGCAACTCTGCTTTCAGCAACACAGCGCCGCGCTTGGTGATAGGTAGGGTAGCCACAAACTGCTCCGTTGTAATTTTGGAAGATACAAAAGGAAACCGCCGAGCGTTGCCGTTCGGCGGTTTCATCAGGCGTCCATTATGCCGCGATTGTCAAAGGCCGATCAAGCGCCTACCAGCTGTGCGTGCATCTCCTGCACCGAGATCACATCGAGGTGATCCATGTGCTTCATCCCTTCAACGGCAGCTTCAGCGCCCGCTATCGTGGTAAAGGTTGTGACACGGGCCAGCAGCGCAGATGTGCGGATGTAACCGGAGTCAGCGATAGCATTGCGACGTTCTTCCACGGTCGTGATCACCAAGGCAATTTCATTATTCTTGATCATATCAACGATGTTGGGGCGGCCTTCAGCTACCTTATTGACTACTTGGCATTCGATGCCAGCCGCATTGATTGCTGCCGCTGTGCCTTTGGTAGCGACCAGGGTAAAGCCCATCGCCACCAATGAGCGAGCGACTTCAATGGCGCTGACCTTGTCGTTGTTCTTAACCGAGATAAATACCAGTCCAGAACGTGGCAGCTTGGTGCCTGCCCCCATTTGCGATTTTACAAAGGCTTCGCCAAAGGTTTTCCCCACGCCCATGACTTCACCCGTGGACTTCATTTCTGGCCCAAGAATGGTGTCAACACCTGGAAACTTCACAAATGGGAACACTGCTTCTTTCACACTGAAATACGGAGGTGTCACCTCTTTGGTGATGCCTTGAGAAACCAGGGACTGACCCACCATGCAGCGCGCGGCCACTTTGGCAAGGGGAATGCCCGTCGCTTTGGACACAAATGGCACCGTGCGTGACGCGCGGGGATTGACTTCCAGCACGTAAATAACGTCCTTGCCCTCAATGCTTTGAATCGCGAATTGCACGTTCATCAATCCAACCACATTCAAGGCCTTGGCCATGGCAGCGGTTTGACGTTTGATCTCGGCAATGGTTTCGACGCTCAGGCTATATGGTGGCAGCGAACACGCGGAATCTCCGCTGTGCACGCCAGCTTGCTCAATGTGCTCCATCACCCCACCGATAAAGGTGCGGCCCTCAACTCCTTCGGAGCCGCCATCGCGCAGGCAATCCACATCACATTCAATGGCGTCGTTCAAAAAACGATCCAAGAGTACCGGCGAGTCATGGCTGACCTTCACGGCCTCGCGCATATAGCGCTCCAAATCACGCTGTTCATGCACCACTTCCATGGCACGACCGCCCAGCACGTAACTTGGGCGAACAACCAATGGGTAACCCAACGCAGCTGCCTTTTCAAGCGCTTCAGGCTCAGTACGGGCTGTGGCATTTGGCGGCTGAAGCAACTTCAACTCATGCAGCAGTTTCTGAAAACGCTCGCGGTCTTCGGCCGCATCAATCATGTCAGGCGAGGTGCCAATGATCGGTACGCCATTGGCTTCCAGGTCCAGCGCCAATTTCAACGGGGTTTGGCCGCCATATTGAACGATCACGCCAAACGGCTTTTCTTTATCGACGATTTCAAGCACATCTTCCAGCGTCAGCGGCTCAAAATACAAGCGGTCTGAGGTGTCATAGTCGGTGGAGACGGTCTCAGGGTTGCAGTTGACCATGATGGTCTCGTAGCCATCTTCGCGCAGGGCCAAAGCGGCGTGCACACAGCAATAATCAAATTCAATACCTTGTCCGATACGGTTGGGGCCACCGCCCAAAACCATAATCTTCTTCTTGTCTGTTGGCGCAGCTTCGCACTCACTGCCCTCGGCTTCATAGGTCGAATACATGTACGCCGTGTTACTTGCGAACTCAGCGGCGCAAGTATCCACACGCTTGTAGACAGGACGCACGCCCAGAGCGCGGCGCTTCTCGCGAATCGCCGTGTCGCTCGTCTTCAGTTGCTTGGCCAAACGGCGGTCTGAAAACCCTTTTTGCTTCAATGCACGCAATGTGGGCGCATCGATGGCATCGAGCGTGGTGGTTTCTAACTCCAACTCAATTTTGACGATCTGCTCAATTTGAACCAAGAACCAAGGGTCGATCTTGGTCAGGGCAAAGACTTCGTCAACACTCCAGCCGGCGGCAAATGCGTCGCCCACGTACCAGATTCGGTCTGGGCCGGGTTGACCCAACTCCCGCTCCAGCAACTCGCGGTCTTGCGTCTTTTCGTTCATGCCGTCCACGCCGACCTCGAGCCCGCGCAGCGCTTTCTGGAACGACTCCTGAAACGTGCGCCCCATGGCCATGACTTCGCCGACCGACTTCATTTGCGTCGTCAATCGGCTGTCAGCCGCCGGAAACTTCTCAAACGCGAAACGGGGGATCTTCGTTACCACATAGTCAATGCTTGGCTCAAAACTGGCCGGCGTGGCGCCACCGGTGATGTCGTTTCGCAACTCATCCAGTGTATAACCCACCGCCAGCTTGGCAGCCACTTTGGCAATCGGGAACCCGGTTGCCTTGGACGCCAGCGCCGAAGAGCGCGACACACGGGGATTCATCTCGATCACGACCATGCGACCGTCCACCGGGTTGATGGAGAACTGCACGTTGGAGCCCCCCGTATCAACACCAATTTCGCGCAGCACGGCCAGTGAGGCGTTGCGCAGAATTTGGTATTCCTTGTCGGTCAGCGTCTGGGCGGGTGCCACCGTGATGGAGTCGCCGGTGTGCACACCCATGGGGTCCAAGTTTTCTATCGAGCAAACGATGATGCAGTTGTCCGCCTTGTCGCGAACCACTTCCATCTCGTACTCTTTCCAACCCAGCAACGATTCCTCAATCAGCAGCTCATTGGTGGGGGAGGCCTCCAGACCGCGCTTGCAAATGATCTCAAACTCTTCCGAGTTGTAGGCAATACCGCCGCCCGTTCCGCCCAGTGTGAAACTGGGCCGAATGACGGTAGGAAAACCCAGCGTCTTTTGCACAGTCCAGGCCTCGTCCATGGAATGCGCAATGCCGGAGCGGGCGGAACCCAAACCGATTTTGGTCATCGCATCTTTGAACTTCAGGCGATCTTCCGCCTTGTCAATCGCTTCAGGGCTGGCACCAATCAACTCCACGTTGTACTTCTCCAGTACACCGTGGTGCCACAAATCCAGCGCGCAATTCAGCGCGGTCTGCCCGCCCATGGTTGGCAAAATGGCGTCAGGACGTTCCTTGATGATGATCTTTTCGACCGTCTGCCAGGTAATGGGCTCGATATAAGTCACATCGGCCGTAGCCGGGTCGGTCATGATCGTGGCAGGATTGCTGTTGATCAGAATGACTTTGTAACCCTCTTCGCGCAACGCCTTGCAGGCTTGCACACCGGAGTAGTCAAACTCACAAGCTTGGCCGATGATGATAGGGCCGGCGCCAATAATCAGGACGCTTTTTAGGTCGGTACGTTTAGGCATTCTTCTTCTCCTGGGCCTTCTCCATCAACGACGTGAAGCGGTCAAACAAATAGGCGATATCGTTGGGTCCTGGCGATGCTTCGGGGTGTCCCTGAAAGCAGAACGCAGGCTTGTCGGTCCAAGCCAAACCCTGCAACGTGCCGTCAAACAAGCTGACATGGGTAGCGCGCAGGTTGGCCGGCAAAGTCTTCTCATCCACCGCAAACCCATGATTTTGGCTGGTGATACTGACGCGACCGGTGTCCATATCTTTAACTGGGTGATTGGCGCCGTGGTGACCAAACTTCATTTTGAAGGTCTTTGCACCGCTGGCCAAGGCCATGATTTGGTGACCCAGGCAAATACCGAAAGTCGGAATACCGGATTCAATCAACTCGGCCGCGGCCTCAATGGCGTAATCACAGGGCTGGGGATCTCCCGGGCCATTGCTCAAAAAGATGCCATCAGGCGACAACTTCAGCACCTCGGCTGCTGGCGTCTGGGCGGGCACCACAGTCACCTGGCAACCGCGCTGTGCCAACATGCGAAGAATGTTCTTCTTCACGCCAAAATCATACGCAACCACGTGGAACTTGGCATCCGTCAGTTCGCCATAGCCTGGCTTACCCGCTAGCTGCGGGTGAAAAAGCTGCCACTCTGTTTGAGTCCACTCACACGCGGCCTTGATGGTGACCTCTTTGGCCAAGTCAAGGCCCGCCATGCTGGGCGCCGCCTTGGCTGAAGCAATAGCCGCATCGATCACAGCTTGCGTCACCGTTTCGCCGACAGCCAGGCCAACAATGCATCCGTTTTGCGCGCCTTGCGTGCGCAATTGGCGCGTTAACTGGCGTGTATCAATATTGGCGATGGCCACCGTCGACTCCCGCACGAGGTACTCATTCAGAGTCATCGACTTGCGAAAGTTAGAAGCCACCAAAGGCAGATCCTTGATGATCAGCCCTGCGGCATGCATTTTTTCGGCTTCGACATCGTCTTCATTGACACCGTAGTTGCCAATATGGGGGTACGTGAGGGTGACGAGTTGCTGGCAATAGCTCGGGTCTGTGAGGATTTCCTGGTAGCCGGACATGGAGGTGTTGAACACCACCTCGCCGACGGTGGAGCCAGTGGCTCCGATGGAATGACCAATATAGACCGTGCCGTCTGCGAGCGCCAGTATGGCGGGGGGAAAGTTTCCCTGAAGAGACAAAAGCACTGGGTTCTCCGGTATGGTTACGGGTACGCCCAAGCACCTCAAGAGTTCGCTCTTGAAATTTCTGTCTAAGGGAATTGGGCTTGGATTGCTCTAGGCGTACGCGGGTGCGGGATAGCCTCTCATTATAGCCGAGGGCAATCCCTAATTCGACTCAGATCAAAGCCGAACTGGCGCTGGCTTGAAGGCAAATGGCGGCAGCGGCGGCCACGTTCAGCGACTCCTCGCCGCCAGGCTGTGCGATGCGAACATGCAACGAGGCCATCGCCTCCAACTCGGCACTGACGCCCTGCCCTTCATGACCCAAGGCCCAGGCGCAGGGCATGGGAAGGCTGTTGGTCCGCAGCCCCTCATGCAGAAACGTCCCCCGATGGGAGCTGGTCACCACCACAGGCACAAGCAATTTTTTCAAGTCATCCAGTACAGCACCTTCCGTCAGATGCAAACCCCAATGAGCTCCCATGCCTGCTCGCAAGACTTTGGGGCTCCACAATGAGGCGGTGCCTTTCAAGGCCACCACTTGCTTGAATCCGAATGCCGATGCGCTTCTCAGAATCGACCCGACATTGCCTGCATCCTGGACACGATCAAGAATGACGGTGGCTTCGTTCGGCTGCAGGCTCTGCGGCAGCGGCATATCGAGAACAAATCCGACACTAGATGGAGATTCCAGGCCGCTAATTTCGTGAAACAGCACATCAGAAATTACTACTATTTTTATAGCATCTTGCGCATATTGGACGGGGGCCAAGGGCCAAAATGACTCTGAAAATACGGCCACCGCCGGCCGAACACCTCGTGCCAAGGCCGCGCGACACAAGTGATCTCCCTCTACCCAATAGCGCCCCTGCTTGCGGTAGGCCGTGGTCTCAACCGCCAAGCGCCGCAAGTCTTTCAGCAAAGCGTTGTCACGAGAGGTCAGGAACTGAACAGGTGATATGGTCATCGCATCACCTCCGCCACCGGCCGAAATGTCTTGCGGTGTTGCGGGCAGGCTCCGTGTGCCTGCAACGCCGCCAAGTGTTGGGCCGTGCCATAACCCTTGTGTTTGGAAAATCCATACTGCGGGTAGGTCAAGTCGATCTGGGCACACCAGCGGTCCCGATGCACCTTGGCCAGAATAGACGCCGCCGAGATTGAAGGCACGAGTGCATCCCCTTGCACGATGGCCTCGGCCATCATGCTGAGCACCGGCAAGCGATTTCCGTCAACCAAAACTTTATTGGGCTTGAGCCGCAACCCTTCTACGGCTCGTCGCATGGCCAACATCGTTGCTTGCAAAATGTTGAGCTGCTCAATCTCCTCCACAGTGGCTTCGGCAATGGAGCAACACAGCGCTTTGGAGCGAATCTCATCAAACAGCCATTCACGACGCGCAGCGGTCAGCTTCTTGGAGTCGGCGAGCCCGGCAATCGGATTCTGGTCATCCAAAATCACTGCTGCGGCCACCACTGGGCCAGCCAAGGGTCCCCGCCCGGCTTCGTCAACCCCCGCTACTAAACCGGGAAAATCCCACAACAGGGCTGACTGGCGGGTTACGGCTTTTTCAACCTTTGAGGACTTGTTCGATGGCATGGGCAGCTAGTTCAGAGGTATCGCGCTGCAGTTCTTGATGCAGCGCGGTGAATGATTCTTCCAATAGCCTGATTTTCTCAGCACTTTCAGATCCATCTTCAAGCCAGGACAGGGTCGCGCGCGCCAAAGCGTCTGGTGTGGCGGCATCCTGCAACAACTCCGGCACGACAAATCGCTGGCAAAGAATATTCGGCAGACCGACCCACGGCTGCAATCGCTTGCGCCGCATGATTTGCCACGACAGCCAGCTCATGTGATACGCAATTACCATGGGTCGCTTGAACAACGCCGCTTCCAGCGTGGCCGTACCGCTGGCAATCAATGTGGCATCGCAAGCCGCAAGGGCCGTGTGTGACTGGCCTTCAAGGATCTGCAAATGATCTGCCATTCCACTGGCTCGCGCCGCCTGTTCAATTTGAACCTTCAACGCCGGCACCGCGGGAACTATGAATTTAATAGCGGGATGCGCTTGTTTCAAAAGGGCTGCGGCCTTAAAGAAGCGTCCTGCCAGATGCTTGATTTCTGACTTCCGACTGCCCGGAAGAATCGCAACAACCTGGTCGTTACCAGCCAAGCCAAGGGCCGCGCGCGCTTTGGTTCGATCAGGCACCATCGGAATCACGTTCGCCAATGGGTGCCCAACATAGGTGGACTGAATTCCATGTTGCGCCAGCAACGCTGGCTCGAACGGAAAGATGCACAAGACGTGGTCTACACTACGCCTGATTTTTTCCACCCGCTCAGGACGCCACGCCCAAACGGAAGGTGACACGAAATGCACGGTCTTGACGCCCGCGGCTTTCAAGTCCGCTTCCAGATCAAGATTGAAATCTGGCGCGTCAACGCCGATAAAGATCGATGGCGGATCTTTCAATAGTCGAGTCTTCAGCTCAGTGCGAATGCCAACAATCTCGCGGTAGCGCCGCAACACCTCCCAGCTATAGCCCTGAACGGCCAGTTTGTCACTGGACCACCACGCGGCAAACCCTCGCGTCCGCATATGAGAGCCGCCAATTCCGGAAGCGGCCAAATCAGGCCATTTGGCTTGCATACCATCCAGCAACAAGCCAGCTAGCAAATCACCCGATGCCTCGCCAGCGACCATTGCGACGTTGAGAGGGTTTGATTCGGACGTCGCCGAGGCGGAGCTTAGCCGCGAGACCCGTTCGGTCAACATAGCCAATGTCTAGCGAACGATGCCACGCTGGGGCGCAACTTGCTCCAAAAAGGAGAGCATCATGCGAATATCGGGCTCAGCTTCAGGTGTTGATTGGCTCAAGTTGGCAATGCGATCTTGGGCTGCAACCAACGTTAATTCGTCTCGATACAAGGCTTTGTGCATGGCTTTCACGGCCTGGACCCGTTCCGCAGAAAACCCGCGACGCCGCAACCCCTCGTAATTCATGGAGCGAGCCGAGGCGGGTTGGCCCTGACACATCACGAACGGCGGCAAATCTGCAAACAACAGCGTGCACATCGCCGTCATACTGTGAGCGCCGATGCGAACAAACTGGTGCACAACCGTGAATCCACCGAGGATCGCCCAGTCATCGACATGAACGTGCCCGGCCAATTGGGAGTTATTCGCAAAAATCGTGTGATTGCCGACGACGCAGTCGTGTGCCAAATGCACATAGGCCATCAACCAATTATCATTGCCCACCCGAGTGATACCAGTGTCGCCCGGTGAGCCAATGTTGAAGGTGCAAAACTCGCGAATGACGTTTCGGTCCCCAATGATCAACTCGCAGGGCTCGCCAGCATATTTCTTGTCCTGAGGGATCGCACCCAAGGAGGTGAACTGGAAAATCCGATTGTCTTGACCGATGGTAGTGTGCCCTTCAATCACGCTGTGTGGGCCAATCGTCGTACCAGCCCCCACCTTTACATTGGGTCCAATCACCGAATAAGGTCCAACCGACACAGTGCTATCAAGCTCTGCGCCTCGATCAACGACGGCGGTGGGATGAATTGCACTCACAGCAACAACCTTAGGCAATGGAGCGCATTGCGCAGGTCAGTTCAGCTTCGACAGCCAACTCACCAGCCACCAGAGCTCGGCCTTTAAACTTGAAGATTCCAGCCTTCATGCGCAGCAATTCAACCTCAAGAATCAGTTGATCACCTGGCTCAACTGGACGCTTGAAGCGGGCACCGTCGATACCAGCAAAGTAGTAAACCATGTCATCCGTCGGCGAGCTTCCCAGGGCGTCAAACGCGAGCAATGCCGCGGCTTGCGCCAGTGCCTCGAGCATCAATACACCCGGCATCACCGGACGATGGGGGAAATGACCTTCAAAAAAAGGCTCGTTGATCGTCACGTTTTTCAACGCCTTGATGGTTTTTCCTTTTTCAATTTCGAGGACCCGATCGACCAACAAAAATGGGTAGCGATGGGGCAGCTGCTTGAGAATCTTGTGAATATCCATCATTTTGAATCCTGTACTTTCAGTTCGATTATTGTTTTTTCCAATGCGCGAATCCGGTCCCGCAAGCGGTTCAATTGCTTGAGCGCTGCGGCATTTTTTTCCCAGACTGCGTTGTCGTCAAACGGGAACATGCCGGTGTAATGACCGGCCTTTGCGATGGACCGGGTCACCGTTGTTGCGGCTGAAATATTGACGCCGTCCGCCAGTGACAAATGACCCAGCACAATCGCTCCGCCCCCGATGGTGCAATGAGCACCAATCGTGGCGCTACCCGCTACACCAACGCAACCAGCCATCGCGGTGTGATTTCCCACCCGTACGTTGTGGCCAATTTGAATGAGGTTATCCAGTTTGACACCGTCGCCAATCACCGTATCGCTCAATGCGCCGCGGTCAATACAAGTATTAGCGCCAATTTCAACATCGTTTCCGATCCGCACAGCGCCCAATTGTTCGATCTTTTCCCATACCCCGTCATTTGGCGCAAATCCAAACCCGTCAGCGCCAATGACAACGCCGCTATGAAGCAGGCAGCGCTCGCCAATAATGCAATTCTCGCCAACGGTCACTCGATCTTTCAACTCAGTATTCGCGCCAATTTGAGCACCCTGCTCCACAACGCAAAAAGCGCCAATCCGGGCGGTCTCGTGAACATTCGCGAGAGGGTCAATGATGGCACTTGGATGGACCCGCGGCTTTTCCGCGTGCGCCAAGGAGCGTTTCCAGAGTTGTGTTGCTTTGGCAAAGTAAAGGTAGGGCTGCTCAATCACAATGCAAGCACCACGTGTTCTCGCCACCGCCATCATCGCGGGCGCCACAATCACACATCCAGCCCGACTCTTCAACAATTGCGATTGGTACTTGGGATGGCTAAGGAAACTCAGTTCATTGTGATTTGCGGTTTCCAGCGGTGCCAACCCCTGCACCCCTAGTTCAGGGTCACCATATAACTCACCGCCCAAAGCGGCGACGATAGAGCCAAGGCTTAAAGACACATCGTTCACACCCCGAACGCCACTATTTGGTGACGGCCGCGTTCAGAATCTTTAACACTTTGTCGGTGATATCGTGTTTCGGATTGACATAGACCGCTTCTTGAAGAATCAGGTCGTACTTCTCCGCTTCAGCCAATTGCTTCACCACTTTATTGGCACGCTCAAGAACTTGCTGTAATTCTTCATTTTTTCGCGCATTGAGGTCCTCCTGGAATTCACGGCGCTTGCGCTGAAACTCGCGATCCAGATCAACCAGTTGTCTCTGACGTGAAGCTCGCTGGATCTCAGAAAGCGTTGGAGCCTCTCGCTCCAATTTGTCAACCATGGACTTCAAAGATGCGCCTTGGTCTACAAGCTCTTTCTCCCGCTTGGAAAACTCCTGCTCAAGCTTGGCCTGCGCGGCTTTGGCTGTACCCGCCTCTTTGAAGATTCGATCCGTGCTGACAAAACCGACGCGAAACTCCTGTGCAATCGCGCTCGCCGACAGAAATATCCCACCGACACAAACTCCAACAAGGAATTTTTTCATAATTTTGGACATTAAAAAGTGGTTCCAATCTGAAATTGAACAGTCTGTATTTTATCGCCTTCGAATTTCCGGATTGGCGTCGCAAAGGCAAGGCGCAACGGTCCGACTGGCGAAATCCAACTTACGCCAACACCAGCTGAGGCTCTCAAATCGTTGGCATTGACATTGACGCCATCGGACCCAGACACGCCACCGACATCAATGAAGCCGTACATTCTCAAAGTACGGTCGTTGCCAGCGCCCGGGAAGGGCGTCAGCAACTCGGCATTGAGGTTGACCCTCCGGTTCCCACCTATAACAACGCCACTGCTGTCACGTGGACCCAGACTGCCCTGCTCAAAGCCTCGAACCGATCCCAACCCGCCGCCGAAGAAATTCTTGTAGACAGGGAGAGATCGGTCTCCGATCCCTTGACCCCATCCAAACTCCGCGTTGAATGCCGCTGTGAACTGCTTGTTCAAAGGCACGTACTGTTGGAACTGATAGGTGGCCTTGACATAGCGAGCATCGCCAGCGACTGACCACTCAGCATTGGCACGCTGGTATCGACCAGAATTAGGCGCCAAAGCACTGTCTCGACGATCCCTCGACCAACCGATCGTCAGCGGAACTGCCGTGGTGCTGTACCCGAACTGCTCCGCGTAATTCAGGTAGGACGTTGGCAAGGCCGTACCGGCAACGATTGTTGTCTTCTCCACGCCCCCACCAAAATACACCGTGTCCGTCTCCGTAAACGGCACGCCAAATCTCACGCTCCCCCCCGAAGTCACCAACTGATAGTAGCTCTGATCCTGGTAAGGGCTGTTGGTCCGGTGATATACATCGATCGTGCGGGATACGCCGTCTTGCGTGAAGTAGGGGTCGGTTGTGTTGAAGACGATTGCCCGGTTCACCTTGCTGGTGTTAACTTGAATACCCAAAGAGTTTCCTGATCCAAACGCATTGTCCTGCTTCAAACCAAACGACAAGCCCAATCCGTCACCGCTTGAAAAACCGGCTCCAAGGCTAATACTTCCGGTCGGCTTTTCGACCACATTCAACGTCAAATCCACCTGATCTGGTGAGCCTGGCACCTGTTGAGTCTCGATTCCCACCTCGGTAAAGTAGCCCAGCCGGTCTACGCGATCACGAGAAAGTTTAATCTTGTCTCCGTCATACCAGGAGGCCTCAAATTGACGGAACTCGCGGCGTACCACGACATCGCGGGTACGGTTATTGCCGACAACGTTAATTTTTCTCACGTAAGCCCGTCGCGATGGCTCTGCCTGCAACACCAAAGCTACCCTATTTGTCGTGCGATCAATTTCGGGGCGGGCTTCGACTCGGGCAAAGGCATAGCCAAAATTACCAAAATAGTCCGTGATGGCCTTGGTCGTTTCTGCCACCTGGTCAGCGTTGTAGGCTTCACCTGGACGAATGGTCACCAAGGACTTGAACTCATCATCCTTGCCAAGGAAGTTCCCCTCCAGCGTCACCCCGCTCACAACAAACCGTTCACCTTCAGTCACGTTGATCGCAATCGCGATATCCTGTTTATTGGGGAGAATCGCAACCTGTGTTGAGTCCACTTTGAACTCAAGGTAACCGCGGGTCAAATAGTAAGAGCGAAGTGTCTCGATATCCGCGTTCAGCTTGCTGCGTGAATACCGGTTCGATTTTGTGTACCAACTCAACCATCCGCCTGTATCCAAGTCGAACAAGTTCCGCAGTGTCGACTCGCTAAAAACAGTATTACCAATGATTCGGATCTCGCTGATCTTGGCGGGTTCACCCTCAATCACAGAGAACGTCAAATTGACCCGATTGCGCTCAATAGGCGTGACCGTGGTGACCACTTCGGCCGCATACAAGCTCCGGTTGATGTACTGCCGCTTCAATTCCTGCTCTGCGCGATCCAGCTGTGCTTTGTCAAAGGGACGTCCGTCTGACAGCCCTACATCGCGAAGCGCTTTTTTTAGAACGTCTTTATCGAACTCTTTCGTGCCAACGAAATCAACTTCGGATACGGTGGGGCGCTCCTCCACCACAATTACCAGAACGTCGCCATTGACCTCGATCCGAACGTCCTTGAACAAACCCAAGCCAAACAAAGCACGAATGGCGGAGGACCCCTTTTCGTCGTCATATACATCGCCCACGCGGACAGGAATGGAGACAAAAATGGTTCCAGGCTCCACCCGTTGAAGACCCTCAATCCGAATGTCACGCACTGTGAATGGGTTAACGGCCCAGGCAGTGGTTGCCGCAAACGCCATTGAAACGACTGCAGCGACAGAGCGCAAACGAAAGCTATTAATTGTCATTTTGATAGTGAGAAATCAAGCCGCTACCCGTGAAGGGCACAGACATTTAGCCAAATAGGCGGGAGATGTCGTTAAAAAAAGCAATCGACATCATGATTAGTAGGACAGCAATGCCACCCCGCTGCAAGCGCTCCATCCAAACATCAGACACAGGGACGCCCACGATCGACTCCCAAAGATAATACATCAGGTGCCCCCCATCCAAAACAGGTAGGGGCAGCAGATTCAAAACACCCAAGCTCACACTGATGAGCGCCAAGAAAAGCAGGTACTGAGTCAATCCAATTCCGGCAGACTTGCCAGCATATTCGGCAATGGTCAAGGGTCCGCTCAAATTCTTCAACGACGCCTCGCCCACCAACATTCGCCCGATCATTTTCAAAGTCAGCGCAGAGACATCCCATGTCCGTAGAACGCCATGCCATAGCCCATCAATCGCCCCATATTCGACAGTGACGAGCTCAGGAGGGGACCCAACAAACGCTCCAATTTTTCCCACATGGAGTGCGCCCTCTTGCCTAACTTCGGGCCGAACGACAATCTGCAACAAAGCCCCCCGCCTCTCCACAGACCAAGTTTTTGGATCAACAATACCAGTTGATCCAGATTTTCGAATCATTTGCCGCAGCTGTTGGCCATCCACAATTGGCACATCACCAACCCGGCGTACGAGATCGCCTTCCCGCAGGCCGGCACGGTTTGCCGCACCATCAGGCAGAATTTCACCTAGAACAGGTCGGGTATAGGGACCAGATACTCCAATGGATTGGAACAGTTGAGCGCTCGCCTCGGGTGAATCCAACTCGCTCAATCTCAACAAAACTTCCCTATTCGGCCCCGATGGCAAATTTGAGAGCTCCAGTCGCACATCCAGCCCATCCAATGCCCCACGGGTCAAAAACCATCGCACATCTTCAAAGGACCCAATGTCGCTCAGTGCATCTTGCGCCAATGCAGCCCGCAACACCCGCTCGCCCCCTTCAATTCCAGACTGTGCTGCCATTGATTCGGGCGCGGGACTGGCCAAGACGGCCGCCGGATATTGCACACCATTCCAGTTGACGACTGCATACAGGAATACCGCAAGCAATAGATTTGCAGCGGGTCCCGCGGCCACAATGGCTACCTTTGACTTCAAAGGCTGCCTATTGAACGCCATATGCTGCAACTCTGGGGCTACTGGCGCTTCTCTTTCGTCGAGCATCTTGACATAGCCCCCCAGAGGAAGCATGCACACGACAAACTCGGTCGGCGAACCGTTGGGCTGCCAACGCAGTAACTGCGGCCCAAACCCAATGGAGAATCGAATCACTCGCACCCCAACCGCCACTGCCATGCGATAGTGGCCGTACTCGTGCACGGCAATCAACAAGGCGATAGCGACGACAAAGGCCAATGCGGTCAACATGATTTATTCGGCGGACCTGTTCTATCGAGCCAAACGGTTCACAACTGTACGAGCGGCCAACCGTGAAGATTGATCAAGTGCAAGCAGGTCGTCCAAGGAATGCGGAGTTGCGGGGCTCACCGACTCCAGTGTTTCTACATTGACAACATGAATTTGGTCGAAACGAATCTCGCCAGCCAAAAACGAAGCGACTGCAATTTCGTTGGCAGCGTTCAAAACTGAAGTCGATCCTGGGGCACTCTCCAAAACTGCCCAGGCCAATGCCAGGCCCGGAAAGCGACGATCATGACCATTGGAATCGACAGATTCAAAGGTCAGGTTAGACATCGCTCTGAAGTCAAGCGCACTGGCGCCAGACGAGATTCGATCGGGCCAGGACAAACCGAGAGCAATCGGAACTTTCATGTCTGGTGTACCCAACTGGGCCACAACCGAGTTGTCTTTGTACTGCACCATAGAGTGAATCACACTCTGAGGATGAATAATTACTTCAATCTGCTCTGACCTGACCCCAAACAAGTAATGCGCCTCGATCACCTCCAAGGCCTTGTTCATCATGGTCGCTGAGTCGACGGATATCTTCCGCCCCATAACCCAGTTGGGGTGCGCACAGGCCTGATCGGGGGTCACATCCCGCAAGCTAACGGGGTCTCGCTGTCGAAACGGCCCACCCGATGCAGTCAAAATAAGCTTATCAATTTGACTGGCCCACGTCCGTTCATCGTCTGGAAGTGACTGGAAAATAGCTGAATGCTCACTGTCAATTGGCAGCAATTTGGCGCCACCTGTTTTGACCGCATCCATGAAGAAATCCCCACCCACCACCAACGCCTCTTTGTTGGCCAGCAACAAGCGCTTTCCGGCCCGCGCAGCGCCCAAACAAGAGGCAAGCCCGGCCGCACCAACAATGGCGGCCATAACCGTATCCACCAATTCGTGTGAGGCAACCTCCGTGATGGCTTGCGGCCCACACAACACTCGGGTGGAAAGATTGAGTCCTTTGCATTTTCGCTCCAGATCGCGACCATGAGCTTCGCTGGCCATGACGGCGAACTTGGGGCGAAACTGAACGCATTGTTGAAGCAATGTCTCTGTCTGCGTCGCAGCCGTCAAGGCAAACACTTCAAAGCGCTCGGGATGGGCTGCAATGACCGTCAGAGTACTGACGCCTATCGAGCCGGTTGACCCCAGGATCGTGACACGTTGTTTGACCGAACCGAAAAAATCACTCATCCCGACCTTCACAAAGAGTAAAGCATCATGGCCAGCGGCAATGTGGGAAGCAACGCATCCACTCTGTCCAGGACCCCGCCATGGCCAGGGAGCAACCCGCTACTGTCTTTTGCTCCAGCACTTCTTTTAACCAATGACTCGATTAGGTCACCAGCGACGCTCATAGTCGCCATAAATACTGATGCGATCAACAACAACAATCCACTCTTGTTGCCCAAGTGACTGAACATACTTAGCACGGACACGTTCCAGTGCGTATCAGCCCAACGCCACGCGAAGGCCAACACAACCACACCGACCATTCCACCCAACGCACCCTCCCAGCTTTTTCCGGGACTAATGCTTGGTGCGAGCTTGTTCTTAAATAGACTTCTACCAAGAGCCTTTCCGGCAAAGTACGCAAAAATATCGGCAACCCAGACTAGAACAAGTATGGACAGCAAATAATTGATCCCAATGACTCGAGCCTGTGCAACTGCCAACCAAGCCACGCAAAGTGCAAATCCACCGCCAGCCAAACGCATTGCCTGTGGGTAGCGGCCCCAGGCCTGCACGCCGCCTCTCAGTAAAAACGCCCCAAACAAAACCCAACTGCCGCCAGCCAAAATCCATAGCGACGGAAGTCGCTGATTTAAAGCGCCGAGCCACCAAAGCAGGGAGCATACAAGTAGCAAAGCACCAGCAACACCGAGTGAGACGCTCTGGCTATATCCATTCAACATTCCCCACTCCCAAGCCCCAGCAGCGATAAACACCATTGCGATCGCGCAAAAATAGCGGGGATCATCTACCAAGAAGGTAGGAATAAGGAGCGCCAAAAGCACCAGTGCGGTAATAACGCGTTGCTTTAGCATTCTGGGTTCTCAGTTAGGGACCGTGGACGGTTTCTTTGCCAGCAATTGTCCCGAGGTTTGACCAAATCGTCGCTCTCGACCCGAGAATTCAGCAATCGCATCGTCGAGTGCATTTTCATCAAACTCTGGCCAAAGTTTGTCGCTGAAGATAAATTCCGAATAAGCAGACTGCCAAAGCAGAAAATTGCTGATACGTTGTTCGGATCCCGTTCGAATCACGAGATCCGGATCTGGGACGTGGGCCAATGCCATTGCGGAATTAAGCGATGACTCGGTAATCGCCTGCCCTTGTGCTGCCAGTTTGGCGGCGGCTTGAGCGATATCCCAACGCCCCCCGTAGTTGAAACAAATATTGAGAATCAAGCGAGAGTTTTTGGCCGTATCAAATTCAGCAAGCCCAATGCCTGCTAGAACTTTGGGCGACAAGGCCTTGCGCTCACCGATAAAATGAATCTGTACACCATCCGCTTTCAAATTTGGCACTTCTCGAGTCAAAGCCATCGCGAATAGATCCATCAAACCCGAGACCTCTTCGATCGGCCGATTCCAGTTTTCCGATGAAAATGCAAAAACAGTCAGTATTGCTACACCTCGGTCGGCACAAGCTTTGACACACCGTCTAAGCGAGTCAACACCTTGTTTGTGGCCGGCAATTCGCGGCAAAAAACGCTTGGACGCCCAGCGCCCATTGCCGTCCATGACGATGGCAATATGATTTGGAGTTTGACTCATGAGCCGATGCAATCAAAAACTAAAACAATGTGCCCAACGAACCCTACCCGGACTGTCCGAGATCTAAGCTAGAAGACACATCTTTTAGCCTAGACCGCCATAATGTCCTGCTCTTTGGAGGCGACCAAATGGTCGATTTCAATAATGTGTCGGTCTGTGACCTTTTGAATGTCCGACTCAGAGCGCTTTTGATCGTCTTCTGACGCAAGCTTGTCTTTGACTGCTTTCTTGACAGCATCGTTGGCGTCACGGCGCAAGTTTCGAACAGCAATTTTTGCGTTCTCGCCTTCATTGCGAACCAACTTCGTCAACTCTTTGCGGCGCTCTTCAGACATGGCCGGCATTGGAACCCTAATCAGGTCTCCCATCGACGAAGGATTTAGACCCAAGTCACTTTCGCGGATAGCTTTCTCAATCTTGACGCCCATTCCTTTTTCCCAAGGCTGAACACTGACTGTCCGAGAGTCCAACAAGGACACGTTAGCAACCTGGCTGATTGGCACCAATGAACCGTAATAGTCAACCTGAACAGTATCCAACAAGGCTGGATTGGCCCGCCCAGTGCGAATCTTTGTCAGGTTGTTCTTGAATGCTGCGATGGATTGATCCATCTTGGTTTCAACGGTAATTTTTATCTCTGCGATTGGCATATTTTCTCCTCACTCAACTTATCAATTGTGCAACTAAAACAGGCAATTTTGACATGGTCAAGCGTAAACCAGAGTGCCCTCATCCTCACCCATGACGACCCGAGCCAAAGCCCCGTGCTTAAAAATAGAAAACACCTTGACCGGCAATTTTTGATCTCTGCACAAGGCAAATGCGGTGGCATCCATAATCCCCAAGTTTTGAGAAATCGCTTCGTCGAAGGAAATCTTGCTGTAGCGTGTAGCCTGCGGATCCAACTTGGGATCTGCCGTATAAACGCCATCCACTTTGGTCGCTTTCAAAACAATTTGGGCACCAACCTCAGCGCCACGCAATGCGGCTGCAGTGTCGGTCGTAAAAAATGGATTACCGGTTCCGGCGGCGAAGATGACGACCTTCCCCTCTTCAAGGTACTGCAAGGCTTTGGGGCGAACGTATGGCTCAACGACTTGGTCGATCGCGATGGCGGACATTACCCTAGCGGTCAATCCTGCCTTGATCATGGCATCGCCAAGTGCGAGAGCATTCATGACCGTGGCCAGCATGCCCATGTAGTCGGCCGTTGCCCGGTCCATGCCGACGGATCCACCAGCGACACCTCTAAAGATATTCCCCCCACCAATCACCACCGCCACTTCAACACCGAGTCGCGTGACATCGGCTACTTCGTTGACAATTCGGACAATCGTGTCTCGATTGATACCAAATTGATCGTCACCCATCAGCGCCTCGCCGGACAGCTTTAGCAAAATGCGCTTGTAGGCTGGTTTGGCGATTGACATGATGAGTTCCTTGATCGATTAGCTTGGTGAAATGAGGACTTGCCGGACTCAACCCAATTCGATATTGAGCCCGGTGAAAGCGGAAGAATCCTTCCGCACGCTAACTGAAGTTAGGCTTGTTTGGCAGCAGCAATTTGAGCGGCGACTTCGGCAGCGAAATCGTCCACTTTCTTCTCAATGCCCTCACCAACCACATACAAAGTGAATGATTTGACAGTGGTGCCGGCCGCGTTGAGCATTTGCTCGACGGTTTGCTTGTCGTTTTTCACGAAAGACTGATTGAACAGCGAGACTTCTTTCAAATACTTTTGAACGCCACCTTCAATTCGCTTCGCAACAATCTCATCCGACTGGACGGGCTTGCCAGCGGCCACTGCAACGGACGCGTCTTCTGCTGCTTTTGCAGCAGCAACTGAGCGCTCTTTGGCGACCAAATCAGCGGGAACATCAGCACTAGACAAGGCGACCGGTTTCATGGCTGCCACGTGCATGGCGACATCCTTGGCGGCAGTCTCATCACCGTCAAACTCAACGACGACGCCAATTCGGGTGCCATGCAGATAGGAAGCCAATTTGCTGCCATCTCCGAAACGCTTGAAGCGGCGAAAGCTCATGTTTTCGCCAATTTTCCCGATCAAACCTTTCCGCACATCTTCCAGGGTCGGGCCAAAGCCATCCTGCGTGTAGGCCAAGGCACCCAATGCATCCATGTCATCAGGGTTCTGCCTGGCAATCAGCTCAGCAGCGGCATTGGCGAGGGCCAAGAAACTGTCATTTTTGGTGACGAAGTCAGTTTCGCAATTTACTTCCAACAATGCGCCAACACCAGCATCGATATAGCTGGTGACAACGCCTTCAGCAGTGATACGGCCGGCTGCCTTGCCAGCTTTGCTACCCAGTTTGACGCGCAACAACTCTTCAGCTTTGGCCATATCGCCCTCAGCTTCAGTCAAAGCACGCTTGCACTCCATCATTGGTGCGTCGGTTTTTCCACGTAGTTCAGCAACCATGCTTGCGGTAATTGCAGCCATTTTGATTCTCCGTACTTGATTCAGTTAATTTAAATTTGATTAAAAAAAAGGGGGGCATGAATGCCCCCCTTTTTTGGGGTCCAAACAGCTTAAGCAGCAGCTTCGTCCACCTCGACGAACTCGTCAGCACCTTCAGCCGCCACAGCCTTGACGACGTCATCAGTGGCGTTTGCACGGCCTTCGATGATCGCATCAGCGATACCGCGTGCGTACAAAATCACAGCCTTGGACGAGTCATCATTACCGGGAATGACGTAATCAATGCCTTCAGGCGAGTGGTTGGTATCAACCACTGCGATCAATGGAATGCCCAGCTTCTTCGCTTCAGCAATGGCAATTTTGTGGAAACCGACGTCGATCACGAAGATTGCATCTGGCAACACAGCCATATCTTGAATACCACCGATGTCGCGCTCCAACTTCGCCAATTCACGAGCAAACATCAATTGTTCTTTTTTGCTCATGGCATCCAGACCAGCTTCTTGCTGGATCTTCATGTCTTTCAGGCGCTTGATCGAAGTCTTGACCGTTTTGAAGTTGGTCAACATACCACCCAACCAACGCTGATCCACGAAAGGGACACCTGCGCGCTGTGCCTCGAGTGCCACGGTTTCACGAGCCTGACGCTTCGTACCGACCATCAACACCGTGCCACGCTTGGCGGACAACTGACGAACAAACTTGGCAGCCTCCTGGAACATCGGCAGTGATTTTTCCAGGTTGATGATGTGAATTTTGTTGCGATGACCGAAGATGAACGGGGCCATCTTGGGATTCCAGAAACGAGTTTGGTGACCAAAGTGGACACCGGCTTCCAGCATTTCGCGCATGGTTACTGACATAAATAACTCCAAAGGTTAGGTCTAAAATCCAGCTTGTTATTGCCGCCTGGGTATCAAAATTCCCAAAAACGTGCAACACCTTGATAAAACTGGTTTGCTAGTTTGTTTACTAGATAGCCATCAGGCCACCCAGCAAAACCCAACGATTGTAGCACCCCGGCACTGACACATGCGCCCAGATCTCACCGAAACACGCCAACGACTATTAGCTGGCCAATCCAGCCCCGAAGCTGAGATTCAGGAAGCGATCGACATTGCGTCCTCAGCTTGCTGCGAACGGGCTTTCTTGACGCCGACTTGGCATCAAGCCAGAGAAGCCGCCAGCACACCCGGTGTCGCCAACACTCCTCTGGCCGGACTGGCCGTGTCAATCAAAGACATGTTTGATGTCAAAGGGCAAAACACCCACGCTGGGTCGTTGGCTCTGAAAGATGCGCCAGTCGCCAGGCAAGACAGCGCCGCCGTGTCGAGATTGCGACGGGCTGGGGCAGCCCTTTTAGGCCGGACCAATATGTCTGAGTTTGCGTTCTCCGGCGTAGGAATCAACCCTCACTTTGGCACCCCGGCCAATGTCGCCTCCACTGCATTCCCCCGCGTTCCCGGCGGCTCCTCTTCGGGTGCTGCGGTTTCAGTGGCAACTGGCGCTGCGTTCATTGGCTTGGGATCGGACACCGGTGGGTCCATTCGGATTCCAGCCGCGCTAAATGGCATCGTTGGATTCAAGAATACAGCCCGATTGGTGCCAACGACCGGGGCCGTTCCACTCGCCCCCTCTTTGGACACGATTTGCGCGCTGACTAGGTCAGTGCGTGACGCCGTGTTGGCACACGAAATTCTGGCGCATCGCCGCGTCATTCGCAGTCCTGCGCCACTGGCCAGTTATCGGCTGGCCGTCGCCAATCATCTGATGCAGGATGGGATGGACACCACCGTTGCTCGCGCCTTTGAGCGCACCTTGCAGCACCTTCGTGAGGCTGGCGCGTCCATCCAGATGATTCAACTCAATGAACTGAGTGAACTAACATCGTTGCAAGCCAACGGCGGATTGCCAGCCGCCGAAAGTTACCAATGGCACCGCCATCTGCTGGAGAAACACGCCGACCACTACGATCCTCGCGTGGCCGCCCGCATCCAACGCGGTGCTGTCATGTCGGCGTGCGATTATTTAGACCTCCAGCATGCCAGGGCAGCCTGGATCGAGCGAATGAGCTCAGCGATGACAGGCTTCGACGCTGTTCTGTCTCCCACCGTCCCCATCGTTGCGCCGCTGCTGGCCGAGGTTGCGCCCGGCGAAGCACGCGACAATGCGTTTTTTCATCTCAACAGTCTGCTACTGCGAAATCCGAGCGCGATCAACATGCTGGATGGTTGTGCCATATCGCTCCCCTGTCACACTTTGGGCGAATTGCCGGTAGGCTTGATGGTCTGGGCTGGCGCAATGCGCGATGACGTCGTGCTCAATGTCGCATTGCAAGTCGAAAAAACACTACAAAAACTATAGCTAACTCCGTATGTAAATCGGGGGCTAAGAATCAATTCGGCATAGGGTATTCATGAAGATTGCAGTTATTGGCGCGGGCATCATCGGCGTCACCACAGCGTATGAGCTGGCAAATGACGGCCATGAGGTCGTCGTGCTGGAGCGACGGGGAGCGGCTGCAGAGGAAGCCAGCTTTGCTACGGCCGGCTTGGTGGCAACTGGGTATGTGACACCCTGGGCAGCGCCGGGCATGCCGCTGACGGTCATTAAACAGTTGTTCAGCCGTCATGCGCCGGTTCGACTGGGCTTGCCCCTTTCCATGAGCGAACTGGGCTGGCTCTGGCAATGGTTTAAAGCCTGCAAGCTGGAGACCTACCTAACGAACCGGGCACAAATGCAGCGGCTGGCCATTTACAGCCAGCAACGACTGCATCACATCACAGGGGACCTTCAATTGGAGTACGACCGAAGCGACGGACAGTTGGTCTTGCTTCGCACCGAGCAAGACAGCAAGCTGATTCAACCCAGCTTGCAGGTCTTGCGAGACGCTGGCATCGTCTTCAAAGAACTCAGCCCCAAGGAAACCCAATCGATTGAGGGCGCTCTCAACTCGGACACCCCGTTGTTTGGCTCCATTCATTTGCCCAACGATGAGGTGGGCAACTGCCGTCAATTTGCTTTGCTGCTCAAGAACGAAGCACAGCGATTGGGCGTCAAGTTCAACTTCAACACCGCCGTGACCCAAGTCACCCCCGGGCCGGGTGTTCGGATTGGATTGGCCGGCGATCCTGTGCAGCATCAATTTGACGCTGCAGTTATTTGTGCGGGGCTTGACTCGGCTCGTTTGCTCGCCCCCTTAAACCTCAATATCCCCATGATGGCCGTGAGCGGTTACTCGGTAAGTGCCAGTATTCTCGAATCACTCAATGCGCCTCAAAGCGCGGTGATGGACGAACACTATAAGGTCGCCATTTCTCGCTTGGGCAACCGGGTCCGAGTGGCTGGAAACGCTGAAATCGGGGGTCCACTCGGGAAAAAGCACCCTGGCTCCCTGCAAACACTATACAAAGTACTGCACGACTGGTTTCCGGGCGCCGCAAATTTATCCAGCGGCGTGCAGGAGTGGAAAGGTGCCCGCCCCATGCTGCCCGATGGCCCGCCCGTGCTCGGTCCCAGTGGCCAAACGGGACTTTGGTTAAATCTTGGTCACGGCGCCAGTGGGTGGACGCTGAGTTGTGGATCGGCCAGAGCCGTGGCTGACATAATTGGCGGGCAACCACCAGACATTGATATCAGCGGCTTTAGCTTCGTTCGACTCAATGAGTGATCTATCCCGCCATGCACGCCCTTGGTTGACACAATCAAGGGTTGACAGACAATTCACGCCATGAGCCCTGAACTCGCCCAAAAACTAGCCACTGCAGTGGATGGCATGCCTGCGTTTCCGAAAAGCGTGCAAAGAATTCTGGAACTCACCCGCGACGTTAACTGCGCCGCAAAAGACCTCGTGCAGGTGGTTGATAAAGACCCAGTTGTTACCGTCAAAATTTTGCGGGTAGTCAACTCGGCCTACTACAGCTTGCCCAAGCAAATCACGTCGATCAACCATGCGGTCGTTTACCTGGGCTTTAACACCATCAAAAACCTGGCCTTGAGCATTGCCGCAATTGGCATGCTGCCCAAGGACAACGCGGCCGGATTTGACGGCCAGCAGTACTTGCTTCACTCGCTGGCAACTGCGAGTATTGCCAAGCAACTGGCGATGCGTGTCGATGACGCAGACCCCATGGATTGCTTCATTGCCGGCCTGCTGCATGATTTTGGGAAAGTGGTTTTTGCCCAGTTCATGCCAACCGAGTTTCTGCTGGCCCTGGATATAAGCCGGGACACCAAAACTTCGTTGCACATGGCACTGCGCCGCCTGATTGGCGTGGACCACGCGCTGGTCGGCGCGATGTTGGTCGAGAAATGGCGCTTTGCACCCAACTTGATTGAAACCATTCGCCACCAGCGCCCAGACGATCTGAAAGACACTGACATGATTGCCTGTGTTTTCGCTGCCAACCAAATCAGCAAGAAACTTGAATTTGGTTTTGGAGGCAACCCGTGGGTCGACGAGTTACCGGCAACGATTCAGGCCCGACTAGGGGGCAACTTGGACGAGGTGATCGAGTCGCTTGGCGACCTCAAGCCATTGCTTGAAGAAGCCAAGGTGTTTTCAAAAATTTGAGGATTGCGAATGAAAGTCAGATTCTGGGGCGTACGCGGCTCCATCGCCTCGCCAGGACCCAAAACCGTCCGATATGGCGGAAACACGACCTGCATTGAAATTCGTACAGACAACAACGAACTGATCATTATTGACGCGGGCACGGGCATCTTCCCTTTGTCACAGACCTTGTTGGCCGAATTGCCTGTCACGGCCAATGTGCTGATTTCCCACTCTCACTGGGACCATATTCAGGGTCTTCCCTTCTTTATTCCCAACTTCATTCCCGGCAACACCCTGCGACTGCACGGCGCCTTCGATCCAGTCTCAGGCAAAGGCATTGAGCAGGTCATGGCCGTTCAACTTCAGTACAGCTACTTTCCCGTTAGAGAAGCAGAAATGAAGGCCAACATCGAATACGTCACGCTCGCCCCCGAGCAAAGCATTCAAATTGGCTCTGCCACCGTCACCCCTTACCTGATGAATCACCCGGTAATTGACTTCGGTTACCGTATCGAAGCCAATGGCAAATCAGTATTTTTTACCGGCGACCACGAACCCCCACAGAACATCTATGAACCCGGTGACGACGACTTCGCCCAATACCAGAGTTTTGTGCAAGAGAAAGCAGAAGGCATACGAAGAGCCATGCTGGGCGTCGACGTTTTGATCGCAGACTGCTCCTACACCGAGAATGAATACCTTGCCAAAAAAGGTTGGGGGCACGGCACGTTTCATACCAGCATTCAATATGCCAAAGAGGCGGGGGCCAAGGTTCTTTTCTGCACCCACCATGAGCCCACCCGAAGTGATGACGCGCTGGACGAGGTCTTCCGGGAGGTACTACTTGACAACCCTCGACAGCCCGGCGACCCAGAATATCGACTGGCGATAGAAGGTGAAACCTACGAGTTCTAATACTCGCCCACTAATTAGGAGACGCCATGCTTCGCATCACGGCCAGCGCCGAGCATGCCCTCTACGACACCGCGGCAACCCGCCGGATGGAGCAGGCGCTGCAGGCAAATCTGCCTTCCCACACATTGATGCAGCGAGCCGGACTGGCAGTGGCCCGACTAGCGATGGCCGTTGCGCCCCACAGTCAACGCATCTGGCTGGCCTGCGGCCCAGGCAACAATGGTGGCGACGGCCTGGAGGCCGCCGTTCACTTACAACAATGGGGGAAAAAACCAATCGTTACCTGGCTGGGTAATGCCGACACAGCGTCCAGCGATGCCGCCAAGTCATACCACCGCGCCCGCCAAGCCGGCGTTGAGTTCAGCGAGAAAATGCCCCAGCACTTTGAACTGAGTGTCGACGGCATGTTGGGCCTCGGCGGGAATCTCCGCCCATTGGCCGGTCAAATGTTGAACTGGGCGACCGCCATGAACGTCAACACGTCGCCAGTATTGGCTATTGATATCCCCACAGGCCTGTGTGCTGACACCGGCGTGGTCACCCCAAATCATGTTCATGCCACGCACACGTTGAGCTTGTTGACACTTAAACCAGGCCTATTCACCGCACACGGTCGTGATGCGTCGGGCACTCATTGGCTTGATGATTTGAGTACTTTTTTGGACGAGCAGGACGTCTCGAGAATCGGGCCCACAGCGCGGCTTATTGGTGCGCCACCTCAACGTCCGCGCCGTCATGCGTCACACAAAGGAAGCTACGGTGATGTCGCCGTCATCGGTGGCGCCAGAGGTATGACTGGAGCTGCCCTGCTGGCCGGTTCGGCCGCTTTGAGCGCAGGCGCCGGAAGAGTTTTTGTGGGCCTTCTTGACGAACAGGCCATCACTGCAGATACCAACCATCCGGAATTGATGATCCGACCGGTTGATCAACTGGCACTTGAATCAATGACCATCGTCTGTGGCTGTGGTGGCGGAGACGCAATTGAGGACTGGCTAAAAGACATGTTGAGGACTTCGTCGCCTGTTGTTGTTGACGCAGACGCTCTCAACTCAATCGCAAAAAATCGTCAGCTTCAGTCGCACCTAATGTCACGGATGAACTCTGCCTTAACCACCGTCCTGACACCGCACCCGCTGGAGGCGGCACGACTACTGGGGGGGACAGCGGCCGAAGTGCAATCCCATCGCCTAAAGGCGGCCACAACATTGGCGGAGCAATTTGGTTGCATCGTCGTTCTCAAAGGCTCCGGAACCGTCGTGGCTGCACCCGGCCAGACTCCACTGATCAACCCGACTGGCAACGCGAGGTTGGCGGCGCCGGGCACCGGTGACGTACTCGCAGGGATGATCGGGGCAGGCCTCGCCATGGGTTTGACAGGCATTGAAGCCGCTGCCAGCGCGGTCTTTCAGCACGGCCGACTGGCAGACCAATGGCCCGCCGATTTGCCATTGACCGCAGGCGCCCTCGCCACCGGCCGGATGCACTCGAACGATGCATTGAAAACGCTCGACCGCCACTGAGATAACGCGAATACCACGGCGAATCGCCCACTCAAATCAAGGGGTACCCATCCAATCAGGATTCGCACGCGAAAGTCGCAATTCATCGTCTCAAAACGGATTTCTATCCTCTATTGCTGGCGCATAACTTGCACTGTTGCGCTGGCAAGGCGGCCAAGAAGTCGCTCAATGATGTACAAGGCACCCCGCGTGGGGCATCATGTCTCAGTTGGTCAATGATCCATGTGTTGAATTGACGACTTATTCAGAATGCCGCAGCGGCCCAAGTTGAACTTGATATAGGGTTACATCATGCGATATCCCACAGGTAAACCCTGCTCTGCGCTCACGCAAAATGAAAGCGACGCCCAACTCAAAGTCGCCGACGTCATCTTTAAGCAAAGCAGGGAAGGCGTATTGGTGGCCGACGCGGAACACAATATTGTTCGAGTCAACAAGCCATTCACCGACATAAGCGGCTATGACGAAGCAGAAGTTCTTGGCAAGAATCCCCGTTTTTTGTCGTCTGGGCGGCACTCCCTCGCGTTCTACCAAGCCATATGGCGCACTATCGAAAGCGAAGGTAATTGGTCTGGAGAAATCTGGAGGCGCCACAAAAATGGCGATGACTACCCTGAGTGGACAACCATCGCGGCGCTTCGAGACCAGGATGGCCGCATCACCCATTATGTTGGCAGCTTTAGTGACCTGACCGATGCCAAAGCCGCTGAAAACAAAATTGAAAGACTTTTAAATTTCGATGCCCTAACCGGCCTCGCCAACGGAACACAGTTAAGAGCCCGGACCGACCAAAGCATTGCCATCATGCAACGTGCTGGAGAGCCGCTTTCAATGTTGTTGATTGGCATCGATCACTTCAAATCGATCAACGACACTTTCGGCCATCAAATCGGCGACGAAATGCTGATCGAAGTGGCCCATCGACTGAATGCATCGATCAGAGAACAAGATATCGTCGCAAGAATTGGCGGCAAAGAGTTTTTTTTAGTACTGCTTAACACACCGGCCAATGGAGCCGAACACATGGCGAGAAAAATTCTTTCAACACTGGCTGAGACGTGCAGACTGTCCAGCCATGATCTCTCGCCAACAGCCACCATTGGCGTAGCTTGTTTTCCTGCCAATGGGCGGGACTTCGAAACGCTGTTCAAATCGGCGGAAATCGCCTTGCATAGTGCGCAGATCAATGGACGTGGCTCGTTTCAGTTTTACTCCGACGACATTTACCAGGAGATGCTCAAGCAAGAGCAACTTGTCAATGCCTTGCGACGCGCGGCGACTCTGAACCAACTCAACTTGGTCTACCAACCCTTGGTCGACTTGCGAACGGGACAAGTCAGCGGGATGGAGGCGTTGCTGCGTTAGACTCATGCTGAACTTGGCGCCATTCCTCCTTCTGAATTCATTCCCTTGGCTGAGGCATCAGGCCTGATCAAAGGGATTGGCGAATGGGTCATTCGGCAGGCCTGCAGAGACATTCAGAACTGGCAATCAAAGGGGTTGCAGATTCCCCACGTGGCGGTCAACATCTCCGCCCTTCAATTCGATGGCAATGAGCTGGTGCAACAGGTCAAAGCTGCCCTTTCAGATTTTGATGTAGCCCCAGACATGCTCTACTTGGAGGTGACTGAAAGCGCACTCATGGGTGATGTTCAACGCAGCGAGTCACTCCTCAGAGAATTGAAAGGCATTGGCGTCAGCCTGTCTCTGGACGACTTTGGTACAGGGTACTCTTCGTTAAGTCACCTCAAACGTTTTCCGTTTGACAAAGTCAAGATCGACCAGTCCTTTTTGAAGGAAATCACCATCAGCCACAGCGACCATGTGATCGTCAAGGTGATTATTGGGATGGCCCAGGGTCTCGGGCTCAAGGTGATTGCTGAAGGGGTTGAAAGCGAAGCGCAATGCGAAATCATGCGCGCCAATGCATGTGACGAGATTCAAGGCTATTTTTTCTCAAAGCCCATCTCCGCTGCAGAGATCGAAGAACTCTTCGCGCAAGGCCGGCAACTACCATCCCATTTACTGACTTTGCATAGGCCACAGCGAACCATTTTGGTGGTCGATGATGAGCCCAATATTGTTTCCTCGCTCAAGCGCTTATTTCGCAAAGATGGGCATCAAATTCTGACGGCCGGTAGTGGACCAGAAGGTCTGGATGTCCTCTCTAAACATAAAGTGGACATCATCATCTCCGATCAACGAATGCCAGGTATGACGGGTGTTGAATTTCTCCGAGCTGCGAAAGTCAATTACCCCGACACCATACGCATAGTGCTCTCCGGGTATACCGAACTTTAATCTGTCACGGACGCTATCAACGAAGGGGCTGTGTACCGGTTTCTTACCAAGCCCTGGGACGATCAACAGCTTCGGGACCAAGTTCAAAAGGCTATTGAATTGACGGGGCTGCAAGAGGAGAACCGAAAGCTGGACATCAAAATTCGTGCGGTCAACCAGGAGCTGGTTGCCGCCAACCGCCAACTCAATGACCTCCTCAACTCGGCCCGCGCTCAGGCCGAGCGCGAAAAGACAAGTCTGGAGATTGTCAGAGAAGTGCTGGAGCATATTCTATCCCCTGTGATTGGCGTTGACGACGAGGGCCTCATCGCCTTGGTCAACGCCGCGGCACAACGTTTGTTTAGCAATGAAGGCCCGCTGCTGGGCAGCGAACTCAGTTATGCACTGCCATCAATCGACGCCGCCATTGACCGAGTAGACGAGGGCCACGCAAGTGACATCTGCATTGACGGGGCTTCACTCACCGTGACCTGGGCTTGCATGGGTTCAAGTTCCCAATCGCGCGGCAAACTCATTACCTTTGACCAGAAAGCACCAACACCATGACGAGCCCTGAGCGCCTGTTGAATTTGGATCAGGTAGAAGCCGGCATGCGCCTCGCCAGGCCGGTCAACACCCAGCATGGTCAGCTGATTCTCCCCGAAGGCGCGCCACTCGATATGGCAGGGATTTACGTGCTGAATCAAAGAGGTGTCACTTCAATTTGGGTTGAGGAAATAGAGCCAACTCCGTCAAATTCGCCCATCGAAATCAGCGCTTCAAATCAATCCATCCAGGACCGTCTAACTCAGCTCTTTCGTCAGTCTTCAAACTCTGGGGATGGAAGAGAGCTGCTGGAACTCGTGCAACGCTACCGAAGGAGGGAGTTCACGTGAACCCGATTACTGTCGACGAAATACACCGGACAGACCACAAGCTTCCTTCACTTCCTGCTGTGGTGATTGAACTGCTGGCCACAATGGAAAAAGAGGATGTTGATATCAGTGACCTGTGCAGCAAGATTGCCAAGGACCAAACCTTGACTGCAAAAACACTGAGGCTGGCAAATTCGTCTTTTTATGGCATGACGCAGCAGATCAGCACGATTCACGATGCCATAACATTGCTTGGCTTTAGAACCGTACGCAATCTCGCGACCACAGCCGCGCTGATTGGTGTTTTCAGTTCAAGTAGCGACAACGGGTTCAGCGTTGCCCCCTTTTGGCGACATGCGTTGGCATGTGCCATTTGTGCCAAGGAATTGGCACCGCATTGCAAAGTCAATCCAGAACAGGCTTACACGGGCGGGCTTCTGCATGACATTGGCAGATTGGTTCTGGCGACGCAGTTTCAAACCCACTATGAGTCGGCCATGGCGTATCGGGTGTCCCATGACTGCAGCTTGTTAGAGGCCGAACAAACAGTGCTTGGGATGACCCATGCAAAGGTTGGGGAACTAATTGCTAGCCAATGGCGGCTCCCTCTCGTCATTCAATCGGCCATTGCTGGCCACCATAGCGCAACACTTGCAGACATGTCGCCAACGTCGTTCGTCATCATGGCGGCGGATGCCATTGCCCACGCACTTGATTTTTCAAACGACCCGTGTGACCTGGTTCCAAGCATTCCGTCCGGCTTCATGGAAAGACTAGGCGTCGATGAAGCAACCTTGTTTCAAGTGTTTAAAAACGCAGAGCGGCAATTTGTTCCAGCAAGCCTTGTACTCAATCCATGAGGGCATCCACATGACAGAAATGAACCCATTTGATGCCACTAGAACAAATGGGCGTGGCTCAGACCATCAAGCGATTTTTTTTGAAAGCAGTCCGGTCCCCACATTTGTCATCAATGTGGATCATGTCGTCACCCATTTGAACCGGGCCTGTTCTCCGACCTTGTGCGTGCGTGCTGAGGAAGTGATTGGGTCAAATGCCATTGGGCGCCATTTCTATGGGGAGGTACGACTCACTTTGGCTGACCGGATTGTTGACGGCTCCATCGTCGACATTGTGGAAGATTTTTTTCAAGACCAGTACCGCAGTTCATTGGTCATTCCCGATGCATATGAGGCAGAAGAATTGTTCCCCCATTTGGGCACATCGGGTAGATGGCTGTTTTTGACTGCAACCCCACTACGTGATTCGAAAAACCACATCGTCGGCGCTATTGGCACACTGCAGGACATCACTGAGCGGAAAATTACCGAATCGGCCTTCATGAAGTCACAGGTTGAGGTCGAGGAGCTGGTTGAACAACGAACGGCTGAATTGGCAGACATCAATAAAGCGCTGCAGGATGACGTAGCCAGGCGTGAGCAAGCCGAGCGTGAACTGTTGGACAAGAACGCGGAGTTAAATGGGCTAAACGCCGAGTTATCGGCCGCCCATGAACATTTGGTTCAGTCGGAGAAGCTGGCGTCAATTGGGCAGTTGGCGGCCGGCGTAGCGCATGAGATCAATAATCTGATTGGGTATATTTTTTCGAGGGTGTAAGAAGTTTTGTGTAAACGGTTATTTGGCAGGAAACTGCTGTCTTGCATGGAGCCGAGATGACCGTAGAGATGAAACCCTTACCCGCCGAGCTGATTGACGCCCTGTTGGCCGACTACAAAAAGCCCGAAGACCTGATTGGCCAGAATGGCCTCTTGACGCAGCTCACCAAAGCCTTGGTCGAGCGAGCTTTGCAAGCCGAATTGACCGGCCACCTGGGTCACGGCAAGAACCAGTTGGTTGCCAATGAAGCGGGCAACACCCGCAACGGGTGCAGCAAGAAAACGCTCAAAGGCGATTTTGGCCAGCTACCCATAGAAATCCCCCGTGACCGCGCCGGCACCTTCGAGCCCCAACTGATTGGCAAACACCAGACCCGCTGGAGCGGCTTTGACGACAAGATACTGTCGCTGTATGCCCGAGGCATGACGGTACGCGAGATTCAAGGCCATCTGCAGGAGATGTACGGCGCCGAAGTGTCTCCTACCCTGATTTCATCCGTGACCGACGCCGTCATGGACGAGGTCAAAGCCTGGCAGTCGCGCCCCTTGGAGGCGCTGTACCCCATCGTCTACATGGACTGCATTCACGTCAAGGTGCGCGACAACGGTACTGTGCGGGTCAAGGCCCTGTACTTGGCCATTGGCGTCAACCTGGACGGCCTCAAAGAGGTACTGGGCCTGTGGATGGCCCAAACCGAAGGGGCCAAGTTCTGGCTGCAGGTGGTGACTGAACTGAAGAATCGGGGCGTGGCTGACATCTTTATCGCCTGCGTAGATGGGCTCAAAGGTTTCCCTGACGCCATTGAGGCAGTCTTCCCCAAGGCGACGGTGCAGCTTTGCATTGTTCACATGGTGCGTCACAGCCTGAACTTCGTGGGGTGGAAACAGCGCAAGGAAGTCGCCGCGGATTTGCGGCTGATTTACGCTGCGCCCACTGAATCCGAAGCTGAGCGACAACTCACGGCATTCGAGGTCAAATGGGACGATTCCTTCGCTCCGATTGGGCGCTCCTGGCGGCGCAACTGGACACGCTTGATACCGTTCTTTGAATACCCGCCAGACATCCGAAAAGTGATTTACACGACCAACGCCATTGAGTCCGTGAACATGAGCCTGCGCAAAATAACCAAGACCCGCGGCTCGTTCCCAACTGAGGACGCAGTGTTCAAGCTGTTCTATCTGGCACTGAACAACATCAGCCAGAAATGGACGATGCCGATTCGGGATTGGAAGGCTGCTCTGAACCGCTTTACCATTCAGTTTGACGAGCGCATGCCGCGCGTCTAACTTAACCGCCGTTTACACAAAATTCGGGACACCCTCTGCCCGTTGGAACCATGAAGCCACCGCAACTAGACACCTATCGACGCCATGCCGTTCAAGCGGAACACCTGCTACTGCCATTGCAAGAACTTCGGGGAGCCTCCGAAATCATTAGCGCTCAGTTTGAACGGTTTGATGGGACTGGCACGCCCGGCAACCTTTCGGGTAATGGCATCCCGATTGGAGCCAGAATTTTGACCCTTGCCAGTGACTATGACAATATGCAAATTGGTGCGTTGACAGCCAGGCAATTGACGGCAGGGGGTGCGCAGATATTTATCGTGCACGGACGCGGGAATCGCTACGATCCCGAGGTCGTGGACGCGTTTACCGAAGTAACCTCTGGGCCTGCTCAATCGGATGCCAGTAAGAATTCAGTCCGTGAAGTGGCGATACCCGTTCGTGACCTGCAAGCAGGGATGATTCTCTCCCGAGACTTATTGGCGCCCAGTGGCATGCTGATGCTATCTGCTGACCATGTCCTTGATGCCCGGATCATCGGCCGCATTCTGAGTTTTGAGCGATCAGCTGGTGCGGAGCTAATGGCCTATGTTCGTCAGGCAGCGTAACAATATGTAGCGTTAACTAGGAACAGCCAAGCTCATCTGTGAGCTTGGCTGTTCCACTTGAAGTGCACGACAAAGTACATCCCAAACCACTTCAGGTTCGGCGTCTCGGCTTTCGACCCTTTTCTTTGCTTTTGACACCTTCAGGTTTAGCCACCGTATTCCCGGCATGTCGCTTGCCGGCAGGCGGCATACTCGCCAATGGTTCGGACACTTTTCTGGAACGGCGGGGCGAAGATGAATCCTTTTCTGGAGCAAGACGCTCCGTCGGAACGCCTCCAATGCGCGCCATTGCCCCGTCCTTCCCGCCGCGACGCGTCAACCCGTCGTCCTCGTGCAGGAGCCGAAAATCAATGCGACGCCCATCCAAGTCAACTCGACTGACTTGCACTTGAACCTTTGATCCAATTGCATAACGCATCCCAGAGCGCTCACCGCGAAGTTCTTGGCGTGCCTCGTCGAACCTGTAGTACTCGCCACCTAGTTCCGTGATGTGTACCAACCCCTCCACATACATCGCATCCAAGGTCACAAAAACCCCGAAACTGGTCACAGAGCTCACCACACCACTGAATTCCTCACCAAGATGCTCGTGCATGTACTTGCACTTCAACCATGCCTCGACGTCGCGACTGGCTTCATCGGCTCGGCGCTCATTGGCACTACAGTGCAAGCCCGCCGCTTGCCACGCCTGAGTTTCTGGACTGAGTTTCTTCGGCTTTTCACCGTCCTTTTCTTTCGCGACAGCCCCTTTTTCTAGTCGACGTGACAACTTGGCATGGGCCTCACCGGGAGTCGGCAGACCTGGCAGTTTGTACTTGGTTTTACCCAAAATAGATTTGATGACCCGGTGAACCAACAAGTCAGGGTAGCGCCGAATCGGGCTGGTGAAGTGGGTATAGGCATCAAACGCTAATCCAAAATGTCCCCCGTTCACCGGGGTATAAATCGCCTGCTGCATTGAGCGCAAAAGCATCGAATGAATTTGCGCCGAATCAGGTCGATCCTTGGTCGCATTCGCAATGGCCTGAAATTCACCTGGCGATGGATCGTCAGAAATGGTCATCCCCACCCCGGTGACCTTGAGGTAGTTCCGAAGTATCTCTTTCTTCTCAGGTGTGGGGCCTTCATGGACGCGGAATAAGCCAGCATGTTTGCTTTGGGCAATGAAGTCGGCACTGCAGACGTTGGCCGCGAGCATGGCCTCTTCAATTAGCTTGTGTGCATCGTTGCGAGTGCGAGGAACAATCCGCTCAATATGTCCAACCTCATCACACACAATTTGAGTTTCAACTGTCTCAAAATCAACTGCGCCGCGACGTGCCCGTGACTTTAATAGGGCGTTGTACACGTCGTGCAGGTTGATTAAATCAACCACCCGCTCTTTTCGCTTGAGCGCTTCTGGACCTCTCGTATTCGCCAAAATCGCCGCGACCTCGGTATAGGTAAAGCGAGCATGACTCCACATCACGGCCGGATAGAACTGATAGGCAGAAACCTCACCATCCTCAGTGACCACCATGTCACAGACCATGCACAAACGTTCGACCTCAGGATTGAGGGAGCAAAGCCCATTGGAGAGTTTTTCCGGCAACATGGGAATGACCCGTCGCGGAAAGTAAACGCTCGTGGCCCTGTCATAGGCATCAACATCAATCGCTGAGCCGGTTTGCACATAGTGGCTGACATCAGCGATGGCCACGAGGAGCCGCCAACCCTTCAGGGCTGATTTTCCGCGCCCAACCCTTGTCGGTTCGCAATAAACAGCATCATCGAAATCTCGTGCATCCTCACCATCGATAGTGACGAGTGGGATGTCATTAAGGTCAACACGATGCCGCTTGTCTTGTGGTTGTACTTTATCGGGAAGCGTCCTCGCCAATGCGATGCAAGCCTCTGAAAATTGATGTGGAACACTGTATTTGCGAACGGCAATTTCGATTTCCATGCCGGGGTCGTCAATTTCGCCAAGGACTTCCTTCACCCGACCCACGGGTTGACCAAACAACGATGGAGGCTCTGTCAACTCAACTACGACAACCTGGCCAGGCTTTGCTGGACCAGTTGCGGACTTGGGAATCATCACGTCCTGCCCGTACCGTTTGTCTTCCGGCGCAACAATCCAAATACCACTCTCAAACAGCAACCGGCCAATAATGGGTTGATTGGATCGCTCCGTGATCTCCAACACCCGCCCCTCGGGGCGCCCTTTGCGGTCACTTCTAACGATCCGAACCTTGACTCGATCTTTGTGCAGGACCGCCCGCATTTCGTTCGGCGGCAAATAGACATCTGACTCGCCGTCGTCACGGGCAACAAATCCATGTCCATCCCGGTGCCCCTGAACAACTCCAGAAATTTCGTCCAGAGCTTGATTGGTTTGGCTGCTATGTTTGATAAATCACCCTCTTTCCTGCATAGTTGAGCGGCGATGAGAGCACAAGCTCAATTTTCGCCATGGGAAATCAACGTTAATAAAAATTCAATTGAAATCAATGGCTTATGCCACAAACAGGCATCGCCCATCCTAAAGCATAAAGCTTTGCGACAAACCTTTTCGACAGTGAATTCACGGCGATTTTGCCTCATACGCCATGCTATAATTCTTGCATGCCCGGATGGCGGAATTGGTAGACGCGCACGGTTCAGGTCCGTGTGCCGCAAGGTGTGGAGGTTCGAGTCCTCTTCCGGGCACCAGAAAATTGAGAGCCCCTTGTGAAAACAAGGGGCTTTTTCTTTGCCCTCAATTCATGGATCAACAGCTATTATCCTGGCAGGCGATGTGTCATGACAATAAGTCCGGTAGCAATATCAACGTCCAAGCTGCCTTTTCGACGAATCGTTCAGACTTTGAACAGCCGGGGTCATGACAGCCTCCCAACTCAACCTACATCTCAATAATTGAGCAATGAAAATAAACCGCCGAGATGTCGACGGTTTATTTGTCGAACTGCCAACGCGGACTAGAACGGCTGAGCAACCAGATCGTGTCCTTGCGCTCCAACGATACGGGCTTTTGTGAACTCTCCCACCTTCAAGGTCTTGCTGATCTTTTCTGGCGGCAACAATCGAACGACGCCGTCAATCTCGGGCGCATCGGCATAAGACCTGCCAACGCCGCCTTTTTTACCCATCCCCGGCGCGGAATCAACCAATATTTGCATCGTCGCACCAATGCGCTGGTGCAATTTGGCCGCGGACACGGCTTCAGCCACTGCCATAAAACGCGCTCGTCGTTCTTCCCTAACCTCGATTGGCAGCATGCCGGGAAGGTCGTTGGCCGTGGCGCCATCAACGGGGCTATATGCGAAACAGCCAGCTCTGTCAATTTTGGCCTCTTTCATGAAATCAAGCAGATGTGAAAACTCTTCCTCAGTCTCGCCCGGGAATCCAGCAATGAACGTGCTTCGGACCACAATTTCCGGACATACCTCTCTCCATTTTTGAATTCTCTCCAGGTTTCTTTCGCCACTTGCCGGGCGCTTCATGCGCTTCAATACATCTGGATGGCTATGCTGGAGCGGCACATCCAAATAGGGCAACACTTTGCCCGTCGCCATCAAGGGAATCACCTCATCCACACTGGGATAAGGATAAACATAGTGCAAGCGAACCCAAGCACCGTAGCCCTCAGCAATCTCGCCAAGTGCTTTCACCAAGTCCAGCATACGCGTCTTGATCGGCTTGCCTTCCCAGAAACCAGTTCTGTACTTGATGTCAACGCCATAGGCGGATGTATCTTGACTAATGACCAGCAACTCCTTGACGCCGCCCTCAAACAAGGCCTTCGCCTCTTGAAGCACATCGCCAATCGGCCGGGAGACCAAATCACCTCGCATCGAAGGGATGATGCAAAAAGTGCAACGATGATTGCACCCTTCGCTAATTTTGACGTAAGCGTAATGCCTTGGCGTCAATTTGATGCCCGCCACACCGAAGGTATTCGGTACCAGATCAATGAACGGGTCATGTGGCTTCGGCAAATTGGCATGGACGGCGTCCATCACCTCCTGCGTCGCCTGCGGGCCTGTTACGGCCAACACGCTCGGGTGCATTTTGCGAACCAAGTTGCCACCGCCTTCCGCTGACTTGGCGCCCAAGCATCCGGTCACGATCACCTTGCCGTTTTCTGCAAGGGCTTCCCCAATTGTGTCCAAGCTTTCCTTGACTGCATCGTCAATGAATCCGCATGTGTTCACAATCACAAGGTCAGCGCCCTGGAAGGTTTTGGAGGTTTGATAGCCTTCCGCATTGAGCTGGGTCAGAATTAACTCGGAGTCCGTTAGCGCTTTGGCGCAGCCCAAACTGACGAAACCCACTTTGGGCGAATTTTTGACGCTTGTATTGATATTTGTACTCATTGCTTCACTCACATGCCCACGGATTTGACGGTCAATCCAACTACCGCTTGATACCAAATGCGTCCAGCATTTGATCGGTCTGCTTTTGCATTTGATCTTGCATTTGTTGCAGCATATTTTTGGATTGATCCAGATTGCCCCCCATCATGGCCTGCAGAGCAGGTGACTGCATCGCCACGAATTTCGCCCACATCTCAGGCGACAAGTTTTTTGATTGCTCTGAAAACTTGCTTTGAACATCCAATAGAGACTGGATATTATTTTCCAAATACCCGCCCATGAGTCCCTGCATGGCATTGCCATAGAACCGAATCACACTGGCCAAAACCGGCGCGGTAAACATCGGGGACTCATTGGACTCCTCCTCCAAAATGATCTGCAGCAGTATGCTGCGCGTCAGGTCTTCAGAGGTCTTTGCGTCAAGAACAACGAACGGTTCACTGTCCATCACCAGTTGCTTGACCTCAGACAAAGTGATGTAGCTCGATGTATCGGTATCGTACAGACGGCGATTTGGATACTTTTTGATGACCCGTTGATCGGTCACGCCAGTGGTGCTTTTTTTGTTTTGCATGCGTTCTCCTGCGGCTCAGGTTGAGCTCGCTTTGATTCTGTTGCAGTGCAACACATTCTAAAGAGTCATCGATCCACAGGGATCAAGGCCACGTCTGTTAGCACATGAATGGGATGGGATTGAATTCATTGCTGAGTCCCAACCACCGAGAACATCAATCATGCACCGATAAATCCAGAGCGGAAAACAAAAAAATCCGAATAGGATTCAAGCCTGATTCGGATTTCAATTTGTCAGCATTTCTTAAAACACCTGAGTCTGGTTAACCTCAGATAGAAATACTGGTAGGCGCGATTGGACTCGAACCAATATATAATCAGGCTATCTTAAGCTTTTACTGAATTTCTTCAAGCTATAGACCCCCGTAAACACCCTTGAATCCCACCAACTGCCCCATTGTACTGCCCCAAATGTCACACCAATTTGAAAAACACTTTGTGCTCTGGCAAAAGATCATCGACGCACTTGCCCCAGGAATCCAATCCAATAACCGAGATCATGAGTTGGCTTGTTGCCGCCGACCGAAAACTGAGCCCTTTCCAGCGTCTGGCCATCTTTGGGAGTGATGTCGGCAAAGGTGGGGTTGGCGGCCTTGAGTTTGATGCGCCCGCCGCGCTGGTACAGGGTCTTGCACACAAAGTCGCCATCGACCACGGCCACCACCACCTGCCCGGAGCGCGGCGTGATGGCACGGTCCACCATCACCACATCGTTGTCAAAGATGCCCGCCTCAATCATGGATTCACCGCGCACTCGGAGCAAGTAGGTGGCCTGAGGATGGCGCATCAACTGCGCCATCAAGTCAACCCGCTGCACGACATGGTCCTCGGCAGGCGAGGGAAAGCCAGCCGTGATCCGGCATGGCAGTGCATTTACCCAGAGTGGGGCCTGGGAAATTGGGACAGGCGTGTTGAGGTCTAGGATGGCGTGCGACATATGACTGTTTTTTTATACAGCATAGTATCCCACCCCGTGTCATCACCCACTGCCTTCTTTTTAGGCGCAACCCGCTAGCCCAGCACTGGCGGCACATCGGGCAGTTGTTCAATGACTTATCAACAGCTTAGACCACAGGTCGTGGGGGTAACTTGGTAAGAAGAGCAGGAACTCGGCACCCTTGTCTGAAGTGAAGCGCGGCAGGCGATTTCGAAACCCCAGTCGTGGCTGTGATGGCTGCCTGACCGTTGTGCGGCTGTTTGGTGCCCCTTCCGGTCAGCCAACTTGCCGAAATGACTCATCCAAACCGGCTGTTCATGTCACCTTTGAAGGTCAGCTATGTGGCGTTGATTTCGATGGCAGCCACATCCACGATTGACCAGTGGCGGGGATTGGGAGCCACCGCACCAACAATTTGTTGACTCAGTGGTAATCATCTTCCCGTTGGTGACGGATTGCACCAATGATGACGGTGCTGTCATCAACTATTTCATAAAGAGCCACATAGCCTGAGCGTCCAAAAGTGATCACGAGTTCTCGGATGAAAGGATTTTCCCCAACCTTGCGACAGGCAAATGGAGATGACCGCAAAAGGCCTATGCCCTCTTTGATGGCCTTTAGCGCTCTCTCGGGAATGTCAAGATCACCAGTTGCACTTTCCAGTTCACGTTGGAGAATGAAATCAAAAAGCCTCTCCAAGTCTTCGTCGGCAGCAGCACTGAATTGAACGGTATAAATCATCAACTGTGCTGAGACTGGGTTCGACGTGCAGCCGCCAGCTTGGCTTCAAGCTTGGCAACCACGACCTCCGCAGCAATGCCTCCGCCTGTTCGCTTTGTTTCCTCGATTGCAGTGATGCCCCGACGCAGGAATTCAGCTTGATGCTTGCGCTTCAAAACTGTTTGACGTACGGCGTTTTCGACGAATTCTGAAAGCGTTTCACCTTGCTCAAGGACGTCCTCAACTTCGATCCTAAACTCAGGCGCGACGCGGATCGGGGGTATGGTTGCAGTTTTCATTATTGAATTGTATTGCAATTGCAATTCACATTAAGAAAGATAGGTTTTCGTGGCCGGTTCCGTGTGGCATCAATGTCAGCTGGGGCACCTTGCCGAGGCCTTTGAACGGCGGTTGACCAGCCTCCAAATCGATGAAATTGGCTGACCCGGAAGCTGGCGTTGGCGGCCGACAGCAGCCGCTGCAGTCCTGTCCCAGACTATTCCGTCGCCAGCGTCAGCAATGCGGACGAGATGCCGCCGATTGAGCGGCAGCTTTATAGAACCTCAACGGTAAAGATCTTTTCATTGCCCGGAAGCTGACACCCGTGAGCACCCGCTGTTGGTCGTCAAGAGCCATACGCAGTCACCAAAGCGCAGAATCTCGCATATCAGTCAGTCGTCTTCGCTGTCGATTTCGCGACGCGACGATGGCAACCGCCGTTGCCACGATTAGAACGAGCCCAGCGCCAACCATGATCTCGAGCGACGCCCAGTTGTTGGGCGCCCAGAATTTCAGAATCACTAAAGAAGTGGCAATCGCAATGGCAAAAAGTAAGAACTTCACGGTTTCAAGACGTCATTGTGAACACGAGATTCGAGGGGCTCGTCCGTTAACGGCAGGAACACCTCGGAAAAGGATGAAAGGGTACTTTAGTAAACAGAATACCGCAGGCGATGTGATTAGAAAATTTGATTCAATCAGCCGCGATGCAAAAGAGGTCTTTGAAGTCTTTTGCTTCTGTAGGAGTGGCGCGGGACGTAAGTAGTGTTCCCTTGGGATGTTCCTCAGCGATTCACCCAGTGGGTTGCCGGGTTTAGGCGCACCGCAAAGCCGCTAAAAACCCTCTTTCGACACATGCTCTGCATAAAAGTCGTGCGTGCGTATTCCGGCGATCGTGACCGCTGATTCCGGTCGATCGTGACCGGTGGCGCAGCGTGCGGTATTGCGCATCTAAATTGTAGGGGTGTCGGTCACGATGGGTCTGGATTGACCTCCTTTTTGCTTGCTTTTGGCTTCTGACGAAGAGACTCGCCCGTGAGGGTGAAACGGTGATTTCGTTGCATCACTCGGTCCAGAATAGCGTCAGCAATCGTGGCGTCGCCCACCCAGGCATGCCAATGCTCAATCGGTAATTGGCTGGTGATGATGGTGGCTTTGTTGGCTGCCCGCTCATCAATGATCTCCAGCAAGTCAGCGCGAGTCTGGCTGTCAATCCCGGCCATTCCCCAATCCTCCAGCAGCAGCACATCCGTCTTGGCCATTTGAAGCAGCCACTTGCCAAACGTGCCGTTGCCGTGGCGGATGCGCAGTTCTTCACCCAATCGGGGCACCCGTTGGTAATACGCAGAGTGCCCCCGGCGGCAGGCGTACTGCGCCAATGCGCAGGCCAGCCAGGACTTGCCCGCCCCAGTGGGGCCAGTGATCAGCACACTGTGACCGCTCTCAATCCAGTCACCCAATGCCAGACTCATGACAGCCTTGCGCTCCTGTCCCCGCCCGGCGTGGGTATCCAGATCCTCAATGCTGGCCTGGCGGTGCTTCAACTTGGCATCCTTGAGTAGTCGAGTCTGGCGTTTATCGTTGCGCCAGTGGACTTCGCGGTCCACCAACAGTACGAGGCGCTCCTCAAAGCTGATTCCCGTCATCCCGGCCTGGGTGAGCTGTTCCTGCAAACCGGTGGCCATGCCAGTCAGGCGCAGGCCGCGGAGTTGTTCAATCGTGGTGTTCATCCTCATGGGAATGCCTGTTGTCGGGTAGGTGGTTGTGAGCGAGATGCTGGGTGTCATGGGTCATTGGTAATAGCCCGCGCCACGCACATGGGCATGCTGCGGGCTGGTCCACTCTGGCGTAGTGCTGGCCTGCACCTGATCACGCCCATTGACCAGAATGTCACGCACGTGGGTGCTGTTGGTGGTGCCCAATTCCAGCGCCACCACACAGGCGGCCTCCAGTCGTGGCTTGGTAAAGCGCTTGGCCAATGCCAACAAGCCCAGACAGGCCCGGTAGCCATGCTCGGGGTGACGTCGTGTTTCCAGCAAGCGCGTCACCAAGGCACCAGTGGCCACGCCAATGCTGTTGCCCCAGTGGATGAGTCGCTCAGGCGTCCACTGCAGGTGAGCCCGGTGGGCAGCCGACAGGTGTTCAGGCACGGTGGTAAATCCACCCTTGTGCGCACAGCGCAGGTGAGACGCCACGCGCTGGCCCCGGTGCAGCAACTCCACCGTGCGCGCCGTCACGCGGGCCTCCAGCACTTGCCCAACCAGTGACTGCGGCACGCTGTAACGGTGGCCCTCGAACTCAACGTGCTGGTCAATGTGAACTCGCACGGTCTTGTAGACGGCCAACTCCCAGGTTTGTAGGGGCAGCGGTTGCAGGGCCGGGGCGTCAAGTTGTGCAAACGCACTGGCGCGGCTGCCGAGCAGCTTCTGAAACGCCTTGGCATTTAGCTGTTCCAAGAGCGGTGCGATGGCCTCGTTGACGTCATCGACCGTGGCAAACCGCTGGTGGCGCAATCGCATCAGAATCCAGCGCTCCACCACCTGCACGGCGGACTCGACCTTGCCTTTGTCTTGCGGGTGGTAGGGCCGTGCGGGCAGGAACGAGGTGCCGTAGTGGCGCGCAAAGTCGTGCACCGTCTCGTTGGCTCGTGGTTCATACCGATCAGCATTGGCTATCAAGGCTTTGGGGTTGTCAGGCACGATGAGCTGGGGCACACCGCCAAAGAAGCACAGCGCCTGGGCCGTCGCACCCAGCCAGTCGGCCATCGTCTCGCGGGGTGTAGCGCAGGCGAAGGTGTAGCTCGACGCGCCCAGGGCAGCGACAAAGATGTGGGCGCGGCTGGCGTCGCTGAGCGCGACTGTGGGGCCGGCGTAGTCGATGAACAGCTTCTCGCCAGCCCGGTGAACCTGGCGCATGGAGCGCTTGAGGGTCTTGGCGTAGCTGCGGTAGTTGACGCAGAACTGGGCGTAGCGGTGGGTGGATTCACCGGGGTGCCGGGCCGCGTGCTCTTCCCACAGCAGCATCAAGGTCATGCCTTTGCGGCGCAACTCTTGATGGATGCGGGCATAGTCGGGCACCACAAAAGCACTGGTGCGCTGAGGCGTGCCCAGCAGGCACTTGTGCAGTGCCGTGTCATCCAGGGCTTGAACTTGGGCCCAATCCAGGCCAGCGGCGCTTGCCAAACTGACGTACTTGCTGACCACTCCCTTGGACAGGCTCAGGGCGGCGGCGATTCGCTCATGGGAGAGTCGGGATTCAAGTTTGAGACGTAGGACGTCCCGTATCTTGCGCATATTGATCCTTCGGGTATCGGGCATGCCCACTCCAGCAAAGCCGAAGAGGCCACCCGAGGTTTATGGAAATATGCGCAACATCACACGCTGCGGTATCTGATTGCGGCCTCGTGACCGACGATTGCGGTGGCGTGACCGGTCATTCCGGTCAAACCCTGAAATCGGTCACGTTCGACCGGAATGACCGGTCACGATGGTCTGGAATACCCACGTGCGCGTTATTTTTGTGCGAATCAGCAGACGAAAAACCGATACAGCGTTCGTAAGTCATTGATTTCCCTAAACCAGTTGTGCGCGCACAATTATTACTGTGCGAGATCAATTGTTAGTCACACCCCAGTCCAGGAAGGATTGGAAAAACCGCAATTTTGAGCTGGTCAGCCAGACCAGCTCAAACTGAGTTTTCGCGAGCGGAGGATTGTCGACATCGTGCATCATGCCATCACGAAGCCGCTTAAAACCCCTTACACGCTGCCGTTTCAAGCAGTCACACGGTCCCATGCATACCCGCAGCCGATGACTGCGCCAGCGTGAAACTGACAGCTGGTCAGACAGACCAGCTCGAAATTTTTTAAACACGCTTGTTCGCTTGAAACACCAAAATGTCTTTCACAATTTGGTGTTTCCGCTAATCGATCTTGCTTAGCTTACGCCATGAACCCAATCCCGCGGCGCTGATGAGAGGCAGCCGTCGGAATTTCTGGCCAGCCCGAGACCTTCCCCGACCCCGCATCGCACAGCTCAGAAACCTGCTGAGTGACCGTACATCGACATTGCACAGTTTTCGGGCTCGCTCGCCAGAGCCGTCCACGGTACACCAAAGGCCCCCCCCAAACCATGTCAAAAGCGAACACCACCCCAAAACAACCCAACAACCCAAAACTCAGCCAAGACACCAACCCCGCCTGTCCGACAAGCACACCCATGCATCTCGGTAAATTTTTTTAGGTCACTGATCCCTGCGGACTCCAAGATCGATCACGATGCACTCGCCGAAGAGTTGATTGCCGTGTGCACGGATCAGGGTTGAACTCCACTTTGTGGGCTGATGCACAAAGTGGCGGCGTTTCGATCTCCACCACGCACGAAATCGCTGATCTCGCGCGCGATCTCGTCAAGGCTCAAAACTACTGCCGCCATCCTGAAGAGATTGAGGGCCTTGTAATAACGAAGCCGGGATTGGCGACCCGTTTTTTTTCCGGGTCGTGTGTGCCAGACTATTTGATGCATTCTTGCGCCAAGTGATTTGCAACAAGCAACCACCATACCCATGTTATTGGAGAGGTGCCGAGGCGTTTATGCTTCACAAAAATAAACGCACTACGCAAAAAGGCCGCATCTGGTTTAGATCCCCAACTGGTGTCGATAAGTCACGCCAGAGCGCCAGATGACACGCTGGGGGGCGCCAGATTTCACGCCATGGCGTCCATCCAGCGTAAATCGTTGCTGGAGCCTCTTTTACTAATGCATCAACGTTCTGCCCGAGCAAGTAGTAGACAGATTGAGGGGGCACAGGAATGCGATCAGACTACGCCACGACGAGGGCAACGGACCTAGCCGGTAAAGCCGATACTTCGACGCCCGTGACTTGCAGCCGTTGGGAAGTCCGGCCAGTCAGAAAGCCGCACACAGTCACGGCCTGCTGACACCGCCTTTGCAATGGCGCATTCCATGCGCATCTTGGCTTCGCGAGGATTGAGTCCCTTGGCTGCGTCAATCAACACATCAGGCAGCTCACGCTTGAGCGGCAGCCGGGTGCGATCAATCAAGTCCGCATAAATCGCGCGCACAACGCCGCGCAACTGCTCGGCTGTTGGATGGGCGATGTGAAAAACCACCATGCGTCCCAGGAGGGGCTCGGGGATCAGGGATGCATCGTTGGCGGTTGCCACAAACCGCACGCTGCTGGCGTCAAGGACCACATCCGGGACACCCTGATCCACGAAGCGACTGGCAGTATCGCCTTCGAGCAGTGTGTACAACGATGCAACTGGGTTGTACTGCGTGGCCGTTGGCTTATCAAGCTCATCGAGGATCACCAGAGGATTTGCCACAGGCGAATTGCCCCCATCCCCCCAGGCCAGCAGTTCGAAAAGTTTGCCCGGCGCTGAATTGGCCCAGAAAACCGAACTGCCACCCAAGCTGGCAGCGTTAGTTTCTTCTGCAATGTTGATGAAAAGCGCGCCATGCAGCCCCATGGTCGAAGCCAGCGCGTTTGCAAAATGGGTCTTGCCTATTCCGGGCGGGCCCACCAGCAGCATGGGCGATTGGCGGTGGTAGCCACCCTTTGCCAGGATTCCCATGTGCGGCGCGACAACCAGATCGATCACACTCGCGAAATTTGGAAACGACTCCCGCAGCATTTCCAACTTTCTGACCCAATCCCTGGGCGGCGCTTTCAGTGGCCTGAATTCGCCGGTCTGCTTGATTTTTTCAACGGTTGCTTTGATTCGCTCTGCTGTTTCTGGGTGCCGCGCTACGTTTGCGCCCTGGCCTGTCGCCACCTTAAAAACACGCACTTTTTGACCGATGTCGTCGCTCATGCCTAGACATGCATGTGCATGAATCGACATTTGGCTAAAAACTTGGCGAATCACATCAACGGCCGATTTCTTTGCGCAGAAGTGGCTGGGATAGTCCACCTCGAACAAGAGCCGATCTCCCCTGTTGTACATGTGCACGAGTACAGTTTCTCGTCCCCGCACAACAAACATGGAGGCGATAACCTGCAAGAAATCGTTAATGACGTCCACCCAGTAGGTGGGCACTGAGTGTGATGTTTTGACCAACAGCCAGTCGGGCAGGCTTTCGAATTCGAGTTCCATTTTCTATCCTTTTGACCAAAACGGCGCACCCATGCCCAGTGCATGCGCGTCGCGCTTTGGAAAAAAGTGGCAACTCACGGGCCACCAAGAAAATAAAAATTTGAGATGGGAGTTTACCGAGATCCTTCAAAAAAAGGTGGGCTTTTGAGCTAGTCAGATAGACCAGCTCTAAAAAATGTTGTGTGACCGAGTGCACACCAGCGGCCCGAGCTTGGCTTTCAACTACCTGCCGAAATTTGATGTTTTAAACAAGCGGGCTAAAAACGAAGAAAACCACCCGATCCGAAAACTGAGTGGCTTCTTCGAGGTGAGTCGTGACAGCTCTTCTACCCAAAAGGGAAATAGGAGCAGGGTTTAGGCCCATATTACAGAATCCTGACCTGGTGTTGTGGCACGTAAAGACCTCACCCACATCTAAAAAACTAACCAGGTGCGTTCCAACAAAGGAACACTATCGCGAAGCAGTCACTTCAATCTTCGTGATGGGCGACATGTTGAGGAAGACAGTTTCGCCCATGCGTGACGGCTTCTCCACCCCAACATCCAACAAAATCAGGTTATCACACACAGCAAAAAAAATGTTGCTAAAAACCATATTTCAGGATTTTCATATTGGTCCGTATCGCAGGTAGTTGACATGATGCCCTTAAAACACCTATTTCATCTCTGGAGAAGGTGTCTGAAGAGGCTGCTAAAACGTTCAGTTTTCCAAGCGTTTTGCCAGACGATATTGGAGCCCTCCAAGCGCTCCTGGTGACACAGCAAAAGGTCGTACAAACTCTGCATCAAGAAGCGCAAACAATGCGCGCAGAAATGCAGGCCGTTCGCGACGAGGCCCACGCTTACATCATCCGCATGCTCGAGCAGGCCACACTGGCTCGCCAACGCATGTTCGGCGCAAGCTCCGAACAGATGTCCGCCCAGAGCCGCTTGTTTGACGAAGCCGAAGTGCTCGCCCAAACCAGCACAGACGCACACGATACGGCCCCCATTGCCGCCGAAGAAACCCAGGATGCATCTGGCGCTGCCGACGCCACCAAGGCAGCCTCTAAGCCCGCACGCGGCAAACGCGCCCCATTGGCTGCAGGTCTGCCACGGATGGATGTCGTGCACGATGTGCCTGAATCTGATCGCACTTGCCCTTGTGGCTCCCCTATGGTGTTAATCGGCCAGGACATCAGCGAGCAACTCGACATCGTGCCCATGCAGGTGCGCGTGATTCGCAACATCCGCAACCGCTATGGTTGCCCCGGCAGCCAGCACGCGCCCGTTACGGCGCCCTTGCCAGCGCAGCCTCTGCCCAAGAGCAATGCCAGTGCGGACTTCTTGGCCATGCTGTACACGGTCAAGTTTGTCGATGGCATGCCGCTTACGCGCTTTGGCCGTGTGCTTGAGCGCCACAATGCGCCGGTACCCAGTCAGACCCTGGCGCGCTGGGTTATTGGCGGTGGCAAATTGCTGCAGCCGTTGCACAACCTGATGCGCGACATCCTGCTCGACTGCTCCCTGATCCATATGGATGAGACGGTGGTGCAGGTGCTCAAAGAGAGCGCCAAGGCGCCCACCTCCAACAGCTACATGTGGGTGCAATCGGGCGGGCCGCCGGACAAACCGGTGGTTCTGTTTGACTACGATCCAAGTCGCAGCGCCACGGTGCCCACGCGGGTGCTGGAGGGATTCAAAGGTTATTTGATGACCGATGGGTACGCGGGCTACGGTGACATCGGGTGCACCGCCGGAATTGAGCGTTTGGCCTGCTGGGCACATGTGCGCAGACGCTTTGTGGAGGCCGTGCGGGTGCAGCCCAAGGGCAAACGCGGCAAGGCTGATGAGGCGGTTGCGCTTATTGGCAGGCTGTACCGTATTGAGCGGGAGTTCAAAGACGCCAAACCAGAGGTGCGCCATGCGGCGCGGCAGGACCAGAGCGTGGCGACACTCGCAGAGATACATGCATGGATGACCAAAACCGTGCCATTGGTCACGCCCAAGAGTGCTCTGGGCACCGCTCTGGCGTATATGAAAAACCTGTGGCCCATGCTCTCGCGGTACACCGAGCGCGCCGATCTGCCGATTGACAACAACCGTTGCGAGAACAGCATCCGTCCCTTCGTGGTGGGAAGAAAAGCCTGGCTATTCAGCGACACAAGCGCTGGTGCGCACGCCAGCGCCGTCATCTATTCCTTGGTGGAAACGGCCAAGGCAAATGGTGTGGAGCCCTATGCCTGGCTGCGCCGGGTGCTACGTGAATTGCCAGCTGCACAGACGGTCGAAGAAGTTGAAGCGCTTCTGCCGTGGAACCTGCGCCTACCAGAAATATCGCCGATTCCATTGCCTTGACTACCTGGGGTTAATGGCGCGCTTACGATCAACGCGCCACAGAGAGGCCAGCGTGCGTTGCTTGGGGCGACCGGCGTCGTCGCGGTAAACCACTACGAGTTGGACGTATTCGTTGGGGCCACAGCGGGTAAGTTTTATAAACACGCCATTACTTTAACCAGTGGATTTATACGTAAATTTAAATATTTTTACGACAATCGCGCCAATACAGTAATTTGCCAATCAAGCGACTAAGTCCTTGATTTCATTGGAATTCAGGTGAATCTTGAGCTTGGAACTGTCGAACCCGGGTGGGCTACCAAGCTCTGGCACAAGCCCTTGCGCCTGTTGTGCCGTAAAGGCATAACTTTGCATCAACCAGAGCATGCTGTATTTCTTCTGAAGCCACATGCCAAATTGAACCCAGGCAGCCAAAACACAAGGGAGGAGTTCACTGGCTTGATTGCAAACACTCCGATTTCAAAGCAGGGGGTTTGACCGCAGGCGTGGGCCGCCAGGGTGCCCAACAAGACGATTGTCGCGAGAGTTGACTAGATAGAAGGCTTCACCAGTTGCCCCAAGGGGGTGAGCTGAATAGTTAACTGCGCCTCAGTGAAAAAAGGGGGCTGCCAGCCAACTACGCGGTTTTTCGCGCCGGATTAGGGAAACGGGCTGCCAGACTATTTGCCGACTTCGAGCGTCAACGTTTCCCGCTTTCTCAGGCTTCAGTCGTCCACGACGTCATTGAAGATGAAACTCAAGTTGGTATTCTCTTTTAGCGACAAAAGAAAAGGCTGCTCCACCATTCCCATGAGGTCCGTCATGCTCAGACTCCAGTCGGGGCCAGAAAATCCAATGTTTTCAAGTGGGCTTTGCTGCTTCACTCGGCGCAACATCACTAAAGACGCAGGTCCCAACGCATTGGTCTCCGTTGGGGGTGAAGACAAGCGCACCTGTTGTGCTGCAGTCGCTCTTGGCTCCTTCACGATCAATGAAATTATTGTCTTACAGACATAAAATATCGAATTCTATTCTCGCCTCTCCCCCAAATGGGGGGTAGCTGCTGCTGAACCTAGGCAATACAATTTCAGGTTGTCCGTTTGCGTCGAGATCTGGTCGATCGAAATAAAAAATATTTTCTATTGAGAACGGGTTATCCAAATTCAGCGTGTATGTAAATCCCTGAAGGCGTAAGTTTATGTAAGCGTTGGATTCTTGTGAAAAAAGTAGCAGTAATTTCTTGTTCGTTTAGGTTGCCCGGTACCACAACAGACCTTTTTTGGTCTGATCTGATCAATGGCAAGAACTTGGTCACCCGAGTTGATCCCAGCCGCTGGGCCATGGACACCTTCCAGCACCCCAGCAAAAAGCATGGCGGCACGAGCTACACCTTCGCCTCGGGCACCTTGGGTGACGTGTCGGGTTTTGACGCTACTTTTTTCGGCATCTCCCCGCGTGAGGCGGCGCAGATGGATCCCCAGCAGCGCCTGCTGCTCGAAATGACCTGGGAAGCTTTTGAAAACGCTGGCATCAAACCAAGCGCAGTTAAAGGCAGCAAGTGTGGCGTGTTTATTGGCGTCTCGTCCGTTGACTACTCCATGCGCTTTACGGACGATCTTGGTGCAATAGATTCAACGGTGGCTACAGGCAACACATCCAGCATAGCTGCCAACCGAATTTCTTACCTGTTTGACCTTAAAGGGCCGAGCATGTCAATTGACACGGCTTGCTCGTCGTCATTGGTGGCTTTCCACCAGGCATGCCAATCCATTGCATCGGGTGAAACCTCCATGGCCATTTCGGGTGGTGTGGGTCTGTTACTGCATCCTTATGGATTTATCGCCTTTTCAAAAGCCTCCATGTTGTCCCGCAAAGGGGTTTGCAGCGTTTTTGACGCTGCAGCCGATGGCTACGTCCGCTCTGAAGGCGGTGGCATCTTTGTCCTGAAGGAATACGAACAGGCGCTGGCCGACGGTGACCCCATATTGGCCGTCGTGGCTGGCACCAACGTCAACAGCGATGGAAAAAAATCGGGGCTCACCGTGCCCAGCGCAGTGGCACAGTCTGCCCTGCTCACCGAAGCCTATGCCAAAGCAGGCATTTCACCATCTGACATTTCTTACCTGGAAGCACACGGTACCGGCACGCCGGTTGGTGATCCGATTGAAGCCAAGGCCCTGGCCAATGCATTGGGCCAATTGCGGCCCAAAGATAAGCCGCTGTTGATTGGCTCCATCAAAAGCAATTTGGGCCATATGGAAGCCGCCAGTGGGGTCGCAGGCTTGGTCAAAGCCCTGTATTGCATCAAGCATCGCATGGTCCCGGCCTCAATCAACTTCAACACGCCCAACCCAAACATCCCTTTCCAGGACTGGAACCTGTTGGTGGCCAGTCAAAACACTGCGTTGCCCGCCAGTGGTCGCATCGTGGTGGGTGTCAATGGGTTTGGCTTTGGTGGCACCAATGCACATGTCATTTTGGAAAGCCAAGTTGCCAAAGTCACTGCCATTCGGCCCAAGCGCGTCAAAGACCTCACGCCCATCAGAACTCCTTTGTTTATTTCAGGCAAATCAGAAGCTGCGTTGAAGGATGTCGCCAAACAGTACGCGGCACTTTTAGGCAAAGGGGATGTTGTTGATCTGTATGACGTGGCCTACAACGCAGCAATCAACCGTGAGTGGCACGAACACCGCGCGGTAGTTTTTGGAGGCACACCGCACTCAGTTGCTTCAGCGTTGACCTCTTTTTCAGAAGACAAACCCACCAACCTCCCAGTCGTTACCGCTATCGGTATGAGCCCGACACCCAAAGTTGCGTTTATTTATTCCGGCAATGGATCGCAGTGGGAAGGCATGGGTCGCCAACTTCTGATCGAAAACCCTACTTTCAAGGCAGCAGTTCAGGCCGTAGAACGATTTTTTGAGAAATACGAAGATTTCTCACTTGAGAAAGAGCTCAACGGCGACAACGGGGCAGGTCGTTACGAGCGTACGGAAATCGCACAACCCGCCCTGTTTGCGATTCAGGTTGGTGTGACTGAAATGTTGCGTTCCCAAGGCCTGATGCCTGCCGCCGTAGCTGGGCACAGTGTGGGTGAAGTTGCTGCAGCTTGGGCGGCTGGTGCCTTGACGCTGGAACAAGCTGTCAAAGTCATTTATTACCGCAGCCATTTCCAGGGCCTCACTAAGGGTCAGGGGCAAATGACGGCCGTCGCCTTAAGCGAATTGCAAATGCGGACCGTGCTCGAAGAGCTTGGACTGGCCGACCACATTGCCATTGCTGGCATCAACAGTGGCCGAGGCGTCACCTTGGCAGGGCCGGCAGCGGCTTTGACCCAACTGGAATCTGTTCTGTTTGATCGTCAAGCCATCTTCAAGCGGCTTGACCTTGACTACGCTTTTCACAGCGTGGCGATGGACCCAATTCAAACCGGGCTTGAGCAGGCGCTTGATACGTTGGCACCGCAAGCAACGCTGATTGACTTCTTCTCTACCGTCACGGGTGAAGTTACCCCCGGCACCCAACTTGATGCCAGCTACTGGTGGAAAAACATTCGCCAACCGGTACTTTTTGAAAAGGCCATCGGCACGATTCGACAAATGGGCATCGACGTTTTCATTGAAGTGGGGCCTCATGCCGTATTGCGTGGTTACCTCAATGAATGCCTGAAAACGGATGGCAAACCGGGCCGCGTCATATCCACTCTGAAGCGCGGCGATGACTCGTCAGAACAGGTGTGGCGGGCTGCTTCTGAAGCCATACTGGCTGGAGTTGATGCTGATCTCGCACATTTTTTCCCGCATCCAGCGCGCTTCACTGCATTGCCAAACTACCCTTGGCAACGCGAACGGCACTGGCAAACCGTCACCTCCGAGTCCTATCACCTCCTGGAACGACGCAAAGTACATCCGCTCCTGGGTTATCCCTTGGGGCAGCAGGAGCTGACTTGGGAAAACCAGATTGACCCGTTGAAATATCCAGAGCTGGCTGACCATGCCGTCAGCGGCTCAATCGTTTTTCCGGGTGCGGGGTACGCCGAACTGGGTCTTGCCGCAGCCGCTCAATGGGTTGGCCAAAATGGGTTACCGGCTCAACTTGAAATCGAAGAACTTGAAATCAAAATGTTTTTGGTGCTCAGCACTGAAAACACCAAGCTGCTCAAGGTATCCCTGGAGCCCAGCGACGGCAGCTTTGCCATTTCCAGTCGTGACCAGTTCAGCCATGACGCATGGACTCTGCACGCCATTGGCCGAGTACGCACCGAGCCAATCGACACTTTATTTGCCCATGAAAGGCCGCAAACACCAGATCGTCGGCCAGACTTTGATACCCAATCGCATGCCGTCCTAACCGAGCAGGTTGACCTTCATTACGGCCCGGCGTTTCAGGCCATTGACATCGGGTGGGTAGAGGAAGACACCGCTTGGGCCAGACTCAAAATACCTGCCACTATTTCGGACTCCATGGCCGAGTCGTTGTTGCACCCGGCCTTACTCGACTGCGGCTTTCAGCTTGTTTTCCATTTGCTGCAGGATCAAATTGATCTGCCCTCAGGTGTTGCCTATTTACCCACCAAAATCGGCCGTTTGAGTTTGCGCACTGGCATGGGGGCCCCGGCCACCGCGAAAGCACAGTTGGTGCATCAATCTCCGCACAGCCTCACCGCTCATTTCACACTGTTTGATGACCAGGGTGAGGTCGTTGCCTGGTTGCGCGACGTGCGTTTTCGCGCCGTCCCTATGGGCAAAAAAACCACCGACCCCTTGTGCCTTTTGGCATACACAGCAGTCCCCAAAGCGCACCCCTGCGCCGAGACGCCGGTGCCCAATGCCCTCGCGACCAGCATGCAGCAAGAATTGCTGGTAGCAACCCGTGCACTGAACAGCGATCCATCCAGCCTGGTTTATGCGCATGAGGTTGAGCCCCTGCTGGCGGCCCTGTGCACGAGTTTTTCAGTCGAAGCTTTTCGCCAATTGGCCGACCAAGACCTTGTCTTATCCGAACAGCCGCTTGAGCTCCTGTTAAACAAAGGTTCCGAAGCGTCAGTCATGCTGCATCGTGTGATTGCCATATTGGAAGAAGACCAACTGCTTGACCGCGTGGACACCGGCTGGAAGCTGCGCGACGCCACAGACATTCTTAAATCTGTCGACATCTGGAACGCCCTAGTCGCTGATCATTCTGACTACTTTGCAGCGATCAACGCAGTCAGTCGAGTTGGCTTGAACCTCTCGGCCTTGATCCAAGGGGAAACCACCCTCACCCAATTGCTGCCCCTGGACTGCACATTTGCCTCCATGGTGGCGACCAGCTTTGGCGTCTCTCAACGCAGCCACACTGCACAGGCTTTGTCTGCTACAGCTCAGACCTGCCTGGCGCAGCTCACTGAAGGACAGCGCCTGCACGTTTTGGAAATCAGCAACGGCCCGCCCAACTTCTGTACTGGCCTGTTGCGAGGCCTTCCCGCTGACCGCTGTCAGTTCACGTTCGCCACAACCAATGCGGAAACACTTGATGCCTGCCAGCGTCACACGGAACGCTGGCCTACCTTGGCGCTGACGGGTCTAGGCCAGACCGCCAACACTCCAGGCACCGAAAAAACAGCCCAACTGGTCATTCTTCATAACGATTTCCTGACTGGGCAAGATGCCGAAATCGCGCTCGATTTTGCAATCAAGGTGCTCGCAAGCCGCGGCACGCTGCTCTGGCTGAGCGCACCCGCCGCACGCTGGCTAGGCCTGCTTTTTGGCACCCAAACCGCATTGCAAGTGGCACCACAGCAATGGCAACAACAACTTGAGCAACGCGGTATTGTTGAGAGCAACATCAACTCTTTCTCCCCCGGCAGCCCCAGCTCGCCATATGCCCTGTTGGGCCAGGGACCGGCACGCGCTGCGGCCTTAGCCAAGCAAACCTCAGCGTCATCGGTGTGGCTCGTCCTGGCAGGTGAGTCTGAACAATCTCAGCACTTGGCAAGCCAACTGTTGCAAGGTTTGCCATTGCAGGGCGGCGAGGTGATTGTTGCGGCACCTGAACTTGATTTTTGCGACGCGGCGGCTGTGAGCACCCTGCTGACTACTCTCAAAACCCAACATGGCAAGCTCAGTGGCGTGGTTCACCTGCATGGCCTGGCGGCAGCTACCACAGAACTCAACCCAAGTGAGTTGCTGGCGCATCAACTGCAGCGCTCAGCCATCGCCACCACCCTGGCGCAGGCCTGTGAGGCAACCCAGACCAGCACCACTTGCTGGCTTGTCACCTCTGGCGCTGCCACACGGTTATTGCCAGGCAGAACCACTTTGTTCGGTCACACTGTTGACGCCCCCCTGTATGGGCTGGGCCGCACCCTGATCAACGAGCCCTCCTACCTCAGCGTTCGCATGCTTGACCTGGAGCCCACACTACAGGACACCCCATACAACCCAGCCGTTTCTGAGGCACTGCTTAACGAACTGATGGCACCAGACGCTGAGCGAGAAGTGATTCTCACCGCGACCGGCGAGCGTTTCGCACCCCGGCTACGGGTGCTGCCGCGCAACGCTCCCGTGCCAGCTGCCACGGGCAAACACGACACCGTGCGCCTGTCCTTTGCCACGCCCGGACAATTGCGCCATTTGCGGTGGATTTCAACCCCCAGCCAGTCACCGCAAGCAGATCAAGTTGTAATTCAGGTTGAAGCCACGGGCCTGAACTTTCGCGATGTCATGTACTCGCTGGGCATGCTGTCAGATGAAGCCGTCGAATCCGGCTTTGCCGGCCCCACGCTCGGCCTTGAGTGCGCCGGGTTCATTACGGCACTCGGCGCGTCAGTGACCAACTTTGCTATCGGAGACCGCGTGCTGGCCTTCGGAGCCTCTTGCTTTGGCAATCAGGTCACCACCCGAGCCTCGGCAGTCGCCATCCTGCCCCCCTCGATCTCGTTTGAGGCCGCTGCCACCATTCCAACCCCGTTTTTCACAGCCTACTACGCCATGCACCATCTGGCACGGCTCCAGCGAGGCGAGCGCATCTTGATTCATGGTGCGGCCGGTGGCGTAGGCATCGCGGCCATTCAGCTTGCCAAGCACTTGGGTGCAGTGGTCTTTGCCACCGCCGGGTCTGACGAAAAACGTGAATTTTTGCACCTCATGGGTGCAGATTACATATTTGACTCCCGCTCACTTGCGTTTGCTGACCAAATCATGGCGGTCACGCAGGGCCAGGGCATTGATGTGGTGCTGAACTCATTGGCGGGCGAAGCCATCAACCGTAATCTGGGCATACTGAAGCCCTTCGGACGCTTTCTTGAACTTGGCAAGCGGGACTTTTACGAAAACACCAAAGTCGGTTTGCGTCCGTTTCGCAACAACATTTCCTATTTTGGTATCGATGCAGACCAACTGCTCCAGGCGCAGCCAGCGCTCACCGAGTCGCTCTTCATTGAGGTAATGACTTTGTTTGCGCAAGGCGTGCTGCACCCGCTGCCCTTCCATGCATTTGAAGCCGATGACGTGGTCGATGCATTTCGGCACATGCAACAATCTCGTCATATCGGCAAGATCGTGGTCACCTACCGCAACGGTATCAACCACGTTCAGACCCCCAAACTCGTGCCGACACCATTGCGGCTCAATGCCAATGGCAGCTACCTGGTCACCGGCGGCTTGGGCGGTTTTGGTCTCAAAACAGCACAGTGGCTGGCCAGCAAAGGGGCGCGCTACCTCGTCCTGATCAGCCGCAGCGGCCCAGTGGCTGCCGAGGCACTCAGCGCCATCGCCATCCTTGAAGCCCAAGGCGTCAAGGTATTGGCCCAGGCCTGTGACGTCACCAACCTGCCGGCACTCACCGCGCTGTTTAGCCAAATAGCCATCACCATGCCGCCCTTGCGCGGCTTGGTCCATGCAGCAACGGTGATCGACGACGCACTGGCACGCAATACCACCCCGGAACAACTGGCAACAGTTTTCGCCCCCAAAATACTGGGTGCACGCCATTTGCATGAGTTGACCAGCCAGCTCCCGCTGGATTTTTTCGTGCTCTATTCCTCAGCCACCACCCTGTTTGGCAACCCAGGGCAAGGTGCTTACGTGGCGGCCAATGCCTACCTCGAATCCCTGGCAGAGGCGCGACGCAGCGCGGGCCTGGCCGCCCTGTGTGTGCGTTGGGGCGCCATTGACGACGTGGGCTTTCTCGCCCGCAACGAAAAAATAAAAGAGGCCTTACAAAGCCGCATGGGTGGCAAAACCATCCTGTCCAGTGATGCCCTCGACATCATGGAAGGCCTGCTGGCATCTAACCGCTCGGACCTGGGCGTGATGGAACTTGACTGGAGCGCCCTTGGCCGCTTTTTACCCTCCGCGGCAGAGCCCAAATTTAGTGAGCTCGCTACCCACGGCCATAGCGCTCAGTCGGACTCAACCAACACCAACGACATCCAGCACCTCATCGAGGATCTCAGCCCAGAAGAGCTCACCGCCGCCATTAAAGACCTGCTCAAGGCCGAGATTGGCGAGATCTTGCGCATGGCCCCGGAAAAAATCGACCCCGATCGCTCCGTGTATGACATGGGGCTGGATTCATTGATGGGCGTTGAACTGGTCTTGGCCATTGAAAGCCGCTTTGGCATACAACTGTCAGTCATGGCTCTGAGCGAAAGCCCCACCATCAGCAAACTCACGGACAAGCTCATCAGTCAACTCAAAAAAACTGAGGAAGTCAGCGAAGAAGCCACGCCTGAAGCGTTGATCGCGGCACAAGTGCAGCAGGCGGTGTCGCAGCACGCTGCCGATCTCAATGCGCAGGCCGTCAACCTGTTTGCCAGCGACATTCACACGGGTGTTGCCATTCAGCCCCAACGGATCATCCAATAATGACGCCAAGAAGCATCAAAGGTCTTAGCGCCCAAATCAAAGACAAACTGATCCAAAAAACCCTGGAGCGGCGCTTGCAACAAGCACAAGATGGCCTACCAGATCATCTTTATAAACGGCAGACTGATCCCAAGCAACCGGTGCCTGAGGCGCACTACCGGTTCAGCCTACATCCGGGCTACCAGCAAATCCGCATCATCAACGACGGCGCTAAACGCCTGGGTCTCAAGAGTCCGTTTTTCAAGCAGCACGAAGGTGTGGCCGGTGCCACCACCCATATTGATGGGCGCGAATTCATTAACTTCGGCAGCTACAACTACCTGGGTTTTTCTGGCGACGCTGATGTGTCCAAGGCAGCCAAAGCCGCCATTGACCAATACGGCACCACGGTGTCGGCCAGCCGCATTGTCTCGGGTGAGCGCCCTTTGCACCGTCAGTTGGAGCGAGCCCTGGCCGACCTGTATGAAGTAGACGATGCCATTGTGTTTGTCAGCGGCCACGCCACCAACGTCACAGCCATCGGGCACCTGTTTGGCCCCAAAGACCTGGTACTGCACGACGCGCTCATTCATAACTGCACGCTGCAAGGTGCGAAACTGTCAGGTGCCAAACGCCTGTCCTTCCCGCACAACGACTGGGCGGCCCTTGATGCGCTTCTGACTGAACAGCGCCATCACTTTGAGCGCGTGCTCATCGTCATTGAAGGCATCTACAGCATGGACGGCGACTGCCCCGACCTGCCCAAGTTCATCGACATCAAACGCCGTCACCATGCTTTTCTGATGGTGGACGAAGCGCACTCTCTTGGGGTCATGGGCCAAACCGGGCGTGGTATTCGCGAGCATTTTGGTGTCGCTGGCAATGAGGTTGACATCTGGATGGGCACCTTAAGCAAAGCGCTGGCAAGCTGCGGCGGCTACATCGCCGGTGAAACTGCACTGGTGGAGCACCTCAAGTTCATGGCCCCCGGCTTTTTGTACAGCGTGGGCATAGCGCCGCCGCTGGCGGCGGCCAGCCTTGCGTCACTGCAAAAAATGCAGCAAGCAAGCCACCTTGTTCAGACTCTACAGGCCCGTGGTGCGTATTTTTTGGCCCTTGCCAAGGCGCATGGCATTGACACCGGCTTAAGCACCGGTCTGGCCGTCATCCCGGTGATCATCGGCAGCTCCATTCGGGCCGCCCGATTGTCTGAAGCGCTGTTTCAGCGCGGCATCAGCGTGCAACCCATTCTGTTCCCTGCGGTGCCCGAAAAATCTGCCCGCTTGCGCTTCTTCATGTCATGCCAGCACACCGAAGCGCAAATCAAACTCACAGTGGATGCCGTGGCCGAAGAACTGGCCCACCACTAACCCAACAACTACAACGCAAAATTTTCGCGCAATTCACACAATGATTCAAAAACTGAAAAAACGGGCACGCAGCTTCAACGGCTTGTTCTGGCTCACGGTTGCCGGGCCCACCTTGCTCGCCTTGGTTTACTTCGGCCTCATGGCATCAGATGTTTACATCAGCGAAAGCCGCTTTGTCGTACGTAGCCCAGAAAAACAAGCCGCTTCACCATTGGGACTGGTGTTGAAAGGCGCGGGGTTCTCCAGCAACCAGGGCGATACCTATACCGTGCAAGACTACGTGCTTTCGCGCGATGCGCTCAAAGCCTTGAACGATGAACTCGGCCTTGGCAAGGCTTTTGGCAGCCCAAGCGTTGACCTGTTCAGCCGCTTTGGCGCAATCGATGGTGACAACAGCTTTGAGGCACTGCACCGCTACTACCAGAAGAAGGTATTAGTACAAACCGACAGCACCTCATCCATCTCCACCCTGACCACCCGCGCCTTCAGCGCAGAAGCAGCAGTTAACGCCAACAGAAAGTTGCTGGAGCTCAGTGAAACCCTGGTCAACCAAATCAACGAACGTGGCCGCCAGGACATGATCAAGTTTGCAACCGCCGAAGTCGCCCAGACCGCAGCCAAAGCCAAGGCGGCCGGGCTACAGCTCACCGCCTTCCGCAACAGCAACGGCGTGATCGACCCCGAGCGACAAGCCACCGCCCAGCTGCTGCAAATCACCAAACTGCAAGACGACCTGCTGGCCACCACCACCCAGTTGGCTCAGCTCAACGCGTTTACTCCTGCCAACCCGCAAATTCCCGCCATGCAAAACCGCGCCAAGGTACTGCGCGCAGAAATTCAAAAAGAAAACGCCAACATCAACGGCAACCAAAAATCACTGGTCAACAAAGCCACCGACTACCAGCGCCTGGCCATTGACCGTGACCTCGCGGAAAAGCAACTTGCCAGTGCCATGGTGTCGCTGGAAAGCGCCCGCAATGAAGCCTTGCGCCAACAGGTGTACCTTGAGCGCATCGTGCAGCCCAGCACGCCAGACATTGCCACCGAGCCACGGAGGTTGCGCAGCATCTTTGCCACCTTCATGTTTGGCCTTCTGGCCTGGGGCGTGTTGGGCATGCTGGTAGCCGGTGTGCGTGAGCACCAGGACTGACACCAGAGCCACTCACTATGCGAGGCACACACCGTTCCACACTGCTGCACTCCTGGGCTATTCAGCGCCGGGTGATTGGCGCGCTATTAATTCGCGAGAGTTTGACCCGCTATGGCCGCCACAACATCGGGTTCTTGTGGTTGTTTATTGAACCCATGATTTTCACGGTCGGTGTGACTGCGCTGTGGACTTTTTCTGGCGCGGGGCACGGATCCAACTTGCCTATTGCGGCGTTTGCTGTCACAGGTTACTCGTCGGTCTTGCTCTGGCGCAATATGCCTGGCCGCACCATTGGTGGCCTTGGGCCCAACATGCAGTTGATGTACCACCGCAATGTACGCGCCATTGATGTCTTTTTGGCACGCCTGACACTTGAGGTGTTGGGCGCCACCATGTCATTCATTGTGCTGTCGTCACTCTTCACGTTTCTTGGCTGGATGTCGCTGCCAGAAGATATTTTGAAAGTGCTGTTTGGCTGGTTCATGCTGGCTTGGTTTGGCACTGCCTTGGCGATTTTTCTGGGTGCCATGAGCGAGCGCACAGAGGTGATTGAAAAAACCTGGCACCCGGCCTCCTATCTGCTGTTTCCGTTGTCTGGTGCGGGGTTCCTGGTGGACGCGTTGCCAAAAAACGCGCAAGACATCATCTTGTTGCTGCCTATGGTGCATGGTGTTGAGATTCTGCGCGAGGGTTACTTTGGCTCGGCCATTCATGCCCACTACGACATGGTTTACATGGCCATTGTCAACGCCATACTCACGTTGCTTGGCCTTGCCAACACCCGCATCATCAGTCAGACAGCGACTCCCAAGTGATTGAAATTACCAACGTCAGCAAACACTACCCTACTCGCCATGGCGAGGTGGCCGTACTGCAAGACATCAACATGACCGTTGCACCCGGGGAAAAAGTAGGCATCTTGGGCTGCAACGGTGCCGGAAAATCAACGCTTATCCGCTTGATTGGTGGCGTTGAACAGCCTACTCATGGCTACATCAAACGCGGCATGAGCGTATCGTGGCCCTTGGCCTTTGGTGGTGGTTTTCAGGGGCGGCTGACCGGGCTGGACAACCTGAAATTCATTTGCCGGGTCTATGGCACACCCATAGAAAACAAAATTGCCTTTGTTGAAGACTTTGCAGAGCTGGGTCGTTATTTTCGCGAACCTATTGAAACCTATTCTTCTGGCATGAACGCACGCCTGGCGTTTGCCATTTCCATGGTGATTGACTTTGATTGCTTCTTGATCGACGAAGTGGTGGCCGTGGGCGACAGCCGTTTCCAACAAAAATGCCACGACGAGTTGTTTGTAAAGCGCAAAGACCGCGCCATGATCTTTGTCTCCCACAACGACAACTACATCAAAGAACACTGCCAGCGTGCCGCTGTACTACAGCAAGGCAAATTACACCAGTTCAATGACGTAGATTCTGCTCTGCAGTTCTACCACCAGTAGCCCCATCGACCCCATCACACAGCACACACGCCATGAAAGTCATTCTCACCATTGGTAGCCCATATTCTGGCTATCAGGCAGTTGCAAGCCTGCTCACCCAGGCCGGGGTTGCCAGCACCCAAGCCAGCAACAAGTCCGGCCTAACCCCGCAAACCCTGCAAGCGCAGTTGTTGCGCAGCCATGAAGTAGACCTGCACGCCAATACACCACTGGCGCAAGTGCAGCCCGGCAAGTTATGGAGCGAACTGGCCACAGACCTGTTTCTAACCAATATGCAACACCCCAATTGGGGCTGGGCCGACTCCCAAAGCGCGGTGTTGATGGACTTTTGGCACGACTTTGACTCCCAAGTCAGACTGCTGCTGGTTTACAACTCGCCTGCCAACTGCCTGGCGCAGGTGCTAAGCCAAACTACCCAGCCCACTGCTCAAACAGTCAACGCCGCGCTCGATGAGTGGGCGCGCTGGAACACCGCCCTGCTGCGCTACCTGCACCGTCACCCAGACTACTGCCTGCTGGTTAACAGCCAACAAGCCACTGAGCAAGCGCAACTTTTCTTACCTGCGGTGGCAGCGCACTGGCAACTCAGCGGGCTGCATGCCTCTGCCATGAGCCCATCCAGCCAGCCAGACTATCAGCACCTGCAAGCCCACCTGATCAACCAACTCATTGACCCGCTGCACCCTGCTTGGGCACTGCAGCAGGAACTTGAAGGGGCTGCACTGCTGACCGGCGAATCCGACACAGACATCAAAACACAAGCTACCCCAAGCGCCAGTGATGCTTGGGCAGACTGGTCGCGGGTTCGCTCCAATTTAGTCCAGCTTGCCGACGAAAATGTAAAACTGATAGCTACCAGCGCTGATGCTGTAAGCGCCCAGAAACAATTAGGTACTCAACTCATAATTGAAGCGAAGGCAAAGACCGAGCTGCTGGCACAGCGCGACCAACTGGTCAAAGAAAATGCGCTGCTCACCCAGGCACGCGATGCATTGTTGGCCGAAAAGCCCCAACTTGATCAACTAGCCCAGGCCAGCGCGGAAGCCGCCGGGCTCAAACAAGAAAATGAACTCTTGCTACTGCAACTGCACCAGGTGCAAGAAGAGCTCGAGTCACATTTCCTCCAAAATCAAGCCCTCAGCCCTTTGGTCGGAGAGGTAGATCAGCTCAAAAAAGACCTGGCAAACACCCAGGTGCAGCGCGATGCGCTTTCAAAAGCCAAGGTCGACCTTGTGAGTACCCGCGACACCCAGGTCAAGTTGCTTCAGGATCGCCAACACCAACTGGAATCAGCCCAAAAAATCCAAGACACCGCCCAAAAAACCCAGGCGCAGAACATCAAACTCATCACAGAGCTACAAACCAGCATTGCTGCGCTGCAAACCCAAAAAGACCAACTCAGCAAAGAAAAGTCTGCGCTCAGTCATGCTCAAGTCGCCCTGCAAGCTGAAAAGGCGCAACTGGCCCAACAACTCGACCAGCAAAAAGTGCAGCTATCTCAGGCCGCGCCAGTCGGCACTGAGGTCACCGAGTTCAAACAAGAAAACGAACTCTTGCTGCTGCAACTGCACCAGGTACAAGAAGAGCTGGAGCACTACTTCTTGAGCTACCAAGAGCTTGAGAAAAACCACAATACCAAAGCCACCAGCTTTGTCACCGACTTCTGGCGCATGCACCAGCCACAAGAACTGCTGATCAGCATGCAGCATGACATAGCAGGCGGCAATTGGTACCCGGCTGAATCTGATGGCCGTTGGGCCGGCCCGGCGACCTTGTCCACCCTGCAAATGCCGCCAGTGCAGCCCGGCAACTACACGCTGGAGCTTCACATTGTGGATGCCATGAACCTTGGCATCGTCACAGAACTGGTGGTTGAAACCTTGGGCCAGACCCTGCCGGCTGAGGTTTTTTACCCGCTCTACAAGGGCGAATACCCGCTGATTTGCAAGGTTTCACTCAACATCTCCCAGGCGGCAGCCCAACAAGCCTGGCAAGTCAACTTGCGGTTTCCCCAGACGGTATGCCCAGGGGATCGCGGCTCTGACGACCATCGCCACTTGGCCTTGCGCCTGCGCGCCGTGAAACTGGTCAAACAATCATGAGCAGCTACCCGTACCTCAACGTTTGGCTGCAATGCCTTTTGCAGCTTGCCCCCCCCCGTGGCCTGGTGCACATTGGCGCTGGCGGCGATGCACGGCAATACCCTTTTGCCAGCATGCCACGCTTGCTGGCGGTAGAGGCAGATGCCCAGCAACACGCCCGCCTCAATGCCCAATTGCACAACCATGCCTGTTGCCAAGTCATGCAGGCAGTGGTAGCTGGCCAGCCTGGCACCGCAGACTTTTACACGCTGAGCCAGTCGCTTGAGAGCGGCCTGTGCGCGCCTGCGGCACTGCAGGCGTTGTGGCCCAACATCAAAGCGCTGCGTGCTGAAACCTTGCCAGCCATCACACTGCAAACCCTGCTTGAGCAAACGCCAGACGGCGCAGCAGCCTACAACTGGGCTGTGATTGACTGCCTGCCCGCAGATGAGTTGCTGAAAGGTGCAGGCGAACTCATCCATAGGTGGGACGTATTGGTGGTGCGCGCACTCAAAGACGCCCCTATACCCACCAACACAGCCGTCCAAGGCACGAGCCTGCCGGCATTGCGTGAGCAGTTGGCAGCCTTCGGCCTGGAGTTTGTCGCCATGGAAGAAGAAAACCACCCCAAAATGGTGCGAGCCCTCTTTGTCCGCAACCCCACGCAACAAATTGCCAAAGACAAAGCGGAGCTGACCGCCGCCCGCGACGCACAAACCAAACGCGCAACAGAAAGCCAGTCGGCACTGACGGCCCTGCAAACCCAGCACGACAGCCTGGCACAAGAAAAATCAAAACTGATAGCTGACAGCGCAGATTTGGCAAAGGCTAGAGACCAATTAGGCATACAAAAAGAGTCAGAAGCCAAAGCAAAAGCAGAAGCACTGGCGCAGCGTGATGCCGAGACCAAAGCTAAAACCGAAGCCATCGCCCAGCGCGACGCAGAAGCCAAGGCAAAGTCGGAGGCCATTGCGCAGCGTGATGCCCTGGCCAAAGACAAAGCGGCTCTGACCACCGCCCGCGACGAACAAGCCAAACTCGCAACCGAGCGCCAAACAGGGCTCACAGCCCTACAAACCCAGCAAGACAGACTGCACCAAGAGAAAGTAAAACTGATAGCTGACAGCGAAGAGCTGGAAAGGGCTAGAGACCAATTAGGCATGCAAAAAGAGGCTGAAGTTAAAGCCCGGGTCGAAGCCATCTCCCAGCGGGACGCCGAGGCCAAGGCCAAAGCCGAAGCACTGGCGCAGCGTGACGTAGAGGTGAAAGCCCGAGCTGAAGTGAACGCCCAACGCGATGCAGAGACCAAGGCCAAAACTGATGCGATTAACCAGCGTGACGCTGAAGCCAAGGCAAAGATTGATGCCATCGCCCAACGAGACGCGCTTGCCAACGACAAAGCCGCGTTAACGGCTGCCCGCGATGAACAAGCCAAACTGGCCGCAGAGCGCCAAACCGCCTTGGCAACCCAGCAAAAAGATTCAGGCAGCAATCTGCAACGCCTACAACAACTGGAAGCCGACAACCAAGAATACGCTGCCCGCCAGCACATGTTGCAAGAAGAACTCATCAAAGCAGAAGCCCAGATCGACCTGATCAAAGACCTGCTGTTGCGCGAACCGGGGTTGTAAGCCATGCCAAAAATCCGCAAATGGCTCAAAAAGCGCCGCTACCAACCCACCTTTGCACTAGAAAAGATAGCTGCTAGCGCACAGCCCATAAGGGCTAGAGCCCATTTTGATGCTACAGATGTGACCAGCCACCTGGTGCCCTATGACGAAAACCTGCTGGAGCGCAGCCGCACCCAATGGCAGTTTGGCGACTGGGAAAGTCTGACCCAGCTAGAGCGCGACACCCTACAACACCACCCCGACCGCGCCAAGCTAGCTCTGCTAGCCGCCGCGGGCCACAGCGCCCAAGGCAACGCCGCAGAGGCACGCCAATACACCCGCCTGGCCATGGACTGGGGCTGCAGCAAACGGCTGGTCAGCCAGATACTTATAGCGGGTGTGCACAACACCCTTGGGCGGGCTGCTGCCGTGAGCGGGCAAGCGCAAAGAGCGATTAAGCACTTTCAGGCGTCGATTGCCACGGGTTCTTCTGGTAGCGATGGGCGATTACTCACCCAAGCTAGGGTAAGCGCGCAATTGGCTCAGTTAGGGCTGCCTGCAACGAGCATTCAAGGGCAAATAAAATCAATAGCAGACGCCCCTCTGTACTGACCTAACCCGTCGGCAAGAGTCGATTCTCGATAAACACACAGTACAGCGTAAAACTGAGAACGTTATCGGTATTAACTCCGAAAATTACAAGCATCAAAATGAAATCTGTCACACAAACCCGTAACGCTGACTCCCCTCTCAAACTGGGCAATAACGCCATGCGCCAAGGCGATTTTGTTAACGCCGTGCGCTACTACACTCGCTCACTAAAAGAATTCCCGGGTCTGAGTAAAAGTATCGCCGCCAACTTAGCCTTCGCGCGACAAAAATACTGTAACCATCGCGTAGATAGTAAACCACAGCGCGCTGCCGTCTGTGGGTGGATTAATATTCCTAATACTACCGACCGCGTCAATACCCTAGTTAAGTTGTACGAAACATTCGTTGATGTTGAAATAATTGTCGGGATTAATTCTAGAGATGGAATTGAAATGCGAGATCCTAGTTTCACAATAAATAACAATTACCATTTGCTATTGATTGGGAACGGAGCCAATTTCATAGAGGAAGCAATAGATTTTGTGATTGATCGTCCATATGACATCATTCACTTGATAAAACCACTTGCTACCAATTTATTACTTGGTATATTATACAAGCTAATTTGGAATACAAAGGTATTAGTCGACTTTGGCAAAAATGATATCAATTTGCTAAAAAATGAATCATTAATTAATAATAATAATATTATCAATACTGATTTCCTAGAACTAAAGGACCTACTTGAAGAAAAATGGGTTGGTTTGGCTGCAAGACTATCCTTGGGTTTTGATTGTTGTACTTTTTCTGAAGAAATTTCAAAAATAAATTACGCAGGTAAAGACCTATTATCCTCGACACAATACAAGAAAGAGCTTTTCATTTCAAATGAAGATTATTTACTTGAAATTAGTTCTAACAAATTAAAGTTAAACGTAGCTTCAATTGATTTCGGGTTGGAATTCAGCATTAGTATTTCCAACATGATTAAGACACAAACAGGATTGCTGCCCGCCATATATCAAAATCAAGTTGATTACAATCTTCTTATCAAGAAAAAAAATGATTTTAATTCCCTAGAAAAAAATTATTTTTTTACTGCAAATAATAGCGGCTTAGTTGAAGAAAAAGAGTCTGGCTGGAATTCACTATTTTCCAATTTGGTAAATTTTCGCCCATCTAAAAGCCACTATACACCTAGTCTAGTTGATGAAAATGCATCACTTCGAAACTTTGGTGCTTCATTTTTAGGGCCCGTATTAGCTTCATTTTTTTCAAAATTTGGGAATGAACTAAAAGATATAGATAGTTCAATGAACTTAAATTTCTTGGCTAGAGAAGGCTATTTTCTTGAGTCAGTTTACAAAAAACTTGTTGAGAAAAAATTAATTAAAAAATTCAATAGTAATTATTTGCTATGTTCAAGAACTTTTCTTTTTAAAATTTCATTAGCCAAGCCCGAATTGTGGCCCAGGGTGCTAGGTCATCACTATGCTGGAAATATTATTGAGTTTTTCAAGAATAGATTTGCATTTACAGATAAAGAGATAGTAAATATTGTTAACTCCTCTTTGCTGTTAAAGAATAATGCAGAAAAGCGCATCGAGTTGCCTCTCGAAAAAGATTTTGTTTTATCAATATTTAAAGAGGCTAACTCTGCAATTTTAAATATAGTAAAACCTAAATTACGTTTGTATTTGATTTATTTGGAAAAAATAAATTTTGGAAAATCAAAGGAAGAGCATGTTGTAGATTTAGGATACGCTGGTACGATTCAAACACTTCTTTCTTATATTTCAGGCGTGCGTACTACAGGCCACTATTTTATAACAACAAAAAAAGCTACTAATGAAAATTTAACATCCTTTAAAGGCTATATCTACAATAATATTAGTTTTGGTGATGAAGAACCACTACTTGATCGCTCTTTATATTTGGAGTCTCTCTTAACCGCTCCACATGGTTCTGTTGTTGACATTGATTTTATAGATAACAAAATTTCTTTTTTGTTTGGCATGGAGACAACAGCTCAGAATAAGTTTAATTTAATAGAGCTGATAGTAGATGGTGCAGTTGAGTATGTTGAGACAGCGATGATGAAAAATATTGTTATGAATAGTGGTGACTTAAGTAAATATTATGGCAAATTTGTTTCAAATGCGGGCAATTTCCCAACGAAAACATGGGATTTATTTGAAATGGACGATGCAATATCTGGCTTTGGGGTAATTAACCCATTTTATTTCTTTAATAAAGTTTGAATTATGAATAAGTTAATGGACGCAGCGATTGAGCTTGGTTTATTCGACCGGATTTGGTATGAGTCGCAGCATAAACTCCAATTTACATCTGACATAGAAGCGTTTGATGATTATTTGAGGAAGTCACCATATTCAGATATTTCGCCAGCATCAACATTCGATACGATTTCATACTATGAAAATTATCCAGATGTTTATGAATCAGGTATGTCGGCACTTGAACACTATATTAGCCATGGTCGGTTAGAAGGGCGGAGTTGCTTCCCATTGCGCCCATTATGGGTGCCAAAAAATGATCTTACTGCGATAAGCCATTCTGTTCTGCGTAAGGGGAGATATGCTGTCGTTCTTCACATTTTTTACCCTGATTTTATTGGGAAATTTAATGATGCACTAATTGGTGTAGATTTTAAATTTGATCTATATATAACTACTACAAATCCAGACGTTCCTGGTTTAGCAAGAGAAGTTTTTTCTAAAAATATCTGTATTAATGAAATTAACATAAATATAGTACCAAATCATGGCAGAAATTTTGGTCCGCTCCTAGTTGAATTTGGAAAAAAATTGCTTAGTTATGATTATTTTTGTCATTTGCATTCAAAAAAATCATTATATTCTAGTAAGGAACAAGTACAATGGGCCAATTTTCTGATCGAGTATTTAGTTAAGGATAAGCAAGTTTTATCACGTGCCTTGAATATACTCGAATCTAATTCGAAATATGGGATTTACTATCCGACTTCATTTTGGAATCTGCCCACATGGGTTAATCATTGGTTAAAAAATAAATCTTTAGGTCGTAGTTATTTGAAAAGTGAATACGGTATAGATGATGTTGATAATTTTCTTGCATACCCAGTTGGTGGTATGTTTTGGGCTAGAACAAGCGCACTCAAGCCAATTTTAGAGAAAACTTGGAATTACGTAGATTTTCCTTGTGAGCCACTCCCTGCGGATGGAAGTTTATTGCATGTGATCGAAAGAATAATTCCCAAAGTTGCTAAAAATCAAGGTTATGACCAGTTTTTTTACAACCCATCTACTGGTCAATTTACGGATGATTCAAAGTATATATTTAGGCCTTATTTGGTAGGTAATTTTTTACGATTAAAGCAATCTTTATTAAGAAATGACATTATTTCTTTTGATATTTTTGATACGGTGGTTAAGCGTAGTTTTTATGAGCCTGATTACGCTAAATTTAATTTCCCAAGTCGACTGGGTTGGAATATTACAGGCGAAGAATTTGTAAAAATAAGAAATTCAATTGAGCTGGATATACGTATTAAAAAACAATATCTAGGTGATGTTGATATTGTTGAAATATACACGGAATTAGTAAATTCATTAAATCTCGATTATGATCCTGTTGACATGGCCGAATTAGAATTTCAAATAGATTTCGAATTTCTTGAAAGAAAGGATGTAATTGTTGATTTAATTAATTATTTGGCGAATGAGGGAAAATCAATAATTTTTATATCGGATACATACTACTTGGACCGACAAATCAAAAAATTATTATCTAAGATTGGCGTTAAATGTGACTATGAACTACTCTTATCTTCGTCTCTTGGTCTGAGGAAGGATAACGGTTCTATGTGGGAAATGCTTGACAAACGCTTAACTGAATCTGATAAAAAATCAAAGTTCATTCATGTCGGAGACAATGTGTGCGCGGATTGTCAAATTTCTGGAGATTATGGAATTTCATCATTCCACATTCTTGGCCCTATGGATAAGTGGGATGCTATGGATTTTCCATCCATTAAAGATAGTTTTTCTATGGAAAATCCGAGCATGGTTTTAAAGTGGGGGCAGATCGTTAGCCAAATAGGATCAAATCCTTTTATTTGATTGTGAATTTATCGTGACAAATAGAAAGTTATTATTACATTTTGGCGGTCCAAAAACTGGATCTAGTGCGCTTCAAAATTTTTTCAATGATAATTCTGAGTTGCTAAAGTTAGATTTAATTTATTATAATAACTCTAACTTTATGAAGGATGAAATAAACTCAGGGAATGGGTATCATTTGTTTTTATTATTGAAATCAAATGATTACTCAAATGAAGATCTTGATAAAATGCTAGATAGCTATATGGGTCTTAATCCTCAAGGGCTATCAATATGCTCGTCAGAATTATTTTCTTTTCTTGAGGAAACTGAACTTGAAAAATTATTTTCTTCTTGCAATAGAATTTGCATTGATTATAAAATATTATTTTTAGCTAGGTCTCCGATAGAGTATTGCATCTCTAATTATAGCCAATTGGTCAAGCGGCACGGGGAAGTTAGAACGTTGTTGGATTACTTGAATGATGCAAAGTATGATCATTTTAATATTTTAAAACTATTAGATAAATTAGTGGCAAGTGATAGATTAGTTGTTCGTCATTATGACGATTTAGCTAAGAAGAATATTGTTAAATTTTTATTTGATGCAGTTAATATTTCATACAGTTATGAATCGCTGGATGATGGAAAAATAATTAATAGAAGTTTTTCAGTAAAAGAGCTTGATTTAATGCTTCTGCTCAATAAAATTTTGGGCGCTAAGTATTCCAGAGAGATATCTGATTTAATTCTTAGTAGCAATGAAAACTCGAGTTGTGATTTATTTGATCTTGCTACGAATGAAGTTAAAGAAATTATTAAAATTAAGTTTTTAAATGAAGTTGAGTGGCTTAATTTTAAATTTAATTTAAACATTAAAATTAACATGAGTGAGGTGAGTCATGCTGATGTTTTTGGAATTAAGACGCACACACTCCCAAGCGAAGAAGATTCTATTGAGAGGAGAATACTTTTATGGATTGCTTCTGAGTTGGCAAATTCTGAAAAAGTTTTTTTTAACAAATTCAGAGATGAGATTAATTTTCTTGTTGCAGATCGGTCCTTAATGAGTGACATTGGGATACCATTAGATTTTAACCCGGTTGTATATTTAATACTAAATCCAGATTTGATTGAAAACCGGGTTAATCCATATTATCACTATATAAATTTTGCAAAAAATGAAATGCGTAAGTATAAATATTTTTAATGGTGTTTGCATACCCTGTTTTGAGAAATTAGTTAAGCGACACCTTCAAAGTTGTTTTTATTATTAATAATTTACCTCATGCATTCAGGTAAAATTGTTTTCATTTTTTAATATTGCAACAAATACTTAGATTTTATTGATGCTTACTAACTTAGGTTATTGAATATAATTCATTAAGTTCTATAATAAAAAACTTGCAATATGAAATTAATTTGTATTCTTGGCATTCACCGGAGCGGAACATCTGCCATGGCGGGTTTCCTCGCGAATGTGGGTTATAACGCCGGAATATCATTACTACCAGCAAATGAATTCAACAAAAAGGGCTACTTTGAAAGTAAGTTGATTGTTGGCGAACATGATCGTTTGCTGGAATCGCTGGGGTATACATGGCAGGATATTCGCCCGCTACCGCTGGACTGGCTGCAGCAAGCCGGTATCGCTGAGTCAAAAAATCGGCTGGCTCATATTTTTCAGTTTGAGTTTGCCGGTGACCATCCCCTGGTGCTCAAAGACCCCAGGCTTTGCCGCTTGCTTCCCCTTTGGCAGGGTCTTTTTGATGAGGTCGGCATAGCACCTTGTTATGTTTTGGTGCTACGCAGGCCCGAGGAGGTCGTGGCCTCTTTGCTGCACCGCGACGGTATGCCGGTTAACAAGGCCATGTTGCTTTATCTGGCATATTTGCTCGATGCCGAGCGCTACACTCGCAAATATCAGCGTGTAGTGGTCCGATATAACGCGTTGCTGCAGGATTGGATTCCCCTGCTGGCGGAACTGGATTCTGCTTTCGACCTGCAGCTAGGCGAACTGTCCCCCGCTGTGGTCGAGCAGGTATCGCAATTTTTGTCACCTTCCCTCAAACATTTCAACGCCGTGCCGGGCCAGCAAGCCGCCCCGGATGTTGCCGCCCGGTTGGCCGAGCGGCTTTACAGCGCTTTGGCTGCCCCAAGTGAGCAGACTGATCGCGAGATGGATGACATCCGGGCCTCGTTCGAGCAGCATCTGGCCTCACTTGAGCCATGGTTGAGTGAGGCGGCACAGTTGGAGCGGTTGAAACAAGAAGTTGTTCGCCCTGGACCGCTTTTTCATAAAATCGCGGGGCAGGGTGCAATGGCGCAGTTGTTCTGGCGTGACGTGGGCGGAGGTATTTCCGAAGCCCAATCTGTCCGCGCCCCCCTTGCCTTTGGCGACGGTATGCAGTGTTTGCGTTTCGCGCTGCCTGCCGCCGTAAGCAACGTTGGTGGTCTGCGCCTGGACATTTCTGATCGGCCCGCCTCATGCGAGATAGTCGGGCTGCGGGTAGTGGATGCGCAAGGCGGCCCGGTGTGGCAATGGCCTGCTGGCACGCAAATGTTTGAACACTGTTCAAAGGATATGCGGCTGATCGACCCACAAGACGCTTGTGTGTCGTTGCGCGTGGTTGTCACCGGCGGCGATCCGTATGCAACGCTTTGTATTCCTCAACCGGTAGTTGATCAACTGGCAGAAGGATGGTCTGTGCTTGTGGACGTTTCAGTTGCGCTATTGACGGCGAGCGTACCGCCCTTGCTCGATCTCGCGGCGCAACGGCGCCAATCACTGGCCGAAGCACACTCGGCCTTGCAAGACATGGCGCTAAAGATGGCTGCCACAGCCAAGTTGGCCGAAGCGCAGCAAGATCAATGTCGAACAGAACTATTGCGCGCTGAGGCTCAAATCGAATTGCTCAAAGACATTTGGTTGTCCGATGGTCGTGCCGAAATTCTTTAAGTAACCAAATTTAGTTATGCAAAACTCGCTTGAATCTGAATCCATAGAAATCATCCGCGAGGCCGTGGCCAACGCCCGCAAGCCGGTCATGATGTATTCCATCGGCAAAGATTCGTCTGTGATGCTGCATCTGGCGCGCAAGGCGTTTTACCCGGCACCGCCGCCGTTCCCGCTGCTCCATGTGGACACCGGCTGGAAGTTCAAAGCCATGTATGCGCACCGCACCCGCATGGTGGCCGAGAGCGGCATGACGCTCATCACCCATACCAACCCCGAAGGCCTGGCAGCAGGCGTGGGCCCGTTCACACACGGCAGCAATTACCACACCGATGTGATGAAAACCCAGGCGCTCAAGCAGGCGTTGGACGCACATGGGTTTGACGTGGTGTTTGGCGGTGCCCGGCGTGACGAAGAAAAGAGCCGGGCCAAAGAGCGCGTGTTTTCCTTCAGAGCCCCTGGCCATCGGTGGGACCCCAAAGCCCAGCGCCCGGAGCTATGGAACCTGTACAACACGCGCATTGCGCCCGATGAGTCCATCCGAGTGTTCCCCATCAGCAACTGGACCGAAGCCGACATTTGGCAGTACATCCAGGCCGAAGACATCCCCATCGTGCCGCTGTACCTGGCCGAAGTGCGCCCGGTGGTGCAGCGCGGTGGCCAATGGCTGATGGTGGACGACGAACGTTTCTCATTTGCTCCGGGTGAGGTGGCCCAAATGCGCAAGGTGCGCTTTCGCACCCTGGGCTGCTGGCCGTTGACCGCGGCCGTAGAGTCAGATGCCACCACGCTAAACGAAGTCATAGCCGAAACCCTGGGCGCCCGCGGCTCTGAGCGAGAGGGGCGCTTGATAGATTCAGACGTGCCAGGCTCCATGGAAAAGAAAAAACAAGAGGGCTACTTCTAATGGATACCTTACGCTTTATCACCTGCGGCAGTGTGGACGACGGCAAGAGCACACTCATTGGCCGCCTGCTGTTTGAGAGCAAGGCCATTTTTGACGACCAGTTGGCCGCACTGGTCAAAGACTCAGCGCAATACGGCACGCAGGGCACCCAGATCGACCTGGCGCTGCTGGTCGACGGTCTGCAAGCCGAGCGTGAGCAAGGCATCACCATCGACGTGGCCTACCGCTTTTTCACCACCGACGAGCGTCGCTTTGTGGTGGCCGACACCCCTGGCCACGAGCAGTACACCCGCAACATGGCCACCGGTGCATCTACTGCCAGCTTGGCAGTGATCTTGATTGACGCACGCAAGGGCGTGCTGGTACAAACCCGCCGCCACAGCCGCATTGTGGCCATGATGGGCATCAAGCATGTGGTGCTGGCGGTCAACAAGATGGATTTGGTCGCCTTTGATGAGGCCACTTTTAACGCCATCGTGGCGGATTACCGCAGCTTTGCCAGCAATTTTGGCTTTGCCAGCCTGCAGGTGATTCCCGTGTCTGGCCTGGAGGGCGACAACGTACTGCAGCCCAGCGCCCGCATGCCGTGGCATAGCGGCCCTACCCTGTTGCAGTATCTCAACACGGTGGATACCAGCAGCAGCCAACCGCAAGGGCCGTTTCGCATGCCGGTGCAGTGGGTTAACCGGCCCAATCTTGACTTTCGGGGCTTTTGTGGCCGAGTTGCCGCCGGCACGCTGCGCCCGGGTGACGCGGTGCGGGTGTTGCCCTCAGGTGTGCAAACGCACATCAAGGCGGTGCTTGTTGGCTTTGACGAGGTGGCGCTTGCCCAGGCGGGGGACGCGATTACCCTGACCCTGGCGGACGAGGTGGATGCGAGCCGGGGCGATGCGTTGGTTGCGGCAGATGCCCCGCCGCAGGTGGCAGACCAGTTTGAAGCCAAGCTGCTGTGGATGAGTGAGCACGCCTTGGCACCGGGTCGCCAATACCTGATGAAGCACGCGTGCAAAGAAGTTACCGCCACCATCACCGACATCAAGTACCGCGTGGATGTCAACAGCGGTGCGCACTTGGCCGCCAAAATGCTGGGCCTGAATGAAATTGCCGTAGTCAACCTGTCCACCAGCGCGCCGCTGGTGTTTGAGCCCTATGCCGTCAACCAAACTTTGGGCGGCTTCATTCTGATTGACAAGCTGACGTTTGAGACCGTGGGTGCCGGCATGATCTACTTTGCCTTGCGCCGCGCCAGCAACATTCATTGGCAATCGCTGGAGCTCAATCAAGCCATACGGGGTGAGCAAAAGCACCAGACACCACGCTGCATCTGGTTTACCGGCTTGTCGGGGTCGGGCAAATCCGCCATTGCAAACCTGCTGGACAAGCGCCTGTTTGCCGAGGGCCGCCACACTTACCTGCTGGACGGCGACAACGTGCGCCACGGCCTGAACCGAAACTTGGGCTTTACCGAGGCCGACCGGGTAGAAAACATTCGCCGTGTCGCCGAAGTCGCGCGGCTGATGGTGGATGCCGGGCTTATCGTGTTGGTGAGTTTTATCTCTCCGTTTGCGGCTGAGCGTGCCATGGCGCGCGGCTTGTTTGCCAAAGGCGAGTTTATTGAGGTGTTTGTTGACACCCCCATTGAAGAATGTGAACGTCGGGACGTGAAGGGGCTGTATGCCAAGGCCCGCAGGGGTGAGCTGAAAAACTTTACCGGCATTGATAGCCCGTATGAAGTGCCCAGCCAGGCCGACGTGCATTTGCAGACGGCCCAACTGTCGCTTGACCAGTGCGTTGACCAGTTGATGGCCAGCTTGGGTTAGGTCAGCATGGATTGGATGCTGGTAGTAGCCGGTGCCGCAACCGGATTCCTGGTGGGTTTGACGGGTGTGGGCGGTGGCGCGCTGATGACCCCGCTGTTGCTACTTATGTTTGGGGTGGCACCGCTGACGGCAGTTGGTACCGACTTGTGGTTTGCCGCCACTACCAAAATTTTTGCGACACGGGTGCATCACAACCACGGCCTGATTGACTGGCAGGTGGTGCGCCGCCTGTGGCTGGGCAGCCTGAGCGCATCAGTGTTGACCTTGGTTTGGATGAAGCTTCACCCAGTGGACCAAACCGCCGTCACGCTACTTAAGACGACCATTGCGGCAGCGGTGCTGCTGACGGCGGTGGGTATTTTGTTTCAAAAGCCCTTTCAAGCTTTTGGCCGACGACTGCGAACCACCGATGCTGAGCATTTCAAAGCTTGGCAGCCTGGCCTAACGGTGTTGGCCGGTGCGGTGCTGGGTGTGCTGGTAACCTTGACGTCAGTTGGCGCGGGCGCACTGGGCGCGGTGTTTTTAGCCTATTTGTACCCGCTGCGGTTGACGCCACCACGGCTCATTGCCACCGACATCGTGCACGCCATACCGCTAGCCCTATTTGCCGGTGCGGGGCATTTGCTGATGGGCAATGTGAACTTTGGCCTGCTGGGTAATTTGCTACTGGGCTCGGTGCCCGCAGTCATTGCAGGTGCCATGCTGTCGGCCCGCTTGCCCCACACGGTGCTGCGTATGGCATTGGCAGTGGTGCTGCTGGCGGTGGGTGCCAAATTGGCTTGGACAATTTAACGATGAAATTCAATCAAGAGCAGCTGCAAACCTTGTGCAACATTGCGCACGCCGCTGGCCAGGAAATCATGGCCGTGTATGACCAGGGTGGTGCCGTCTGGCAAAAGGAAGACGCCAGCCCGCTCACCGAGGCAGACCTGCGGGCTGATGCGACGATCCGGCAGGGGCTGGAGGCGGCTTTTCCGGGCATGTTCATCTTGTCTGAAGAGTCACGCAGCGCGGGTGGTGAAACGGCAGATGCGTTTTTTTTAGTGGACCCGCTCGATGGCACCAAAGAGTTTTTAAAACGCAATGGCGAATTCACCGTCAACATTGCGCTGGTGCAGCAGGGTGTTCCAGTAGCTGGCGTGGTATGTGCCCCGGCTTTGGGGCAGTTGTTTTACGCGGCCCTTGGGCTTGGCGCTTGGACACAAACAGCTGGTGGCGCGCCAAAAGCACTGCAAGTTGAGCCGTGGTTGCCCGCTGCGCCGCTGCGGGTCATCGGTAGCCGGTCCCATGGCGGCGACAAGCTGGCCGCATGGCTGGTGACGTTAAGCTGCCAGCACAGCTTTGTGGCAGCCGGTAGTTCACTCAAATTTTGTCGGATTGCACAGGGACAGGCAGATATTTATCCCCGCTTTGGCCCAACCAGCCAGTGGGACACCGCGGCTGCGCAATGCGTGTTGGCCGAAGCAGGCGGCGCTGTGATTGACTTGGCTGGCAGTCCGTTGCAATACGGTTTGCAGCGCTCGCTGCTGAACCCGGAGTTTGTGGCCGTAGGCGACAAAGCCACGTTTCACTGCGCCAAGCAATGATGGCTCCAAAAGTTTCTTTTATCGTGCCGCTGTTCAACCATGTTGCGCAGACCAAAGTCATGCTGACTTCTTTGCAGGCCAGCCTGCCGCCGGGTTTGGCGCACGAGATTATTTTGGTAGACGACGCCTCTACCGACGGCACCCGCGAGTGGCTGCACACGCTTGGCAACCCACATTTGCAGGTGGTGTTGAACGCAGTCAATATGGGTTTTGCCCGAGCCAATCATGCGGGTGTTGCGCTTGCTACTGGCGAAGTGTTGGCGCTGGTCAATAACGATTTGATTTTTAGCCCCGGCTGGCTGGAGCACATGTTGGCGGTGTTACAAAACCCGCAGTGTGGTGCGGGTGTGGTGGGCAATGTGCAAACGCGCGTGGCCGATGGTGCGCTTGACCATGCGGGGGTGCAGGTAGCTGCATCAGGCAAATTGGTGCATATGCGGGAGCTGCCCGCTGGACACGTTGAGCATGCGCGCGTGTTTGCCGTTACCGGGGCGTGTTGCCTGATCAGGCGCGACGTATTTGATGCGGCGGGCGGTTTTGACGAGGCTTTTGTCAATGGTGGTGAAGACATCGACCTGTGCCTGAAGGTAAAAGCCAGGGGTTTACACGTTTACATGGCTTATGGCAGTGTGGTGCAACACCATGTGAGCCTGAGTCGTGAAAAAGCTGGCCATCAGCATGAGATCAATAGCCGACTTCTATTCACCAAGTGGCGCAAAGAGTTCAAGGCCGAGCTGGCCATTGTGTGGCTGCGCCACCTGCAGCAGGGTATGCAAGCGCCCATCGATGGGCAATTTACCGCTGCCATTCTTGCCACCCCGCATGTGTTAGCGCGTGTTGTGGCCGACAGCATGCTGCAGCAAGAGGAGTGTTACTGGGCGCGCACACTTGACCGGAAGGACGTCAACATCAATGTTGCTGCGCATTGCCAGATGCAGGGGCTACGTTACAGCGCGGCACATGGTGGGTATGTGCTGGACAGCACGGCTGAACTGCAGGTAACCAGGGTGCGCGGTGCACGCAACTTTTATGTCTGCGGCCAAGCGCTGGGTGAACCGGGCTCGCCTGGCGTTGCAATCACCCTGGTTGCAAACGGTATTCAGGTAAAAGCGTTTGTGTTGGCGCCCGATGAGCCTATTAATGCAGGCATCATTGCCCCGGTGTGTTTGCCTGGTGTGACCAACCGGTTTGTGGTGTCGGTAAGCGCGCCGATTCTGGTGTCACATTTTTTTCTGGATGATCAGGTGGTGACGGTAGAGGAACTCAGGCAACCAGCATGACGCACTCAAACCGTTTCTCTTTGAATCGTACATGGCGCTCTTTGTGCAATTTGGTTCACGTTGCTTGGGCCCTGATGAACCTGAACAGTCCGCTTTTTATTACCTGGCGGTGCTGCAGCGCCCTTCAGTCACATTTTTGTCATGCAATTTTTTTACGACGTCTCTGAATTAGCCCAGCTAGATCATCAAACCGGTATCCAGCGGGTAGTGCGCAGTATATTGGCGCAACTCTTGGCCAATCCGCCTGAAGGCTTCACGGTTGAGCCGGTAGTTGCTCACCGCAATGAGGAGGGCTACTATTACGCGCGGCGATTTACCCAGGCATTTTTGGGTTTGACGGTTGGTGAGGGCAATTCAGCTATTGACGCACCTATTGATCCGCACGCTGGCGATATTTTTCTGCGGCTTGAGCTGCAGCCCGAGGTGGTGATGATGCAGTCTGACTACTACGCTGATTTGCGCAGCCTGGGTGTCAAGGTGTTTTTTGGCGTGCATGATTTGTTGCCGATCTGGATGCCGCAGTATTTTCCCGGAGGCACTGAGGAGAATCACACGCGCTGGTTGGGGCGGCTGGCGCGTGCTGACGGCGTGGTATGCGTGTCTCGCTCAGTGGCTGATGAGGTGGCTCAGTGGCTCAACCTTGAAGGCCCCAAGCGTCTGCGGCCGCTCAAGTTGGGCTGGTTCCATTTAGGGGCTGATTTGGCCGGTTCGGTGCCCACCAAAGGATTGCCAGAAGACGCGCTTCGGATGGTGGCTGCGCTGTCCAAATGCCCCAACTTCTTAATGGTAGGCACCATTGAGCCACGCAAAGGCCATATGCAAACGTTGGCGGCGTTTGAGCAGCTCTGGAATAGTGGCGTCAAGGTCAATCTGGTCGTAGTTGGGCGGCATGGCTGGCACATGGAGGCTTTTGTAACGCGCCTGAAAACTCACCCTGAGCAGGGCCGGCACCTGCATTGGCCAGAAAATGTGAGCGATGAATACCTGGACCAGATTTATGCGGCATCAACCTGCTTGCTGGCACCCTCGGAGGGAGAGGGGTTTGGCCTGCCACTGATAGAGGCTGCACGACACCAGTTGCCCATCATCGCCCGCAATTTGCCTGTGTTTCGTGAAGTGGCAGGCGATCATGCCTATTATTTCTCGGGGTTGGCCCCTTCTGCGCTGGCTTATGCGGTTGAGAACTGGCTGAGGTTGAACGCCTGGGGCCAGGCACCTCAATCCACCCACATGCCAAGGCAAACCTGGCAGCAAAGTACCGCGCAATTGCTGGACGTGTTGTTGGGCGGACAGTGGTACAAAGATTGGACGCCTGACGGTGTTATCCGTATGCACGGCAGCGACCCTCGGTTTTTGAGCAAGTTCGGGCGGCGCTCAGGGCGTCATATGCACAGCACCGGGCAGGCAGGCCATTTGGTTTATGGGCCGTACCTCTATCTCGCCCCTGGGCGGTACGAGGTTCGGATCAAAGGCAGCTTTGCAGGCAAACCGGGCCCGAATCCGAACATTGAGGTCGCAGCAGGTCGGGGCAATAGGGTCTTGGCCAGAGGTGATTTGTACAGCGACTGCCTTGGTGACTACTGTGAACGGACCCTTGTGTTTGATGCAGAGTCCGACTGTGCCGATGTTGAGGTGCGGGTTTGGGTGGAGGCGTGTAACGTGGTGACATTGACTTTGATAGAAGTCCACCGGATTGCCGCCACCCAGCCTGAGGAGCGTTGAACGCTGTTTGTCAGCGGGCTAGTTTGCGTTTTTTCTCAACGACAGACTGGTAGAGCGTCTGCAATCTTTGGGCGTAGGCATCTTCACTGAACAACTTGGCTTGTTCGCGGCCTTTGGCTTCAAGGCCTGAGCGCCATGCGTCGTTCGCATCCAGTGCGCGCATGGCCTCGGCCATGGCCTGGGTGTCGTAAGGGTCGATCAGGCAAGCTGCGTCACCGGCCACTTCTGGCAGGCTGCTGGTGTTGGACGTGAGTACGGCAGTGCCCAGGGCCATGGATTCAAGTACCGGCAAGCCAAAGCCTTCGTAAAGCGAAGGGAAAAATGTTGCTTTTGCGCCCCTTATCACGCTGATGAGCAAGGAAAAAGGCAAATATTCCAGCCGAATGATGCGATCTTTTTTATTTTGGGCAGATTTTGGTAGGCCATTAAGTGCAGTCAGCAGGCGAAGTTCCTCATCGTTTTTCCAGCCTGGCGCACCCACGATGACAAGAGGGGTGTTGATCCCACTTCCCAAATATGCCTCTAAAATGCGATTAATATTTTTTTTGGGTTCAATGGCTCCGAAAAACAAAAAATACTTTTTATATTGAAGATTGAATGTTCCAGCTAACTCCTCTTCAACTTGAGCTTCCGTCTTGGCAAATACATGCGGCGGAAAGCTCACCGACTGGTAAGTGTTGGTTACTTTTCCAGGATCGGCGTTCAATAAATTAATGATGTCCCGACGCGATGTTTCAGACACTGTCACGATGTGATCGGCCGTATCAACTAGTCGCTTGCAAAGTTTAAGGTACTTGCGTTTGTTGTCCAATGTTGTATGTGGCAGGCGCAGTGGCACGAGATCATGAAAGGTATAGATATTGGCTGCGTTTTTGGCATATACGGGCAGTGGATAGGTCCAATGCGCTATATCAACCCCCGGCAAAGAAACAGCACCTAAGCGATTGAACAAATTAAAAGTTCTATTGCAGTGGTCGTACAAATGGGTGCTGTTCCAAAGCTCATCGTATGCGGGAAAAACGCTTTTCATGGAGTCGATCAACACCGCATTTGTGGGTGGAACGGCATCAACTGGAAATCCAAAAGCACCCAGGGCGGCATCCAATACAAGCCTGGTGGGTTCAAACAGGCGCCTTTTAGTCCCCCCTGCGGCGTCAAAAAAGGCTATTTCATTGAGCAGGGGGTCTTTGAACTTGACTGGCTTGCCTCGCCCATACAGAACTCCGACTTCATGCCCCATTGCTTTTACGGTACGACTTAGGTTTCTGCCGTAGGTTGCAACACCGGTACCTTTGTCCAAACCAAGGTTGAACCCATCAATCATGACTTTCATCGAACTATCCTCGCGCCAGGTAGATCATCCAGTCTCCATTGGGACGCTCGGTCTTGACCATCTCAAGTGTCAATGGTTTGATGCGGCCATCAAAATCAACATGTGAAATCTGTTTGAACTTGCCTTGCATTTCCAGGAAGAACGCTTCCCACGGATAGTCTCTGCTCGCATTGAATTCCATGCAAATCTGAACGCTGGGGTTGCTATCAATGGTGCTTTGCATGCCGCACCAAATGTTGTACTCAGCGCCTTCAGCATCGATTTTTACCATGCCTACATTGGTTAAATTGAGACTGTCCAAGGTGATGGATTTGACCTGCACAAACTGTGCGTGGTCGCCATGCACATTTTTAAACCCTTGCTTTTGTACCTCGGACTGCATGATCAAGGCGTTCTGAGGATTCGCACGGGGTATGGCCAAAGTCATTTGCCCACCAGATATTTGACCCACCGCCTCTTCTCTAACGGTGACACGGCTGCCGAAATCGTTGATGCCCACCGAGGTGCGCGCCATATTGGCCAGACGCGGATTGGGCTCAAATGAAATGACGCTACCAGAAGGCCCCACGGCATCGGCCATCAATAAGGTGTAGTAGCCTAGATTGGCGCCAATATCGATGGCCAGCATTCCTGGCTTGGTCAAGCGGGCGAGCGCCGAGGTGATCCACATTTCCCAGTAGCCTTGCAACATCAAATGCGGGCTTAGCGCCTTGTCTCGCAGGTCAACCCACGTCATGTACTTGCCGAGTACGATGGCCACGCCGGTGTCATCGAGCAGATTAACAACCTTGCACTTAGAGGTGCAATAGGCCTGAATGAGTGTGCGGTTGGCGGGGTCAGCCAGGTCAGCCATGGTGAATTGGTAATCACCAACTTTCTCTTCCATGTAAGTGCGCAGGTTTTGCTTCCTTGACTGGCCAAAAAGACGTTTGAACATAGTGATTTATACGAGATTGGAGCTTGAAGAAATCGGCCATTATTATGGGCCGCCAATACAATTGAAATATAACTCAGGGACCGTTCGATCAATTTATGTACATAACGATAACTAACGCGCCACATCGACTCAGGCGGCGACTTTGCGGCTGTTTCATTGGCTTAAGCTACCTTGCGCTGTCGGGCTGCGGTACCTATCCCTCATGGCTTCCTTCTGCCGGCCCCAACGCCAAAGAGATCAGTGCATCGACGCAGTCTGCCACTGTGGCCGGAATTCAGGTGGTCGACATGAGCAACGCTGTTGCGCGAAAGGTGTTAGCCAGCCAGAAGCGCTCCTTGTTCTCGGAGACCCTCAGCGGGTCAGGGGTCACGGGCAAAGTCGGTCCCGGTGATGTGATCGAGGTTTCAATTTGGGAGGCGCCGCCTGCCAACTTGTTTGGTTCAGCCGTGGTGGATCCCCGGTCAGGTGCCTCAGGGGCACGCATGACCACCTTGCCCGAGCAAATGGTCAACAGGGCTGGCAGCATCAATGTGCCATTTGTGGGCCCCGTCAAAGCCGCCGACCGATCGCCACAGGAAATAGAAGCCGCTATTACCCAAGCCCTCAAGGCCAAGGCCAACCAGCCGCAGGTGCTGGTGCGAATAATACGCAACGCCAGCTCGAACGTGACCGTGGTGGGTGAGGTGGCGGCGAGTCTGCGCATGCCTTTGACTGCCAAAGGCGAGCGTTTGCTGGATGCCTTGGCGGCTGCAGGCGGTGTGCGCCAACCGGTGGGCAAGACGACTTTACAGATCACACGCGGCAACCAGGTGCAGTCTTTGCCACTGGACAGCATTATTCAGGACCCCCGGCAAAACATTCCCTTGCAGGCCGGCGATGTCATCACGGCATTGAGCCAGCCATTGAGCTTTACCGTGCTTGGGGCAACAGGAAAAAACGAAGAATTGAATTTTGAGGCACAGGGAATCACCTTGGCGCAGGCTTTGGCCCGTGCCGGGGGCTTGCAGGAGCAACGCGCAGATGCACAAGGCTTGTTCATTTTCCGCTTTGAAGACCCAGCAGCTTTGTTGAGCAACGTGGATGCTTTGGGTAAACCGTTACTGGCGACACCGGAGGGCCGAATACCCGTGGTGTACCGGGTTGACTTGAAAGACCCTGCGATGTTTTTTGTGGCGCAAGGTTTTCCGATCCGCAACAAGGATGTGCTCTACGTATCAAACGCTCCAGCGGCAGAGCTGCAAAAGTTCCTGAACATCATGTCGTCAATCGTGTTCCCGATTTACAACCTTCGGGCCCTGGGCAATTGAGCGTTGCAAGGTCACCCTTAAAACATCAGACTCACGCGTCCGATGAGTTATTGATTGATGTAACGCGGTTGTTGGTGCACTTGGGTGCCAACAAGCTGCCCACCGGCATTGACCGGGTTTGCATGGCCTATGTGGTGCAATTCGGTGGTATCGGCCGCGCGGTGATTCAGGTGCGTCATGGGGTGTTTGCTTATAGCAATATTTTGTCACGCACCGAGTCTGCGGATATGTTTGCGCGGCTGCTGAAGCCGGGTTTGAACTTCAAACATTGGTTGGCTGGTTTTTTGGCCAAAAGCGGGCTGTTGTCTTGGCGCAAGCCTACTGTGCATGGCAATGTGTACCTGAATGTGGGGCACATGGGCATTGGCGTGCCAGGATACAGTCAATGGCTCAAACGCTTGGGTGTGAAACCTGTGTTTTTGGTGCATGACCTGATTCCGATTTCGCACCCTGAGTATTGCGCGCCAAAAGCCAAGGTGCGCCATGTGGCCCGCATGGAAACCGTGCTCAAGCACGGCGCGGGCGTGATCACCAATTCACAGGCCTCGTTGGATGCGTTGCATGATTTTGCGATACAGCGAGGGTTAAATCTGCCGCCTGCAGTGACCGCTTTGCTAGGTGTCGATTTGATTGATGCCAGGATGGCGCAAGGTATGGCGCGACCCATGCCCAGCCCATACTTCGTGGTGGTCAGCACCATTGAAGGACGAAAAAATCATTTATTGCTGTTCAAAGTTTGGCGGCGCTTGGTGGAAAAATTGGGCACGAAAGCACCCCGTTTGGTCGTCATTGGCAGGCGCGGCTGGGAAGCGGAAAGCGCTATGGATTTACTGGACCGGTGCGAGCCTTTGAAGGGCATTGTCATAGAAAAACCATATTGTTCGGATGCCGAGTTGGTGTGCTATTTGCAGCATGCACAAGCGCTGCTTTTCCCGTCTCACATTGAGGGGTTTGGTCTGCCTTTAGCTGAAGCGCTGAGTTTGGGAACGCCAGTGCTTGCAAGTGATTTGGCGGTTTTCAAGGAGATTGCGCACGACATTCCAGAGTACATAGACCCCCTGGATGGCGTGGCTTGGCTGGAAGCTGTGCAAGACTATGTTGCAGAAACTAGCCCGCGAAGAGCTCAACAATTGGCTCGCATGAAGGGTTACCAGGCACCGAGGTGGTTCGAACACTTTGCCAAGGTGGATGTTCTGCTTGGTCAACTTCGTTAGTGAGTGCACATGAGTCGCTCATTTATCAGCCTGCAAGGCGTTGCCTCTCCCTTTTTTTCTGAACTAAGCCACCTGATCAGGCTGGCGGGGCATCAGACACACCGCATCAACTTCTGTGGCGGTGATTTATTGTTTTCCTTGTCCGAGCCGCACACTAACTATGCGGGCACGCTCAGTGGATTGACTGCATGGCTGGTGCAAGAGTTGAGACGGCACAGTGCAACAGATATTCTGCTTTTTGGCGACTGCCGGGCCATCCATCAAGCAGCCATTGCTGTTGCAAAAGAGCTGAATATTCGTGTTTATGTTTTTGAAGAGGGCTACCTCCGGCCCAATTGGATCACCATGGAGGTAGGTGGCGTGAACGGCTACTCAAACATGCCCCTTGAACCCGCACCTCTCCTGGCATGGGCGAGCAAAAACACCGTTCACACTGGCGCAGTCCCGCAACATCCAGGTGGTTCCAATATGTTGGCCAGAGCCATGTATGACATAGCTTACCGGCTATCCAGCGCAGCAATGGGCAGAAGTTTCCCGAACTACCAGACACACCGTCCGCACAATGGGGTGCTGGAATATGCAGGTTTGGCCCGCCGGTTCGGCATGGGTTGGTGGTTTGCACGCGAGGCCCAAAGGGTGACAGCCAAGCTGTTGGCGACAAAGGCGCCGTACTTTTTGTTTCCCTTGCAGCTCAATGCAGACTCACAAATCAGAACTCACTCGCCGTTTCCGGATGTCATTGCATCGATCGATCACGTTCTGATTTCTTTTAAAGAAGCTGCCTTTCGACAAGAATCAACTGCTGTGTCTTTGGTGATCAAAAATCATCCTTTAGACACCGGCTTGGCTCGCTACCGTGGTTATGTCGAACGACGCTCGCGGGATCTGAATTTGGGTGATCGGGTCAAATTCATAGAGGCTGGAGACTTGCCTTTGCTACTGAGTCACGCGCAAGGCGTGGTGCTTGTCAACAGCACCGTGGGTTTGACGGCGTTGCAACTGAACTGTCCTGTCTTTGCGATGGGCAAGGCAATTTTCAACAGAGACAAGCTGACTGATCAAGGCGGTCTGGCTTCGTTTTGGAAAGACCCAACACCACCTGATGCGAGGTTTGTGAAGGCATTTTTGGCATACATCAAAGCACATAGCCAAGTCAGTGGTGATTTTTATTCGCGCATGGGCAGAACGCACGCAGCTTTGGGCTGCATGCAACGTATATTGAAGGATTCGCCGTGATCCCGGTGTTACCTCGGGTTGTGGTGGTCACCGGAGCCAGTGGCGCGATCGGCGCCGCTCTGGCATATACGTACGCCAAGCCGGGTATGTGTCTGGCACTGCAAGGGCGCGATAAGGGGCGCCTTGAGGCAACGGCCAGCCGCTGTCGCGCCCAGGGTGCTGATGTGTTTGTATGTGAAATGGACTTGCGGGAGGCCCGAGCTGTGCGCGAATGGCTTGAAGCGTTTGACACAGCACACCCGGTGGACCTGCTGATTGCAGACGCAGGGGTAGCCAACGTGCTGGAAGATTTGAATCAATGGGAAACGCCTGCGGCCATAGACGAGGTAATCAGCACCAACTTGCTAGGAACGATCAACACTGTGATGCCACTTGCAGAGCGTATGCGCGTGCGCGGTGCAGGTCATGTGGCGATTGTGAGTTCGCTGGCGGCCTTCAGGGGAATGGCTATATCACCTGCTTATTGCGCAAGCAAGTCAGCGCTTCATGCATGGGGTCAGTCGATCAGGCCTTTGCTTGGCGCGACAGGGATCTCGCTCACCATGATTTACCCAGGGTTTGTGAAGTCCAGCATGAGTGATGCGTTTCCAGCGAGCACACCGTTCCTGATAGAGGCGAGCCAAGCTGCAATGCATATACGTAGAGGCCTGGATGCCAAAAAGGCAACGGTTATTTTTCCTGCGATTCTGTGGCTGGGCATCAAGTTGCTCAATGCGTTGCCTGATCCGTGGGCCGATTCCGTGATGGCTTTTCTAAACCTCTCGCCCAAAGGGCGATCATGATCGGTGGGCTGGCGACTGCATGGGCGGTTACCGTGCTGATTTCCGTCGCCCTGGACAGACTGGCCAAGCCAACGGTCGCGCCATGGCATCAACGAGCTGCAAGGCCGGTGTTGCTGCACCTGGCCGCAGTCACGTGGCTTTTTGTTTTGTTCTTCGCACTATGGGGGCGCGCCTGGTTTGCGTTGGTTTGCACCGTTGGCCTGATTGGACTTTTGGTCGCGGTCAATAGTGCCAAGTTCAAGGCACTGCGTGAGCCTGTCGTGTTTTCTGATCTGGCTTTGTTCGCCCAATCCATCAGGCATCCGCGGCTTTACTTTCCCTACCTGTCATGGATTCAGTTGCTGGCGGTGGTGCCAGGCGTGGCTTTGTTTACCTTGACGTTTTGGTTTGATTCTGAGCTCAACCAGATTCCAGCTTTTCTTTTGGGATTGACTTGGTTCTCACTCTTTTTGATTGCCTGTTGGTTAGCCAAGGGGTTAGACCTGTCGCTGAACCCTGAGAGAGATCAGGCGCAGCATGGGTTTTTTTCTGTCTTCGTGGCGTATTTGCTTAACGGCCTGAGCTTGCGTGAAATCCGCCATGTCAAGACACAACTGAACGCATCTCCCTACGCGAACATCAGCGTCAGAACTAGCGATAAATCAGGCCGAGAACGGGCTAACGCTCCTGATGTGGTTGTGGTGCAAAGCGAGTCCTTTTTTGACATTCGAAAAACCGGTTTGGACATTGCGCCGGGTCTGCTTGGGCATTTCGATGCCTTGAAAAAATCAGGAATTTGCTCAGGGGCTTTGGCCGTGCCAGCATGGGGCGCCAACACCATGCGCACCGAGCACGCGTTTTTGTCGGGCCTATCAAATGTGGCATTGCGGTACGCTAGTTTTTACCCCTATGCATTTGTGACGCAGGCCACACCCGCCATGCCGCATGCTTTTCGGGCGCAAGGCTATCGTTGCACAGCCGTGCACCCCTATCCAGCCGACTTTTTTTTACGCCATAAGGTGTTTCCACGAATGGGTTTCGATGAATTTGTGGATGAGGTTCATTTTGCTGATGCGGCCCGCGAGGGAACTTATGTTTCTGACGAGGCAGTCACGGACTGGATAGTCAGGCGACTGGATCAACCAACCAATCAAGCTCAATTTTTGTTTGCCATCACGATGGAAAATCATGGTCCGTTGCATCTTGAAAAAGCAACAGCCATTGAGGCGGATGCGCTTTACCAACGACCCAATGGGCAGGCCATTGACGATTTGACGGTTTATCTGCGCCACATTGCCAACGCCAACAAAATGCTGGGGCGGCTGCAGGACTTTTTGACGCAACGCCAACGCAACACCCTACTTTGCTTTTATGGTGACCACGTGCCTGGAATGGGCCACGTGTACAACACCTTACAGGCGAACCCGCAAGACAGCGATTTCCTGATCTGGAGCAATCATGAGATCGCCAGGCCATGTGGGGCTGCACCGGAGTCGCTGGTGGTAACACCCGAGCAACTCGGACTTAGGTTGACTCAGATCGCTGGCGTGATGTGAAGGCCCTTGACGCGCACTAGGAAAGTCGCATCGTCATCCGGCGGGTGTTTGGCACTGCGCCCCTTAGGCCAGAAAACTGATTTTCAGCGTTAATTGAAAAGCCATATCGCTCGTACAGCGCTTGGGCTCGGGGATTTTCCACTGAAACATCAAGCACATAGTGGGTTCGCCCCAGTGCCAAGGCCAAGCCACAATGATGATCAAGCAGCTTGCTGCCAACGCCCATGCCTCGAAAATCTTGGCTGACCCCAAAATTCGCCACATAGTGCATCTTTTGCCCAGGTGGGGGCATGATCGATTTCAAGTGGATGCCACGGGTGACCAAACCCGCAAAATTCAAGGCAGGATAGAAACGCCACAATTGCCAAAGATGCTCAAGTGTCAGCCGCACATAGCTTGAGAAGTTATAAAAAGCGGCAATCCCCACGACATGCCCGTCGATCAATGCCACCATGTGATTTTGGTAACCCAAGAAGCCCTTGCCATCATTGAAGGCAAAGCGCAAATAATCGCGACTGGTTTTTCCAAGGCTTGAAAAACAATAGTCAATGGCCTGCGACCCCGCGCTGTAAATCAGCGGCACCGCAGCTTCTACGTCTTGCGGCATGGCATTGCGAAATTGACATAGCGAATTGGCACTCATCTTCGGGCTGCCTTTTTAGAAACATGGGTAGTTAATTTTCCATTATTTTTGGCTTGCGTACTGTGAGATGTCCCCTTTTTACCTTCGAGCCAATGCCGGGTCCCCGCCGTGTGAACCAGCTGAGATGGTTGAGAATTCTCAATTGACACCGCGAAAGAGGATTTACGTGGCTAAGTTGATTGGTTCTCAAGCGCCAGTGCGCATAACTTACGCAGCATCCTAGAACGCCTTGGTCCCAGCGACACAGGGTCTCGGGATGTTGTTTCAACGCCCTGTCAGTGGCTCCAATACGCCGACTATGAAATGGATCCTATACGGCGATCACAAAATGGACCCATTACGCCGGTCACAGAATGGAGCCTAAACGCCGGTCGGTGACACTGTGTCATGATATATCTCAAAGATAATGCAAGATATCTACTTATCCTGTTTACATGCGTACCTGTAGAACATTGTTCTTTCGTGTTCCATTAATGTTACCGTTTTTTGAACGCCATGAGATAGCCTATGCATGCGCGTTTTCAGGCAGTTGCGGATACAAGAGTTCCACGGGAACGGAAAAATAGCCCCCTATGGAGATCATTTATTTATTAATTAAATGTTTCTCCACCCTATATAGCGGTTTAAAAATGTTCCATGTATCTTAAAGTGCTGGAAACCCCCTATCCATGCGGGTCTTAAGCGTTCCCGACAGCGGAACATTACGGGAACAGACGGGAACGCGGTGTTTTCTTGTATCCAAAAGAGCTGGAAACCCCCTATCCATGCGGGTCTCGAGCGTTCCCGTCGAAGTCCAAATGCGGTCCTCCAGGCATAAATACTGGAACATCCATAAGTCTTCAAGATTCTTTTAATGTTTTAGGTAATTATGGAGGCTATCTTAAGCTTGACAAGGTTGTAAATACGCCACATAATTGGCTCAGCATCAAGCTCCGGCGCATAAACGTCGGCATATCAACCACCTCGAAAGTCAACAATGCTTTTCTCTAACCACATCACATCACTAGGCGCACGCGCAATCTCCCATGCAGCAGCACAAGCGGCTGGAATCAGCTCAGCCACGCCACCGGAAGTGGCATCGATACTCGGCCTGGCCAACGCGCAAACGGGCGGCATGCTGATCCCCTACATTGGGGCGGACGGTCAGCCTGTCCAAGCTGACGACGGCGCGGACTACTGCCGCGTGCGTATGGACGATGGCACACCAAAGTACCAATCACGCGGCGGCGCTGGCTTTGCGTCCGTATACCTGCCACCGCTGCTGCGCAACGAAATTTCCCACTGCGTCATGGGAGACCGCCCCATGTTTGGTGGCGACTTCATACTGATCACCGAGGGCGAGCTGAAGGCGCTGAGCGTCGAGCAGAACCTGGGCATCCCATCCGTGGGCCTGCCAGGCGTGACGATGTTTCGTGACCCCGCCCGCGACAAAAGCGAGCCAGCCACAAAATCCACCCCACTCCACCCACACCTCGCTGCAGTCATCGCCCGGGCCAGTGGTGTTGTTGTTGTAGCTGACTCAGACGCCTCAAGCAACAGTCAGGTGCGCAACGCCATGATGGCCCTGCGTGACTCCATCGCCGAGCAGTTCAAGATCCCATGCGCCTACGTTGAAGTGCCTGGCACTCAGAAAAAGAAGGGCCGACCGACAAAAGAAGAGTCCGACAAGGTCGAAAAATTGGGCATCGACGATTGGATTGCAAAAGAAGGTGCAGTAGGTATGGACTCCATAACCGCCCACCTGCGCAAGGCCTTTTACGCTGCGCGCTACAGGGCCGAGGCAATGGCAACGGGCGGAATAATCCCGCTGGGAATCAAAATCGACCAGCAATCAGGCTCAGGCCAGTCAATTGTTTACTCAATACAAAAGCGGGCGATCATCTCCGTCAAATCATCTGACCTGACAAACCCGTCCATCCTTATCCACGCCCTGGGCGGTGACTATGCCCGTGCGGCTTACCCAAAGAAGGACAAGGAAGGAAAGGTGGTTGGCTTTGACAGCCTGCAGGCGGGGATGGACCTGGATGCTGCGTGCACAGCCGCAGGCTACTGGGACGAGACCCGTAAAGTGGCTTCCGGCGTGTGGCCCCTCGTCGGCGACCGAAACACAATTGTAATTAACAGCGCATCTGGCGTGTGGAATTCGGAAGGCGTTGCAATGGAGCGCGTAGACACTATCAGCGGAAAAGTATTCATGACGGACCGAGACCTTGGTGTGACCCCAGGGGACGCCCAGGCCACAACGCAGCAGGTGCAAGAGATTGCAAAAGCACTGGCAACATTTTCATGGATTGACGACCGCGACGCGGGCATGGCCCTGGCATGGCTGGCGGCCGCCGTGTACTGCGGCGGCCTGGAGCACCGCCCAATGCTGTATGTGACTGGCAAACTTGGCTCTGGCAAGTCGGAGGTTTTGAATTTCATGCGCACTATGCTGGGCCGCCTGGCGCTGGACAAATTCGAGGGCACCGTGCTGACTGAAGCCGGACTGCGTAAAAGCCTTGCCGGCTCATCGCTGGTCACGCTAATTGACGAAGCGGAGGCCACTGCGCGAGACCCAAACCGCATGTCATCGCTCATGGACTACATCCGCTCCTCGTACGCCGGCGGGCGGGCCACAAAAGGCCGCTCAAATGGCGGCGGGGTGGATGAGTTCACCATCAGGACCATGACCGCCCTGTGCGCTATCAACCCACCGGCCATGGAAGACGCGGAAAAGTCGCGGTTCATTCGCCTTTTCATGCACCCACGAGATGGCATGGCCACGTCGCACCCGATGATCAAGTCCGACCCCGAAATGGCGGCAGAGTACGGATCGTTATTTGTGTCACGCATGCTTCACAACTTTGCACGTTTTCGCCGCACCCTCGACATCGTCCACCCCCTGATTGGTGACGTATCTCAGCGCTGCATTGACACCCTCGGCACCGTCGTGGCTGCCGGTTTCGTTGCCACAAACGACTCCGAGCCAACCGAAGCCGCTTTAATCGGATACATGTCCACACTCGACATCGACTCACAGCGGGAACGCATAACGGGTCGTACTGACTCTACGCCGCTGGAATGGCTGCTCGATCTCGTGGTGGCCACGGACATCGCCGGGCGGATGTGTCGCCTGAGCGTGCGTGAAATGGCAATACAGGCATTTTCGGAGTGCGGTACGCGTGTACAGCCGTATGCCCAGGCTCTTGGTCGCCTGGGCATGCGGATTACAGCTGACACCGATGGACACCCTGCACTGTATGTAGACCCACGAAATGAGGAGCTCACGCGCACTTACGCAAGCAGCAAATGGTCGGGGCAGGCAATTGGCGACATGTACCAAACACACGTCCCCACATGCGGCAAAAAATTGTCAGATCCAATGACCATTGGCGGGAAAAAGGTCCGACCGCTGGAAATCTCGTGCATCGACAAAATGATCGACCTTTTCCCAGAGCCCATCGTTGTGACACGCCGCCGCACGGCGACAGACGACATCGATCGCGTCTACGACAGTAGCGCAAACACGCATTAAAAGCCGATCTCCGGTTGTTTTGTGACGGCGGGCGAGCAATTCGCCCGCCTTTTTTATTGATAAATGGCGAGCATTAATCAATTGCATACATATTGTTACAACTTTATTTAATCACAATGGTTTAGTGAATATATACGAAACCATAGCTAACAACACAGGCAGTTTTAGGCATGGTCAAATCAAATAATCGGGAAAACAAATGGTTTACCGCCGGACGAACAAGCAAACAAAAGCCTTAGAAAATAAAGCAAGGCTATTTTAAATCACAGAAAGATAATATGAGCAAGCATCAAGAAGAAACAGTTGAGCAACAACTAATTTGCAATGGAGCCACACACGAGCAGATCCTGGTAATGCGAGCGGAATCCGCACTTGCTGGCGCAATGGAAGCCCACGGAACAAGCCTTGCCGAACCTCTGGACGGCGGATATTTGTCGGTGTGCGATATGTCATGCCCTGTAGACGTGATGTGCTTTGTCAGTGCCCAAAAGATCAGCTGCTCGCAAGCTGCAAAAGCATGGCTAATTACAGCTGCGAATGACCTGGCTGATGACATAAACGCCGACACACCCGAGCCTGTCATTTGCGCCACTAAAAGCGGCCGCAATCACCTGATCAAGTGCATGCGTGACCTGTGTGAAGCGGTTGACAAGCTCCCGGCTGACGAGATTTCGTACCCATAAAGGAAAAGGCCCCGAGTATTAGTCGGGGCCTTTACAGGTGAAGCATCAAGCAGACCCAACCACCCAATCGAGTCAGACACTATTATGTATCAAATAACCGACCCTGTCAAGCTTTCGTTCGAAAAATCTAGCTTTGAGATTGTAAGCGCTATCCTTTCAGCCGATGCGCTGTTCATTGCTGTTGCTACAACGGCACCGAGCATAGCGACACCGCCAATGGCCCTAGGTAACGCGGCCGTTTTGTCATCTGGCGAAACCGCTGCAGAGTATCGGCGCCGAAATAAGTGTGGTATCAACACAAAATCTCGGATTCGTGCGATCTGCATTCACGGCATCGGAAATATCGACGCCGATCTGTGCAGCCCCGCGGAGCTCATGGTGCTGCATGCCGCAATCGCTACCCGGCCCGTCGTTATTGCGGAGTCGTCTGAGTACCTGGGCTACCTGGCCGCCACCGGCATGCCTATGCCGGGTGATATTTACGATCTTGCCGTGGTGACTCGAGTGCTTTATCCGCTTAGGACGTACGGCATCAATATCAAGGCAATTGAAAGCGATGAGCATGCCGCGGCTCTAAAATCAAAGGGCCACCCCTGCTCGATCCAAAAGCTTGTGGCGGCATGCGCATGGATCACGCCCCCGAGCGCTGCATTTAAGTCGGGTCGTGAGTGGTCGCTGGGGTACTTGGGCCAGGACCACGCAGACGCTCTTGAGTCGCGCGTGTCGGTGCTAAAACAGGTGTTTTCATCTGTAACAGGTCATTCAGCTTTTGATAAATCAGTGCAAAGCATTCGCATTCGTCCGGGCGCTTCAGAGTTTTTCGATGGGTATCAGCCGGCCACAATCCGACTGGCACGAATGCACGCTACTGGCATGCCGCTGTCCGCAGCTGCTGCAGATGACACGGAGCGCACAGCCATGGGCGCTATGCCAGGCCTGGCACAGGACCTGATTGATTGCGTACCGGAAGTGGCCCATCTGGCAGATCACCTGGCCAGCGTCTCAAACCACGCCAGCAGCGAAATACGCATGGCCATTGGCGCGCACGCCGCGTCCATGGGCGCTGGGCTGCCGTGTGACACCGACGGCCTGCCAAAAATAGGGCACGAGCACATCATGCGATCTGGCAACGGTCAAACACCCGGTCTGGTTGCCTGGGCCGCACTGGAGTCATGCAAGCGGTCATACAGTGGATCTGCAGACATGCGCATGCACTCTCGCACGGGACCCAATGGCCGCCGGATCCACCCACTTACGTCCATCCGCGCTGTAACTGGTCGCACAGGCTGCAAGGCTGTGAATGCACAGGGCATGGAGAAATCGCTGAAAAGTCTGATTGAGGCTCGCGAGGGGTGCACACTGTTGGAGCTGGACTTTGGCGCGATAGAAATCCGAATTACGGCGGCCCTGTGCGCCCAGGCCATGAATACCGCACTGGACATCCTGTCGGGTAACACCGGGCCAGCATGGGTGCGTGAGGCTCTGGTCTTTGGGTCTGGCGCAGTAGATATTCAAAAGCCGAACCGCTGGTCTGCGAGAGAACATGTGCTTGCATACTGGTACCAGCGCGCCCTGCGCGCAGGCATGCCGCTTGTAAAGCTGCTTCAAAGTGGCCTGTGCCCGCACGACTACACCTCCGTGGGCATGGCCATCCGAGCCGCTGAACTGGAGATCCCCGCCCACATGACTCGCCAGGCTTACATGCTGGCTCAGCCAGTCGGTGCTATCAAAGAGTCGCTGGGACACCTGCGCCCCGCTGCAAAAGTCATGAATTTTGGCTTGATTTACCGCATGAGCGCCAAAGGCCTACACAAAAAGGGCCTTGTGGATGGTGTGGTGTGGTCTGAAGAAGATGCACAAGAGGCCCACGAAGCCTGGTTCGAGCAATTCCCCGAGGTTTCTTTCTACATCGAACTGGAGCTGGCGCTTAGTGAGCAGGATGACCCCGTGAAAATGATGATTGAGAATCGCTACGAGTCGGGGTTTGAGGTGCGAGATGTTGAAATCCTCGAGTCTGCGACCCTTGGCGGGCGCCCCGTTGTGGCCACGGACGACAGATTGATGAATTACCGCTCGCAGGGCACTGGCGCCGACATTCTGATGCGTGCGATTGCAGGGCTGCCCGACGCTGCTGCAAAGTCACTTTGCATGGTGGTGCATGACTCCATGGTGTTTGAAGTGCTTGACGAAGGTATAAGGGCCGTCGCGGATCTAGCACACAGCGCCATGCTACGCGCTGCTAATCACTATCTTGGTCAGTGGGGCATCCCCTGCACAGTGGATGTGAAGATGGGGAAAAATTGGGCGGAGGTGCGCTAATGCAACAGCTCAAAGATGTTTCGAGAAACAGTTTGACATTTTGCGATGATTCAAGCTATCATAAGCACACTTCATCACAGGAAATCACTCATGACCACCGCCAAAAAACCAGCTACGCGTCAGAAAACCATCGACCTTCCCATTGCGGAAGATGGAAGCACTCCACGCGTAATTATCCTTGGTCGCGGGACGCTGACAGGATCAATGGTAGAGGGTCCAGATGGCAAAAAGGAGCCCTCGCGCAAGCTCGAAGCGCTGCGCATCCGCAAGCGCACCATGGAGCGCGTGCGCTCCCTGGTCGCCGGCCCGGCTTACCTGGCTGTCGACCTGCTGCTGCAGCGCGCCTGCGATCTTCTAGAGAAAAACGAGGGCATCGAAGTGGTGCGTGCCGAGAGCATGGAATCATGATTTTCGGGGGTGATAAATGAGATTTGTGTTGATATGCAAATTCTGCGAAATGTCAGGCTACACGCCAAAAGCTGTAGAGCGCAAGATTGCAGACAAGGTCTGGCGCCAAGGCCACGAGTACAGAAAAAGCCCCGATGGGCGCATACATATTGACCTCGACGGGTACGACAAGTGGCTGAATAAATAGCCAAAAACACGAGCTAACCGGACAACCCGGATGCTGAAATATATAGGGCTCAGCCCTGGCCAACCACCATATTTCGGAGTCTTAAATGACAGCTCAAACAATGCCGAAAGGCGTCACCTTGCACGGTGCACACCTACGCGTCACCTTCTTTCTTGGCGGTAAACGCCACCGCGAATCCGTCGGCATCTCCCCCACCGCGGCCAACATCTCCGCCGTCGGCACCCGACTTCGCAAACTGGAACGCGACATCGCCCGGGGCGTATTCGACTACGCCGCCGAGTTCCCGGACTCCAAACGAGCTCGTGAAATCGAAGCCGAGAAAAAGGCCTGCATTCGCACGTTTTCGGATGCGGCGGCATCGACACTAAAAACGATTTCGATGAAGGGCCCGGCGACGATAAGCCAGTACAAAAACGCGATCGAGAATGTCTGGAAGCCGATGTTCGGCGAGTCCACGCCAGTGGCGGACATTACCTATGCCACGATCGCCGAAAACCTGGGTGAGCACCCCTGGGCCGGCCCAAAGCTTCTCAATAATTACCTGATTCCACTCAGGGCGCTTTTCGCGCTGGAGTACCCGGGCGCCAGGTCGATGATGAACCCTATGAATGGCATCAAGAATTCGAAAGTGACGAAGAAAAAGCCGGACCCGCTGAGCCTTGAGGAGCGCGACATGGTGCTGGCCGACATGCGAAAGTGGTACGACCCCAGGGTGGCTGCCTATTTTCAGTGGATGTTTGCCACTGGGATGCGAATTGAAGAGGCCATCGCTCTGCGCTGGGAGGACATCGATGAGCACCACAGTACAGCACACGTAAAGAGAACCAGGACATTTAAGGGTACGGAAATTGAGGGCACAAAAACCCACACTGAGCGCGACGTGAGGCTGACGCCGCAGGCCCTTGAAGCCCTGGCAGTAATGAAGCCCTACACAAAAATGAAGCGCGGAGACATCTTTGAGCACCCGGTGCTCAATGCACCATGGCACGACGACCGAAGCCAGCGGGACACGTATTGGAAACCATCTCTGCTGCGCTGCGGAATCAGGTATCACCGGCAATATTGCACCCGCGCAACCTGTGCCACGGCCGCGCTGATGGTGGGCGTGGACCCCGCGTTTATGGCCGGCCAGCTGGGTCACTCGGTCAAGATGTTTTTCGAGACCTATGCAAAGTGGATCAGCGGAAAACGGGACTTGGCACAAATTGCATTGCTGGCAGCTGCCACAGCTCCTCTTCAAGAATCTTCAATTGCTCAAACAAAAAAGGAGTCATAGGCATGAACACACAGGATAGGTACAGGGACTCAATTTTATCAATGCGGCGCGCGGCAAGGGCATACAAGAGATTTCTTTTGCTATCCGAAATTCAGGGAGAGCTTGCTCGTCGCGCTGTTTTTTCAAGAATCAGACCAGACGTTTCGATGCTTCGCGTGGCACGGTGCGAGGCACTTATCGTAGGGTACCGCCAGCAGGTGATTGAATTCAGCGATATGAAAGAAATGGACGGTGCACGACATTACAAGCCCATTTTTGACGATCTGAATGAAATGCTGTCTAGGATCCAGGCGGCGAAGGCTGAGGCGGCTGTCAACGGTGTTTTGAGGGCTAATTTTGGCACTGCCCCATTTACTGCCCCATTTGAGAAGCGATAAGACAAAAAAAATCCCACTTCAGAGGAGAAGTGGGACTTTTTAACTACCAAATTTGGTAGGCGCGATTGGACTCGAACCAACGACCCCCACCATGTCAAGGTGGTGCTCTAACCAGCTGAGCTACGCGCCTGTTTGCTTATTCGAGACCGAGAGTATAGCCCGAAAAACAGCCTTCTTTTCCCCACCTTAAAAATTCAAATAATATTGAAGCCATAATTGACGTTTACGTTAACGTCAACCACCTCATCAAGGACACATCATGGAAATCGCAGGCAAAGTTTTTATCGTGACAGGCGGCGCTTCTGGTCTGGGCGAAGGCACAGCCCGACTCCTTGCGGCTGGGGGAGCCAAAGTCGTCATTGCAGATATGCAAGCAGAAAAGGGGGAGTCTGTTGCCAAAGACATTGGCGGTGCGTTTGTGAAGTGTGACGTCAGCAATGAGACCGACGGAGTGGCGGTCATCGCCGCCGCGACCTCCATGGGCAAATTAATGGGATTGGTGAACTGCGCGGGCATCGCCCCAGCCGAAAAAACTGTCGGTAAAAATGGGGCACATGGCTTGGCGGCATTTAACATGTGCATCACCGTGAACTTGATTGGCACTTTTAACATGATTCGCCTCGCTGCCGAAGCCATGTGCAAAAACGAGCCTGAGGCCACCGGAGAGCGTGGTGTCATGATCTCGACAGCATCAGTTGCTGCCTACGACGGGCAAATGGGACAGGCTGCCTACAGCGCGTCCAAAGGTGGCATCGTGGGAATGACACTTCCAATCGCCCGGGATCTGGCCCGCAACGGTATTCGCAATATGACGATTGCCCCCGGCATTTTTGGCACGCCCATGATGTTTGGCATGCCTCAAGAGGTTCAAGACTCGCTGGCTGCCAGCGTCCCCTTCCCCTCTCGCTTGGGTACTCCCAAAGACTATGCCAAGTTGGCCTTGCATATTTTTGAGAACGATATGCTGAACGGCGAAGTGATTCGCCTTGATGGCGCCATACGCCTGGCTCCCCGATAAATCGATCTGCGGGAAGCTCTGGCGCGTGGGCCCGGCGGTTTGCGAGTCCACATCGTCAGGCTTAAGATGGGCGGTCAAACCACGGGGGCCCCATGAAACTCACTCTAAGCGCGATTGCAATCGCCGCAGTTCTGACTGGTTGCGCCAGCTCACAGGTGTTCAACTACAACGTTCCCGAGCAACCAGAGGGTGCGTCCGGCTACACAGAGAAGCCTGGATGGGCGACCCGCAAGTTTGCGGTTGCCGCGGCCAACCCGCTAGCAACCGACGCGGGATACCAAGTACTGAAAGCAGGCGGCACGGCTACTGATGCGGCCATTGCCGTGCAAATGGTGCTGGCCTTAGTGGAGCCTCAAAGCAGTGGCATTGGCGGCGGCGCTTTTTTAATGCACTTTGACGGCAAACGTATCGAAGCCTACGACGGGCGGGAGACCGCCCCCCTCGCCGCTTCAGAGACCCTCTTTCTGGGCGACGACGGAAAACCGATGCCATTCATCAACGCTGTGGTCGGGGGCCGATCCGTGGGCGTGCCAGGCACGGTGCGCATGCTCGAACTGGTGCACAAGCAACACGGAAACCTACCGTGGTCCCAATTGATTCAACCTGCTATTGCGTTGTCCGAGGGCGGCTTCAAGGTCAGTGAGCGCCTTCATGCCCAGTTGAACGCTGAGCAACACCTCAAAAAAGACCCTGTGGCAGCAGCCTATTTTTACAACGAAGATGGATCGGCTCGCAAGGTAGGGACTCTGCTAAAAAACCCCGCTCTGGTCGCAGTATTGAAGCGAATTGCAGCTGAAGGCGCGTCAGCCCTGCTGGAGGGCGATGTGGCGCAGGCCATTGTCAACAAGGTCCAACGACATCCGACAAATCCCGGAAAACTCAGTATGCAAGACTTGGCCAGTTACCAGGCCAAGAAGCGTGAACCACTGTGCCATGATTATTTGGCCAACGCAAGGGCTTACCAACTATGTGGGTTCCCACCGCCCAGCTCAGGGGCAATCGCGATTGGTCAGATTCTCGGTGTTCTGAATCAAACCAACGCGGCCACTTTGCCGCTTGACAAAGGCTTGCCCTCGGCGGATTGGCTTCACCTCTACACCGAATCGTCACGACTGGCGTTTGCAGACAGAGCGCAATACGTCGCGGACCCAGACTTTGTCTCGCCGCCGGCAGGGTCATGGATGAGCCTGTTGGACCCTGCCTACTTGGCCGAACGTGCACGACTCATTGATCCCACCCCGGGTTCGATGACCATGAAAACCGCAAAGCCAGGAACGCCCGGCTCGGTCAGGAGCGCTTACGCCCCCATGCCCTCGCAGCCGGAATATGGCACGTCTCACATTTCCATCGTGGACGCCAACGGCAATGCGATCGCCATGACCACCACCATCGAAGATGGATTTGGCTCGCGCCAAATGGTGAATGTGACACCGAGCCTTAGCGGTGGTTTTCTGCTGAACAATGAGTTGACCGACTTCAGCTTTGCACCCACTGACGGCGCCGGAATCCCTATTGCCAATCGTGTGCAACCCGGCAAGCGTCCACGCTCCTCTATGTCGCCCACTCTGGTCTTTGACAAAACCACTGGTGCACTTGTCATGAGTGGAGGCAGCCCTGGCGGCGCCCTGATCATTCACTACACGGCAAAAGCAGCTTATGGCATCCTCAATTGGGGCCTACTGCCACAAGAAGCCATCAACCTGCCTAATTTTGCGTCGCTTAACGGGCCGACGCTGCTGGAGGAAAAACGCTTTCCGGCCGCGACCATCGATGCACTCAAGGCTCGCGGTCACGAGGTTCGTGAAATCAATATGACGAGTGGCCTGCAAGCGATCACCCGGGGCGTCGCTCATGGTCAAGCACTCTGGCTGGGCGGCGCTGACCCTCGTCGCGAAGGCATTGTGATGGGTGACTAAGGCTAGGACACAATACCGTCCGTGACCATTCCTCAGACTTTTATTCAAGAACTCATCGCGCGAACCGACGTCGTTGAAATCGTGGGCCGCTATGTGCAGCTCAAAAAAGGCGGCGCCAACTTCATGGGGCTGTGTCCTTTTCACGGAGAAAAGTCGCCCTCTTTCTCAGTCAGCCCTACCAAGCAGTTTTATCACTGCTTTGGTTGTGGGAAGAACGGCAATGCGATTAGTTTTTTGATGGATCACGCCGGCATGAGCTTTGTCGAGGCCGTGACCGACTTGGCGCAGCAATATGGCTTGCAAGTACCCGAAGAAGACGCGAGTCCTCAGGACCGCGCCCGCGCCGCCGAGCAACGACAAAAGCAGCACACGCTCAATGATGTGCTTGAGAAAGCCTGTGACGCTTACAAGCGGGGGTTGAAGGAGTCATCGAAAGCTATTGACTATCTTAAGGGTCGAGGGCTTTCCGGCCAGGTAGCCAAACAGTTTGGCCTGGGCTACGCACCGGAAGGCTGGCGGAGTCTGGCGAGTATTTTCCCAAGCTACGACGACCCACTGCTGGTCGAAAGCGGGTTGGTCATTCTGAACGTTGAAGATGGCGGCGATGAAAAGCGATACGACCGATTTCGAGATCGCGTCATGTTCCCGATCCGCAACATCAAAGGCGAATGCATTGGCTTTGGTGGCCGGGTGTTGGGCGACGAAAAACCCAAATACCTGAACTCCCCCGAAACTCCGGTATTCAGCAAAGGGCGTGAGCTTTACGGCCTTTTTGAGGCACGAAATGCCCTGCGCGACGAAGGATATGCCCTGGTCACCGAGGGGTACATGGACGTGGTGGCCTTGGCGCAACTGGGGTTTTCCAATGCGGTGGCCACGCTGGGCACTGCGTGCACGGCCGATCACCTTCAAAAGCTTTTCCGTTTCACCGACGCCGTCGTCTTCAGCTTCGACGGTGACGGTGCAGGACGACGTGCGGCACGCAAAGCCCTGGATGGAGCCCTGCCCTTTGCCAGCGACACACGCAGTGTCAAGTTCCTATTCCTGCCGGCTGAGCACGACCCGGACAGCTTCATCCGTGAGTTCGGCAAAGACGCCTTTGCCCGCTACATCACCGAAGCCGTTCCGCTCAGTCGATTTTTGATCGATGCGGCCCGGGAGAATTGCGATTTGCACACCGCAGAGGGCCGCGCCCACTTTGCCAGCAACGCCAAACCGCTTTGGGGCCAGTTGCCAGATGGCGCCCTGAAGCTGCAGCTTCTGGGAGAGATCGCGGATTTGGTCCAGCTCTCCAGTCGCGAACTGACCGAGATTTGGCATCCGCCCCCCCCGGGTCAAAAGTTTGAGGCATCGACTCGCTATAAAAAGAATAGTGACTTCCGCAGTGATTCAGGCGGCTACAGCCAGAAAACACGTAAAAAATCAGAAATTCAATCCCGCCTTGGCACTGGCGCTCGGCCGGCCAGTCGCGCAGACCATGCGGCCAGAATTCTTCTGGGTGACATGGCAGGCCTTGATCTTCTTTCTGCAGAAGACCACTCGATGCTGAGCGAACTCCCCGCCCCGCATGGACCGCTGTTTATGTGGCTGGAGGCTGACATGCTCGAACATGGCCCACAGCCCTGGGTTGCACTTCGTGAAGGCCTGGCCGGACACGAGAGTGAAGAACTGGCTTTGCGCGTGATGTCTGACCACGAGTCAGTGACCCAAGAAGAAGCAGGTGACGCCCAGCTAGAGCTTCGAAATCTGCTAAACCGAATGCTTGTTGAGCAGCTTAAGCGGCAAGAAACCGAAGCGATCGAAGCCTCAAAGGCAGATCCGTCTGCACTTGCCCGCTACCGCGAGCTCCGGGATCGTCGACTCTTGTTACAGGCACTCCCTGATCAGCAGGATTGAGCTTGACTGCCAGCATATACACAATATTTGCGTCAAATGCAAGTTCAAGGTAGAATATAAAGCTGTTTTAGGCAAGAGCGACAGCAGCACCTCCGGACTAGGCCAAGCGATGACACTGTTCACGACCGGCCCCCTAACCGCAAGGACTGCATCCCAAATGTTCGCCCTAACATCTTGCCACTGAGGATTATTCCTTTGTCACCAAAACTGCGCCGGCCTTTTGCGGCGTCTGTTCATCCAATTTGTTTTTGAGTTCTGAGGGATATACATGCCTGTTCAAAAGTCCAAGAAGCCTGTTCAGTCTGTCGCAAAACCCGCTGCCAAGGTGGTTGCCAAGTCAACCACCAAGCCAATGCCGTCAAAAGTGGCGCCCAAGGCTGCAGCCAAAGAGGCTACAAAGAAACCTGAACCGAGAGTGAAACCCGTGACAGCATTAAAGACTTCCGTGAAACTGACAGCCCAGCAATTGCAAGAAGCGGCCGATGCGCTTTTAAAGGCTGCACAGCCGGTCAAGAAAAAACCAGGACGTCCACCCAAAGCGGCAGCCGCTGAGGCAACCACTCCAGCCAAAGCGACCCCCGGCGCGAAGCGGGGTCGTAAACCAAAAGCAAAATCAGACTCTGATGGTGGAGACGATGCCGATATGTCGGACATTGAATCTGACTTGGAAGGTGAACCGGAAGTCGAAACGACTGCCACCGTTGAAAAGGTCAAGCCCCTGCGCATGAAGATCAGCAAGGCGAAAGAACGCGCCTTGATGAAAGAGTTCGGCCTTGACGAAACCATCCTCACCGAAGAGGAAATGCTCAAGCGCCGCGCCCATCTGAAAGCTTTGCTCAAGCTGGGCAAGACACGTGGCTATCTGACGCACGGCGAAATTTCCGATCACCTGCCCGACAAATTGGTGGATGCCGAGACGCTGGAAGTAGTTGTCTCCATGCTGAACGATTTGGGGGTTGCCGTATACGAGCAAACACCTGATGCGGAAACTCTGCTGCTGAACAACACGGGCCCCACCGCTTCGACAGAAGAAGAAGCGGAAGAGGAAGCCGAAGCAGCGCTGTCCACCGTCGACAGCGAATTCGGACGGACCACTGACCCTGTCCGCATGTACATGCGGGAAATGGGAACGGTCGAACTTTTGACCCGTGAAGGCGAGATTGAGATCGCCAAGCGCATTGAAGGCGGCTTAATGGACATGATGGAGGCAATCTCCGGTTCACCCGCCACGATTGCCGAAATTCTGAAACTTGGCGAAGAAATTCGCGAAAACAAAGTGGTCATCACGACCATCGTTGATGGTTTTACGAATCCCAATGAAGCGGACGATTACGTTGCAGAAGAAGACTTTGACGAATTTGACGAAGAAGACGACGACGACGGCAAAGGTGGCTCCAAAGCGTTGACGAAAAAGCTCGAAGAACTCAAGCGTGATGCGCTGGTTCGCTTCGACACCATGCGTGAATTGTTCGAAAAAATTCATAAGCTCTACGATAAAGAAGGTTACGGAACGCCGGCTTACCTCAAGACACAGAAGTCTTTGTCCGAAGAGTTGATGTCCATCCGCTTCACAGCAAAGTCGATCGAGAAGTTGTGCGACATGGTTCGCGGGCAAGTGGACGACGTTCGCAAAAAAGAGCGTGAGCTGCGTCGCATCATTGTGGACAAGTGTGGGTATTCGCAGGAAAACTTCATCGCTGAATTCAGTGGTCGCGATAAAAACGGCAACAAAGTCGCCTCCCAATTGCTAAACCAGCAGTGGGTGGAGAAGCAGGCAGCCGCTGGCAAGCCCTGGAGCGTGATCATGGAGCGCAACATCCCGCCAGTGCAGGATTTGCAGCAGAGGCTTGCTGATTTGCAAGCCAGTGTGGTGGTGCCTTTGGATCAACTCAAAGACATCAACAAGCGGATGAACGCAGGTGAGTATGCGTCGCGTGCCGCCAAGAAGGAAATGATCGAAGCGAACTTGCGCCTCGTGATTTCGATTGCCAAAAAATACACCAACCGCGGTCTGCAATTCCTGGACTTGATCCAGGAAGGCAACATTGGTTTGATGAAAGCAGTCGACAAGTTTGAATATCGTCGTGGCTACAAGTTCTCAACCTATGCCACATGGTGGATTCGCCAGGCCATTACCCGTTCCATTGCGGATCAGGCCCGCACTATTCGAATTCCGGTGCACATGATCGAAACCATCAACAAGATGAATCGAATCAGCCGTCAACACCTGCAGGAATTTGGCTTTGAGCCCGACGCCAGTGTTCTTGCAGAACGCATGGAAATCCCGGAAGACAAGATTCGCAAGATCATGAAGATCGCCAAGGAGCCAATCTCCATGGAAACTCCGATTGGCGACGATGACGACAGCCATCTGGGCGACTTTATTGAGGACGGTGCCAATACCGCTCCGATGGAAGCAGCCATGCAGGCTGGCCTGCGCGACGTTGTCAAAGACATTCTGGACAGTCTGACCCCTCGCGAAGCCAAGGTGCTGCGCATGCGGTTTGGCATTGAAATGACCAGTGATCACACGCTGGAAGAAGTGGGCAAGCAGTTTGACGTCACTCGCGAACGTATTCGCCAAATTGAAGCCAAGGCCTTGCGTAAGCTCAAGCACCCTTCCCGCTCGGACAAGTTGCGCAGTTTCACAGACAGTCTGTAAACACCGTCAACGTTAGAAAATAACGCCTCTCACCTCGCTTGCCGAGGTGAGAGGCGTTTTTCATTGTGCCGACACCGCCGCATCCTCTTAAATTTCATAAGATAAAATACCAACTTAGCAAGACTAGGAATATCCATGCGTCAAATTGATGCCAGCGTCCCTGCAACACCCACAGTACAAGTGATTGAGCGCATGTTCACCTTGATGGATGTTTTAGCTTCCCGCGAAGAAGCTATTTCCCTCAAGGAGATCAGTGAAAAAACGGGACTCCATCCGTCAACGGCTCATCGCATATTGAACGACTTGGCGACAGGCCGGTTCGTGGACCGGCCGCACCCTGGCACTTATCGACTTGGCATGCGTTTGCTAGAACTGGGGAATCTGGTCAAAACACGTCTGAATGTGAGAGACGCCGCCTTGATCCCCATGCGTGATCTACACAAACTCATTCAGCAGCCGGTAAATTTAAGCTTGCGACAAGGTGACGAAATTGTGTACATCGAACGGGCCTACAGCGAGCGTTCGGGAATGCAAGTCGTTCGAGCCATCGGTGGCCGAGCCCCCCTCCACCTCACATCAGTCGGCAAGCTATTTCTTGCTGCGGACGACCCACAACGGGTTCGAGCCTATGCGATGCGGACTGGCCTCAATGGTCAAACCAAAAATAGCCTGACTCAACTGACATCGTTGGAGCGTGAACTAAACAAAGTGCGCTTGAACGGGTTCGCGCAAGACAACGAAGAGCTCGAGCTCGGGGTTCGCTGCATGGCAGCGGGCATTTACGACGATCAGGAGAAGCTGGTTGCAGGCCTGTCTATCTCATCCCCAGCAGGTCGACTTGACGACAGCTGGTTGCCCAAGCTTCAAGCAACTGCTCGCGATATCTCGTTGACGCTAGGCAATAGCAAAACCTGACGACAAAGGGGATGCAGGCGGCACCCCGGCCGGAGTACCGCCTGCATCCCCTGGAATCAATCCATTAATGGATTGATTCGACCCAGCTCCGGACTCGCTCGGCATCACCCAAACGGCTGAGCTTACCTGCTGAATCCAGAAAAACCATAATCAAATTGCGCCCAGCCACCTTGGTTTGCATGACGAGGCAGCGCCCAGCCTCAGAGATGTAGCCGGTTTTTTGCAGACCAATGTCCCAGGATGGGTTCTTGACCAAGCGGTTGGTGTTGTTGTACTGAAGCGTCCGCTTTCCCACGGCCACTTGATACCCTGGAGATGTCGAAAACTCCCTGAGCATCGGGTCGCCATAGGCCACATCAACCAATTTGACCAAATCATGCGCGCTGGACTGGTTCTTGCTCGACAGGCCTGTTGGCTCAACATAGGCTGTACTCAACATGCCAAGCGATCTTGCCTTGTCGTTCATCAACTTTACGAATACGGACGGGCCCCCAGGAAAACTGCGCCCAAGTGCATTGGCTGCCCGATTCTCACTAGACATCAGCGCAAGATGAAGCAACTCCCCCCGACTCAACACAGTCCCAACTCTTAGTCGAGACGAACTGCCTTTTTCCGTATCAACGTCGTCCTGTGTAATCTCAATCAGCTCATCCATGGGCAGATGCGCGCCACTGATCACCAGCCCAGTCATCAGCTTGGTTAGCGACGCGATGGGCAGGACAGCCTTGTCGTTCTTGCTAAACAAGACTTCATTTGTGTTTTGATCAATCACGAGCGCAACGCTGGATTTGAGGTTCAGCAAGTCTGCCGAACTTTGCAAGCCAGTTTGATGACCAACAGAGGACGGTGCCAGTGCGGTTACGGCCTCTTTCGAAACCACTCGCTTGCTGGAAACCGCGCCTTTACGAACTGTCCGCTTGACAGCTGCTTTGGATTTGACCGATTTTATGGTTTTGGAAACCGCTCGTTTGCTCGTCGCTGCATAGGCTGCAGGCGCAGTCATAGCGAAGAAGAAAACTGACAAGCCCGTGATCAAGGCAACCTGGCGGAGAAATCGTCCAGATGAAATCAAATTTAGATGGGACATATGTTGATCTCCGAATATTTGCCTCAATATATCGAGTTTACCCAAATAAGTCACGCAATATCAACAACTTGCGTGCCTTTCTTAAAGAATATTCAAGACATTGAGGCCGATCCAGCTATCCTTGCGCTGCCACTCTGTCCACTTTGCTGTAAAGTTTATTGAGCGCGCTGAGATAGGCCTTTGCCGAAGCGACGACGATATCGGGATCGGCGCCCACACCATTCACGACCCGCCCACTGTTTTGCAACCTCACGGTCACTTCGCCTTGGCTTTCGGTATTGCCACTGATTGCATTGACGGAGTACAGCACCATCTCTGCGCCACTCTTCACGTGGGACTCAATCGCCTTCATGGATGCATCGACCGGGCCATTCCCATCGGACGAACCTGTGACTTCAACGCCGCCCACAGTGAAGACTACCGTGGAGTGCGGGCGCTCTCCGGTTTCACTGTGCTGCGACAAGGAGACAAAACTATAGTTTTCGTCATGATGAACCACACTTTCATCACTGACCAAGGCCAAAATATCTTCATCGAAGATATCACTTTTTCGATCGGCCAGTTCTTTGAACTTCGCAAACGCAGCATTGGCATCCGCCTCACTGTCGAGTTGCACACCCAGTTCGACCAGACGCTGCTTGAACGCATTGCGCCCACTGAGCTTGCCCAGAACAATCTTATTGGCCGTCCAGCCAACGTCCTCCGCGCGCATGATTTCATAGGTGTCACGAGCCTTGAGCACGCCATCCTGATGGATACCGGACGCATGCGCAAACGCGTTCGCGCCCACCACCGCTTTGTTGGGTTGAACCACAAAACCAGTGGTCTGGCTCACCATGCGACTGGCGGCCAGAATGTGCTTTGTATCAATCCCCAAATCCAGACCGAAATAGTCCCGACGAGTCTTGATCGCCATCACGACCTCTTCCAAGCTGCAATTGCCCGCTCGCTCACCCAAACCATTAATGGTGCACTCGACTTGACGCGCGCCGCCGATCTTCACACCGGCCAAAGAGTTGGCGACCGCCATCCCCAAGTCGTTGTGACAATGCACGGACCAAACTGCTTTGTCTGAGTTGGGAATGCGCTCTCGCAAAGTCCTGATGAAATTGCCATAGAGCTCGGGAACCGCATAACCAACGGTGTCTGGTACGTTGATGGTGGTCGCGCCCTCATTGATCACCGCCTCAATGACCCGGCACAAAAAATCGGGGTCACTGCGATACCCGTCCTCCGGGCTGAATTCAACATCACTGACCAAATTTTTGGCAAAACGCACCGCCTGCTTGGCCTGCTCAAACACTTGATCTGGCGTCATGCGGAGCTTCATCTCCATGTGCAACTTTGAAGTAGCAATAAACGTATGAATTCGAGCGCTATTGGCCCCCTTCAACGCCTCTGCAGCACGCGCGATATCGCGATCATTGGCCCGAGACAACGAACAAATAGTCGAGTCCTTGATCTCATTGGCAATGCCTCGAATCGCTTCAAAGTCGCCGTTAGAACTGGCGGCAAATCCGGCTTCAATGACATCCACTTTCAGGCGTTCAAGCTGACGCGCAATGCGAAGCTTTTCATCTTTGGTCATTGACGCACCAGGGGATTGCTCCCCGTCACGGAGAGTGGTGTCAAAAATAATGAGTTTGTCGGACATATCGTTTCTCCAGAGAGCTGAGTCAATACAACTCAGTCAAGTTAATGCCATAAAAAAGCCCGCTGCAATTGCAAACGGGCTTTGAGTACGCTGAGTGCCTGCGCTACGAAGCCCGTCCGTCAGACGAATACCGCAGCGACAGCACAAATTTCATTAAATTAATGTATCACAGACGATTTCGCCCAAGGTACGAACTTGAAAGAAATCAATGAAGTCCGCGCTCTTCTGGCTCGTCTGTTGAAGTACTGATCACACTGGTCTGCATGCCTTTGGCTTTTCTCCATCCGTAAATCACATAGCCACTGAAGCCGTACAACAAGAACAGGCCGCAAATCACTATGGGGGGATCAATGTTGATCACAGCAATTCCAAGGGCGATCAAGACAATCACAACAAAAGGAACACTGCGCTTCATGTTGATGTCTTTGAAACTGTAAAAAGGCACGTTCGTGACCATGGTCAAACCAGCATACAGCGCCAAGGCAAACATGGGCCAAGCTACGCTCGAACCCGCGACACCGAGGTCGGTCATCACCCAAATAAACCCCGCAACCAACGCCGCGGCAGCCGGCGATGGCAGACCCTGAAAGTAGCGTTTGTCAACAACACTAGTGTTGACATTAAAGCGTGCCAAACGAAGAGCCGCACAGGCGCAATAGACGAAAGCGGCAATCCACCCCCAACGCCCCAAACCTTTCAAGGCCCACACATAAGCAATAATGGCCGGCGCCGCGCCAAAAGAGACCATGTCGGACAAGGAGTCCATTTGCTCGCCAAACGCACTTTGCGTATTGGTCATGCGTGCAATCCGACCGTCCAGACTGTCCAGCACCATGGCGCAAAAAATACCGACTGCGGCCAAGTCAAACCGGCCATCAATGGCCATAACGATGGCATAAAAGCCACCAAAAAGTGCAGCCAGGGTAAACAGGTTTGGCAGTATATAAATGCCTTTTCGTCTTTTCCTTACAACGACGCCATCGGTATCTGTAGTGTCCAAGTCATTCCCGCCATGCATAGTGTTCTTCTCCAAACGCCATAGTAACAAAGGCCACCGAGGTGACCTTTGTTATATCAACTGATCAAGATCAGTTACGGGTTTGATCAACCAGTTTGTTTTTCGCGATCCAAGGCATCATCGCGCGAAGCTTCTCGCCAACCTGCTCGATTTGGTGCTCGGATGTCAAACGACGACGGCTCAGCAAAGTTGGGCCTCCCGCCTGGCTTTCCAAGATAAAGCTCTTAGCATACTCGCCGGTTTGAATATCCTTCAGACACTGGCGCATCGCGTCTTTGGTCGCGCTGGTCACAATACGTGGTCCAGTCACATACTCACCGTACTCGGCATTGTTGGAGATGGAGTAATTCATGTTGGCGATACCGCCTTCGTAAATCATGTCCACAATCAACTTCAGCTCATGCAAGCATTCGAAGTAAGCCATTTCAGGCGCGTAACCTGCTTCGACCAGAGTTTCGAAACCCGCTTTGATCAGCTCAACCGTACCGCCGCACAACACAGCTTGTTCACCGAACAAGTCGGTTTCTGTTTCTTCGCGGAAGTTGGTTTCAATGATGCCGGCCTTGCCGCCACCGTTGGCCATGGCATAGCTCAACGCCAAGTCACGAGTGCGACCCGATTTATCTTGATGAATCGCGATCAGGTGAGGAACACCGCCACCTTGGGCATAAGTACCACGAACCGTGTGGCCGGGAGCCTTCGGCGCCACCATCCAGACATCCAGGTCGGCACGGGGTGTGACCAAACCATAGTGAACGTTGAAACCGTGAGCAAACACCAGGGAGGCGCCTTGCTTGATGTTGGGCTCAATGTCGTTCTTGTAAACCGCGCCGATTTGCTCGTCGGGCAACAAAATCATGACGACGTCAGCTGACTTGACAGCTTCAGCCACTTCAGCGACCTTCAGGCCAGCCTTCTCGACCTTTGGCCAAGACGCGCCACCTTTGCGCAAACCAACCACTACTTTGACGCCGCTGTCGTTCAAATTCTGAGCGTGAGCATGGCCCTGGCTGCCGTAACCGATGATGGCAACTGTCTTGCCTTTGATGAGACTGAGATCACAGTCTTTGTCGTAGAAAACCTTCATTTCATTCTCCGTTGTAAAAAATTAAACTCGCAAAATACGTTCGCCACGTCCGATTCCACTGGAACCAGTACGGACAGTTTCCAAAATAGCCCCGCGCTCAATCGCCTGCAAAAACGCATCATTTTTGGCTTGATCACCCGTCAACTCAATGGTGTAGCTCTTGTCGGTGACGTCGATGATACGACCCCGAAAAATATCCACCATTCGTTTCATTTCTTCACGCTCTTTGCCCACAGCGCGTACCTTGACCATCATGAGCTCCCGCTCGGTGTAAGCACCTTCGGTCAGGTCCACAACCTTGACGACCTCAATCAATCGATTCAGGTGTTTGGTAATTTGCTCAATGACTTCATCGGATCCGTGCGTCTGAATCGTCATGCGAGACAGGCTGGGATCTTCGGTTGGCGCTACGGTCAACGACTCAATGTTGTATCCGCGCGCCGAGAAAAGGCCGACGACACGGGAGAGAGCGCCCGCTTCGTTTTCTAGCAAAACTGCAATGATGTGTTTCATGATTTGAGACTCCTCTTTTCACCGCCCTCCCCCCGTGGCGGTAACCCCGGGGCTTGGCAAGCAATTGAATCGTCAATAGTTAGTTAAAGATCTTCCGAACCCAGCAACATCTCGGTGATGCCCTTCCCAGCCTTCACCATGGGAAAGACGTTTTCGGTTGGATCGGTTCTGAAATCCATGAACACCGTGCGATCTTTCAGCTTGCGCGCTTCGCGCAAAGCGGGCTCAACGTCCTGAGCGCGTTCGATCAGCATTCCAACGTGGCCATAGGCCTCCGCCAGCTTCACAAAATTGGGCAATGCATCCATGTAACTATGGCTGTAGCGTCCCTCGTACTCCATTTCCTGCCACTGTCGCACCATGCCCAGATAGCGATTGTTCAGCGAAACGATTTTGATAGGCGTGTTGTATTGCAAGCAGGTCGAGAGCTCCTGAATACACATTTGCACCGAACCCTCGCCCGTAATGCAGTAAACCTCGCTGTCAGGTTTCGCCAGTTTGATGCCCATGGCGTAAGGAATGCCCACGCCCATGGTTCCCAATCCGCCCGAGTTTATCCAACGGCGTGGCTCATCGAAGCGGTAGTACTGGGCCGCCCACATTTGGTGCTGACCGACGTCAGACGTGACGTAGGTATCGGCGTCCTTGGTCATATTCCAGAGTGTCTCAACAACATACTGGGGTTTGATGACATCATTTTTGCCGTGGTCATACTTTAGGCAATCGCGCTTGCGCCAGCCTGCAATCGTGTCCCACCATGCACCCAGCGCATCCGCATCTGGCTTGACCGTGCTTTCCTTGATCATTGCGATCATCTCGGTCAACACGTCTTTCACATCACCTACGATAGGGATGTCAACCTTCACCCGCTTGGAAATGCTGGAGGGGTCAATATCAATATGAATGATCTTTCGCTCATTCTGGGCAAAGTGTTTGGGGTTACCAATCACGCGGTCGTCAAAGCGCGCACCCACCGCCAACAATACGTCGCAGTTTTGCATCGCGCTGTTGGCCTCCAGAGTACCGTGCATGCCCAGCATGCCAAGGAATTTGGGGTCACTGGCCGGGTAAGCGCCCAAGCCCATCAAGGTGTTGGTGCAGGGGTAACCCAGCATGTCCACCAAAGTACGCAACTCAGCCGAAGCATTGCTCAGCAGAACACCGCCACCGGTGTAAATGTAAGGACGCTTGGCGGCCAACAGCAACTGAAGCGCCTTGCGAATTTGCCCGCCATGGCCCTTGCGAACCGGGTTGTAAGAACGCATTTCGACCGACTCAGGGTAGCCGGCATAGGGCACCTTGTTGAAGGACACGTCTTTCGGGATATCAACGACAACAGGACCGGGCCGACCTGTGCGGGCGATGTGAAACGCCTTCTTCATGGTCATGGCCAGATCGCGCGCGTCCTTGACCAGGAAATTGTGCTTCACGATGGGCCGAGTGATACCCACGGTGTCGCACTCTTGAAACGCATCCAGGCCAATGGCCGCGGTTGGAACCTGTCCTGTGATGATCACCATCGGAATACTGTCCATGTACGCGGTCGCAATGCCGGTAATGGCATTCGTGACGCCGGGGCCGGACGTGACCAACGCCACTCCGACTTCGCCTGTGGCACGTGCATAACCATCAGCAGCATGCACGGCAGCTTGCTCGTGGCGCACCAAAACGTGCTGAATGGTCTCTTGCTTGTAAAAAGCGTCGTAGATGTGCAAAACAGCACCACCGGGATAACCCCAGATGTATTTGACACCTTCAGCTTGGAGCGACTTGACGAGAATCTCGGCTCCGCGCAATTCTTGATCTTTTGCAGCTGACGCGGCAGCGGCTGAAGCGATTTCTGCTTGTGTGATTTCCATGATGAACCTTTGTGAATTTCTCTAACGAAAGACCTTGGGTGCTTCTTCGCAGACTCTTGTGAAGTCGCGTCGAAACTTGAGGCCAAAACCATGAGCGCACTGATTCTTGCGCCGGACCATGACCCGTTTGCTTTTTTGAATTGCAACTCGCATTATCGCACTGCAGCAAATGAATCCTGTTAAAGCCACCCAAATTGCGAACATCTAGAGCGAATTTCGCAAAGTCTAGACTCGTAAACCAGCCCATCGGCAAAGGCAATACACTACTGCCGCTTCAGCCTGCGACCGCAGGAAGCCAGACCGCCACCATGAACACCACTGCGCCAGAATCCCCCCAACCCACCCTTCTCACCCCCAGTCTTTACCGTCGCATGGCATGCTGGCTGTACGAAGGCTTGTTGATGTTTGGCGTGGTTTTTATTGCCGGCTACCTCTTTGGCACGCTGAGCCAAACTCGCAACGCCATGGACAACCGCCACTGGTTGCAGGGGTTTTTGTTCGTGGTCTTTGGGATTTATTTTGTCTGGCTTTGGGCCAAAGGACAGACATTGGCCATGAAAACCTGGGAAATCAAGGTGGTTGACCCGCAGGGTCGCCCCATTTCACAGGCCCGCGCCTTGCTGCGCTATGTGCTTAGCTGGCTTTGGTTTCTGCCTGCTTTGGGGGCCGCGTCACTATTTCACTTGTCGGGCCCGGAGTCCGTGGTGATTGTTCTGGGCTGGGTGGCCGTATGGGCCATTTTGAGCCGCTTCCACCCTCAGCGACAGTTCTGGCACGATGCGTTGGCAGGAACCCGGCTGGTTGCCATGCCACACGCTGCCAAGCGCTAAACCACACTCGCCAATCTGGGTGGGCGAGTGTTTGACTCAACGCTAGATGGCGGACTCGTCCAATTCGCCAGTGCGAATTCGCACCACGCGCTCCACATTGGTCACAAAAATCTTGCCGTCACCAATCTTGCCGGTGTGGGCGGCCTTGACGATTGCGTCAACACAGCGGTCCACGTCATCGGTGTTCACCACCACTTCGACCTTGACTTTGGGCAGAAAGTCAACCACATACTCGGCGCCCCGGTAGAGCTCTGTGTGGCCTTTTTGGCGGCCAAAGCCTTTGACTTCAGTGACAGTCAGCCCGGTGACGCCGCATTCGGCCAATGCTTCGCGCACCTCTTCGAGCTTGAACGGTTTAACAATGGCGGTGATCTGTTTCATGGTCTTCCTTTAGATGAACTGATTCGCTATGCACGAAACTTATTGGTTATAGGATAACGCCAATCTTTGCCGAAGCTGCGGTGGGTCACGCGAATGCCCACGGGGGACTGGCGGCGTTTGTATTCGTTTATTTTGATCAATCGCGTCACTTTTTCGACGTCATGGCGCTCAAAACCTGCGGCAACAATGGCCTCAATGCTTTGGTCATTTTCCATATAACGCTCAATGATCGCGTCCAGCACCTCGTAGGCCGGCAGGCTGTCCTGATCGGTCTGGTCAGCGCGCAACTCGGCGCTTGGCGGACGGGTAATGATGCGCTCGGGGATGGGCTGCTTGCCCCTGCCATACGGGTCATGTAGGTTGCGCCACCGGGCCAACCGAAATACAGCCGTCTTGGCCACGTCCTTGATGACGGCAAAGCCACCAGCCATGTCGCCGTAAAGCGTGCAGTAACCTGTGGCCATTTCTGACTTGTTGCCCGTGGTGAGCACGATGCCGCCAAACTTGTTGGACAGCGCCATCAACAGCGTGCCTCGGATGCGGGCCTGGATGTTCTCCTCAGTGGTGTCTTCGGCCAAGCCCTGAAACTCGGTGGCCAGTGAGGTTTTAAAGGCCTCAAACTGCGGCACGATCGAAATTTCGTCGTAGCGCACACCCAGGCGTTTGGCCATCTCATGCGCGTCAATCCAGCTGATGTCCGCCGTGTAGGGTGAGGGCATCATCACGGTACGAACCCGATCCTTGCCCAGGGCGTCGACTGCCACAGCCAGCACCAGCGCCGAGTCAATGCCGCCCGACAAGCCCAAAAGCACGCTGGGGAATCCGTTTTTACCGATGTAGTCACGCACACCCAGCACCAGGGCATCCCACAAGTCAGCGTCTGCCGTGCGCTCCGGGGCCACACTTGCTTCCAGTTTGATAGCGCCTTGCGCTTTACTGGCGAGGACCACGAACAGATCTTCCGCGAAACTGGGCGCGCGCCCCGCTACCGTGCCGTCTGCATCAAGCGCAAAGGAATGGCCCTCAAAAATCACCTCGTCTTGCCCGCCCACCAAGTGGGCATAGACCAGCGGCAGGCCACAGTCATGGACCCGGATGCGCATCATCATTTCGCGCTCATTGCCTTTTCCCACGTGAAAAGGCGAGGCGTTGATCACCGCCAGCAATTCAGCGCCCGCCGCATGGGCGAGGCGCGCCGGCTCATCAAACCAGGCGTCTTCGCAGATCAGCAGACCCACCTTGACCCGGTGTCCCGCTTCTCCGGCCTCGAACACACAGACCCCGTCACCGGGTGTGAAGTAACGGCGCTCGTCAAATACTTGGTAGTTAGGCAACTCCCGTTTGTCATATGAAGCCACTACGCGTCCCTCACACAGCACACTGGCCGTGTTGTGACGACGGGGCACAGCGACTGAGCGAGTGTGGCTGTCGTGACCCGTGGGGTGACCCACCACCACGGACATGTTTTTTAACCCGGTCAACGCGCGGGCCACTGATTTCACGGCATCATCACAGGCCGCAATGAAGGCCGGACGCAAAAAAAAGTCTTCCGCCGCGTAGCCGCAAATGGACAGTTCTGGCGTCAAAAGCAGGCGAACGCCCTCAGCATAGGCCGTATGGGCGGCGTCCACAATTTTTTTCGAGTTGCCAGCCAAGTCGCCCACCACGAAGTTGAGTTGGGCAACGCAGATTTTGAGAGTCATGAACCGCAGGTGTAGAAAGAATAAAAACGCAGTGAAGCACGAGTCAAACGATTATGTCATCCGGGTTCTGACCTCGCCCGAGGCAGTGGATTCCGTTGCCTGGAACGCCCTGTTGCAGGCCCAGCCACAGCCCACACCCTTCATGCGCCACGAATATCTGGCGGCCCTGCATGCCAGCGGCAGCGCAACACCTGCCACTGGCTGGACGCCGGCTTTCATCCTGCTGGAGTGCGGTGGTGAGCTGGTCGGTGCCTGCCCGCTCTATATCAAGACACACTCTTACGGCGAGTATGTGTTTGACCACGCCTGGGCGCAGGCCTACCAGCAGCACGGCCTGCACTACTACCCAAAAGCCCTGGTGGCCGTGCCCTTCACACCCGTGCCCGGCACCCGGCTGATGGCCCGCACGCCAGCGGACCGGGCCATGCTGGCCAAAGGCTTGGTGCAGTGGTGCGAGACCGAAAAGCTGTCGTCCCTTCACCTGCTATTCACCGAAGCGGCGGACACCCTGGCCTGCGAAAAGGCCGGCATGATGCTTCGCCACACGGTGCAATTTCACTGGAGCAACACGACCCCACCCTATGCTGACTTTGACGCCTTTCTGGCCTCATTGGCCCAAGAAAAGCGCAAGAAGATTCGCCAGGAGCGGCGCAAGGTGTTTGACGCTGGCGTGCGTTTTCGCTGGTCACAAGGCGCTGACATTTCGCACGACGACTGGGACTTTTTCTACCAGTGCTATGAGCGAACCTACCTCGAGCACGGCAACGCCCCTTACCTGAGCCGCGACTTCTTCCAACGCATGGCCGACACCATGCCAGAGAACTGGCTGCTGTTTGTCGGCGAACGCAGCGGACAGAAAATTGCTACTAGTTTGATATCTATTAGCGCATTGCAGACGGAGGCCAGCGGCCAAAATGGCTTAAAAGATCAGGAGCGGGTAGCCTACGGCCGCTACTGGGGCGCCATGGAGCGTGTGGACTGCCTGCACTTTGAGGCCTGCTACTACCAACCGCTGCAGTGGTGCATCCAACACGGCTACCAGCGCTTTGAAGGCGGCGCCCAGGGCGAGCACAAAATGGCCCGCGCTCTGCTGCCGGTGTCGACCACCAGCGCCCATTGGCTGGCTCACCCGTCCTTCTCTGACGCGGTGGAGCGGTTTTTGGAGCGCGAAGGCGAAGGCATTGAGCAATACATGAAACACCTAGAGCAGCGCAGCCCGCTTCGGCCGCCTCAGTCACCGTGACCTAAACCCAAGGCGTACTCAGGTTCGCCCCAGTTTCCCGGGTGCTCCTTGAGGCGCAGAATAGGCAGGGAAACACGGAGACCCCATGAACACACTCAGCGGCCTGGACGCCTCGTTTTTGTACCTTGAGACGCCTGAAACCCCCATGCACATTGGGTCTTTCTGCCTGTATGAGCGCCCTGTGGCCCAAAAGGGAAGCTTTCACGCCGCGATCAAAAAGCATATCGCCAAGCGCCTGCACCTGGCCCCCATATTCAGCCAAAAGCTGGCCTTGATGCCGCTTGAGCTGGGCCACCCCAGCTGGGTGCACTGCCCCGACGTTGACCTGAACTTTCACATCAGGCAAATCAAGGGCAAAGCACTGACCGTGCGCGAGGCCGAAACGCATTGCGCCGAAATGCACAGCCAGCTGATCGACCGCACCCAGCCCTTGTGGGAATTTCATGTGTTTGAGCGCATCAAGCGCCCGGATGGCAGCCTCTGTGCCGGCCTGTATTCCAAGGTTCACCACGCCGCGCTGGACGGCAAAGGCGGCACCGTGCTCACCCAGGCCATTTTGGACACCAGCGCGACCCCGCGCGACGTCCCGCCACCACCGACGTCCTTCGCCGCACAAAACCCTGATCAGCCCGGGCCCCTGGCCATGCTGGGCGAAGTCATCTCAGGCTCGGTCAGCCAGTACAAAGGCCTCTTCAAGGCCATTCCCCAGGTCGCCAAAGCGCTGACGGCCACCTTGAGCAAACCCACGGGCGATTCACCAGACGGGCAAGCCAAGCGAAAGCTCCCCATCCAGCTCGCGCCCATGACGGATTTCAACGTTGCGGTTAGCACCCAGCGCAGCTTTGCCACCGCTCGGGTGTCGTTTACAGAATGCCGTGCCATTGGCAAACCCGTGGGCGCCTCCTTTAACGACGTGGTTCTGTGGTTGTGCTCAACCGCGCTTCGAAACTACCTCGCCCAACACAACGATCTGCCGAAGAAGTCACTGCTGGCGGCCATGCCCATCAGCCTGCGCGAAGAGGGCAATCAAGACCTCAACACCCAGGCCTCCATGACGGTGGTCGCCCTGGGCACCCACTTGGAAGACCCATTGCAACGCCTGGCGGCCATCCAGGCATCGACCCTCAAGGTCAAAACCGCCCGCACCGACCTGAAAGGCCTGATTCCCACCGACTACCCCTCCCTGCTGGCGCCATGGCTGGTCGGTGGTCTGGCGAAAGCCGCCTACAAAACCTACACCGCCACCGGGCTCTCGCACCGCTTGCCCATGCCCGCCAACCTGGTCATCAGCAACGTGCCGGGGCCGCAAATACCGCTCTACATGGCCGGCGCCAGACTGCTGACCTTTCACCCCCTATCCATCGTCACGCATGGTCTGGCCCTGAACATCACCATTCAAACCTACGCCGGCCAGGTCGACTTTGGCATTATTAGCGACCCGCAAGCGTTGCCCCACGCTCAAGAATTGAGCGATGCCTTGACCCAGGCTTTTGAAGAAGCACGCACCATGCTGGTCGCGCCCACGCCCCCGGCGCGAAAGCGAGTCACCAAAGTGACGGCGCCTCGCAAAACACCTGCCAAAAGCGCCCCTAAGCCGCCCGCGGGCGCCAAAAAAACTGCTACTGTTCAAAAAACAACCCGTCGCAGATCCCCGGCAGCGGCCACCTGACGACCGCTTTGACGGACTGAAGACAGAACATGGCAGACCAGTTTTCACGCAAGACCGACCAACCGGCGCTGGCGCCCAGCCCCTGGCTGATGGCCATGGAATTTCGGGCACTTTGGGAATTTGGCGCCGTGGTGCCCGCCTGGCCACTGCTTAGCCAAGCGCCCGCGGGCGACGGCCACTCCATCATTGTGTTCCCAGGCCTGTCCGCCAGCGACGGCTCCACCCTGCCCTTGCGCGGCTTTTTGGATAACCTGGGCTATGACATGTCCGGCTGGAACCAGGGCTTCAACTTTGGCCCCAGAGCCGGTGTTTTGTCGGCCGCCATCCAGCAGGTCAGAGACACGTTTGAGGCTTCGGGCCAAAAGGTCAGCCTCATTGGCTGGAGCCTGGGCGGTGTTTACGCGCGCGAGCTGGCCAAACAACTGCCCGACTGCGTGCGCTGCGTCATTACCATGGGCACGCCGTTTTCAGGCTCACACCTGAGCACCAACGCTTGGCGGCTCTATGAGCTGACCAGCGGGCGCGACATTCACCAAGAGGTGGCCAAATTTGACTTGCCCACCGCGCCGCCTGTGCCCACCACCTCCATCTTCTCGCGCACTGACGGTGTGGTGGCCTGGTCCGCCAGCATGCAAGCCCCCAGCCGCGCCAACCGCAAAACAGAAAATCTGGAAGTGATTGCCAGCCACTTGGGCCTGGGCCTGAACCCCAGCACCTGGTGGGCCGTGGCAGACCGCCTGGCCCAGCCTGAGGGCCAATGGAAACCGTTCGAGCGCAAGCGCGGCTTGCACGGCATGATCTTTCCCGACCCCAATCGCTGAGGCCGGACACAAAAAAAGCGCCTGCCGTGTTGCCACGCGCAGGCGCTTTGTTTTTGATAGCTAGCCCCGCAGGGTGTGCAAGGGCTAAAGCATCAAAAGCCTCTTATTTCTTTGCGTCTTTTTCGTAATTGGCAATGCCGTCCAGAATTTCTTTGTGCGCTGACTCTGGGCCTTCCCAGCCTTCAACCTTGACCCACTTGCCTGGCTCCAGGTCTTTGTAGTGCTCAAAGAAGTGAGCAATCGTCTTCAGACGAATCGGGTTCATGTCCTCCGGCTTCTTCCAGTGGGAGTAGATCGACAAGATTTTGTCGATGGGCACCGCCAACACTTTGCCGTCTTCACCGGCTTCGTCGGTCATCTTCAAGATACCGATGGCACGGCAGGTCACCACCACGCCAGGAATCAAGGGCACGGGGGTGATCACCAACACGTCGACCGGGTCGCCGTCACCTGAAATGGTCTTGGGCACGTAACCGTAGTTGGTGGGGTAATGCATGGCCGTGCTCATGAAGCGGTCCACAAAAATGGCGCTGGTGGCCTTGTCCACTTCGTACTTCACCGGATCCGCGTTCATCGGAATTTCGATGATCACATTGAATGACTCGGGAACATTTTTTCCGGGGGTGACGTTATCAAGTGACATAGTGCTTTTTTCGATTGAGTTAAGTCGGTGACCGTAAAGGGCTAACCCCGGATTTTACCGACCTCACTTACGGCAGGCTTCCAAATGGGTGCGTGATAGAGATTTGACGGGCCTGCGGAGGTTGAAGCCGGCGCAGTTTGAAAGGGAAAGTGAGTTGCCTCAAGGGATCTCCCCCAATTAGGGGATGGGCAGATCCCGATCACGAGGTCAGACTGCATACGCAAATAGTCATTGAGACGCGTTCATACGCCTAGCTCAAACCGATAATTCAACTCCAGACTTCTCTTTACTCCAAACGTCCAACGCTAGTTCGCACACTGAAAATGAACCAACCAATAGATATCCTAAAAGGAAGCAAGGCCGGGCGAACTGCCCGAACGGTGGTCACAACACTTTTTTTGGGAGCCCTCGGAAGTGGGTTGTGGGAGTTTTTTCTAAAGGACGCTTTTCTCGCTGTCGGCAACATGACGCTAACTTTGATCTCTTCATTGTGGGGCGGCTATGTCGACTACCTCTACCGAGATATTGGGAAGCTTCACACCGATCTACTTCAAGTTCCACTATTCAGTCTCATTGAGATCATTTTCATTGCTGGGCCACTCTACTTGACGTTCACTCTATGGCGCGACGTAGGCACACTCGAAAAAAATCAATCTGGCGCTAAACCTACTGCAGTGGAGAGTTTGGAAACGATTTCTCAGGGTATTGGTCGGATTCGTCGGAAAATACTACGGCAGCTTCTGCCATTTACACTTTCTGCTTCCTTTATCTTCCTGCTGACCACTTGGCAAATTCTCTACACACGAGAAACCTCTAATTGGTCCGAGCGAGCCATCGAGATCATCTCGCCCTACATTTCGATGGATGACCGTGTTCGCTTGCGTTCGGACCTCCGATCGATCACCAACGAAAAATCCTTTCTTTTGCTTCGAACTAAGCTGCTTGGGCACGCAAAGCGCGCAGCCGTAGACCTTCCAAAATTCACTCCCATTGGAATCCAAGGTGGCGTCTAAGATTTTCTGAGCACGGGGAATCCCCGCCCAGTCCTCTCGGGATAAACCCTGAATTGACGCCTTCGTCACCTGTTCGTCACAAGATTTGCCGCTTTTCACGGTACAGTGATTCGGTTGGCCAATCGCCTGCATCATGGGTTCATTGATGTTTTTGCGAGGAAGCAACGCAGCGGTGGTGCCGCTAGCGTTGCACCACCACCTCGCGAGACAACACAAGGAGTGACACCTATGACAGGCAACGCAGCGCTGATTTTGGCGCTTATCTGCGGCTTGATTGCTGTGGGCTACGGGGTTTGGGCCCGAAGCTGGATTCTTTCTCAAGACGCAGGCAATGACCGGATGCAAGAAATTGCAGCGGCCATTCAAACCGGCGCCGCCGCTTACCTAGCCCGCCAGTACAAAACCATTGCCATGGTGGGTGCGGTTCTGGCGATTCTCATTGGCCTTTTTCTGGATTCCACCAGCGCCATCGGCTTTGTCGTAGGCGCAGTGCTGTCGGGTGCTTGCGGCTTTATTGGCATGAACGTGTCGGTGCGGGCCAATGTGCGCACGGCGCAGGCCGCCACCAAGGGCATTGGCCCCGCGCTGGACGTGGCGTTTCGGGGCGGCGCCATCACGGGCATGCTGGTGGTGGGTCTGGGCCTGCTGGGCGTCACCGGGTTCTACTGGTTTCTGGTGGGCAACGGAAACTTCACGCCCGACAAGAATTTGGCCACGCTGCTCAATCCGCTGATTGGTTTTGCGTTTGGCTCGTCACTGATTTCTATCTTTGCCCGTTTGGGCGGTGGCATTTTCACCAAGGGGGCTGACGTAGGCGCCGATTTGGTGGGCAAGGTGGAAGCAGGTATTCCTGAAGACGACCCCCGCAACCCGGCCGTGATTGCCGACAACGTGGGCGACAACGTGGGCGACTGTGCCGGCATGGCCGCTGACTTGTTTGAGACCTACGCCGTGACGCTGATTGCGACCATGGTGCTGGGCGCCTTGATGGTGACCGGCGCTGGCACGGCCGCCGTGGTATACCCACTGGCGCTGGGCGCGGTGTCCATCGTGGCGTCCATCATTGGCTGCTTCTTTGTCAAAGCCACTCCGGGCATGAAAAACGTGATGCCCGCGCTTTACAAAGGCTTGGCCGTGGCCGGTGGCTTGTCACTGGTGGCCTTTCTGTTTGTGACCATGTGGCTGATGCCCGACAACTCCATCACCGCCACCGGCAGCCAGATGCGCCTGTTTGGCGCCTGTGCCGTGGGCCTGGTGCTGACCGCTGCCTTGGTTTGGATTACCGAGTACTACACCGGCACGCAGTACCCGCCGGTGAAGCACATTGCCCAGGCGTCTACCACCGGGCACGGCACCAACATCATTGCGGGCTTGGGCGTTTCCATGCGCTCCACGGCTTGGCCCGTGATTTTTGTGTGCATGGCCATCTGGACGGCTTACACCTTGGCGGGCCTGTATGGCATTGCCATTGCAGCAACCTCCATGCTGAGCATGGCCGGCATTGTGGTGGCGCTGGACGCTTATGGCCCCATTACCGACAACGCCGGTGGCATTGCTGAAATGGCCGAAATGCCTGCCAGCGTGCGTGACATCACCGACCCGCTGGACGCGGTGGGCAACACCACCAAGGCGGTGACCAAGGGCTATGCCATTGGGTCAGCCGGTTTGGCGGCACTGGTGCTGTTTGCTGATTACACGCACAAACTGGAAGCCTACGGCAAGGTCATCAGCTTCGACTTGAGCAACCCGATGGTCATCATTGGCTTGTTCATTGGCGGCCTGATTCCCTACCTGTTTGGCGCCATGGCGATGGAGGCTGTGGGCCGCGCTGCGGGCAGCGTGGTGGTGGAAGTACGCCGTCAGTTCCGGGAGATTCCCGGCATCATGGAAGGCACGGCCAAGCCCGAGTACGGCAAAGCGGTGGACATGCTGACCACCGCCGCCATTCGCGAAATGATGATTCCGTCGCTGCTGCCTGTGGTAGTTCCCATTGTGGTGGGACTGGTGTTGGGCCCAGCAGCCCTGGGTGGCTTGCTGATGGGCACCATCGTGACCGGCTTGTTTGTGGCCATTTCAATGTGCACCGGCGGCGGTGCCTGGGACAACGCCAAGAAGTACATTGAAGACGGCAACCACGGCGGCAAAGGGTCCGAGACGCACAAAGCGGCCGTTACCGGCGACACCGTGGGCGACCCCTACAAAGACACGGCCGGCCCGGCCATCAACCCCTTGATCAAGATCATCAACATTGTGGCGTTGCTGATCGTGCCCTTGATGATGAAAATTCACGGCGGCTAAGCCTTAGGTCTGCCAACCAAAACCAAACCCGCTTCGGCGGGTTTTTTACTTTAAAATTGATAGCGTTTCAGGCTTATTTCACGGGGGCTACGGGTCTTTTTCTACAACTTTCACTTCGGAAACGCGACGACGGCCCGAATCAAAGTACTGGCGGTCTCGGCAATGGGGGCCATGTCATGCAGGCGATCTTGCTCAAACGCTTGAAGCACCAACTCATTCACCCCACCCACGACGGCCATGGCCATGTCGGGCGGCAGCACAATGCGTCCCTCGCGGCCATTGATCACCTCACACATGAAATCGGCAATTTCACGGTTCACCCGGCGGCGTGCCTGCATGCCGATGGTTCCCAGACCCAGAATTTCCACGAACAGGGTGCGCATCAGCACCGGATTGCTCGCCAGACATTCCAGGTAAGCCGTCATGGCCTGGGTGACCTGGGTTGGCCAGCTGCGTGCCGGGTCAATTGACGCCTGCAAGGCTGTCAGCGCATGCCGGCTGGCCGCCTCATACGAGGCAACCAGGCAATCGGCTTTGGTGGTGAATTGCTCATAAAACGTTCGCCTTGAGACGCCAGCCTCTCGCACGATGTCGGCAATGGTGGTGTTGGCGTACCCCTTGTCCGTCACGGCTTTGGCCATCCCTTCCAACAAACGCAGGCGCGCTTCGCTGGTCTCGGGCCAAGACACGGCTGAATCGTTCAAGCCGGGGTTGAAGGGTGTGTTGTTGTTCATAAAACACTCTATGTAGAAATTGGTACTTGACAGTACCACAATTTTATTCGATCATTCAACCGCATTGGTACGAAACAGTACCAATTATGAATCAACCACTTTCAAATCCAAACCGTACCGCCTCTATGTCACTCCATCGCCTGCCACTAAGCCTCAGTGCCTTCAGCCTGCTGACTGTGCTCTCGCTCAGCACCATGGCGCAGCCCATGACCTTTGAGACCGCCTGGCAGCGCCTGCAAACCGACTCTGACAAACTTGCCGCCGCCGACGCGGCCGTGCAAAGTAAAGTGTTTCAGGTGCAGGGGCTACAGGGTATGGGCGGCCCCACCGTCAGCATGTCGGCCAACGCCTTTGCCTACAACGCCACACTGGCAGTGAATCTGGACAGCGTGAACCAGCGCATCAACCAGTTGGAGCAGCAGCTGCCGATTCCGCTTCAAAGCCTGCCCATTCCTCTGTCAGTGCCACAACTGCCGTCTACCTACAGTTACAACCGTCAGTCCACAGCCAGCAATGCGTCCGTGTCCGCGGTCTGGCCGATATACGTCGGCGGCGCCACGGACGCTGCGCGCCTGTTTGCCAAAGCCCAGGTGAGTGAAGCCCAAGCAGACGCGGCCCAAACCACCCATGAATTGGCAACGCTGTTGGTGCAACGCTATTTCGGCGCCCAATTGGCGCAGCAAGCAGCCCGGCTGCGTCAGGCCGCACTGGACGACATCGTCCAGCATGACGCGGCCGTCGGGAAAATGCTCGCCGCTGGTGTCATCTCTCGAATGGAACAGTTGCAAACCAAAGTGGCGCTCGAAGACGCACGGCGCAATGCCCTCAAAGCCCATGACGACGCCGAATTGGCTGCTACAGCCTTGGCACGCACCGTTAAGGCCCAAGCGCCTGTCAGCGCCAGCAGCCCGCTGTTTGTGCTGAGCGAGGGCATAGAGCCCCTCTCTTATTTTGTGGATGCATCTCAACTCCGCCATCCCGGCCTGGCGAAGGTTGCAGCGCGCAAGGCCCAAGCCGAGCAGTTGCACGAAAGCGGTGAGGCGCTGCGCAAACCCCAAATTTTTGCGTTTGGACGGCGCGAACTGCAAACCGGCCCGGCCGACTGGGTAGCCGGCATTGGCGTGCGCTGGACCCTGTTTGACGCCATTGATCGCAATGCCATGGCCGCGTCATCGCAAAAGCGCATTGAGCAAGCCGAGCACACCGATGCCCAGGCACGCAGCGATATTGCCCTGCTGGTCGAAAAAAACTGGCGCGCCGTGATCAATGGCCAGCGCCAGTTCAGCGCCACCCAACCCGGAACTGAGCTGGCCGCCGAGGTGCTTCGCCTTCGTACCGTGGCCCTGCGCGAGGGCACGGGGACCGCGCTGGAATTGATTGACGCCGAAGTCAACCAGGCCAAAGTCAAAACCGAACGCGCCCAGGCGGCCTATGACTACGTGCTGGCGCTGGCCCGCCTGCTGGAAAGCTGTGGCTTGTCCGACCAATTTCAAACCTACATTACCCGCGCCGACATCACGCTGCCATGACCATGAAACCAACCCTAAAAACAATCGCCCTGAGTCTTGCCGGCTTGGGTTTCGTCGCTGCACTGGGCTACGGCCTATGGCAGGCCACCCAGCCCCAACCCGAGTTTTTTCAGGGTCAGATGGAGGCACACGAAACCGACATTGCGCCCAAGATCTCGGGCCGTATTGGCGAAATTCTGGTGAAGGAAGGCGACCACATTAAGGTGGGCACCTTGTTAATGCGCATGGACAGCCCTGAAGTGCGGGCCAAGCTGGCTCAAGCCACTGCCGCCCATGAAGCCGCACAGGCCATTGCCAGTAAAGCTGCGCACGGTGCGCGTGAGCAAGAAGTCCAGATGGCCAAGATGAACTGGCAACGCGCCCAGACCGCCGCTGACTTGGCGGCAATTTCGCTCAAGCGGGTAGACGGCTTGGCCAAAGAGGGGCTGATTGCAGCCCAAAAACGTGACGAAGCCGACGCCAACTTCAAGGCGGCCCGCGATGGAGCCACCGCCGCCCAGGCCCAATACGACATGACTCGTGCTGGCGCCCGCCCCGAGGACAAGGCCGCTGCCAACGCACAAGTGCGTCAGGTCGCCGGCGTCGTCGCTGAAGTCCAAGCCGCGCAAGCCGAGACCCAACTCACCAGCCCCGTCGCAGGCGAAGTGGCCAAGGTGCTGGCCAAAGTGGGTGAACTCTCGCCGCAGGGCATCGCTGTGGTCAGTGTGGTGGACCTGCAAGACCAGTGGGTGGTGCTGAACGTGCGTGAAGACAAGCTTCAACGCTTTGCCGTGGGCACCGAGTTTGACGCCCGCCTGCCTGCGCTGAGTCCATCGACTGAAACCGGCGCAACGACGGCGCGTTTCAAGGTATTTTTTATCGGCGTGTTGCCGGACTTTGCCACCTGGCGAGCCACTCGCGCTGGCCAGGGTTTTGATGCGCGCACGTTTGAGGTGCGCGCCCGCCCCATCACCCCCATTGCCGGTGCCCGCCCAGGCATGACGGTGCTGGTGAACTGAGTGCACCTGCCGTGCTTCGTTTGATGACATTCGCCAGTGACAGTGCGCGCCGGGAATGGCAGCGACTGCGTGCCAGCCCCTGGGACTTGGCCATGATCTCCTGGGTGCCCGCGCTGGCCGTGGGCCTGTTGTGGTGGATATTTTCTGCGGGGCTGCCGCAGCAACTGCCCATTGGGGTGCTGGACCAAGACCACTCGGTGCTGTCACGCCAGCTGGTGCGATTTCTGCAAGCGACCCCAGGACTGCAGGTGGCGCAGCGCCCGCTGGACGCAGGTGAAGCCGAGCACAGCCTGCGCCGCGGCGACGTCTATGCGGTCGTGACGATTCCGCGTGACTTTTCACAAAAACTGAAACACGGCCAAACCGCGCAAGTAACGCTGCTGCACAACGCCCAGTTCGGCATGCACTCTGGCTTGATCCAGCGCGATGTGCGCACGGTGGTGGGCACTTTGTCGGCCGGCATTGAAATGGCGGCACGAAAAAAGCGGGGCGAGTCAGCCCTTGCGGTGCAGGTCACGATGGAGCCGGTCCGCGCCAGCACACTCACCTTGTTCAACACCACCCTGAATTACGAGCAATTTTTGGCAGCGGCCCTGATCCCTGCCTTGCTGCATATTTTGGCCATGACGGCGGGGGCCTGGGCCGTGGGGCGTGAATTGCGGGACCGCTCCATGGCCGAGTGGCTACCGCCCACATCGGGCACCTTGCAGGCGATGGCCGCGCTGCTGGGAAAACTGGTTTGGCCTTTGCTAAGCCTGGGTAGCGTCGGCACCTTTGCCCTGCTGTGGCTCACCCATGGGCGCGGTTGGCAGCCGCCCGGTTCCCTGACCTGGGTGCTGCTTGCGCTGTGGGTTTTCATGGGATTGTCGTTAGCGTTAGGCGCCCTGGCCGCAGCCCTGACCCGCTCACTGCGCACCGCCCTTTCCACCACCGGCTTTGTGACTGCACCGGCCTTTGCCTTCAGTGGCGTCGGCTTCCCCTTGGTGGCCATGCCAGCAGCGGCGCAGGCCTGGGCGTACGCCCTGCCCTACACCCACTACGTGCGGGTTCAAATTGAGCAATTGCAAATGGGGGCCCCCATCCGGTATTCGCTGAGCACCGTCGCGGGCTTGGGCGTGGCCACCGTCTTGAGCCTGCTGGCAAGCGCCTGGGCTCTGCAGCGCGCGGCCCGGGTGCCGGCAACTTGGGGACAACGGTAATGAAACACGGCGCCACTGACTTCCGCCTGATGTGGGTGAACACTCTCACAGCCATCCTGCGCGACAAAGGCGTGTTGCTGCTCCTGCTGGGCGCTCCGCTGGTGTATGCCTTTTTTTACCCATGGCCTTACTCCCGGCAAGCGGTCGTACAAATTCCCGTCATGGTGGTCGATCAAGATCAGTCCAGCTTGTCACGCCAGATCACCAGACTGGCCGGCGCAAGCCCCCGCCTGGCACTGGTCGGAGTGACAGCCAATGAGGCCGAAGCGCAAGACGCGCTGTGGCGGGGAGACATCAAGGGCTACGCCCTATTGCCCGCCAACCTGAAACGCCATGTAGTGCGGGGGGAAGCCGCCGTTGTCACCATTGAGGGCAATGGTGCCTACGCCCTTTTGAACAAAGCCGTTCTCTATGGTTTCTCGGAGGCCATCGGCACGGTCTCGGCGGGTGTGGAGATCAAAAAACTTCAAGCTTCGGGTCAAAGCGCCGGGCAGGCCCGCGCATCTCGCCAGCCCGTCACCACCCAACTGGTCGCATTGTTCAACCCTACAGAAGGCTATGGAAGCTACGTCGTACCCGCCGTGGCGGTGTTGATTCTTCAGCAAACGCTGCTGATGGGGGCCGCCATGCTGATGGGCGCGCTGGTGGAGGCGGACCAACACCGCACCAGCGCCTCGGGCTGGCTGGCGAGGATTCTGGCATTGTCGTGTTTTGGCTGGCTCAGCGGCTTGTTCTATTTCGGCTGGATGCTGGTGATGCAAGACTACCCGCGCGGGGCCAACCTGTGGGGCGGGCTCGTGCTTCTCGCGCTTTATGTGCCGACGATCAGCACGATGGGTTTGTTGCTGGGCGCGTGGTGCAAAGACCGCGAACGCGCGATACAGGTGCTGTTATTCAGCGCACTTCCCATGGTGTTTCTGTCGGGCTTTTCCTGGCCAGTAGAAGCCTTGCCCACTGCCCTGCAGTGGCTGCGCTGGCTGCTTCCAAGCACGTCAGGCATTCAGGCTGCGCTGCACCTCAACCAGATGGGGGCATCGCTGGCGGACGTCTCGACCTATTTGTACACGCTGATTGGCCTGGGCCTGAGCGGTGGATTGATTCTGGTGGCAAGCACCCCCCTGCGCAGCGAATGAGATCACCGCATCACACGATCACTTGGGCTCGGGGGGCTTTCTCGCTATATTTTTTATAGCTTCCCGCGTTCACTTCTAGGGGGCTGGGCGCCTTTTTTTCGTTAAAGACATCTCCGCATTTAAAAAATGGCCGCAGGGTCAAACCCTGGCGGCTCGAATGGGGTCAAGCGGGTTTAAGAATATTTGACGCGGATCAATTGACACGCCGCACCAGCGAATGAGAATGCAGTCAACACTGCCCTCAACTTTCCCGCCCCAACGTGTCCATATTCAAAGCTGCCCTTGCCGCTGCGCTGTTGCCATTGCTCTTGGGCGCTTGCTCGTCTCTGCTGCCCAGCGCCAAAAGCGAATCGTCTCCGTTTGAAACCTTTGAGCAGGCTCGCCAGACCATTGAAGGGCTGGTGCCGATGCAAAGCGATGTGCAAGATTTGAAAAGGCTGGGCATTGCCCCGCCGCACTACCCCAACACGGTCATCTTGACCCATGCCGACATCGTGCGCCGCTTTGTGCCCAGCGCGCTGATACAGCGCCAAGACCTGGATGTCGGGGTGCTGGCCTGCCTGGAGGCGCGGGATGCCTGTCGCGGCTGGGAATTCACGGCGGCCCGCATTGCCAAAAATCGCACGGGCAATTTTTTCGCTGATTTCACCAATTTCTCAAGGCGCCAGGAAACTACGGGCTGGCGCTTCACCGGCTTGATTCTGCTGGTCGACGACAAAGTGGTTTACCGCAGCTGGGGAGGTCAACCCCGCATCAACGAGGTGGAAATCACCCACAATCCGCTCGGGCCGTTTCAAGACATGGGCCCGGCCGTGCTGACCCGGTGACGCTCACAGCATGACGTCAACGTCGGCCTGTGAACTCCACTCCAGCGGGTCTTCTCCAAACACCATGTCGCGGTCCAGCTTCAAGGCCAGGGCGACACGATCCGGAAAATAATAGATCAGACGCTGCTCCTCCAGCCGGTCTTCACGGGCGCGAGAGCGCCAAACAGCCAGATGCAACACCCCTGCGAGGGGTTCATAGACGTCGTTGTCAAAGGGCGCGTCCTGATGTTCCAGCGCATCCACAATGGGCTGAGGAAACTGCCACTCCCTGGAAAAACCTGCGCCCACTTGGGCAAAGCTGTAACCGAGCAGTTTTCGCTCCGCCGAGGCGCGCTTCAGCCCCAGCGGCGGCACGGTGGCGTCCATGGCCGTCATCTCCGCCGACAACGCCAAACGCATGACCAGTTCGCCAGTGGCGTGAATCAAACCGGCTGTGAAGGCCGCCGCCTGGTTCTGCTTGGCCAGGCCCGCGAGCGATCGGGACAACCGGGCCACGTTCAGGCTGTAGCGCCAGAACGCGTTCATGTCCATGCCCTGAATGCCCTTGAAGGCGCCGGCCACCGCCGCCGCAGTGGCCAGCGAATGGACCTGGCGCAGACCCAACAACGCCAAGGCTTCAGACACGCTGCTGATTTTGTTGGCCAGTTGGAACTGGGCCGAATTGGCCAAGCGCAACAGCCGCGTGGTGAGCACCGGATCAGTGTTGATCATTTGCGTGATTTTTCGCAAATCGGGCTCATCGCGACTCAATTCGTTGAGCAGCAAGGCAATCACTTTCGGGATGCTGGGCAAGTGCTCGCTGGATGCAAGCAATTCTTCAAGTTTCATGGGTGGCGCCCCTGTTCTTCAATCTGAAAACCGGTGGTCATTATGAGCCACCTGACAGTCGACAAAACGTGCCAAAATCACAAGTCACATTCGGACACAGGCACCCCTTCCATGACTGAACGTCACCCTCCTCGCGTTGTGCCACTGGTTGACCAGCGATCCAGCTCACTAACCACGCCCGCCGCCGCGTTTTCACCCGAGACCCGGCTGGCGGCCAACGGCCTGATCACAGACAAGCGCCAGCGCGCCCTTCGGGATTTGCGCATCAGCGTGACGGACCGTTGCAACTTTCGCTGCAACTACTGCATGCCGAAGGAAATCTTTGACAAAGACTACGCCTACCTGCCGCACTCTGCGCTGTTGTCGTTTGAGGAAATCACCCGCATGGCGCGGGTGTTTGTAGCCCATGGCGTGCAAAAGATTCGCCTCACAGGCGGCGAGCCGCTCTTGCGCAAAAACATCGAAGCCTTGATTGAACAGCTCTCCGCCCTGCGCACCCTGGATGGCCAGCCGCTGGACCTGACGCTGACCACCAACGGCTCCTTGCTGGCCCGCAAAGCCCGTGCCCTGAAGGCCGCGGGGCTGCAACGCGTGACGGTCAGCCTCGACGGGCTGGACGACGCGGTGTTTCGCAGCATGAATGATGTGGACTTCCCGGTGTCCGACGTGCTGGCGGGCATTGAGGCCGCGCGGGAAGCCGGCCTGGGGCCAATCAAGATCAATATGGTGGTGAAACGCGGCACCAACGAGCATGAAATCTTGCCGATGGCCCGGCGCTTCAAGGACACGGGCATTGTGCTGCGCTTCATTGAGTACATGGACGTGGGCGCCACCAACGGCTGGCGCATGAACGAAGTGATGCCCTCTGCCGAGGTGGTGCAGCTGATTCATGCGGAACTGCCCTTGGTCCAGCTTGACCCGTCCAGCCCCGGCGAGACGGCTGAGCGCTGGGGCTATGCCAACGCGGCGGGCCAGCACGACAAGACTGCGGGTGAGGTTGGCGTCATTAGCAGCGTCACCCAGGCGTTTTGCGGCGATTGCAACCGGGCCCGCCTGTCCACCGAGGGCAAGCTGTTTTTATGCCTGTTTGCCTCACAAGGTTACGACCTGCGCGCGCTGGTCCGCAACAACCCGTCGGATGTGGATTTGACCTCTGCGGTGGCCCACATCTGGCAGGGGCGCACCGACAGTTATTCCGAATTAAGAAGCGCCATGGCACCCGACACCGGACTCGGCCAGCGGCGCGTTGAAATGAGTTACATAGGAGGCTGATTTGATCAACCCAATCGACATTACTGGCCTGATTTTGGCCGGCGGACGCGGCTCCCGCATGGGCGGCGTGGACAAAGGACTGCAGAACTTCAATGGCATGCCGCTGGCCCTGCACACGCTCACCCGGCTGCAAATGGGCGGCGGTGTGGGCACTATTTTGATTAACGCCAATCGCAACCTCTCCGCTTACGAGTCGTTTGGCGCCGACGTCTGGCCCGATGGTCTGGCGGATTACGCCGGCCCTCTGGCCGGTTTCTTGACCGGCCTGGAGCGCTGCGAAACACCATATTTGGTGACCGTGCCCTGCGACACCCCACTGCTGCCGCTGGATCTGGTGCCTCGCCTGGCGCAGGCGCTGGACGAGCAAGACGCCGACATTGCCATGGTGGGCGCGCTCGAGACCGATCAACACGGCCAGAGCAAAGTGCGTCCGCAGCCGGTGTTTTGCATGATGCGCGTGGGCCTGCTGGAGAGCCTGGTGCGCTTCACGCAAGACGGTGGACGCAAGATTGACGCCTGGACCGCGCTGCACAAAACCGTCATCGTCCCCTTTGACTCCCCCGCCGATGACCCGCAGGCCTTTGCCAACGCCAACACCCTGGCCGATTTGCGGCAACTGGAATCCCCCGCCGTATGAAAACAATTGACGACATTGCCGCTGAACTGGCCGGCTACGACCCGCAAGCCCTGAACGTCAACACGGTCAACACCTTTCTGGGCGAGCTGGTGGAACCCATCACCGAGCAAGAAGAGGTTGATATTTTTGAAGCGCTGGGCCGGGTGCTGGCCAGCGACGTGATCTCCCCCATCAGCGTGCCACCGCACGACAACTCGGCCATGGACGGCTATGCCTTTGATGGCGCGCAACTGTCGGCCACGCAACCCCTGGTGTTGCAGGTGGTGGGCACGGCCTTGGCCGGCAAGGCCTGGCAAGGCACGGTCGACGCGGGCGACTGCGTGAAGATCATGACGGGCGCCATCATGCCGCCCGGCCTGGACACGGTGGTGCCGCAAGAGTTTGTGACTGAGGGGCAAACCGACACCGGCAAAGGCTGCGTCACCCTGCCTGCAGGCTTGCTGCGCACCGGCGACAACCGCCGCAAGCTGGGCGAAGACCTGATGGAGGGCAAGCCCGCACTACAAAAAGGAGAGCTTCTTACGCCCGCTGCATTGGGGCTAGTGGCCAGTTTGGGCATTGAGAAACTCACTGTGTTGCGCAAGCTGCGGGTGGCGTACTTCTCCACCGGCAACGAGATACTGAGCTTGGGCGAGACGCCACGCGAGGGCGCGGTGTTTGACAGTAACCGCTACATCGTTTTCGGGCTGCTGACCCGCATGGGCTGCGAGGTGATTGACCTGGGCGTGATCCCGGACGAGCCCGACGCGCTGGAAGCCGCCTTTGTGGGCGCCGCCGAGCAGTCCGACGCCATCATCACCAGCGGCGGCGTGAGCGTGGGTGAGGCCGACTACACCAAGGCGATGATGAAAAAGCTGGGCGACGTGGCCTTCTGGAAGATTGCCATGCGCCCCGGCCGGCCCATGGCCGTGGGTCAGATTTTCAGAGAGAAGTTGGCCACGAGCCCTTATGTCTCGACCGAGGCTCAATACGCAATTGACAGCACCTTGAGCAGCACGGACAAAGCCATTTTGTTCGGCCTGCCTGGCAATCCGGTCGCAGTCATGGTCACCTTTCTGGCTTTTGTTCGCCCCGCGTTGCTGCAGATGATGGGCGCCAAGGCAGATCCCCTGCCTTTGCTAAAGGCCCGCAGCCTAGAGCCCATTCGCAAGAAGCCTGGCCGCACCGAATACCAGCGTGGCTGTGTCACCACGGCGGCGCATGGTGCGCTGTGGGTCAAAACCACCGGCAGCCAGGGCTCTGGCGTGCTCAGCTCCATGGTGCAAGCCAATGGCTTGATCGTGCTCCACCATGACCAAGGCAACGTCGCCCCTGGCGACGAGGTGGATGTGATGATGTTCAACGGCGTGATCTAAACCCCAGTGGCTGCCATAGAACGTCTGGCGCCGTGTAGATCCTCGCTGGCCAGACAGGGCGATACTCACAAGAAAAGAGCACGAATTTTTGGGTGGCTTTAGGGAATCCACCATGCGGCAACGTGCCGTCATCGTGATAGATTCAACGCAGCCCAACAGGTCCCGGCCAACGCGCTCTCTGCGCGCAGTTTTGGCCCAATCACTACCCGCCGATCGCTTGAAAACTTCCATCGCACTCATCAACAAGCTCCTGCGCGGGTGGGTGTTTTTTTGGGCCGCCGGGTTGATGTCGTTCGGCCTGTTCGCGCAGAGTATGGCGTCAGACACCTTTCCGGGTTTCACCCTCTCAGAGGCTGGCCCGGCACGCATTGATGTCGCCACACGCATGGGCGTGTTGATTGACCCGGATCGAACGATGACGCCGGATCAAGTCACGAGATCTCAAACGGGCTGGCAGACAATCAACCGCACTGCGCCTAATTTTGGCTTCACCAGTGATGCCTATTGGTTCCGATTCGACCTGCAGAATACCTCCGTTCGCCCGGTGAATCGCCTGGTTGAGGTGCCCATTCCGTTTCTTGATGAGGTTCGGCTCTACCACCTGGTAGACGGTATGCTGACGACCACCTATGCCTTGGGCGATGCCCAGCCTTTCGCCCTTCGTCCCGTGCGTCATCCTCACTTTGTCATGCCGCTCAAACTGCTGCCGGGCAGCAACCAGATTTACCTGCGACTGGCCTCCACCGGCACCATCGAAGCCTCCGTCAGAGTGTGGGAGCCACTGGCGTTTCAAGTCGCCAGCCAAGATGAAAGCCTGTTGCAAGGGGGGTTCGCTGGCGTACTGTTGATCATGGTGATCTACAACCTGTTTTTGTTTTTCTCGATTCGTGACCTGAGCTACATCTACTTCATTGGATTTGTCAGCAGCTACCTGCTGTTTCACCTGTCACTGTCGGGTTACGCCTTTGCCTACCTGTGGCCTGACGCGGTGACCTGGAACAGTTATGCCATTTCAACTTTCGCCGCCAGTTCAGCGCTGTTCACCTGTTTATTTGCCAATAGTTTTTTAAAGCTTCGGCACGCCTCGGTAGCGGCCTTCCTGTTGCTAAATGCCTTGGCTGTGATCAGTGCCCTCTTGACTGTTTCGACCTTCTTTCTGCCCTACAGTGTCACGATTCGAATCGGCGCTTCTCTAGCGATCCCTGTGGCCTTGATCGCACTGCTGCTCGGCTATTGGCTCTGGTGGCGCGGTGCCAAATTTGCACGCTTTTACTGCCTGGCATGGACCGCAGTGCTGATTGGCCTGTTGGTATTGGCGGCCGAAAAATTTGGGTTGGTTCCCAATGGGTTCTGGAGCAACAATGCCCCCCAAATTGGCATTCTGGTGCAGGTGGTGCTGTTGTCCATCACCCTGGCTGACCGCATCAACGCGGACCGCTCTTTGCGCCTTGAAGCTCAGTCGGAAGCGCTGGACATTGAGCGAGCCGCTCGCGCCTCGCAGACGGCCCTGATTGCAGCCCAGGAACACGCCAATGTGGAACTGGAAAAACGCGTGCAGGCCCGCACCAATGATCTGAACCAGACGCTGGAAAAGCTCCAAATCGCCAACACTCGTCTGCAGCACCTGTCCACCACGGACGGGCTCACCCAAATCAGCAACCGCGCCTTTTTTGATCAGTCCTTGCAAACTGAGCATCGTCGCGCGGCCCGCCTGGGCACCTCCTTGTCGGTCATTCTTTTCGACATTGACCATTTCAAAAAAATTAATGACTCCTACGGCCACCCGGCGGGTGACGAATGCTTGCGTGCCGTTGGCGAGGTGCTTCGCAGCAAAATGCTGCGCGCCGAAGACGTGGTGGCCCGCTATGGCGGCGAGGAGTTTGTGCTGCTGCGAGTGAACGCCAGTTTGACGAACTCCATCGCCGTGGCCGAGGAACTTCGCGTTGAGATTGAAAACCTGCGCCTTGACATTAACGGCCACCCCATCCAGTTCACCGCAAGCTTTGGTGTGGCCATCGACATGCCCACCGGCAACTCCAGCCCGCAAGACTTGGTGAGTGAGGCAGACAAGGCGCTTTACCAAGCCAAGAGCGACGGCCGCAATCGCGTGCAGGTCGCTGCGACCTAGCCCCCGGCCGCCGAAGTTGCATCGGCAGGCAGGTAGCGCTGCGCCCACGCGGCGATTAATGCCGCTGCAAAGTGGGCGTCTTCTGGCTTGTTCAACAGATGATCCGCCCCGTCCAGTGAAATGAAGGACTTGGGGTGCAAGGCCGTCTCAAAAATGCGCCGGGCATTGTCCACGGACACCACCGCGTCTTCCGGGGCGTGTAACACCATCAACGGGCGGCGCAGCTGACGAATACGCTCGGCCTGAGGCTGGCCCGTTAAGTCAGCAATGAATTCGCGCTTGATCTTGAAGGGCCGCCCGGCGAGTTGTATGGTGGCTTCGCCGTGCTCATCAATCACCTCCAAACCATCGCCAAACTGGTGGGTCACATGGGCTGGGTCAAAGGGCGCGCCCAGCGTGGCCACGGCCCGGCAATCGGGCACCTGGCTGGCGGCGGCCAGCACGGCCGCGCCGCCCAGCGAATGCCCCATCAGCAGCGCGGGAATGCCGTGGTTTTGGCGCAACCAGTCGGCGGCGGCCACAAAATCGCCCACGTTGGAGCTGAAGTGGGTGTTGGCAAAATCACCGCCACTACCGCCCAGCCCGGTGAAGTCAAAGCGCAGCACCCCGTAGCCGGCGTCGGCCAAGGCGCGGGCAATGTAGGCCGCGGCCTTGGAGTCTTTGGAGCAGGTAAAGCAGTGGGCAAACACCGCCCAGGCGCGCGGTGCATCGTCGGGGGTATCGAGCCGCCCGGCGAGTGGCTCGCCCAGGCTTCCGGGGAATTCAACACGTTGACTGGGCATGAAGCACCTTTCTTGATGGCCTCCACCACCAGTGGCGAGGCACCTTAAACAGTCGGATCAAAGCCCGTTTGCTTACACCCGCTTCAATTTCTTGCGCAGGCCACTATCAAAAGAGTAGCTGTCTGCGCAGTTTTGACGGGGGCTAGGAGTCTAAATTTTTCACAACGCCTTCACCGGCTGCTTTGCCACTGGCGAAACAGGCGGTGAGCAAGTAGCCACCGGTGGGGGCTTCCCAGTCCAGCATTTCGCCGGCGCAGAACACGCCGGGCAACTGCTCCAGCATCAAATTCTTGTCAGTGACTTCAAACAACACGCCGCCGGCGGTGCTGATGGCCTCGTCCATGGGGCGGGCCGCCACCAAGTGAATGGGCAGGGATTTGATGGCGGCAGCCAGTTGCGCGGGGTCGTTGATCTGGGTTTTGCTCAACAGCTCGTGCAGGATGGCCATCTTGATGCCTTCCAGGTGCAGCCGGCTTTTCAGGTGGCTGGACAGGGAACGGGTCCCACGCGGATGGCGCACCTCGGCCAGCACGCGCTCGGCCGAAAAGTCGGGCAGCAAGTCCAGATGGAACGTGGCATGGCCTTGGGCGACGATTTCGTCACGCAACAAGTTGGACGCTGCGTAAATCAGGCTGCCTTCCACGCCGGTGGCCGTGGCCACAAACTCGCCCTTGCGCTGAAAGGTTTGGCTTTTGGACGTGGTCACCTGAATCGCCACCGACTTGAAAGGCTGGCCCGCAAAACGGGTGGTGAAATGCTCGCTCCAGCCGCGAGGGAGTGAGGCGGGAACGGCTTGCACGGGCAGCGCCTCGCCCTCTGGCGCGGGGGGCAGCACCACGGCTTCAAAACCACAGTTGCTGGGTAGCAGGGGCGCCACAGACACGCCGGCGGCTTGCAACCACGGCACCCAGGCGCCGTTGGAACCCAAACGCGCCCAACTGCCGCCACCCAATGCCAGCACCACGGCGTCTGCCGCGACTTGAACCGGGCCTTGAGGGCTGTCGAAATTCAGGGTGGTGGCCAAGACGGCGCCAGACTCGTTATTGGCCCAACCGGTCCAGCGGTGGCGCATGTGGAACTGCACGCCCGTGCCCGTGGCGGGATGGCGCAAGCGGTGCAACCAGGCCCGCAGCAAGGGGGCCGCCTTCATGTCGGCCGGAAACACCCGCCCGGAACTGCCCACAAATGTTTCTATGCCCAGGCCTTGCGCCCAGACGCGAACCTGCGCGTTGTCAAAGCCATTGAGCAAGGTCTCAACCTGCTGGCGCCGGTCGCCGTAGCGCGAGGCAAAAATATCAGCCGGCTCGGAATGCGTCAGATTCAGCCCGCCTTTGCCGGCCAGCAGAAACTTGCGCCCCACCGACGGCATGGCGTCATACACATGCACTTCAAGCCCTGCGGCCAACAACACATCGGCCGCCATCAAACCCGAGGGACCACCACCAACCACGATTACTTTTTTCATATCTTCTTCTTTACTCACAACTTGCTTCACTCAACACGGTTCACAAAATTCTTCACAGCCGTTCAAAGCGCCTGGACTTCTACCAAGGCGCCTTGTCCGGTTAAAAACGCGGCTTTCACCACGTCATTGGGGTAAATGGCCTGCACGGCCGCCTGGTAGCCCCGCAACTGGGCCATCAATTCAGGCTTGTCCTGCGGGGAGTGGGCGGACTTGTAGTCCAGCACCCACCAGTGGCCGCTGTGCCCACCGTCTCGGCGCTGCACCAAACGGTCCAGCCGAAACGAGGCGCCATTGCACATCAGCTCCACCTCGTTGCCCTGCCAGCCCAGCGCCGCCGGGTCCCAGGCCCAGGCGCCCTCGCCTTGCAAAATACGCTGTGCCATGGCCAGCGCTTGGGTGCCCTGCTCGGGTGTCAGCCCAAACTCCCGCACCACGGCATGGGTGGCGGCTTCGCCCAACACGCCCCACTCCAGCAAACGGTGCATGGCTTTGCCCAAGCGGGCGAGGTCCGAGTCGTCATCGGTTTCATCCTCGCCCGCACCGGTTGCTTCATTTTTTGTAGCGGATTGCGCATATTTTACGGGCGCTGGCGGCAGTTCCTTCAATGAGAAGCTACTTCCGCCCGGCAGGCCGCTGCCCACGGCGCCGTTTGCGCCGCTGTCCAACTCCACCTCGGTCGCCAAATCGGTGAGTCTGGCCCACCAGCTGCGTCCAGGGTCGCGGTAGGGTTCGATGCTTGACAGGGCCAGCGTGTGGCGGGCCCGGGTCAGGGCCACGTACAAGGCGTTGAGCTCTTCGCGCTGGCGCTCCAGCCGCTCGGCATCCAGCGTGGCCACGGCACACGCCGGTGGTTGTGTCTCGCTGGCCAAAAACACCAGCTTGTTCGGGAATTCGGACTCGCCCGGCCAGTCAATCAGCACGCCCATGGTGTCGGCGCTGCGCTCGGGAGTGTTGGTGTCCAGCAGCAGCACGGTGTGAGCCTCCAGCCCCTTGGCGCCGTGAATGGTCAGCAGGCGAACGGCTGCTGCGTTGACGGTAGCCGGCGCCAACACGGTGCCGCTTTTGAGCGCCCGCACAAAAGCATACGGCGTGGCGTAGCGCCCGCCCCCCATTTGCAGGGCCACGCCCAGCAAGGCGCGCAAGTTGGCCAGCACGGCATCGCGCTGGGTGGTGGGGGCGGCCACGGCAAAGCGGGCCAGCACGTCGCCGTCGGTGTAAATGGTTTGCAGGGCGTCATGCGGGGGCAGACTGTCCAGCGCCTTCTTCCAACGAATCAAAACAGGCGCTACCGCCCGTCCATCCTGCGTGGTCAGCTCTGATTGTTGTAGCAACTCGAACCAGCTCAAATCATCCACCTGCTTGGCCAGGGCCAGTTGCACCAAGGCCTCGTCACCCATGCCAAAGAAGGGCGACTTGAGTACCCGCGCCAAAGACAGATCGTGCTGGGGCGACACCAGCACGTCCAGCAAGGCCACCACGTCTTGCACCTCACAGCAGTCAATGAGCCGGGTTTTCTCACCAATCTGGGCGGCAATCTGGCGCTTGCGTAGCTCGTCTTGCAGCGGCATGAGGCCGGCGCGTTTGCGCGACAACACCATCACATCAGACGGCTGCTTGCCGGTGCGGACCAGCTCAGACGCAATCCAATGCGCCACTTGGCGGGCTTCCAGGGTGCGCAAGGTTTCCTCGGGCAGTTCGCGCGGGGTGGTCAGGCTGTCGCGCCACTCGGTGGCTTCATCCTGATCGCCATCGCCCCGTGCGGGGCGGGCAATGGGGGGCAACTTGCAGACATAGCCCGGCGCGGTGGCGCTGGTGGTGTGGGGGCGAAAGCCCTCATAAGAGTCATCCTGCGAGGCCTGGCCCATGGCCGTGTTCACGGTGTCAATAACGCCGGTGGCGTTGCGCCGGGTGTGGTCGCAACTCAACAAGTCGCCGCCCAGCCCTTCTTGCACAAACGCTTTGGCAGCGCGAAACACCTGCGGCTCGGCGCGGCGAAAGCGGTAAATACTTTGTTTGGGATCGCCCACAATGAACACGCTAGGGGCCGTGCTGGCCCCGGCGTAACCGCTGAGCCACGACCGCAAGGCCTGCCATTGCAGCGGGTTGGTGTCCTGAAACTCGTCAATCAGCAGGTGTTTGATGCGGGCGTCCAGCTTTTCTTGTACCCAACCAGCCAACAGCGGGTCGCTCAGCATGACCAACGCAGCGCGTTCGACGTCGTTCATGTCGACCCAGCCCTGCTCCACTTTCAGCGCGCCGTATTCTTTGATCAGCGCGCGGCTGAGGCGGGTCATGCGCTGCTGGTAGAGCCAGGCGGCGTGCTGCTGGCGGGCCTTCACCACCCGCTCGATCATGTCTTGGGCGTCCCGCACCAATTCAATGCCGACGATTTTTTCGCCAAACTTGCGCGGCGTTCCGGTGGCGGTCAACAGAGCGGCAAACACGCCGGGCAGGTCGCCGGCCGTCAAGGCCATTTCCAGCTCAACGCCTTTGGCGGCAAAGCTTTTGGCACTGGCGCCGCCCAGGGCCTTGGCCGCTGACAGCAAGGTTTGGTGGCGGGCCGGGTCGGCGAACAGGTAGTCCTCGGGCGCATCCAGGCCATCAAAGTCTGGAAACTGCTGGGCAAAGTGCGTCACCGACTGGTCGACCACGCCTTGCGCGTCGGCCAGGGTGAATTCAGTGCGCTTGTCCAGCGCGGTTTGCAGGGCTTTTTCGGCCTGCGAACGGCCGTAGTCGTACACCACCGATTCAAAGTCAGTCTTGAGCGCGGCATCATCCACCAGCACCGCGTAAAAGCGCCGCCACACCAGCGCCTTGGGCTGGGAGTCGTCTTCCAGCAACTCGTAGTTGGCCGGCAAATCCATTCGCTGCAAAACCGCCAGCGGCGCGCTGCGCAGCAAGGACGCAAACCAGCTGTGAAAGGTGCGCACCTGCACCTGGCGCCCACTGGCCAAAATGCCCTGGTATAAATTTGATAGCTGTTCAGGCAGCCTGGACGGCGGCTGCAGGTCATTTTTAATCACAACACCCCGGTCACGCAAGGCGGTGAGCAAGGTCTCAGGGTCGGCTTGCGCAAACTCTGCCAGCCAGCCGTAGAGCCGCTCGCGCATCTCGCTGGCGGCCCGCTTGGTGAAGGTGATGGCCAAAATTTCGTGCGGCTGCACGCGCAACTGGCCGTCCGCCGCCACGCCGTCGAGCAACGCCCGCACGATGCGAGACACCAGCATCCAGGTCTTGCCCGCGCCCGCGCAGGCCTCCACGGCCACACTGCGACGGGGGTCGCAGGCAATTTTGTAAAAAGCATCGGCACTAACCAGCTGCCCGTTGTGCTCGTAAGCGGCTTGCGCTTCTTGGTGTGACATCGTTGCTAACCTAAAACTGACAGAGAGACAGCAGCGCTGTCATTGCCGCAGCTCACGCCGTGGCTTCCCAGAAATCTTTGCGGCACAGCCCACGGGCGGCGCAGTACTCGCAGGCTTTGCCTTCGCCCAAGGCCGGCATGGGCGCCCCAGCGCGGATGCGCGCCATGTCGGTGGAGATGCCTTCAATCAGGTGATCCCGCAACTCGACAATATCCACCTGTGAAATCGTCTTGGTGCCGTCTTTTTCGCCCACATTGACATAGGCGGCGGCCAGTTGATCATCTGGCAGGAGCGCGGCGTAAAACGCGAGCTGGGTGTCTTCCAGCGCGGTTTTGACGCGCTGCAAGGTGGTGCCCCGGTTCTCGGTTTTGTAGTCCATCACCCAGGCGTGGCCGTCCGCCATGGCGTCCACGCGGTCTATCTTGCCGACCAGCGTTAACGGGCCAAGCGGCAACTCTTTCCATTCCTCGCCGCCCTGGAACACGGCACCGCTGGCTTCATGCTCGGCTAGCCATTCCAAATAACCCGCCCGCACCCGCGGCCAGGCCGAGGCAAACGGCAGGAACTCGCTTTGGGACAGCCCCATGGTCTTGGTCGCCGCTTCAGCCGCTATATTAATCATAGCTACTCGCGCTCGATTCTCCTTGGCTGGCGACTGATTCAATGCCACATGAAAGTGGTGCAGAACGGCGTGCAACCAGTTGCCAAAGTCCCGCTTGTCGACTTCTTGATCCAGCTCATCGGTGTCCTGCAGCTTGAGTTGGCGCAGGCCGAAAAAGCGGTAGGGGCAACGCCGCAAGTCTTCGTAACTGCTGCTAGACAGCTTCAACACAGGCAAAGACGCCCCGCTAGGCGCTGGCATCACACAGGCTTGCGCAGCAAGAGTGCGCAGCTCGCAACAGTCAACGCCCTCCACGCCACGGTGTTGCAAGCGCAACTCCTGCACAAAGCCGCTGGGCATGACGTGCTCGCCGCCTTCGCTTAGGCGCCACAACACGTCCAGGTGCTCAAACCGCAAGGCGTAGCGCCAGGCAGCACGGGTCGCCTCGGCCAAAGTTTCCCGCGAAGACAAACCCAGCAGGACGCGTTGCGCCGGTGTCCACATGCCGGGTGGTTCGGGGGACGCCGGAAAACGCACCTCGTCACAACCCGGCAATACCACGGCCGCCAGCGGCCGACCCAGCAACTGGCTCATCGGCAAAATGACCACCTGCGCATTGGGCGGATGGCCCGGCGCAAAACTCTTATCCTCCAGCGTCTGGCTGATCCACGAAGTGAACTCACTCAAACTCAGGCGCTCGCTCACGTCGGCAAATTCCTGCTCGGCGCCGGGTAGCAGACGAAGCACCTCCAGCACCGCCTGCCCGGCCGGGTCGCGGCTCAAACCCAGCCATTGACCGGCGTCTTGCAGCGCACTGCGCAAGTCTGTCAGCCATTGGGTCAGGGTGCGCTCCGACTGCAGGGCATCGCGCAGCACCTTGATCTGCGGCAGCGTTGAGGCTTTGCTACCAACCGAGCGCCAATCGCGGATCGCGTCGCGGCGCAAGCGGTTTTCCAGCGCGGCCACGGCCTCTGCATTGAAGGCCGAGGCATTTTTCAGCCAATCGAGCACCACATCGGTCGAGGCATTCCACACCACGGCGCGCAGCAGGCTCATCAGCGCCGCCGCGGAACGCGTGGTGGATAGCTTCCAGCCGGTTTCATCCCGAAGGGGCACGCCCCGCTCGCCCAAGAGCGCGCGAACCCGGCGGGTCAGTACCCGGTCTTGCGCTACCAAGCCCACAGGCGTTCGCCCGGCGTTCAGATGCGCCAGCACACAGGCGGTGGCGCGCTGGGCTTCGTCTTCTGAGTCAGAGGCGGCGTGCAGCGCCAACTGGTCGGGCGCGGATTCAGCCGCATCGACGCGTGGGTCGAGTGACAAACTGAGCAACCGATCACCCAACACGGCTTTCAGCGCCTGAGCCAAAGGTTCGGTCTGGAAGCCTTCCAGCACGACCAACAAATCAGGCTGGGCGCCAAACACCACGTCAGATGCGTAGCTGGAACTGCTTGCCCAGGCCAGCGCGATCCGGGCGGTGGCCGCCTCAAACGCAAACACGGCGGCCTCCTGCCCTTCGGCCAGTTGATCCGAAATCCGCTCGCCCCAAGCGCTGCGTTCGTCCGGCGGCACGGCGGCTGCGACGCGGGCCAGGCTCCAGGCCGCCTCCATCACCCGAGGGGCCAGCACCCGCTGGTGGGCAGAAAGCCCGGTGCGCGCCAATAAACTGCCTGCCGTCAAGGTGTCACGCGCCAAGTCCAGCCGGATATCGTCAGGGCCTGGAAAAAAGCCACCCAAACTGAGAGTCCAGTTCATGGTGGTTTCAAACCGGGGCAGAAAATGAACCGCCGATTGCTGTGTCGAGACGAGCCGAAGCCAGGCGTTTTTGGCCTCCAGCATCAGCTGCGCATAGGGCACCAGCACCACCACTCGCGCCGGATGCAGCTCCCGGCGGAGCATCTCGTCATGCACTTGGGCCATCACAAAATCCCACGCAATCGTGGCGTGATGGTTTTTTCCTAATTCAGCCATAGCAAGCATGTCATTGATGGGTTCTATTGGTTTCTGTCACAATTTCCCCACTTTACCTGCACCGATCACCAACAAGGATTCCCCATGGCCAGCGAATTAATCAAACATGTGTCCGACGCGTCTTTTGAAGCCGACGTGCTTCAGTCCGCCCAACCCGTGCTGGTGGACTACTGGGCTGAGTGGTGCGGTCCTTGCAAAATGATTGCACCCATCCTGGACGAAGTGGCCACTGCCTACAGCGGCAAACTACAGATCGCCAAGATGAATGTCGACGAAAACCGCGACATTCCCGCCAAGTTCGGCATCCGTGGCATCCCAACGTTGATGCTGTTCAAGGATGGTCAATTGGCCGCCACCAAAGTTGGCGCACTGACCAAGTCACAGATGACCGCCTTCGTCGACCAGCACTTGGCCTGAGTCGTCAAGAGCTGATTCAACCCAATTGCCTTGGCGCCGCGCCGAGGCAATTTTTTTCCTGTCATAATTAATATAGTTCACCGCCTCCCACCCCGAGCCGGTTCGAGTTCCAGGCTAACGCCAAGAGGTTGAGGCTACCGCCGCCTCACCCAACACTCCCCCGTATTTCGTTCAACACCCACTTGGGCCATTCCATGCACCTAAACGAACTCAAGGCACTGCACGTGTCCGAAGTCCTCAAGCAAGCTGAAGAGCTTGAGATTGAAAACACCGGCCGGATGCGCAAGCAGGAGCTGATGTTCGCCATCATTAAGAAGCGTGCCCGCACTGGCGAGCAAATCATTGCCGATGGCGTGCTGGAAATTCTGCCCGACGGGTTTGGCTTCTTGCGCAGTCCCGACACCAGCTACACCGCCAGCACCGACGACATTTACATCAGCCCCAGCCAGGTGCGCCGCTTTAACTTGCACACCGGCGACATGATTGAAGGTGAAGTGCGCACACCCAAAGACGGTGAACGCTACTTTGCCCTGAACAAGCTGGACAAGGTCAACGGCGACTCGCCTGAGAGCAACAAGCACAAGGTCATGTTCGAGAACTTGACGCCGCTGTTTCCCAAGGTGCAGATGCGACTTGAGCAAGACAACAAGAGCGAAGAGAACATCACCGGCCGCGTCATTGACATCATTGCCCCCATCGGCAAGGGCCAACGCGCCTTACTGGTTGCGCCGCCGAAAAGCGGCAAGACCGTGATGATGCAGCACATCGCGCACGCTATCTCGGCCAACTATCCTGACAGCCACATGATGGTGCTGCTGATTGATGAGCGCCCTGAAGAGGTGACTGAGATGCAGCGCACCGTCAAGGGTGAAGTGATTGCCTCCACGTTTGACGAGCCAGCGGCTCGTCACGTTCACGTGGCCGAGATGGTGATCGAGCGCGCCAAACGCCTGGTTGAGTTGAAAAAAGACGTGGTGATTTTGCTCGACTCCATCACCCGTTTGGCTCGCGCTTACAACAACGTCGTACCATCCTCCGGCAAAGTGCTGACGGGTGGTGTGGACTCCAACGCCCTGCAACGGCCCAAGCGTTTTCTGGGTGCGGCTCGCAATGTGGAAGAAGGCGGCTCACTAACCATCATCGCCACAGCCCTGGTTGACACCGGAAGCCGCATGGACGAGGTGATTTTTGAAGAATTCAAAGGCACGGGCAACAGCGAGATTCACCTGGATCGCCGTCTTTACGAGAAACGTGTTTTCCCGTCCATTCAGCTGAATCGCAGCGGTACACGCCGTGAGGAGCTGCTCTTGGCCCCGGATATTCTGCAAAAAACCCGCATCTTGCGTCAATTTCTCTACAACATGGACGAAGTAGATTCCATGGAGATGGTGCTCAAGCAAATGCGGGCGACCAAAACCAACAGCGAATTCTTCGACCAAATGCGTCGAGGTGGTTGATCTGGTGGGCCTTGGCCTAATGATCAGCGCTACGGCTATAATCTAGGGTTTTCGCGACAAGTACGATACGGCTTTGTATTGTGGGCGTGTCTTGCACAAGGGTTGTACAAGGCGAACACAAGGGCTGACGCGGCTAGCGCAACTGATGGAGAAGATATGAAAGAAGGCATTCACCCCAATTACCGCGAGATTTGCTTCCAGGACATGTCCAATGGATTCAAATTCGTGACACGCTCTTGCGCAAGCACCCGCGAGATGATCAAAATGGAAGACGGCCGCGAGCTGCCACTGATCAAGCTGGAGACCACCAGCGAGTCGCACCCCTTCTACACAGGTACACAGAAATCCGTGGACAACATGGGTGGGCGTGTTGAGCGTTTCCGCAACCGTTTTGGCAAACCCAAAGCCGTGGAAGCTGCTGCCGAATAATCGGCAAGCGCTATGTGCGAAAAGGCAGCTCGGGCAACCGTGCTGCCTTTTTTGTTGACGCTAACATGCCACATCAGAATCCATTTGGAATTCGGGCCTAAGGGCCCTCTTGACCTGTATTGAATGTGAACCAGCCCACCCCAGCCATTGTTGCCCAAGGCGCAGTCAAGCGCCTGCCGAGGATCGCTTTGCTGCTTTTCTGCATTGCGTACGTCCTTCCAGGCTACCTTGGTAGAGTGCCATGGAAAAGTGCCGACATGTCCTCCTTCGGGTACATGGCCGAGCTGGCAGGCGGTGCAGGTCATTGGTTCTCTCCCAAACTAATGGGCATGGCGCCCGACGTGGATGCGCTTGTGCCCTATTGGCTCGGTGCCTGGGCGATGCAGCTGGCGCCAGCCTGGATAGCACCCGACTTCGCCGCTCGAATTCCCTTTGGTTTGATGCTCGCCCTGGCGCTGACCGCCACCTGGTATGGAACCTACTACCTCGCTCGCAGTCCGCAAGCCCAACCCGTCGCTTTTGCCTTCGGCGGTGAGGCAAGGCCTGCCGACTATGCCCGCGCCATGGCAGATGGCGGCTTGCTTGCGTTTATCGCCTGCTTGGGGTTGGCTCAGCTCGCCCACGAAACAACGCCGGCCCTGGCACAACTGAGCTTTACGGCGCTGCTCTTCTATGGATTTGCCGCTCTTCCTTATCGAGCCACATACGCCACGGTGGCGAGCGGCGTCGGACTTATTGGATTGGCTTTGTCTGGCGCGCCTGTGATGGCCAGCGTTCTCGGGTTGGGTGGCGCATTGATTCACTTGCTCGACCGAACAGAAAGCGAGCGACCCAGACCAGGAAAGCGCACAGAGGCTGCTTTCATTGCTGCCGCGGCAGGTGTTTCCATCGCACTCTCAACTGGACTGGGACTATGGCGATGGCGCATTGATCTGCCCCACGCCAGCTGGGACGAGTGGCGCAGTCTGGGGCGTTTATTTCTTTGGTTTACCTGGCCGGCCTGGCCGTTGGCCCTGTGGACCTTGTGGCGATGGCGCCGCCAACGCGCCCGCAAAGGTGTGCCAAGCCGCCATTTGTCACTGCCATTGCTGTTTGTTGTTACTGCCATCACCGCGACGCTCACCACTGCCTCGGCAGACCGCGCACTCTTGCTGGCCCTACCGGCGATGGCCGCGCTCGCCGCTTTTGCGCTGCCCACTCTTCGCCGAAGCGTCGCCGCTTTGATCGATTGGTTTACCCTGCTCTTTTTCTCGGGCTGTGCCCTGATTATTTGGGTGGTCTGGATTTCCATGCAGACCGGCGTACCCCGCCAACCAGCTGCCAACGTGACGCGCCTGGCGCCTGGATTTGAAAGCAGCTTCTCGATCACTGCGTTCGTTTTTGCCGTCGCCGCGACACTGGCCTGGCTTTGGCTGGTGAAATGGCGTGTGGGCCGGCATCGTACTGCGATCTGGAAAAGCCTGGTACTGCCCGCTGGCGGTGCAGCACTGAGTTGGTTGCTTTTGATGACCTTGTGGCTGCCCTTGCTGGACTATGCCCGCAGCTACGCTCCATTGGTGCGACGCACCTTGATCGTCATGAAGCTTCAGCCATCCTGCGTGCAAGTGCACGGGCTTAACCGCAGTCAAGTGGCGGCATTTCGATTCCACGGGAAACTAAGAGTTGTGCCCGCCTCTCAATCAGCCTCTTGCCCTTGGCTGATCGTTGACAAAGATTCAATGCCGACACTGTCAAATGCAGTGAACCGGGACGAGTGGACTTATCACAGCTCTTTGCGTCACCCTGCAGACCGGGATGAAGACCTCACAGTCTTTCGTCGCAAAACCGATCACCGGTTTTAGAGGCTACGCCGAAGGTTGTCGCATTCGACTGGCTGGAAAAATGATATTGAAGGTCGAGCCAACACCCAACTGGCTCTCGATCTTCAGCTCGGCACCATGACGCTGAGCCACATGCTTGACGATAGCGAGCCCCAGACCAGTCCCCCCCGTATCGCGAGAACGGCTTCGGTCCACCCGATAGAAGCGCTCAGTCAGTCGGGGAATATGCTCTTCAGCAATACCGGGGCCGCTGTCCGTCACAGAAAACTCGCCTTTTCCATCCGGCAACAAAGTGGTTCGAACCTTGATTTTACCCCCTGCGGCCGTGTAACGAATCGCGTTACCGACCAGATTACTCATGGCACTTCGCAATTCGTTGCGCGAACCGGCAAGCGCCCCGAGGAACGATGTCTCAAAAAGGAGGTGATGCACACAATCCGGTGAGCCATGCAGCGCCGCTGACAGACTGCGGCCTTCTTGCTCGAGATCAGCCGCTAGACTGCCGACCTGAATCCACTCGGAACCGCCAGGGGGCGGACTCCCCTCGAGACGGGAAAGTGTCAACAGGTCGCTGACCAGGGTTTGCATGCGTTCCGCCTGCAAGGCCATCAAAGCCAGGTAGCGCACTCGCTCTTCTTCATCCAGAGGCAGGGTCTGCAGCGTTTCCACGAATCCCGAAAGAACCGTGAGTGGTGTGCGAATTTCGTGGGAGACGTTGGCAACGAAGTCCCGTCGCATCGCCTCCGCCTGCTCCACCGCCGTCACATCTCTTGACAGCAGCAGCAGACGCCCCTCTCCGTAAGGGTGAAGCTGAACTGACAACTTGACCGGTCTGGACGGCGTGCTTTCACGCCCCGGCATCACCAGTTCGGTCGAATAATTTTGACTTGAAAAGTAGCTGGCAAAACCCGGATCGCGAACCAAGTTCCCGAAATGCTGCAATTTATCCCGCTCGGAATCCAGCCCGAAGTGACTGGCTGCGATTTGATTGAACCATTCAATTTGTCCATGTGAATCCAGCATCACGACCCCATTGGGGGAGGCTTGGAAGGCGGCCAGAAAGTCCTGCAATCGACTCTGACTTTCAAGCGTCAACTGTTCTCTGTTACGAACCAGCCGCCTCACGCGATCCGACAACTCGCCCCACATCCCCGTGCGCATTGCTACTTCAGAGGTCGCGCCAAGCCGCAACCAACGAAGTAGGCGAACTCCCCTGGACATATCAATCAGCAGCCATATAACTCCGCCGCCCACGACGCCAAGCAGAGCCCCCAATGTTGGGCGAAGCGGGCCCGGCTGCATCCATCCAATGGTCGCGCCAGCAGCTTGAAAAATCAAAAACGTGAAAAGACGCCACAACATGTTTAACCCAGACCGTCGATCATTTCTATCCCAGCCGGCGCAGTGTCACGCGCTGGCCTTTGACTTCACCACAGCGGTCACTTGGGAGGTGATGCGGTAACCAGCACCACGCACAGTTTCAATCATGAGGCTGGCTGTCGCACCAAGCGCTTCGCGCAGCCGCTTGACATGAACATCAACCGTTCTTTCCTCGATAAAGACATGGTCACCCCAGACCTTGTCCAGCAACTGCGCGCGGCTGTGAACCCGTTCGGCATGCGTCATCAAGTAGTGAAGCAATTTGAACTCTGTGGGACCCAACTTCAGCGCCTCGTCCCCGTAGGTGACCCGGTAGGTTGAGGCGTCCAGCGACAGTGCGCCTACCGCTACTACACCACCGACTTGCTCTGGCGCTCTGCGGCGCAACACGGCGCGCACGCGGGCCAGCAGCTCTTTGGTGGAGAACGGTTTGGCAATGTAATCGTCTGCCCCAGCGTCCAAACCCGAAACGCGGTCTTGCTCGTCCCCACGTGCGGTCAACATGATGATAGGGACGTCTTTCGTCCGCGAATGGGCTCTCCACCGCTTGGCCAGAACCAGTCCACTCTCTCCCGGCAGCATCCAATCCAAAAGTATGACATCAGGCAGAACGGCATCCAGCTCAATTTGGGCAGAGGCACTGTCCATGGCCCAAGTGGGGCAAAATCCGTTGTGACGCAGGTTGACAGCGATAAGCTCAGCAATCGCGGGCTCGTCCTCCACAATCAACACACGGGGTTGCTGCCTCATTTCACGACCGACTCAATTTCTTCAATGGAGGTGTGGCGCACATCCGCACCTTTGACTACGTAAATAATGAACTCGGCGATGTTCTTGGAGTGGTCGCCAATGCGCTCAATGGCTTTGGCCAAAAAGAGCAAATCCAGACTCGGCGAAATCATGCGCGGGTCTTCCATCATGTAGGTGATAAGCTTGCGCACGAAGCCGTCAAACTCCTTGTCAATCAGGTCATCTTCTTTCAAGATGGACACGGCAGCCGCCGTATCAAGCCGGGCAAAGGCGTCCAGCGCCTTACGCAGCAATCCGGACGCCATGTCCGCCGCCACTCGCAACTCCAGCGAGGGCAACGACCGGGGCGCACCACTGCTGATGATGGAGCGCACCATGCGTGCAATCTTCTCGGCTTCATCGCCCACCCGTTCTAGATTGGCAGTTGTTTTTGAAATTGCGATCAACAAGCGCAGGTCGCGGGCGGTAGGTTGACGCCTGGCAATAATGCTGGACAGCTCCCGGTCAATTTCCACCTCCATGGCATTCACGCGAGCCTCATCGGCCGTCACCTGGTTCGCCACTTCCAGATTGAACTGGGACAAAGCGTAAATCGCCTGGCGAATCTGTAATTCGACCAAGCCGCCAAGCTCCATGACTCGACCAGAGACAGCGCTGAGCTCGCTGTCAAACTGGGTGGAAATATGTTTATCAGGCATGTTGTCTCCTTAGCCAAAACGGCCGGTAATGTAATCTTCTGTTTCTTTGCGTGTCGGCTTGAAGAACATTTGCTCGGTTGAGCCAAACTCCATCAAATCACCCAGGTACATATAGGCGGTGTAGTCGCTGCAACGAGCAGCCTGCTGCATGTTGTGCGTCACGATCACCACCGTGTAATCACTCTTGAGCTCGGTGATCAACTCTTCCACCTTGGCCGTCGAGATAGGGTCGAGCGCCGAGCAGGGCTCGTCGAGCAGGAGCACCTCAGGTTTGATCGCAATGCCCCGTGCGATACACAAACGTTGCTGTTGCCCACCCGACAGACTGGACCCGCTTTGATTCAGCTTGTCTTTGACCTCGGTCCACAAGGCCGCTTTGCGCAAAGCCCACTCCACACGCTCTTCCATATCGGTCGTATTGAGTGACTCAAACAGTTTGACGCCAAACGCAATGTTGTCGTAAATCGACATCGGGAAAGGGGTTGGCTTTTGGAAAACCATGCCAACTTTGGCACGCAGCAAGGCCACGTCTTTCTTGCTGGTCAGCAGGTTCTCGCCGTCCAGCAAAACTTCACCCTCCGCGCGCTGCTCTGGATACAGCTCAAACATCCGGTTAAAAATACGCAGCAATGTGGACTTGCCGCAACCAGACGGGCCAATGAAGGCCGTTACCTTTTTCTCAGGAATCTCAAGGTTGATATTTTTCAGCGCGTGGAATTTGCCGTAATAAAAATCAAGGTTTTTGACCGAAATTTTGGTTCGTTCCTCAATCGCAGCAACAGTAGCAGTAATCATGTTTGCCAATTCTCTCGTGTACGCCACCAGGGGCTCAGTTTTTGTTGCGGGTCAAAACCCGAGCCAGAATATTCAAACCCAACACCGCGATGGTGATGAGCAGCACACCCGCCCAAGCCAGTTTCTGCCAGTTCTCGTAGGGGCTCATTGCAAACTTGAAAATCGTCACCGGAAGGCTCGCCATCGGTTCGCTCAGACTTGATGTCCAGAACTGATTGCTCAACGCTGTGAACAACAGTGGCGCAGTCTCTCCTGCGATTCGGGCAACTCCCAGTAGTACACCCGTCACAACACCGGCGCGAGCCGCTCGCAGGGTAATGCTCAGCACGACCTTCCACTTCGGAGCGCCAAGGGCATAAGCTGCCTCTCGCAACCCCGACGGCACAAGCTGGAGCATGTTCTCAGTGGTCCGGATCACCACAGGAATCACAATGATGGCCAACGCCACGACGCCAGCGTAGCCAGAAAACGATTTAAATCGCGAAACAACAACCGCGTAAACAAACAGTCCAATGACAATGGAAGGCGCAGACAACAAGATGTCATTGACAAAACGCGTGACGTTGGCCAACCAACCCTTGGTGTCGAACTCAGCCAGATAAATGCCAGCCATGATCCCAATGGGAGTTCCGACAAACGTGGCCAGAGCCACCATCAGGAACGAGCCATAAATGGCATTCGCCAAGCCTCCTGCGTCGTTGGGCGGAGGTGTCATTTGGGTCAATGTGTCCATCGTCAGACCACTGAGGCCCAGCCGAATGGTCTCAAACAAAATCCAGAACAACCAAAACAATCCAAACGCCATCGCCGCCAAAGACAGCGTCAAGGCCACGCGGTTGACGAGCTTGCGTCTGGCGTAATTGCTTTGGCGATCTCGCTCCAAGGCAGCAGCCTGGTGCAGCATTTCACTGGTGGTCATGTCTTGGCGCCCTCTTTCTTCTTAAGTTGCGCAAGCAATAATTTGGACAGGGTGAGAATCACAAAGGTAATAAAAAAGAGCACCAAGCCAAGGTACATGAGTGCCGCTTGATGGAGGCCCTCGCCTGCTTCGGCAAACTCATTGGCCAATGCTGAAGTGATGCTATTGGCTGCCTGAAACAGGCTCAAGGAGTCAAGCTGGTTGAAGTTACCAATGACAAAGGTCACCGCCATGGTCTCGCCAATGGCTCGTCCCAAACCAAGCATGATGCCGCCAATGACACCGGCCTTGGTGTAAGGAAGAACCACCTTTGAGACGACCTCCCAAGTAGTGGCACCTAGACCATAGGCTGACTCTTTGAGTAGTGTGGGCGTCACCTCAAAGACGTCCCGCATGACGGCCGCAATAAACGGGATGATCATGATCGCCAAAATGATGCCCGCAGAGAGAATACCGATGCCAACAGGGGGGCCGGAGAAAAAGGCCCCGAGGTAGGGCACATCCGAAAACATGGCCTGCAAGGGCTGCTGAACATAGGTAGCCAATATGGGACCAAAGACCAACAGGCCCCACATGCCGTACACGATAGAAGGTATCGCCGCGAGCAATTCAATGGCCGTCCCCAGGGGGCGCTTCAGCCATGCCGGAGACAGCTCAGTCAGAAACAACGCGATGCCAAAACTCACCGGAACGGCAATCAGCAAGGCAATAAATGAGGTGGCCAAAGTGCCATAAATCATGACAAGCCCGCCAAACTCCTCTTGAACGGGGTCCCAGGTCGTGCTGGTCAGAAATCCCAAGCCGTATTTCTCGATAGCTGGCCAGGCACTGTTGGTCAAGGAAGCCAGGATGGCGATCAGTACACACAAGGTGAATAGCGCCGCACCTTTGGCCAGCCAGCCAAAGATGCGGTCAGCCATGGGCCCGGATCGGGCCGCTTTCATAGGAGAGGGATTGGTCATGACAGGTCCGGGAGATCTTGCAGACATGGATAAAGGCATTTCACTGGCCGGAAGTGTAGTTGACACCTTTGACTCCTATGAACGAACAAACCGAAGACTTACTTCAATGCCACCGGCTTGCCGGATTCGTCTTTTACTTGACCCCAGGCTTTCTCAATCACGCTAACCACGCTGTCAGGCATAGGCACGTAGTCCAGATCGGCTGCAATTTTGTCGCCGCTTTTGAACGCCCACGTGAAGAACTTGAAAGTTTCCGTCGCGGCTTCTGGCTTGGTTTGCTTGAGGTTCATCAAGATAAAAGTCGCCGTTGTGATGGGCCATGCATTCTTGCCAGGCTGGTCAGTGATCAGCTGATAAAACGATTTTGACCAATCAGCGCCCGCTGCAGCGGCCTTGAACGACTCGTCGTCAGGCGACACAAACAGACCGTCCCGATTTTTCAGTAACGTGTAAGTCATTTTGTTTTGCTTGACGTACGAGTACTCGACATAACCAATCGAGTTGGGCAGGCGACTGACAAAAGCGGCGACACCTTCATTGCCCTTGCCACCTGCACCCACTGGCCAATTCACGGCTGTGCCCTCACCCACTTTCGACTTCCACTCAGTATGGACGCGGCTCAGGTAATTGGTAAAGTTAAACGTTGTTCCCGATCCATCGGCACGGCGAACTGGGGCGATCGCCGCGTCTGGCAGAGCCAAACCAGGATTCAATGCCACGATGGCAGCATCATTCCACTTGGTAATCTTGCCCAGGTAAATGTCACCCAGCACTTGACCGTCAAGCTTCATTTGACCGGGAGCAATACCTTTGACGTTGATCACGGGCACGGTGCCACCGATCAAGGTGGGGAACTGCATCTGGCCCTTCTTGGCCAACACCTCGTCAGTCTGAGGCATGTCCGAAGCACCGAAATCCACCGTGCCCGAGTCAATTTGCTTGATGCCGGCACCAGATCCTACGGATTGGTAGTTCACTCGAACGCCGGTCGCTTTGTTGTAGTCAGCGGCCCACTTGGAATAGACAGGGGCCGGGAAGCTGGCACCCGCACCGGTGATCTGCTGGGCATGAGCCACGCTCGAAGCTGCAATGAGGGCGACACCAGCCAAGCTGATCAAAGACATTTTGGAATTGATTTTCATCGAGAGACCTTTTAAGTTGAGGAGAAGGTAATTTCGGTAGCGGTATTCACTATAAGACGCTGATATGACACTACTGTGACACAAAGCCGCCGTTGACACATTGCCTTCGCCTGCACGAGCCTTTGGTCGAACCGTCATGAAATTGACATGAGCACGGTCTACTCTGAGCCTTTTCCTGAGCCCAACTTAAGGGAGTCCAAATTGAGCTCAATTCATGATGAAGCATATGGCGAGAGGTTGGCGCAGGACCTGTCCGACGCCTACGAGGAAGAGCTTGAACTGGAGTTTGAGGATCGAAACATGGACGAGATAACGCTCAGTCCAGTAGAACTGCACTCCAGTGAGTACCGGGTCATTCGTCAGCAGTACTTTCGGGAACTGTTTCGCATGCAAGCTGAATTGGTCAAGCTGCAAGACTGGGTGGTCAAAACAGGCCACAAGGTAGTCGTTCTCTTTGAGGGCCGGGACGCGGCGGGCAAAGGTGGCGTGATCAAGCGCATTAACCAGCGGCTCAACCCCCGAGTTTGCCGCGTGGCCGCCCTTCCCGCACCCAACACCCGGGAGCAAAGTCAATGGTATTTCCAGCGCTACGTGGCGCACTTGCCTGGCGCGGGCGAAATTGTGTTGTTTGACCGCAGTTGGTACAAGCGCGCTGGCGTAGAGCGGGTCATGGGCTTTTGCACTGACGATCAGTACGACGAGTTTTTCAGATCGGTCCCTGAATTTGAAAAAATGCTGGTTCGCTCAGACATCCAGTTGATCAAGTACTGGTTTTCCATCTCGGACGAGGAGCAGCACCTGCGATTTATGGGCCGCATTCACGACCCACTGAAGCAATGGAAACTCAGCCCAATGAACCTGGAGTCCGGGCGCCGCTGGGAGGACTACACCAAAGCCAAGGAAGTGATGCTGGAACGCACCCACATTCCGGAAGCACCTTGGTGGGTGGTCCAGGCCGTGGACAAGAAAAAGGCCCGCCTGAACTGCATTCATCATCTGCTTGGCCGAGGGTGTAAGAAGTTTTGTGTAAACGGTTATTTGGCAGGAAACTGCTGTCTTGCATGGAGCCGAGATGACCGTAGAGATGAAACCCTTACCCGCCGAGCTGATTGACGCCCTGTTGGCCGACTACAAAAAGCCCGAAGACCTGATTGGCCAGAATGGCCTCTTGACGCAGCTCACCAAAGCCTTGGTCGAGCGAGCTTTGCAAGCCGAATTGACCGGCCACCTGGGTCACGGCAAGAACCAGTTGGTTGCCAATGAAGCGGGCAACACCCGCAACGGGTGCAGCAAGAAAACGCTCAAAGGCGATTTTGGCCAGCTACCCATAGAAATCCCCCGTGACCGCGCCGGCACCTTCGAGCCCCAACTGATTGGCAAACACCAGACCCGCTGGAGCGGCTTTGACGACAAGATACTGTCGCTGTATGCCCGAGGCATGACGGTACGCGAGATTCAAGGCCATCTGCAGGAGATGTACGGCGCCGAAGTGTCTCCTACCCTGATTTCATCCGTGACCGACGCCGTCATGGACGAGGTCAAAGCCTGGCAGTCGCGCCCCTTGGAGGCGCTGTACCCCATCGTCTACATGGACTGCATTCACGTCAAGGTGCGCGACAACGGTACTGTGCGGGTCAAGGCCCTGTACTTGGCCATTGGCGTCAACCTGGACGGCCTCAAAGAGGTACTGGGCCTGTGGATGGCCCAAACCGAAGGGGCCAAGTTCTGGCTGCAGGTGGTGACTGAACTGAAGAACCGGGGCGTGGCTGACATCTTTATCGCCTGCGTAGATGGGCTCAAAGGTTTCCCTGACGCCATTGAGGCAGTCTTCCCCAAGGCGACGGTGCAGCTTTGCATTGTTCACATGGTGCGTCACAGCCTGAACTTCGTGGGGTGGAAACAGCGCAAGGAAGTCGCCGCGGATTTGCGGCTGATTTACGCTGCGCCCACTGAATCCGAAGCTGAGCGACAACTCACGGCATTCGAGGTCAAATGGGACGATTCCTTCGCTCCGATTGGGCGCTCCTGGCGGCGCAACTGGACACGCTTGATACCGTTCTTTGAATACCCGCCAGACATCCGAAAAGTGATTTACACGACCAACGCCATTGAGTCCGTGAACATGAGCCTGCGCAAAATAACCAAGACCCGCGGCTCGTTCCCAACTGAGGACGCAGTGTTCAAGCTGTTCTATCTGGCACTGAACAACATCAGCCAGAAATGGACGATGCCGATTCGGGATTGGAAGGCTGCTCTGAACCGCTTTACCATTCAGTTTGACGAGCGCATGCCGCGCGTCTAACTTAACCGCCGTTTACACAAAATTCGGGACACCCTCGCTTGGCCAGATACCCTACGGCGAAACCGAGCACCCGACCATAGTCCTCCCCACACGCGAACGCCATGACAACTATGTGCGTCAGGCCGTTGCTGAGGAACTTTTGGTGCCCACTGTCTATTGACCGTCTCTTTCGCAGGCGAGGAGTTGGACGACCCTGCCGAAAACGGCACTACCCTTTGCCGTCATACAGGTCGAATCCTTGCCTGCACCAACTAAAAACAACAAATTACGACACCTATGATCTTTTCAGACAACGAAAGCCGCCGCACCGTTCTGCGCAGTGCCATTGGCCTGGCCGCTGGCGCCGTCGCCCCCCTTTGGGCACAAACTAAAAAGGGAGGCAATCCGTCAGACCCATTGATCGTGGCCCAAATTGTGGACAACAGCGCCGATCAACTCGACGTTTCCCGCGACTTTTTGATTGGCTCTCGTACCGCCTGGCGGGAAGTCAACATCAAGGGTGGAATCAAGGGCCGCCCGGTGCAGCACTTGACGCTGGATGTCGACAGCACCGCTGCCAGCATGCAATCGGCCGTTGAGTCCATCCAAAACACCCCCCAGTGCGTTGCGCTTTGCGGCACCGCGAGTGACCGAGCGGCCGTCCGGTTGGTCGCTTTGATGCAAAAAGAAAAGCTGGAAATAGCCCACGTGGCACCTTGGCTGCAAAGTTCAGATATCGTCTTGGACGACATCACTTTTCCGATTTTTGCGTTTCGTCAGGACCAAATTTCACAAGCGATGAAGTCATTGGCCGTGATGGGCGTCCCTGAAATCGGGGTCGTCTATGCGACCAAACACGAGCATGAACAAAACCAGCGCGACGTTGAGCAAGCAGCTACCGCGTTGAACATCACCATCAAACCCGTCAAACTAACCCGCGATCTGGCCTCCATGGGACAAGGGCTGCCCGCAAGCACGCCGCGGATCTTGCTATTTGTAGGGGGAACCCCTGAGCTGGTTCAGTTTCTGGGAGGTGCTGACCAGCAAGCGCGGCGCCACTATGTGGTGGCCCTTGCCAATGTGAATCTCCAGACCATGATGCAAATGGGCGCCACTAGGCGCACGCCCGTCATGGCCACCCAGGTTGTCCCCATGGTCAATTCACCGATGGCCATCGTCAAGTCCTATCGGGAAGCACTCATTCGGCTTTTTGACGAACCGCCCACCCCTCAAAGTTTGGCTGGCTATATTTCAGCGCAATACACCGCTCAGATACTCAACCGCACTGAGGGCTTGCCTACACGCCAAACCGCCCTCGCCGCCTTTCGCAAGCGCGCCAGCATTGACCTAGGGGGCTTTCATGTGAGTTTTCAGGACAAGCGACGCACCAGCAACTACGTCACGCAAAGCATGATCACGCCGGATGGTCGGCTGATTGGATGATGGCCGCAAGCCCTCGGTTACCCCGCGCGACCAATGCTATGCTGAGCGTTGCAATACAGGTACATACAAAAATATGACGAATGGAACCCGCCTGGCGGCAGTTGACTTGGGATCAAACAGCTTCCGGCTTGAAATCGGCCGCGTTGACCACGGGCAGTTTTACCGTACCGAGTATTTGAAGGAAACCGTTCGCCAAGGCGGTGGCCTAGATGAGGACCGCAACCTCACGCCGGAGGCCATGCGGCGCGGTTGGGATTGTCTGGCTCGATTTGGCGAGCGCCTGTCGGGATTTGGCGTAGGCCAGGTGCGTGCAGTTGCCACTCAGACTCTGCGCGAAGCCCGAAATCGGGACGAATTCCTGGGACGTGCCAACGAAGCGCTTGGTTTTCCCATCAACATTATTTCGGGCCGTGAAGAGGCCCGCCTGATTTACCTGGGTGTCGCCGAAGCCCTGCCTCAAAGTGACGAGCGACGCTTGGTAATCGACATTGGAGGACGTTCCACGGAACTGATTCTGGGACAAGGTCACTCACCCAAGGTCATGGAATCCTATCGCGTAGGCAGCATTGCATGGTCGACACGTTATTTCCCGGATCAGCAATTCACGCCGCACTCCTTTCAAATGGCTGAGATCGCGGCCAAGGCGGTGCTGGACGAGGCGCTAAACGTCTACCGACGCGACACCTGGGACGTGGCCTACGGGTCTGCGGGCACGGTGAATGCCGTGGGCGACGTGCTGGTGGCATCGGGTTGGCCTGCTGGCTCCATCTCCCGGGACGGCCTGGATTGGCTGCTTGGCAAACTGCTTACCGCCCAAAGCGCTGACCGGCTGCGACTTCCCGGCATGAAAGACGACCGGCGCCCGATCATCGGTGGCGGCCTGAGCATTGTTCGGGCGCTCTTCGACTTGTTGCAGATCGACCAGTTGGAACATGCCACGGGAGGCTTGCGCCATGGCCTTTTGTATGACTTGAACGGCGGTGAAAAGGGCCAGACCGATGTCAGAGCCCAATCCATTCAGCGTCTGGCATCCAAATTTGGCACCGACCGCGCCCATGGAGAGCGAGTTGCCAAGGCCGCGGACCATTTCCTGGGGTTTTTGTTGGAAGAAGCCCCTTCTCCAGGCTCCGTATTTGCCGAAATCCCAAGGCAAACACTGGGCTGGGCCGCCCTGCTCCATGAAATCGGCAGCCATGTCTCTCACAGCGATCACCAGAAGCACGGCGCCTACATCTTGAGCCACGCCGATGCAATGGGGTTTTCAATTTCTGAACTTCAGGGGCTCAGCATGTTGGTCTTGGGGCAAAAAGGCAAACTGAAAAAGCTCGCGCTTGACTTCGAGGATGAAGGCCTGATGCACCAGTTGCTGGCCTTACGTCTGGGCGTCGCCGTCTGCCACGCCCGACGTGACCCGGACATCACCGGTTTGAGCCTATCCATCGACCGAACTGCCCCGAGGCGCTTCAACCTCACTTACCCAGCCTCATGGGCCGAATCATTTCCTCAGTCGGCTTATCTGCTGAGAGAAGAAGCAGTGGCGTGGCAACGTACGCCCTGGGCATTGACAGTTACGCAACGCTAACCGCTGAAGGGTCGCGTACCAGCAGACCCTGCCCCCGCGTTTTTGCGTCGTGTTTCGCGCGGGCGGCCTCGGAGGCAACTTGCTCTGCGTTGCCAAACAAGCTAGGAGTCACTTTCACCGCTCCAATGGAAATCGTCGTCAACGGGAAAAACCGCTGCACACCGTGGCGGTCCTCGCCGGCAATGCCACCCACCTCGCGGGCCGAAAAATAAACAGATCCACCGCCGCCAAGGCAAACTCATCGACGATGCGCTGGCACTGTAACTCCCAATCGGCGCTTTGGTAGAGGATGATGAAATCATCTCCACCCACATGGCCGACAAAGTCCCTCAAAGGGTCACAGTGCGCCTGCGTCAGGCGGGCCACGAGGCGGATCATTTCGTCGCCTCGCCAATAACCATACTGATCGTTAAAGGGCTTGAAATTGTTCAAGTCGGCATAGCACGCCACAAACGATGTATTCGCGGTCAACAGCCGATCAATGTGCTGACTAATTGGAATGTTGCCGGGCAAAAACGTCAAGGGGTTGGCATGGCGTGCAGCCTCAATCCGCGTCTCCATGACAGAGCGAACCAATTGATCTCCCGTGCCCAGTCCCGCGTAACGGCCATTTTCTGTGACGATAAACCCGTCGGCCAAATAACGCTGGTCGGTGGAGGTCAAAATGCCAATTAATTCATCGACATTGTGGTTTCTCTCAATCAGTCGAGGGGCGGCATTGATATGCACCGCACAGGACTTTGCGCCACACACCTCGCGGTAATAGAGCTTGGTGTACTCGTTCAAAAAACGCGCTCTGTTGATGATGCCAACCGGGCGACTTTGATCCACCACGGCCACTGCGTGAAGGTCGGGCTGGCCCAAAAATATCGCTGCCAATGCATCGTTGGTGGTGTTCGACTCCACGGCCGGGGCGGCTACCGCAGAGATTTGTTTGAGTTGGCCCGACGTTGCGCTGCGCCGCAGCTCCGGGTAAATGGAAACGCGGCGGTCGCTGATTGTGGTCTGAGCGGCGGTGGCTATTTCAGCCACCGGAGCGATCGCGGGGCGACCCAGAAAGTAGCACTGCCCGTAGGCAATTCCTAGGTCCCTCAGCACGCGCAGGTCATCCTCTGTTTCGATGCCCTCGGCCACCAGGGCCGTGTCAAAAATTGCCGCAATCTGCTGCAGCGCTTGAATGGTTTTCAATTTATCGGCGTGGCGGCTGATGTCTTTGGTGAAGTACTTGTCGATTTTCACAAACTCAGGTTTGAGTTGTGACCAAAGGCGAAGGCTGGAACGCCCGTCACCAAAATCATCCAGCGCCAAAGAAACGCCAGTAGTCCGAATTTGGCTGACGACGTCAGCCAGGCAATCCATGTCACTCACCCGTTCGTGCTCGGTAATTTCAAGCACCAGCAACCTAGGCAACACACCAAAGCGCTGAATCATGTGCAGCAGACACTCCACCCCCATTGCGTCATGACCTGCACCAGCACTTCTGCACTAATATTCACAAACAGCCGCCCGGGCTCCTGCAAAGCACCCCAGCGCGCCAACGCTACCGACACGCACTGGCTTTCAAACTCAAAGTTAAGTTTTTCTCTGGCCGCCGCCGCCAAAAGCGCATCGGGAGAATGAAGTGTCGTTCCCTGAGGTCCACGGATCAGTGACTCATGGGCATAAACAGCACCATCCGACAGCGCCACAATGGGCTGAAAAACAGGGTAGAGCCCGTGGCCATGCATAAGGCGCCCCAATGTGCCCAACCCTCGTTGCAAGACACCAGAACGCATCATGGTCAAAACAGACGGCGCACATTCCGAGCCCAGCTGAGTTAGAAACCGCGATGAGGGTATCAAATGCCGCGATTCGACCGGGTTTTCCAACGAAAGTTGATTCATATTTTTCTAATTCAAATAGCAATTATTTTATGAATTGGCAGTGACAAGCTTGTGACAAACAGGGGTAAACCCGTAGCCACCTGAGTCAGGCTGCAACTGAAAAACCACCAACCCAAAGGTGGCAAAAGTAAACCTGCAGGCACGTTCAGAAGCGGCACAAGCAGGCTTTGTACCGCTACAAACGCAAAAAAGCCCGCCGAGGCGGGCCTTTGGCCGTTCAGTGGCGTCTGTTGTTTAATGCAACGGCACACCTGTTTTTGCTTGCAACTCTTCACGCGTCACATCCGGCGCGATTTCCACCACTTTCAAGCCGTGGGGGGTCACATCCAGCACCGCCAAGTCAGTGATGATGCGGTCCACCACGCCCACGCCCGTCAATGGCAGAGTGCAACTGGGCAGAATTTTCAGGTCAATGGTGCCGTCCTTTTTCTTGGCCACATGCTCCATCAGTACAACGACGCTTTTGACGCCGGCAACCAGATCCATTGCGCCGCCCATTCCCTTTACCATCTTGCCCGGGATCATCCAGTTGGCCAGATCCCCCTTCTCGCTCACCTGCATGGCGCCCAGAATGCTCAAATTGATCTTGCCGCCGCGAATCATGGCAAAGCTGTCGTGGCTGCCGAAAATGCTGGACCCCGGTAATGTGGTTACGGTTTGTTTACCCGCATTGATCAAATCGGCGTCCACCTCGTCTTCGGTGGGAAAAGGGCCAATGCCAAGCATGCCGTTCTCGCTTTGCAGCCAGACTTCAATGTCAGGATTCACAAAATTGGCTACCAGCGTGGGCAAGCCAATGCCGAGGTTGACGTAAAAACCGTCTTGCAATTCTTTGGCCGCAATGGTGGCCATTTGGTCGTGTGTCCAAGCCATGATCAAACTCCTGCTTTCTCGGTGAGGGTGCGTTTTTCGATGCGTTTTTCCGGGGTCGCATTCAGCACAATGCGGTGCACATAAATACCGGGTAAATGCACGGAATCGGGGTCAAAGGTGCCGGTTTCAACAATCTCCTCGACCTCTACCACGGTGATCTTGCCTGCCATCGCCACAGCGGGATTGAAGTTGCGGGCCGTGCGGCGGAACAGCAAGTTGCCACTTTTGTCCGCTTTCCAAGCCTTGACCAGGGAAACTGCAGGCAACAGCGCATGTTCCATGATGTAGGTGTGACCGTCAAACTCACGCGCCTCCTTGCCCTCGGCCACCAGCGTGCCCACCCCGGTTCGGGTGTAAAAAGCGGGAATGCCAGCACCGCCAGCCCGAAGCTTTTCAGCCAGCGTGCCTTGTGGGGTGAATTCCAGCTGCAATTCGCCGGCCAGGTACTGACGCTCGAACTCTTTGTTCTCGCCCACGTAGCTGGAGATCATCTTCTTGATTTGACGCGTTTCCAGCAACTTGCCCAAACCAAAACCGTCCACGCCCGCATTGTTGGAGACAACGGTGAGGTCTTTGACACCCGTGTCGCGCAAAGCGTCAATCAGGGCTTCGGGAATGCCGCACAGGCCAAAGCCGCCAACGGCCATCAGTTGGCCGTCTTTGACAATGCCGTCCAGCGCAGCGGCGGCGCTTGGGTAAATCTTGTTCACGGGTCAATCTCCTAATTTTGGATAACGAAGAAACAATGCGCTTACGATACTACCTAACCACTTACGTAGTATCTCGTAAAGTACAAACCCTTACCCCGCCCCACACCCTTTCAGAACCCAATCGCCCTATGGACATTGACTACCGACTTGCCTTTGAATTCGCTCCCATTGGCATGGCGCTGTCTCGGAACCGGGCCATGGTCGACTGCAACCGCCACTTGTGCGAGATGTTTGGGGTGTCTCGGGAGTTGCTGGTGGGTGAGTCATTTCAAGTGCTCTACCCCAGCGCCGTTGAGTTTGAGCGAACAGGAGCGCGCATTGCGCCGATTCTGAATCAACACGGGACCTATGCGGACGATCGAATTATGAAACGCGCCAGTGGGGAGACCTTTTGGTGCCATGTGACAGGCCGGGCCCTGAACCCCATTGCGCCGCATGAGGCGGGTATCTGGACATTTGAGGATTTGAGTTCGCGTCGCCCGGTCAAGGCGGAACTGACGGCGAGAGAAAGGGAGGTTGCCGCCCATCTGATGGATGGACTCACCTCCAAGGAAATTGGTCGGGCTTTAAGCATCAGCCACCGCACGGTTGAAATCTACCGTGCCCGGCTGATGCGAAAGTACAAAGCCTCCAACGCCGGTGACTTGGTTCACAAGCTGATGGCTGGTTGACCTCTATTGCTCCTAAAAAAATAGCTTCTTACGCATACCCTATAGGGGCTCGATGCCAATTTCATTCATAAATATCAGGGACGAACAACAACCTCGTCACGGACCATCTTGACGCCTTTGGTATCGTGGGCGATCTGGTGCGCCGTGTTTTTCTCGTCATTGCTCTTGGCAAAGCCAGACAACAACACTGTTCCGTTCAATGTTTCCACACTGATGGCGCTGGCGGCAACGACTTTGCTTTCCACAAACTTGGCTTTCACCGCAGCGGTGATGGCGGCATCGTCCACATAGGCTCCCACGGTTTGTTGGCCTCGTGTCACCGCGCAACCAGTGGCAGTCAACAAAACAACAGCAGTCATGGCAGCGGCAAGGGTATTTCGAATCATCATAAGAATCCTCCTGTTAAAAAATTGACAGCGTGGGCGAGCAATGATCATCACCACTCGATCACCAAACTGGCAATCCCGTGTGAAACCTGTCCACCCAGTTTTTTATATTACACCCCTTTAGATTCATATGCTGTGTCGACGCCAAGCGCGCCAGAAACTGCGCGTCCAACGCAGGCCCCGGTAAGATGGTTGTGTATGGTCGATCCCGCCAAGCCCTGTGCAACGGCCCCACCCCGACCCGGCCAAACCGGCCCCGCTCTGCATTCCTTGCAGCCTGCAACTACCGCAAAGGACACTCGCCATGAAGCCCCTCTCTCGCTGGTTGATTCCAATTCTCGCTCTCCTCGGCCTCGCCGCGGTGGCTTACTTTTGGTGGCAAAGCCAAACGCCACCGCTCACCCCCATCCCACCTGGCCAAGCCGTGGTTGCAAGCCCAGTGGCGCCCACAACCACGCCGGCCGCGCCCGAGCCCACACCAATGCCGACTCCTGTCGGCCCGCAGTACCCCATCGAAGCGCTTCAGACGGAAATCGCTGCATCCCAACCCGAGCCCTTGCCACCCTTGGCGAACGCCGACGCGCCTATCAAAGACGCGCTGCTAGAGTGGCTGGGTCGCCCTTCCGTGCTCACTTTTTTGCAGGTGGACGGGTTTGTGCGCCGCGTCGTTGTGACGGTAGACAACCTGTCACGGGGCCACGCCGCAGCCCGCTTGTGGCCAGTGGTACCTACGGCGGATCGCTTTCAGGTGACCCAGCAAGGTGACACGACAGTGCTGGCTGAGAGCAACGCGGCGCGTTACCGCCCGTTCGTGCAGTTTGCCAGTGGCCTCAACACCGCCAAAGCAGCCACGTTTTATGCCAAGTGGTATCCGCTGTTTCAATCTGCCTACGAGGAGCTGGGCTACCCCGGCAAATATTTCAATGACCGGTTGGTTCAGGTCATTGACCAAATGCTGGCCACGCCGGAGCTCAACGGGCCAGTGAAGCTGGTACTGACCGAGGTCAAAGGCTCGGTGCCCACCATACGACCGTGGGTACGGTATGAATACGCCGATGCCGCGTTGGAGGCCCGCCCCGCCGGGCAAAAAATGTTGATGCGCATGGGCACTGAAAACTCACGTGTTTTGAAGGCCAAACTCAAAGAATTTCGCCAGTTGATCGGACCTCGGACCGCCCCGTAACGCGATCGTCAGGCCGTGGGCGGTGCATCCACCACTTCGGCGGCCGTGCGAAAAGCTTCGGCCACGGCCGGCACTCCGCAGTAAACGGCAGCATGAAGCAGTAGCTCCTGCAGCTCAGCTGGGGTGACTCCGTTGTTCAAGGCGCCTCGCACATGGCCCTTGAGTTCATGTTGCTTGCCCAGCGCCACCAGCATGGCGACGGTGATCAGGCTGCGGGTTTTCAGGTCCAAGCCGTCGCGCTGCCAAACGTCGCCCCAGGCGTTGCGGGTGATGTGTTGTTGTAGCGGTGCGGTGAACTCGGTGGCTCGGCCAAAAGCCGCAGCCACAAAATCTTCACCCATGACCTGTTTTCGGGTGGCCAAGCCTTTGTCAAATTGGGAATCCATGGTGGAGTTTTTCTGCCAATTGGCGTTGATAAAGACCCCAAGGATAATGGCAAGCATTCCCCTTAACTGTCTGGAGACACCATGAGCCGTTACCCCAACCCCGAACTCAAAGACCTGCCGGACGACATTCGCGCCAAAGTGCTGGAAGTGCAGGACAAAGCAGGGTTTGTGCCCACCGTGTTTCTGGCGCTGGCCCGCCGCCCCGCCGAGTGGCGTGCCTTCTTTGCTTACCACGACGCCTTGATGCTCAAAGAGAACTCTGGCCTAAGCAAGGGCGACCGGGAAATGATCGTCACCACTACCAGCGCAGCCAACAAATGCCTTTACTGTGTGGTCGCCCATGGCGCGATTTTGCGAATCTATGAAAAGAAGCCGCTGGTCGCAGACCAGGTGGCCGTCAATTACCGCAATGCCGACATCACGCCCCGTCAAAAAGCCATGCTGGACTTTGCGATGAAGGTCTGCCTGCAATCTAACGAGATTGGTGACGCCGACTTCACCGCCCTGCAGGCCCACGGCTTCAGCGACGAAGACGCGTGGGACATTGCCGCCATCACGGCGTTCTTTGGGCTCAGCAACCGCATGGCCTCCTTCAGCAATATGCTGCCCAACCCCGAGTTCTACCTGATGGGCAGAACACCCAAGGTTAAATAACGCTATTTAAAATATAGCAACTCCCGCTCTGTAGACGGGGAGTAGAGGCCAATTTCTCTCGAAAATCAACTCACCAGCGTGCGCACCCAGTCCGGCAAGGTGGCAGCCTTCTGAGTGGGAAAATCCACCCAGATGGTGGTTGCACCGCCGGCAGCAGAAATGACGCCGGGCTGGTCCAGCCGCTCAATCGTCGTCCAAGTCTCAAAAGTGGTGCGGCCCGGGTCGCTCACATACATCTTTAGCAGCAAGTCGCCTGGGTACTCCAGCTGCTTGTAAAAGTTGCAAAACGCATTCACTATCACCGGCCCTTCGCCCTGTGGGGTGGGCGTGCAGCCGATGGCTTGCAACCACTCAATACGGCAGGTCTCCAGGTAGCGAAAGTAGACGGCGTTATTAACATGCCCCATGGCGTCCATGTCGCCCCAGCGAATGGCAATGCGGGCGTCGTGCACCCACTTCTTTTGCTCAGGTAATGCGATTTTCATGCTCGTTTCCTTGGTAACACGGGTTGGCGGCTGACCCGGCGCGGGCTGGGCCAGCACCAGGGATATTGAGGGTTGGCAAACACCTCCATCACCAGCAGCGGCGCACCACAACGAGTGAACACCGAGCGGCGAACTGGCAGTGCCCCTGCGGCCACGGTTTGCCCGGTGGCCTGGCGCCAGGCCTTCTCAACGTCCTGCCCCAGCCGGCTCGCCGGGGGCAGGTTGGCAAACTCCAGCGGCGCACGATCGATTCCCTTGCGCTTGAACAAAACGTCGGCTAGGGGTCGTGTGCCCAAGCCCCGAATCGAGCGCCAAGGGCCCACCGAATGCGCATGAGCCGTGACGCTGCGGGCAAACACCACCGGCAGGCCGTCCACACTCAGTACCACCTCCCGCACATAGCCGGGTCGCCGTCCGGGCAAGCCCAGCGCGCGTGCTTCATCAGGGTGCAAGTGCTGCATCCCCTGGTCAAGCACCCGCACCGTGAACGAGGCGCCGTGCTGCGCCAAGCGGGCGCTGAGCGAGCCTGATGCACCCAACCACCGACGAACCCGCCGCTCGAACCCGTTGTGAGTCGACCAAATCGTCATCGGTGTGCCCTGATCGAGGCCAAAATTCCCAGAGTGAACAACACCGCTGCCAGCAGCTGCAAGCCGCCCGGCCAGGCGCCGTCCCACACAAAGGAATAAAACAGCGCAAACAAGGTCTCACTCACGATCAATTGACCGCACAAACTGGCACTCAGGCGCTGGCTGGCGACATTCCACAAAATACTGGCCGCCCATCCAGAGCCAACGCCCGTTGCTATGCAAACCATAGCAACTAGCGCACCATCATCAAGTGCCAGCAGCTCATTCGGCGAAGATCCAGCGGCCAACCAAAGCAGCAAAGCGCCCACGCCCGTGGCGATGCCGACCCAGTTGGCCCACTCAGAGGCACGAATTTCGGGGTGGCGTTTCAGCCAAGCCGCGTTAAGAATGGCAAACACCGTCCAGCTCACGATGGCGGCGCTGGCCAACGCGACGCCCCACCAAAAACTGTTCCCCGAGGCCTGCGCGGCGCCCAGCTCAGAACGCGCGGCCATCACCATGAGCAAGAGTCCCGCCGCCGTCAGGGCCACACCGGGCAGCAAGGTGGACCACTTCAAGCCGGCCGGCTTGCCAAAAAAAATTACCCACAGTGGAATGGTGCCAATGATCAGCGTGGGCACCTCAGTGCCCGCCCGGTGAATGGCCAGCGACAGCAGCAAGTAGTAAGCCGTGGCGCCCAGCACACTCATGCCCAAAGCTGTCATCGCCTGGCGCAACGTGGGCAAGGTATGTGACCGCCAGGTGATCGCCATGACCAAAGCCGCCATGGCGCCGAAACTGAGAAATCGCCCGGGCGTCATGCGCGGAACGACGAAAACGAGTCCCCACAGAGCCCCAGAGGCGAGGCCCGCCAAGATACCTGTCAGCATCGTGTTGTCGATCAGGCTCCGAAACCGTCATCCGCAGCGATGACCGCCCCGTTAATGAAATGGCTCTCGTCCGAGCACAACATCATCAGCACCGCATCCAGATCTTTGGGCTGCCCGACGCGTTTGCGCGGCAGCATCTGAATCAACTTCTGCCCCTGCTCGGTTTGCCAATGGTGGTGGTTGATTTCAGTGTCGATGTAGCCCGGGCAAATGGCGTTGACGTTGATGCCAAAGCGGCCCCACTCGAGCGCCATGGCTTTGGTCATCTGCACCACAGCCGCTTTGCTCATGCAATAAACGCCAATTTGAGGCAGTACCCGCAAGCCCGCCATGGAGGCAATATTCACAATACGGCCGCCGGTGAAATGCCCTGGCGCCGCCCCTTTGGCCCGGGCCAGCATGCGCTTGCCCACCTCTTGCGCGACAAAAAATGCGCCACGCACATTGGTGTCAAACACATAGTCAAAGTCTTCTTCCGAGACGTACTGCAAACGCTGTGTGGTGCTGACGCCGGAGTTATTGACCAGAATGTCAATCGAGCCGACCTCGGTTTCCGCGTGGGCCACCGCAGATTTGATGGACCCCATGTCGGTCACGTCCAACTCAATCACATGGGCGTCACCGCCCTCACCGTCAATCTGCGCGCGCAACTCTTTCAACTTATCCACCCGGCGACTCGCCAGCACCACGGCGGCCCCCGCGGCCGCCAGGGTTCTGGCAAACTGGGCGCCGAGTCCGCCGGACGCGCCAGTGATGAGTGCCACGCGGCCGGAAAGATCAATGCTGTAAGCCATTTAGAGAACTCCTACGATTAAAAAGAACGATCGTTCTTTTTTTAAATTTCAACGCCTAAAATCGACCCCACGCCCGACAGTGCGCTGTCGCCGTCCGATCCAGGACCATGCCTCATTATCAAGCGAGTTAATCCATGACCCCTCAGGAAATTCTGGCCCAGTTCGGCCCCCGTGAAGCAATGGAATACGACGTTGTCGTCGTGGGTGGCGGCCCCGGTGGCCTCGCCACCGCCATTCGTCTCAAGCAACAGGCGGCCACACAGGGCAAGGAAATTTCCGTGGTGGTGCTGGAAAAAGGCTCTGAGCCCGGCGCCCACATTTTGTCGGGTGCCATCATGGACCCCAAGGCCCTGACTGAACTCTTCCCCAACTGGAAGGCCCTAGGTGCCCCCTTGAACCAGCCCGTCACCGATGACGCCATGGTCTTTCTGGGTGAAAAGTCCGGCTTTCGCACCCCCAACTTTTTACTGCCTGGTTGCTTTCAGAACCACGGCAACTTCATTGTCAGCCTGGGTGCCGTCACCCGCTGGATGGCCGAACAAGCCGAAGGTCTGGGCGTTGAAATCTTCCCCGGCTTCACAGCCGCCGAGGTGCTGTACAACGACGATGGCTCCGTCAAAGGCGTGGCCACGGGCAACCAGGGTGTCGGCAAAGACGGCAACCCTAGCGAGAGCTTCCAAATTGGCATGGAGCTGCACGGCAAATACACCATCTTTGCGGAAGGCGCGCGCGGCCATCTGGGCAAGCAACTGATTGCCAAGTACAAGTTGGACGACGGACGTGACCCACAAACCTACGGCCTTGGCATCAAGGAAGTGTGGGAGATTGACCCTGCCCGCCATAAGCCCGGCTTTGTCATGCACACCGCCGGCTGGCCCATGGACAGCGACACCTATGGCGGCGCCTTTCTGTACCACGCGGAGGACAACAAAGTTGCTTTGGGCTTCATCACCGGGCTGGACTACGCCAACCCCTATTTGAGTCCGTTTGAGGAATTCCAGCGCTGGAAAACCCATCCCAACGTGCGCTACTACTTTGAAAACGCCAAAGGCGAAGTCACCGCCAAGCGCGTGGGCTACGGCGCCCGAGCCATCACGGCGGGTGGCCTGCTGTCACTGCCCAAAACCGTGTTCCCCGGTGGCGCCCTGGTGGGTTGCGATGCCGGTTACCTGAATGTGAGCCGTATCAAGGGCAGCCACGCCGCCATCAAAACCGGCATGCTGGCCGCCGATGCTGCGTTTGACGCCGTGATCGCAGGTCGCCAGCACGACGAGTTGAGCGCCTACCCCGAGGCCTTTGAGAAGAGTTGGCTGTACACCGAGTTGAACAAGTCACGGAACTTCAAAACCTGGTTCAAAAAAGGTCTGACCGTGGGCACGCTCATGAACGGCCTGGAGCAGTTTGTCTTGAAGGGCAACATTCCTTGGACGATTCACCGCGACAAGCCAGACCACCTGTACCTGAAGCCGGCCGCCGAGTGCAAGCCCATCATCTACCCCAAGCCAGACGGCAAGCTCACCTTTGACCGGCTTTCCAGCGTGTTCATCAGCAACACCAACCATGAAGAGCAGCAACCGGCGCACTTGACGCTGAAGGATGCCTCAGTCCCCGTCAGCATCAACCTGGCCAAGTTCGCCGGGCCCGAGGCACGCTACTGCCCAGCCGGTGTGTATGAGTTTGTGAAGAACGAAGACAACACCGACCGCCTGCAGATCAACGCGCAAAACTGCGTGCACTGCAAGACCTGCGATATCAAAGACCCCACGCAAAACATCGTCTGGGTCACACCCGAAGGCGGCGGCGGCCCGAATTACGCGGGCATGTAATCACGGGCCAAGCGCCCAACACCCAATGGGGCCCAAGTGGCCCCATTTTTCATGGCCTCGGTAGCGGAAATTTTGTGAAAAGTTGGTGGCTAGCCCCCTAATTCATTGCACCGCTAGCTATTAAATAAAGAGCAATCGAAGGAAAGCTGCATCAGGACAAGGCCAGTCCACCGGCAAGGTGACGGATGTGGGGATGCCCCTTGCGCAGCAACTGCTGCGCTGCCTGGTGACTGCGGTTGCCCGTGCGACAGAAAAACACCACGGGGCGCGCCGGCTCTGCCAGCCAGTCCAATAGATGCTGATCCAGACGATCCAGCGGCACGTTCACCACCTGGGATGCGAAAGCCTGTGGCGTGCCGGCCAGATGCTCATAATTTTCACGCACGTCCACCACACGGGTGTCAGGGTGTTGGTTCAATAACGCCGCCAACTCCCCCCAGGTCAGCGCAGCCACCGGGAGTAGAGTTTGGTCAGCGTCCGCCTTGGGCCGGCTGATCGAAGCGGGCGGCAGGCTGACTGTGGGCGCATCGTGATCGCGGGCGTGAACCAGTACCTCGCCGCACCGCACAATGGCCGCGCAAGCGCGCTCAATCAAGGCGGGTTCATCCAGCGGCCCAAACGACAGGCGCACGGCTGACGTGGTTTGCCACTCTGGCAAGCCCATGGCCACCAGTACATAGCTGGGTTCTGCCTTGGCGGCCGAGCAGGCACTGCCCGCACTCACCCGCACGCCCGCCGCGTCAAACAAGGCCAGCAAGGTGTTGCTGCTCACCCCGGGGACCGAGAAGTTGAGCGTGGTCGGCACCGCCAAGCTGAAAGGCGCGTTGAACACCACGCCAGAAAACGCGGTGGAGAGTGCTCGCGCCAGTTGCTCCCGGTGCGCCAACAAGCGACTCCCGGGTTGAAAGGTGCGCCCTTCCAGCAGCGCTTGCATCACCGCGCCCCAGGCGGCAATGCCGGGCATGTTCTCGGTTCCGGCGCGAAGGCCGCCTTCCTGACCGCCGCCCGCCATCATGGCGGTGTAAGGGCTGCCAGCGCGCACATACAACAAGCCAATGCCCTTGGGGCCGTAGAGTTTGTGACCAGAAAAGGTGGCGTAGTCCATGCGGGTCTGCCGCAATTTCAAGGGCAGCTTGCCCAGCGCCTGCACACAGTCCACCAACCACAGTGCGGCCGGGTTGTGGGCGGTGAGCACTCGCTCAATGCCCACCAGATCCGACACCACGCCAGTTTCATTGTTTGCCGCCATGGTGCACAGCAAAGCCGTGTCTGCCATCCACTGGGCCAGCACCTCCAATTGGTGTTGTCCGTGGCCGCACACAGGTAGCGCCCGAACCTCCAGGTCAAGGCCCAGCACGGCGTTCCAGTGCCGCAGGGCCTCGGGCACCGCCTTGTGTTCGGTGGCGCCGTACACCAGCAAACGCCCCACAGGCTCGCCCCGCTCCCGACGTTGCCGGATGTTCATCAAAGCGGAAAAAACGGCGCTTTGGATGCCTTCTGTGGCGCCACTCATGAAGATCAATTGTCCCTCGCCACTGTCCAGCACTTGCGCGGTGTATTCCCGGGCCTTCATCAGCATCTGGCGGGCCACCAGACCCGTGCAATGCCCGCTGCTGGGGTTGCCAAAGACCTCCGCCATGGCGGTTTGGGCGGCCGCCAGCGCGGCGGGCATGGCGCGTGTGGTGGCGTTGTTGTCGAGGTAAATGGGGCTGGCGGACATGGCACTCTCCTACATAGAAGTGCATGAGTTTATGAAAACAGTCTTAGAAAATAATTCTTTTCAACCTACTATTCGCGATTAATTAGTCAATAACAAACTACAAAAATAACAAATTAAGGAATGAACATGCTAGATCGATTGGATCTTGGAATTCTGGAAGCCTTGCAGCACGACGGCACCCTGTCTATTGCACAGTTGGGCGAACGGGTAGGTCTGTCCACCACGCCTTGCTGGAAACGGGTGAAGCGACTGGAAGACGAGGGCTTCATCACCCAACGCGTCGCCATCGTGGATCGCCAAAAAGTGGGACTTCCCGTGACCGTGTTTGTGAGCGTTCGTACCTCGCAGCACGATGAAGCCTGGCTCGCGAAATTTACGGCGTCGGTTTCCTCCATGCCGGAAGTGCTGGAACTGCACCGCATGAGCGGCGATGTGGACTACCTCCTCAAAGTCGCCACCACCAGCATCGACGGCTTTGATCGCTTCTACAAAAAACTCATCCAGCTCGGCCCCTTGACTGGTGTGTCCTCCGCTTTCTCCATGGAGCAAATCAAAAGCACCACCGCCCTGCCACTGGACTTGCCGGGGCGGGTGGCCTGAGGACACATGGTCTGATCATCCAACGGGACTCATTCATAGTGAATGTTCCCGTCCCGACTCCATGCATGAACTGCGTGCCCGCGCTTTGCCGGCTAGGCCGATAGGCACACCGCATTCGAATTTATGTCCCCCAAGAAGCCCGCACAAGAAGATCAAATCGCGACGTCGGCATCTGATCGGGCGAAAGAAGTGGTTCGTTCGCGTGACTCGAAAGCGGATTTGTCAGCCTCAAACGAATTGCTACGGGCCATCGTCAACACCGCGCCGATCGGAATTTTCTGGAAAGACACCCAGTCTCGTTACGTCGGCGGCAACCTGGTTTTTGCACGCGACTCGGGATTGACCTGCGTCCAGGAGATCTTCGGCCGGACCGACGAGGAATTGACCTGGGCTGAGCAAGCGGAAAAGTTCCGCTTCGATGACCAATCGGTGATGCAAGGCAACTTAACGAAGCTCGGATACGAGGAATTTTTCAATTCACCTACCGGGACGCCTGCTTGGTTTCAGACGTCAAAAGTCCCTTTGCACAACGATGCAGGCGATGTAGTGGGCTCGCTGGGGATCTACCAGGACATCACCGAACACAAGCAGTCAGAACAGGCCTTGGTCGCCTCTCAACAGCAGTTTCGCGATTTAGTCGACTCAACCGCCGGCATTGTCTGGGAAGCCGATGCCACCACCTTTCGCTTCAATTTCGTGAGTCAGGATGCAGAACACCTGCTGGATTTTACCGTTGAAGAATGGCAAATTCCGGGATTCTGGGTCCAAAACCTGCACCCGGATGACCGGTCTTGGGCGCTGGAGTACTGCGCCTCTTGTACCAGCCGCCCTGAGGCCCACGATTTTGAGTACCGCTTCATCAGCAAAGATGGCCGAATCGTCTGGTTGCACGACATCGTGAAAGTGGTCGCGGTGGCCGGTCAACCGCGCTGGCTGCGAGGCGTGATGTTCGATGTCACCGCTCGAAAACTCGCCGAGGCCCAATTGAAATTGGCCGCCAGTGTGTTTACCCATGCCGGCGAGGGAATCACGATCACGGACGCCAGGGGTCGCATTGTCGAGCTCAATGACACATTCACCGCTATCACAGGGTCTAGCCGTGAGGAGGCCTTGGGGCAATCCTCCGAAATACTGAGATCCGGGCACCATGACGACGAGTTTTTCGGGTCCATTTGGCGCGAAGTGCACCGCCGGGGCCACTGGCAGGGCCAAATTTGGAACAAACGAAAAAACGGCGAAATCTACGCCCAAAGGACGACAGTCAGCGCCGTGCTTTATGAGAACGGTGTGGCGCAAAACTATGTCGGTCTTATTTCCGACATCACGGAGCTCAAACGGCACCAAAGCGAGCTGGAGCGGGCTGCCCACTTCGACAGTTTGACGGGCCTTCCCAACCGCCTGCTGCTGGCCGACCGACTCAGCCACGCCATGAATCAGTGTCAGCGCCAAAACCACTCATTGGCAGTGGTTTATCTGGACCTGGACAACATCAAAGAGGTCAACGACGAGTACGGGCACGCCGCCGGGGACGCGCTGTTGATTGAGGTGTCACGTCGTATGAAAATCGCCTTGCGTGAGGGAGATACCTTGACGCGCCTGGGCGGAGACGAGTTTGTGGCCGTATTGAGCAACCTGTCAGAACCCGACGATGGCATTCCTGTGCTGGAGCGTCTGCTACAAGCGGCAGCGGTTCCTGTGACGGTTTCGACGGCGCCTGACGAACAAGGCGAAAAAGATCACATCATTGTTCGCGTATCTGCCAGCATGGGCGTGACTTTTTATCCGCAAGACCCGGCGGACGCCGACCAACTGATGCGCCATGCCGACCAGGCCATGTACGCCGCCAAGCAAGCGGGGAAAAACCGCTACCAGTTGTTCGACATCGCGCAGGACGTGGCCATTCAGTCGCGCCGTGAAGGGCTCCAAAACATTCGCACCGCGCTGGACCGCCGTGAGTTCGTTCTGCACTACCAACCCAAGGTCAATATGCAGTCGGGCGTTGTCACTAGCGTGGAAGCGCTGATCCGCTGGCAACACCCCGAAAAGGGATTGCTGCCGCCCGCAGCGTTTCTGCCGCTCATGGCAGGCCACCCAATCAGCATGGAGGTCGGCGAATGGGTGATTGAGACCGCCCTGAGCCAAGCCAGCGCGTGGTTGGCACAAGGACTGGATGTGAAAGTGAGCGTGAACCTGGATGCAGCGCAGTTGCAGCAATCCGGCTTTGCCGAACGCCTGAGCGACATTCTGACCAAGCACCCGGACGTGCCGCAACAGCGCCTAGGCCTTGAGGTGCTGGAATCCAGCGCACTGGAAGATTACGACCGAGTCTGTGATGCCATGCACGCCTGCCATGCCTTGGGCGTGAGCTTTGCGCTGGACGACTTTGGCACCGGTCACTCCTCCCTCACCTACCTCAAACGCCTGCCGGCGCAAACCTTGAAAATTGACCAGACTTTTGTTCGGGACATGCTAGACGACCCCAGCGACCTCGCCATCGTCAAGGGCGTCATAGGCCTGGCCCAGGCCTTTGGACGCAACGTGGTCGCCGAAGGGGTTGAGACGGCTGCCCAGGGCCAAGCGCTTCTGTCGCTGGGCTGCGAAATGGCACAAGACTATGGGATAGCCCGCCCGATGCCAGCGAACCAAATTCCCGCCTGGGTGACCCAGTGGGAATCCAAGGCAGTTTGGACGGATTGAGATCGATCACTGCCGGCCTGCATTAGAATTCCGACTCGTCAGGAGAGAGCTTTCCCAGAGAAAGCCGCCGAAGGCGCAGAACCGCTGATTGCAGCGGTTTGAACGCTCAGGCAAAAGGACTGACAAGCGCGTCAGGGTGTCACCACCCAGCGCGTCTCCCCACTGGAGAGAGGCCAAACCGGATTTGGCCCACCGAAGGAGCAAACCGCAGTCTGCCAGCCCACCCGGGTTGACGTTGGCCCGGTGAATCTCTCAGGTAGAGCGGACAGCGGGGGCACAGGCCAGGGGTTTGACATCGCGTCAAACCTTCGGATTTGGATACGCCCCTGGGCGCCACGCGCCCGAACCGGAGTTCGCTGATGACTGCCACCACACCCCCTCTTGCCGCGCTGCTTAGTGTTCCGCTGAATGATCTGCATGTCTCGCTGGGCGCCCGCATGGTGCCATTTGCCGGCTATTCCATGCCCGTGCAGTACCCCGCCGGCCTGATGGCCGAACACCACCACACCCGCACGGCCGCCGGCTTGTTTGATGTGTCCCACATGGGCCAGTTGCGTCTGGTGGGCCCTGACGCCGCCGCCGCTTTTGAGACCCTGATGCCGGTGGACGTGATCGATCTGGCCGTGGGAAAACAGCGCTACGGTCTGCTGCTCAATGACGACGGAGGCATCATTGACGACCTGATGTTCTTCAACAAAGGCGATGACGAGATTTTTGTCATCGTCAACGGTGCTTGCAAGATCGGAGACATTGCCCACATCCAGGCCAAGATCGGCGAGCGTTGCCAGGTGATTCCCATGCCTGAGATGGCCTTGCTGGCACTGCAGGGCCCACAGGCCGTCACCGTCTTGTCTCGCCTGGCGCCCGGCGTGGAAAACTTGGTGTTCATGACTGGCGGCAACTTCAAAGTAGACGCTGGCACAAAAATCATTCACGTCTTTTTAACCCGCAGTGGCTACACCGGAGAAGACGGTTTTGAGATCTCCGTGCACGAGAGCGACGCCAACGCCCTCGCCCACGCCCTGCTGGCCCAGCCTGAAGTGAAGCCCATTGGTCTGGGTGCGCGCAACTCGCTGCGCCTGGAAGCCGGTCTGTGCTTGTATGGCAACGACATTGACACCACCACCACGCCCGTCGAGGCGACTCTGAACTGGGCCATGCAAAAGGTGCGACGTACTGATGGCGCCCGTGCCGGCGGTTTTCCGGGGGCTAGCAAAATACTAGCGCAACTCGCAGGTGGCGCGGGCGCTGCAACCCGAAAACGTGTGGGACTCATGGCGCTGGAGCGCATTCCCGTGCGTGACCACACCGAATTGCAAGACCTGGCTGGAAACCGCATTGGCGAAGTGACCAGTGGCCTGCTGGGCCCCACCATCGACAAGCCAGTGGCCATCGGTTATGTGCCGCCTGAACTGGCCGCGCTGGGCACAAAGATCAACGCCATGGTGCGCGGCAAGGCCGTGCCCATGGAGGTAGTGGCCATGCCGTTTGTGCCCACCAACTACTTCCGCGGCTAAAAGCCAGGGTTAAAGCCCACACAGAATTTTTACTGTTTCAACGACTGACACCTTTCATCATTTTTTAGGAGCGCCTCCATGACCATCAAGTACACCCCTGACCACGAATGGCTGAACATTGACGGCGACACCGCCATCGTCGGCATCACGCACCACGCGCAAGATGCCTTGGGCGATGTGGTGTTTGTGGACCTGCCCGAAGTCGGCGCCACTTTTGCTGCCAAAGACATTGCCGGCGTCGTCGAATCCGTGAAAGCCGCCGCTGACGTCTACATGCCCGTCACCGGCGAGATCATCGAGGTGAACGAAGCCCTGCGCGCTGACCCAGCTCTCGCCAACTCCGACCCACTGGGCGCCGGCTGGTTCTTCAAGGTCAAGCTGTCCAACCCGGCCGAGCTGGACGCCCTGATGGACGAAACCAGCTACACCAGCTTCTCCGCTGGCGCCTAAATAGGGCTGCGGGCTGCGGCCCGCGCCGGCTGAGCCTGTCGTAGCCCATTCCCCCCCTTGTTTCGCTCGCCCTTCGACAGGCTTGAGGCGAACGGTTTGTGAGTCCTCATGTCGATGCAATCTCCCCTGCCCCTAAAAACACTCGAAAACACCTCCGAATTTATCGCCCGCCATATTGGTGTTGAAGCGGCAGATGAAGAAATGATGCTGAAAGTCGTCGGATCGGCCTCGCGCCGCGATCTGATTGACGGCATCGTGCCGCGCTCCATTGCCCGCCAATCCGTTATGAACATTCCTGCAGCCATCACGGAAGCCGCCGCGCTGGCCGAGCTGAAGGCGATTTCGGCCAAGAACCATGTGTTCAAGAGCTACATCGGCCAGGGCTATTACGACACCCACACGCCGGGCGTGATTCTGCGCAACATCCTGGAAAACCCCGCCTGGTACACCGCCTACACGCCCTACCAGGCCGAGATCAGCCAAGGCCGCATGGAAGCGCTGGTGAACTTTCAAACCATGGTGGCCGACCTGACCGGCATGCCCATGGCAAATGCCTCCATGCTTGACGAAGCCACCGCCGCTGCCGAAGCCATGACGCTGGCCATGCGCGTGGGCAAGTCCAAGTCCATGACATTCCTGGTGGACGACCAGGTGCTGCCACAAACGCTGGAAGTGATACAGACTCGCGCCAAGCCGCTGGGCATCACTGTGAAGGTGTGCAACGGTGACGAAGGCTTGGCTGAGGACAGCTTCGCCGTGCTGCTGCAATACCCCGGCGTGAGCGGTGTGGTGCGCAATGACAAGGAATGGATTGCGGCCTACAAAGCCAAAGGCGGCGTGGTCATCATGGCCGCCGACCTGCTGGCGCTGACCCTGCTAACGCCCCCGGGCGAGCTGGGTGCTGACATTGCTGTGGGCACGACCCAGCGCTTTGGCATGCCTTTGTGCAACGGCGGCCCACACGCTGCTTACATGGCTTGCCGCGACGAATTCAAACGCTCTTTGCCCGGCCGCTTGGTCGGCGTGAGTGTGGACGTGCACGGCAACCCCACCTACCGTTTGGCATTGCAGACCCGCGAGCAGCACATTCGCCGCGAAAAAGCCACTTCCAACATTTGCACTGCACAGGTCTTGCCGGCGGTGGTGTCCAGCATGTACGCGGTTTACCACGGACCTCAAGGCCTGGTCCGTATTGCCCAGCGCGTGGCCACCTTCACCGCCATTCTGGCGCGTGGTTTGCAAGACATGGGCTACACCCTGGCCCACGCCAGCGCCTTTGACACGCTCACCATCCAAACCGACGACGCTACTGATTTAATAGCCGCTCGCGCACTTTCTGCATGCGCCAACCTGCGTTTAGTCTCTGCAACTTCTCTCAGCGTCTCGCTCGATGAAACCACGACCCGTGACAACGTGGAAGAGCTGTTTGGCTTCTTCGCCAAAGACGGCGCCGCCCTGCCCACCGTGGCCGCGTTTGAACAAGGTTTGGACAATCTGCTGCCCGCCGCGCTGCGCCGGACCAGCCCTTTCATGACCCATCCGGTCTTCAACACGCACCATTCCGAGACCGGCATGCTGCGCTACATCCGCCGCCTGAGCGATAAAGATCTGGCGCTGGACCGCAGCATGATTCCGCTGGGCAGCTGCACCATGAAGCTCAACGCCACCAGCGAGATGATTCCCATCACCTGGCCCGAGTTCGCCCGCATTCACCCGTTTGCGCCGCGCAGTCAATTGCTGGGCTACCTAGAGCTGGACGAGCAATTGCGCGCCTGGTTGTGTCAGGCCACAGGCTATGCTGGCATCAGCCTGCAGCCCAATGCCGGCTCACAGGGCGAGTACGCCGGTTTGCTCGCCATCAAAGGCTTTCATGAGGCCCACGGCCAAGGCCACCGCAACATCTGCCTGATTCCCTCCAGCGCGCACGGCACCAACCCCGCCAGCGCCCACATGGTCGGCCTGACGGTGGTTGTGACCGCTTGCGACGCCCAAGGCAACGTGGACATGGCTGACCTGAAAGCCAAATGCGAAAAACACAGCGATAACTTGGCCGCCGTGATGATCACCTACCCCAGCACGCACGGCGTGTTTGAGACCAGCGTGAAAGAACTCTGCACCCTGGTGCACGAGCATGGTGGTCGCGTCTATGTGGACGGTGCCAACATGAACGCCCTAGTTGGCGTGGCTGCGCCCGGCGAGTTTGGTGGCGACGTGAGTCACCTGAACCTTCACAAAACTTTCTGCATCCCCCACGGCGGCGGCGGCCCCGGTGTTGGCCCGGTGTGTGTGGTAGCTGATCTGGTGCCCTACCTGCCCGGCCACGTGACCGGCGGTGTGCCCAGCCATGGCGTGGGCGCGGTGTCTGCGGCGCCTTTGGGCAATGCAGCGGTGCTGCCGATCAGCTGGATGTACTGCCGCATGATGGGCGCCGAGGGCCTGAAATCGGCAACCGAGATCGCCATCCTGAGCGCCAACTACATCAGCGCCCGTCTGAAAGACCACTACCCCACGCTGTACGCCAGCGCCAACGGCCATGTCGCGCACGAGTGCATTCTGGACCTGCGGCCTTTGAAGGAAACCAGCGGCGGCGCCAATGGCATCTCGGCCGAAGATGTATCCAAGCGCCTGATGGACTACGGTTTCCATGCGCCCACCCTCAGCTTCCCCGTGCCGGGCACGCTGATGGTCGAGCCTACTGAGAGCGAAACGCTGGACGAGCTGGACCGTTTCATCAACGCCATGATCGCCATCCGTGAAGAAATCGCTAAGGTCGAGCGCGGCGAGTGGCCCCAGGACAACAACCCCCTCAAACACGCCCCCCACACGGCCGCGTCACTGATGGGCGAGACCTGGGACCGCCCTTATTCGCGCGAAGTCGGCGCCTTCCCGCTCGCCACACTCAAGCAAGTCAAATACTGGCCGCCCGTGGGCCGGGTGGACAACGTTTATGGCGACCGCAATCTGTTCTGCTCTTGCGTGCCAGTGAGCGAGTACAAGTAACGTCGAAACGCAGGCCCTGCCCGGGTCTGCGAAGGGCTCCAGAGAGCGCCGCGCCGCAAGGTGCGGCGCTTTTTTTACGTCATTTGGCCTTGGCGCGCCGGGGTTTGGCTTTTTTGGCGGCGTCGCCAGCGGCGGCTTTGGGCGCGCTGGGCGCCTTGCCTTTTTCTGTTTGCTCCAGCCCCAGCAGGGTGTCCACGTAGGAGGTGAAGCGGTTCAAGTAGTCGGGCGAGATGTCTCGCATCAGCGTCAATGAGCGCAGCACCAGCATGTGCGAGTTGATGGGGCCGGCGTTCTTGGGCGCCTGGTCCAGCGCCTTGGCCACCTGCCGATCCACGCTGAGTTTGGACCAGGTGTTTCTGAACACCCGGCTGGTTTTGAGTTCGGGCTGCTGGCCCAAGCCGCTGATCACTTCCCCGCTCTGCCCGGCGCCGTCGGCCGCGTGCTGGGCGATGTAGTGGGTCAGTTCGCCCAAGGCGCTGCGGGGAGCGGGCTTGCTCAGGCTGGCAATGTGCACAGCCACCCCTTTGCAATCACCGGCCTTGAGCAATCGCTGCAACTCCGCAGCGGCCTGCGGGTGGTTTGGCACGGCGTGGTCCACCGCACCTTGGGCGTCGTTCAAGGCGCGGTCAAACCGGGCCTTGAATGCGGCCACGGCGTTGTCCAAGCGGGCTTCCAGCAGCTCCTTGACCCGTCCTGCCTCCGCATCGGCCCGCTGTGCCAAGGCCTGCAGGTAGTGCAGACGCACCGGGTCCCACCGAGCGGCGCCGGCTTGTCGCAGGGCCGACATCACAGCGCGGGCGTCCAGAGGCGGCTTGGCCCCTGCAAGCTCTGTATTGCTGTGATGGAGTTCACTCATGGTTTGAGCAAGAATTTGGGTGCGGGGGCCAGGGTGGGCGAATTACTGGTTTTGGGAACCGGTGCCATTTCCACGCGCCGGTTTTGCGTGCGCGCGGCCTCGTCCACGTTGGGCGTGGCGGGCTGCTCAGCCCCGAAGGCGGCGGCGAATACCAGCGACGAGGGCATGCCTTCGTCTATCAGGGTGCGGGTCACCGTCAAGGCCCGTTGGGCAGACAACTCCCAGTTGTCGATATAACGGCTGTTGCCTTCGCGAATGGCGCGGTCATCGGTAAAGCCGCTCACCATCAGCATTTCATTGCGCGACGTCAAATACGACTGTAGTGGTGTGACCAAGCTATTGAGCAGTTGCCGCCCCTCCGGCTGCAACTGGTCCGAGTTCAGTGAGAACAACACCTGCCCGCTGATGCCAATGCGCCCGTTGTTCAGCGTGATGCGCCCTGTAGCCAGCGGCACCGCCAACGCCTTTTCCAGGGTGATGCGGCGCTGCTCCTCCATTTGGCGCAGCTTCACCTCGGCATCCAGATGCGAGGCCAGCTCCATCTGCACGCCCAGCACGCCGACCAGGATCAGCACAAACGCACCCAACAGGCCCGACATCAGGTCGCCAAACACCGCCCAAATGGGCGCCGTGGACTCGCCGCTTTCGTCCATGTCATCCATCACGCGACCTCTTCAGCCGGCGCAGCCTGCTTGCCCGGCAACTGGCGCAGTTCTTCAAAAATCTCTTTTTGCGACATCAGGCTCAGGTCAATGATTTCCCGCGCTTGCGCCACGTAGTAGGCCAACTGGTCGTCGCTTCGGGCCATGGATTTGTCCATGGCGCCTTCAATGCGCTGCAGGTTGGCAATCAGCTTCTCGTTGGCCTCGTTGAAGGAGTTCACGGCAAACCCAAAGGCTTCACTCAGGCTGGACACCTCTACCGCACTGCTGGTCACATGCGCGGCAATGTCGGATAGCTTGACGGCCTCAGCCCCCACCTTGTCAGAGAACTCGCTGCCGGCCGTGTTGAGTGCCACAGCGGACGTCGCCACCAGCGAGTCAATCACCGCACGCTGCTCCACCGAGGCATGGTTAATGGACTCCAGCAAGGTGTTCAGCGTGGCCATGATGCGGCTGCGCTCTTCCAACAACTCGTTGTCTCGGGCCACGCTGCTGGAGATTTCCTTGCGCAGTTGCCCAATCACGTCAGCAGTCGCACGCGGTGCCTCAGAGGCGGTCTCAATCAGGCGGGTGATGGGGTCTTCCAGCGCGGTGCCCAGCGTTGTCAAATGCCCGGTGAGCGCGGTTTGCAGCTCAGCCAGACGCGCCACAGCGGCGTCGCCGCGCTGGGCTTCTTCGGCACGAAGTGCACCCAACTCGGTGCGCACCTGCGTAGACAGCGCCTCCATGCGCGCGTTGTGCTGGGCAATCCACTCGGCTTCAGCCGCCAGGCGTGAGCGCATCAGTTCTTCGGCGCTCGTGATCAGGCGGGTGGCGTCGCCCAGGGTTTGGGCAGACCGGGTCTGGGCCTGCTCGGTGACGCTTTGTACGGCCTCGGTCAGCGTGGTGCAGATTTGCTGCTGCTGGGCAAGTGTTTTGTCGGCCGTGCTCTGCCATTCGCGCTGCAGCGTGGCACTGGCGCCTTCCAGAGACTGCGTCCACAGTTGCAGCCGCTGGGCGTCACCAGCCGTCTGATCGGTTTGCAGGCTCGCGTAGGCGGTGCCCACCGATGCCACCAAAGCCCCAGAGCGCGCATCGAATGTGTCGGCAAACGCGCCCAGCGTGCGCTCCACGCCGCTGACCAGCATGGTGCTGGCCTGCTCGTGACGGCTCAGTAGCGCCGCCATGCGCTCCTGGTGCTGCGTGGTCCAGTCCGCCTCAGACGCCATTCGCGAGTGCATCAAATCTTCCGCACTGGTGATCAAACGGGTGGTGTCTGCCAGCGTTTGGGCCGCGCTGGCCTGTGTCTGCTCGTTCACCCGTTGCACGGCTTGGGTAAGCGTGCTGCAAATTTCCTGCTGCTGGGCCAGTGTTTTCTCGCTGGTGCCCTGCCATTCGCTTTGCAGAGTGGCGCCAACGCTTTGCAACGACTGCGTCCAGGCCTGCAGACGCTGGGCATCCAAGCTGGCTTGGTCGGCTTGCAACGTGGCGTAAGCGCTGTTCACAGAAGTGACCAGCGCGCCAGAGCGTTGTTCAAAGGTGTCGGCAAACGCACCCAAGGTGCGCTCCACGCCGCCCACCAATTTGGCGTTGGCTTGCTCTTGGCTGGCCAAGGCGCCGGTCCAGGTAGCGGCCACCGTGGACGCGGTGGCGCCGAAGCGCTCGGTCAGGCCATCGAGTTGCAACTGCACGGTATCGACCATGCGTTCATGCATCAGCTTGGCCTGCGCGGCAATGCCGTTCAGGGCCGCGTCCACGGCGGGTTGAAGGCTCTCTCCGGCAATTTGCGCACTTTGGCTCAGGCTGTTGCGCAAGGACATGTCCACGGACACGGCCAGGTCGGTGTAAACGCCCTTCACATCTTTGTGGAACTGGTCCTGATTGCCTACCAGGCGCTCATTGAGCTGCTCGTTCATGCGCTCCATTTGCGTCATCATGGCCCGCAGATGGGTCACCACCTCGGGCAAAGCCTGCGACTGGGCCTGCAGGGCTTTGAAGGTTTCCTGTCGCTGGTGCACCATGGAGAACCCGCGCAGCGTGGTCGCAATCTGGCTGTCCAGCGCTTGCGCTGCCTGCACCCGCTCGCGCCGGCTCAAGGCCGACATCAAGCCCAGCATGGCCGACGCAGCCACACCCGCCACCGACGTACCAAACGCCAGCCCCAGGCCCTTGATGGGCGCGGCCAGTGCCGCGCGAATGGCGGTCAAATCTGTGGTGCCTTCCAGCGCAAACACGGCGCCGTTCAGCGTCACGACCATGCCCAAAAACGTGCCCAGCATGCCCAGCATCACCAAGAGGCCCACCAGATATGGCGTCAGCGCCGGGCCGGGCAAGCCCACCCGCTCGCCTTCCACCCGCAGTCGCACGGTGGTGCGCAGCGAGGCAGGCACGCCCGACAACCAGTCGCCCAAATCACTGAGCTGCGCCGGCGTGGCGGCCAGTGCACTGGCCAACGCCGACGTGGCTTGGCGAAACTGCCGTAACTCCCACGCGCCAAAGACAAACACCGCCCCGATCAGGGCCGTCATGGTCAACGCCAGCAAGTTGGTGCCAATGAAGCCACTGCCCACCCAAGCAACAGCGGCGGCGCCCAGGCCGAAAGCGATGGCAAACAAGTATTTATTCATGGTGAGGTCTCGTGGTTCAGGGCTTCAATCAGCCCCACCGTGGGTTGCAGGCGCAAGTCCAGCTCGGCCAGCAACACGGTTTGTAAATCGGTGCGAAAGCGCGCCAGCCAACCGCCGGCGTGCATCCAGTAGGCTGGAATGTCGGTCATACCCGTGGTCCTCAGCCTGTATTCGTGCTCTTTGCGCAGTTGCGTGAATCGTTTCTCCAGCAGCACCGGCACATTGGCCAGCAGCTTGCTTTCGCGGTCATTCAAGATGTCGTCCAGCGCTGCATCCAGCGTGGCCAGGGTTTTGAGCGCGGGCGAGGTGCGGGCCAGCACATCACGGGCCTTGGCCCGCAACGGGCGTGTACCCAACTCCATGTCACGCTGCTGCGCCAGGTAGTAGCGCCGGTAGGGCTCAAAGGCGGACGGCATTTCCAGCGGCAACAACAGGTCTGGCAAAGGCATGCCGGTGCGCGTGCGAACCCCTTTGGCGCTGGGCGGCGTGTTGATGACGGTCTCAAACCCGGTGCGCACCCGGTTGAACTCATCACCCAAGGCCGCGCGCAAGCCGGTTGGCGCCGGGGTTTTGATGCTCGCTGGGCCCGCATTGAGCGCGCCATGCAGCGTGATCGCGTGGCCCAGGTTCATCCACTGGCCCAGCTTTTCAGCAAAGGCCGTGCCCGCCTGCGCGGCGTCCATCACCGACAGGTCAGCGAGCACGCGCATGAGCCTGGAGCTATGGAGATGGGTACGCGTCAATGCTCGCGTCATGGTTCAGAGTCAATCCAGTCAAAAACAGGGCCTGAGCGGCGCCAAAAATGCCCCGCCCAACAACATGCACGGTCGTTGACGACCGGAAGCAACCGGTCAGATCAAATATTCGTCGGATCAGGCGTCCACAAAGGGCCTGGGGCCGCCAACTCAAGCCCTGAAACCAACAGCAGTTGGCTCAAGGATGGTTTGGGCATGGGGTAAAACGAAATCAGGCCACGCAGAGGCGAACCGGCCTGAAGCGGTTGATTTTACCGCCCCGTCCCTGCCCTCTGCCGTTTGCACCCCCAATGGACGGAGCCGCCCGCCAAGGGCCACCGTCTGCGCAACACAGCGCAAAAACGGCGAACCCAAAGTTACTATTTATTTGATAGCTGGTTGCGCAGGCTCCACGAGGGCCAGAAGCCAATTTCTCATCAATTCACCAAAACAAACAAGAAAACTGATGTCGCCGATTTGGCCCTGGCAAGCGCCATCTGCCTCAGGCGCTTCGAAACAAAGCCCCCCGGTAAGCACAGGTTCATCCTGTGCCCTAACATGCGACCTCTGCACCGGCTGCCGGCCGGGGCCCAAGACACGCAAGAACACCTAAAAATGAACACAAACGGACCCGTCGATATCGTCTATCTCTGGGTGGATGGCAGCGACCCAGCCTGGCGCAGCAAGCGCCTGGCCGCACAGCAAAAACTGGATACAAACCAACGCCAGCAAATAGCCGCCCATGGCGACGTCGAAGGCCGATTTCGCGACAACGATGAACTGCGCTACAGCCTGCGCGCGCTGGACCGATTTTTTCCGGAACACGGGCATGTCTACATCGTCACCGATGGCCAGGTTCCTGCCTGGCTGCAAGCGCATCCGCAACTCAGCATCGTGGACCATCGCGATCTGATTCCTGCCAACGCACTGCCAACATTTGACTCCGCCCATATTGAGTCTTACATCCATCGCATCCCTGGCCTGTCGGAGCGCTACTTCTATTTCAATGACGACGTGTTCTTTGGCGCGCCTGTCGATCTGGCCGACTGGTTTTGGGACGATGGCATTTATGCCGGTTGGTCCGACGATCTGGCAGTACCTGCGGGCCCGCTGAAAAAAGATTCCAACGCACTTGAAAACGCCTGCCGCCTGTCGATCGCGTGGTTGGACGCCCACGCGTCTGACGGCCTGCAGCTGCACTATCACCACACCTACCAAACGTTCGCCCATTCGCCTCGCGCCATGCGCAAGTCCATGTTGTTCGCGCTGGAGGCCATTGCCCCGGAGCTTTTCAGCAAGGTGCGCAGCACCGTCTTTCGCGCCTGGGATAAGCCGACCATCGTCTCTGATTTTGTGATGCGCTGGGCCCTGGCCCATGGCCACGCCCGGATGCGGGACTATGCGCACGTCTACGTTGCAACCGGTGAGGCGCCTCAGGCCTCATGCATGGACCGCGTGATCCAGGGCTTTGGAGACCTGCACTTCTTTTGTCTGAACGACACCCTGGACAACGCGCCGGCCGACGACATCCGCCTGCACCAACTCAAAGCGGCCTTGCAAGGCTTGTTTAGCGACGAATCACGCTATGAAGGCCTTGATGGCGCCTTGGTACCGCATTGGACCAAAGGCGCAGACGAAAAAATACCGTCTGCGCAATACATTGAATAGCCGGCGGGACCAAAGTTACTATTTTTTTGATAGCTAGCTACGCTGGCTTAACCGGGGCTAGAGGCCAATATCTTATAAATTTTCACGGCCGATCGATCCAGCAGCGTTGTCGGTATGAAGCCCCCCCCAAGTCACGTTGATCCGGCGCCGACAGAGAAACTGATTGTGGGCCGGCGCTGACGTTCAATGATCGAATTCGCTAGCCCCCGCGGGCTTTCGCGCAGAGTCCATAGCGTGGCGCTAGTGAATGATTTTCTCGCTCGCGACGCGAATGGCGGATTTCGTAGCGCGCCACTCCATTGATCGGGGGACCGTCAACCGCCCAAGATTCCATGAATGAAACGCCTTCCACCGGGATGAGGCGCGCTGCAAAATACGACTCTCCAGCCACTGCAGATCAAACCCGGACCACACGCCCGCCACACTCAGCAAGTTGTACTTGCAAACCGGGTAAACCTCATCAATCAAGATGAACTCGAGCTCGTCCTCTGAACAAGGCGACGCTACCAAAATGTCCACGCACCACTGCCTGATCAAGGAAACGTCGGTGTCCAGGAACAGGTCAGAGAGCGCTTCCCAAACAGGGCGGCGATGGGCCAACTCCTCAGCAGAAAATGTCGTCATTCGCACTTAACGTTTGACTTGAGGGACAGGCGTCACAGCATGAGCCACTGCAGAAACACCCCATAACCATGCACCAGCCCAATGACCAGGCAGATACCCGAAGAGACCAGCCAGAAGGTCTGGGAGTTTTCAGGGAATTGCGGCTTGAGGAGCGGAAAAGCCAGTGCTCGCCCCAGGTAAACGACACAGATGGCGGGGAGAACCACTTTGGTAAACGGCAGGTGGCCAATCACACCTGCCCCGGAGAATGCGTATCCGGCCCAAGTGAAGAGAATACCGGCGATAGCGAGTGTGACGAGCGTGGGGCGAAGCCGCTTGGCCTCGACGGCGCGAGCCATCTTCTCCCCTGCGCCCATGAAGCGGTACGTCGCTGGCCCAAGAAGAATGCAGGCCAGATGCGCAACGGCGGCCGCGGTGCTGAGTGCACCGCCAACGATGAGGGCTTGCGTTCCGGAAATAAGCATGGTGAAGGTGGTGCTTTGATTGAGTGAGGGGTCAGGTCGCAGCGCCACTTGACGGAAGCCGAAACAAAAAGGTGGCCAAACGGGGAACTGAATCCGGTTGATCTTTATGGTGCCACCACTCGTTGAAGCGAACCAGCTCCAGCCCGCACGCCTCGGCTGCTTTGAGGAAATCGGAGATGTGGTGCGTGTAGGCCTGACCTTTGACCTCCTGACCCGTCGCTTCCAAAAACCTGGCTTGGCGACTTTGGTACTGCTTGAACGGATGCAACTCGCTGATAAACAGCCTGCCACCCGGTACGAGCGTATCGGTGGCTTGGCGCAGGACCGGCGTCAGCAGTTCAACGTGTTCCAGCACCAAATTGAAGGAGACGAGGTGCGCGATTTTTGCCGGGCAAGGCCAGTCAGAAGTCAGGTCCGCTTGCTGAAAGAGCACATTGGGCGACGTCACACGACTGCGCGCCACTGCGAGCATGCCTTCCGAGAAGTCGAGGGCGTGTACTTCGTCGGCGATGCGGCTGAAGTATTCGGTGTTCTTGCCCGTTCCGCACCCGGCTTCGACCACGACAGGAATCCGGTCATCCCCCAATAGACGGCGGGTCACCTCTTCGTCGAGATCGCGGGTGAGATTGGGGTCGGCGTCGTAGTTGGCGGCCCACGCCGAGTAGGCTCTTGAGATGGACATGGAGTGATGATGGTTGTTTGGTGGCCTAGGGTTCGAATTCAGCCGTTACCGAAGGCGATCCGCTGGAAATAATGGTCAAGTTGAACTCGCGCCCGCCTTCGGGAGCGGCGCGATGAAAATCCAGTCCGTCTGCGTGTCGCTGCCGACTACGAAATTGTGGCTCCCGACTTGCGTAAAACCCGACTTCAGGTAAAAAGCAATCGCTCTTGGATTGCGCTCCCAGACACCGAGCCACAAATGCAGACCCCCGAGTTCTTGAGCGGCCTCGCGTGCGCTGACCATCAACGGCTCGGCCGCTCCTGTTCCGTGGGCAGAGCGAGCCAGATAGAAGCGATGTAGTTCAACAGGGTTCTGAGCCACAACGCAAGTCGGAAAAATCTTGCGACGCACTTGAGCGAATCCGATGAGTTCCTTGTCCAGGTAAGCGAGCAAAGTTCGAACATCCTTGTCTGCAATCTCATGGGCTTGTTGCGCTTCGCCATAGGATGCCTTCAAAAGGATCTTGAGGTCTTCTGGACTGTTGTCTGCGCCAAAGGTTTCTTCAAACGTGCGCGCCGCAAGTTTTGCAAGCGCCCGAGCGTCGGACAACTCCGCGCTCCGAATAATGACTGAACTCATGCTGTCCACAGCCTGGGTAGGTAGTTTTGAAACCTAAGGAACGAACGAAGTGAATCCTGCTGATGAACAAAGCCGTCTTGAGCCATTTTTTCTCCCCATAGTTGTAAGTCGTTGATTTATAACTGACTCGACACTCGCGTCATCCCGCAGTGTTCAACAAACCGACGCCCCCCCCCGCAAAGTCGCTGAATAAAGCGGGGCCTGCGGGAAAAAACGGATGACCGTGCGCTGCGCAGGCTTGACAGGGAGCAGTTTTGGATACACATAGCACTATCAAGTGAATAGCTGCTTCCGCCTATTAAATAGGGGCTAGAGGCCAATTTGGCATGAAATTTTGGAAAGAAACTGCCAGAGCGATGTTGAGACGGCCATCAGGCTCTCGTCTGCCTGCCCAAGCGCTACAAACACTGTAAGGGTTCAGGTCAGGGGCGGCTCCAGGGCACAGCCCTTGGCTTACAGATTGGCCGCACAGCAGGGCCACCGGGCCCCGGCGCCTGCGCGCCGGTGTGCTGGGCGTGATCGAGACTTCCCTCGCGTTGCCCGAGGTGCAATACGTGGCCTTGCATCGGGGTGAGCGCAAGAGCGCGTTGATTTCGTCCATCATCCAGCTCTCGCAGGAAAGTTGCGACTTCTCGCAGTTTTTTCAGACGGAATTGGCCGACGGGCAGTCCGGCTCAAAGGCGCGATCCGATGCCGACTTGTTTCGATAGGGCCGCGTCCCCGCCCTGGATAAACGCACCCTGCGCAATCCCATCGGCATCGAAACAAGTCTGAGGAAGTCGCCGCACTGGATAAATTGCGCGTTTTGACCTATGCTTTCCAAGGCGATGGGGTCCTCTGCTTCCCATCCACGCTCCCGGCATTTGCCATTCATAACCGGAACGCCATGATCCATCTGACCGTGAACGGGCGGTCTGTCGAGGTTGACGAGGGGTCGACCTTGCTGGACGCCGCCAACAAAGCCGGCGTGCATGTGCCAACGCTTTGCCACTATCCCCGGCTGCCCTCGCGCGCCGTGTGCCGCATGTGCCTCGTCGAAGTGGAGGGTGAAGTACAACCACAACCGGCGTGCGCCACGGTGGCAAAAGAGGCCAGCTGCATCACGACCGACTCCGCAGCCCTGCGAAGCTTCCGCGAAACCAACATGCAATGGCTGCTGGCGCGGCACCCGAACGACTGCATGCGCTGCGAAGCCAACGGCGCTTGCCAGTTGCAAGGTCTGGCCAGCGACTACCAGGTGGTGAATGCATTTGAGTTTGTTCCTCGAGGCTCGCCCGACCATCCCGAACGCCGCCTGACGGACCACACCTCACCGAGCATCTGGCGCGATCTGTCGAAATGCGTTGAATGCGGCCTGTGTGCGGATGCCTGTGGCGATGCGGGACAACGCCAACACGTGATCGGTTTCGCGGGGCATGGGTCTGACCGCTTGCCCGTCACTGTATTCAATCAATCTCTGGCCGACACCCACTGCATATCCTGCGGCCAGTGCACACTGGTGTGTCCCGTCGGCGCGCTGATCGAAGCGCCCGACTGGCACGACGTACTCCATACGCTCGATGCCCACAGGCGGGTTTCTGTGGTGCAGGTAGCGCCAGCAACACGTGTGGCGATCAGCGAAGAGTTCGGCATGGAACCCGGCACCGTGAGCACCGGCCGCATGATCAATGCGCTGCGGCAACTGGGCTTTGACCACGTCTTCGACACCAACTTTGCGGCCGACCTGACAATCATGGAAGAAGGCACTGAGTTGATGACACGGCTCAAAGTCGGGCAACGGCTGCCTCTCTTCACATCGTGCTGCCCGGGCTGGGTGAACTGGGTTGAGATCAACCGGCCCGATCTGCTGCCCAACCTGAGCACCACCAAATCGCCACAGCAAATGCACGGCGCCATGACCAAACGCGGCGTCTTTTCAAGCACGCTGGGCCCTGCATTCGCCAGCGGCGAAGACGAGCCCTATGTGGTGAGCGTGATGCCCTGCACGGCCAAGAAAGACGAAGCCCGGCGACCCGATATGGCCGGCGATGTGGACCATGTGCTGACCACGCGCGAGCTGGCCAAAATGATCAGGGCGCGCAGCATCGCTTTTGGCGCGTTGGCCGACGACGGCACGTTTGACAACCCGCTCGGCGAAAGCACCGGCGCTGGCCAGATCTTCGGTGCCTCGGGTGGCGTCATGGAGGCGATGGTGCGCACCGCCGCGCACTTCCTCGGCCAAAGCAGCACCCTGCCGCTGGAATGGCACCAACTGCGGGGCGTGGACAAGGTAATAAAAACCGCCGAAGTGCCCGGGCTGGGTCGGGTTGCCATCTGCAATGGCATCGCCGCCGCGCAAGAACTGTTGAAGGACGACAGCTGGCGCCAGGACTTCGTGGCCATCGAGGTCATGGCCTGTGTCGGTGGTTGCCTGGGCGGCGGCGGTGAACCCAAGTCCATGGACCCGCTGATTCTCGAAAAGCGCATGAAAGCCATCTACGCAATCGACAAACAGGCACCGAAGCGGCGGTCGCACGAAAACCAGGATGTTCAGAAACTGTATGCAACGCAGTTGAAACACCCGAACTCTGCTGAGGCACACGCACTGCTGCACACCACCTTCGCCGCGCGCCACTCCAAGCGGTCGCTCTTGATGCGGTTTCTCGATGGCGTGGACAGGCGAGATGGCAGCGCCGCAGCGGCATTGCTGCATCCGCAAGCAACTTGGTCCACGGCATCGCCCTTCGGCGACATTCACGGCGCCGCACGCATCGAAGCATTCATAACCACCCGTCTTCCCCCGCTCCAACAGGGCCCGGGCTATGCAAGACACCGCATGGCCTCCGCCGCCGATGTCAACGATCTGTCGATCATCACGCCGGCCGGTGAGCACTGCCGATTCAGCGTCGAAACCGAGACAGTCCTCAGAGACGGCCAAGACCGAACCGTGATCCGAAAACTCGTGCGGCATATCCTGTGATCAGTGCCAGGCGACGGCACGGCCTGGTGGTTTCGACCCTGAGTTAGAGCAAGCTGCCGCGTCGTTGCTGGCATCGCAGGTCGACCGGGGTGCGTTGGAAGTAGTCGAAATGCGCCGCGTTTACGCGCACCGCATCGTCCCCCATCCCATTCAAAAGAGGACCCCGATGAGCCAACCATTGGCCCGAGCCGGCAACGGTTCGGGCTTTTTTCATGAGAAGGGTCCGAGTCTGTATCAGCGTCGACGTCCCAGTTCAATTCCTGGCCGACATCTTCGGCGCAAAGTTGTCAGGCCGGTTGGTGAACACCATGGGGCCTGACGCTGATACGGCCCCAGCCTCTGCTGGTTGATTGGTAAGGCCCTTTCGAGCGACTGCGACATGAATCAGTGGTTTAAAAGGCAGCCAACGACGCAAAAGGCAAGACTTGACGCCGAATTTTCTGATGGACTGGCCGAGGGTGTCCCGAATTTTGTGTAAACGGCGGTTAAGTTAGACGCGCGGCATGCGCTCGTCAAACTGAATGGTAAAGCGGTTCAGAGCAGCCTTCCAATCCCGAATCGGCATCGTCCATTTCTGGCTGATGTTGTTCAGTGCCAGATAGAACAGCTTGAACACTGCGTCCTCAGTTGGGAACGAGCCGCGGGTCTTGGTTATTTTGCGCAGGCTCATGTTCACGGACTCAATGGCGTTGGTCGTGTAAATCACTTTTCGGATGTCTGGCGGGTATTCAAAGAACGGTATCAAGTGTGTCCAGTTGCGCCGCCAGGAGCGCCCAATCGGAGCGAAGGAATCGTCCCATTTGACCTCGAATGCCGTGAGTTGTCGCTCAGCTTCGGATTCAGTGGGCGCAGCGTAAATCAGCCGCAAATCCGCGGCGACTTCCTTGCGCTGTTTCCACCCCACGAAGTTCAGGCTGTGACGCACCATGTGAACAATGCAAAGCTGCACCGTCGCCTTGGGGAAGACTGCCTCAATGGCGTCAGGGAAACCTTTGAGCCCATCTACGCAGGCGATAAAGATGTCAGCCACGCCCCGATTCTTCAGTTCAGTCACCACCTGCAGCCAGAACTTGGCCCCTTCGGTTTGGGCCATCCACAGGCCCAGTACCTCTTTGAGGCCGTCCAGGTTGACGCCAATGGCCAAGTACAGGGCCTTGACCCGCACAGTACCGTTGTCGCGCACCTTGACGTGAATGCAGTCCATGTAGACGATGGGGTACAGCGCCTCCAAGGGGCGCGACTGCCAGGCTTTGACCTCGTCCATGACGGCGTCGGTCACGGATGAAATCAGGGTAGGAGACACTTCGGCGCCGTACATCTCCTGCAGATGGCCTTGAATCTCGCGTACCGTCATGCCTCGGGCATACAGCGACAGTATCTTGTCGTCAAAGCCGCTCCAGCGGGTCTGGTGTTTGCCAATCAGTTGGGGCTCGAAGGTGCCGGCGCGGTCACGGGGGATTTCTATGGGTAGCTGGCCAAAATCGCCTTTGAGCGTTTTCTTGCTGCACCCGTTGCGGGTGTTGCCCGCTTCATTGGCAACCAACTGGTTCTTGCCGTGACCCAGGTGGCCGGTCAATTCGGCTTGCAAAGCTCGCTCGACCAAGGCTTTGGTGAGCGGCGTCAAGAGGCCATTCTGGCCAATCAGGTCTTCGGGCTTTTTGTAGTCGGCCAACAGGGCGTCAATCAGCTCGGCGGGTAAGGGTTTCATCTCTACGGTCATCTCGGCTCCATGCAAGACAGCAGTTTCCTGCCAAATAACCGTTTACACAAAACTTCTTACACCCTCGACTGGCCTGGTGAATTGGCCCAACCCGCCGCTCTGCTCGCCTGCCCAAGCGCTACAACCACTGCTAGGCTGAGTCCTTGGCCTGGGCCATCACCGCTATCTGGCTTTGAATGGCCTTGCAGGTGCATTGCCGAGTTTTCATCAGCAAAAGCTTTTCCAACCTGCGAAGCAGGGATGCTGACACATCACTGCCCTCCCAATTGCACAGGCCTCCATTCACCGCGCAAATAGAAGTCGAAGCCCGTCTGAGTAAAGCGCCAAAGGTGCAACCAGCCGTTGTCCAGCAATTGCTTGATGATCAGGTGCTTGCCGATCACGGCGTCGATGGCCGCCTGATCCGCATCAATCACCACGGTCAGGCGAAGAGGTTCGTGCACCCAGCGCTCGCCATCGTGCAAGGACTGCTTGGAAAGTCCGATGCGCAAGTCGTCGCCATTGCCTTCGAAGACACCGAGGTTTCCACCAACGACGTTGTGAAGGACTTTGTTGCCGCTGCCCAGTCGCACCGGCTCGCAGGTGGATGCGTGGTATTGCCAATTGATCCAGTGGGTCACCAGCATGGGCGCCGTCATCAAGAGCTCCAGCACGCTGCCATCTGCATCCTGGCTGGCGTCGTAGTCGTGCAGAAAACTCTTCCCCTCCAAGACAACCCCAAGACTCCTCTTGCGGGGGGCAATCAGGAAGGACGCGTTGCCCGCAAGACCCCATTCGGGCCGGGTTTGGGCACCGTCATTCGCACGGCGACGCAATTGCGCGAATAGCAGGTCGCTTGGCGTACCCGGGTTCAAACCAAGGCTGGGCGCACGCTCCCGGCGCACCTGATCGCCGGCCTTGGCAAAAGTGTCCTGCATCCGCTCCCAACGCAGGCGTGCATCCGGCGGCATGAGGTCGAGGTCGAAACCTTCGATCTCGTCCGTGGTGGTGTTGTGCAGGGCCGCCACAAACACGGTGGCGTCCGCCACCGTGGCGATGCCCCGGGCCTGCAGACCTTCGCGTACTGCTGGTTCATTCAGCAGCTGCGCCAGGCTGCGTGCATTCACCTCGCCGGTTTGACCGCAACATGCGCCGCAGTCAAGCGCGGCGGCTTGGGCGTTGTTGGCTGACTGACTGCCATGCCCAACCAAAAGAACCAGAGGGGCCAGGTTGTGCTCCAGTCCCATGGCATGCAGCACGCGCGACGCCAGCGTCACTTTGGTATCGATGTCGAGACCGACCAGCTGGGGGCGGCAAATGGAGCGGTATCGGGCGGGCAGCCCCGCCAAGTCGTCTAGGGCTCTCTCTTCTTTGCCGGGAAGCAGCCAGCCGCCGAGCTTGCCGAGATAGCCCCACCCCGCCGCCTCCACAAACGAGAAAGCAGCACCCGGCCACCGGCTGGCAGCGCGCCATTGGTCGGCCATGGCAAGGCTGTTCTGGCGCAAGTGCACGGCCGCCGTTTGAAGCGCTGCATCGGGTTCACTCTGGCGCACAGGCGTGGGCACAATGCAATCGGTCACCTCAAAGGCGGGCGCCAGCAAACCGGGCAGTTGCGGACGTCTGGCTTGAGTCGCAAGCGGCGTGTAGGCCACCGGCAGACCGAAGAAGCCCGCGAATCCCAGGGTTTGCACGGCGGGCGACGCGGCTTCCAGCGCGCGGCGCATGGGTTCGCTTCGCACATCGATACAAAATGCCGCCTGTACCTCGATCTCTTGCGACGCCGCGTCTGCCGCGTTAACCGAAAGCAGGCCTTGTGCAAGGGTGCGTTGGTATCCGGTCTCCAGCGCCAATTGCCAGACTTCGTCGATCAAGAGCGCTTGTTCGGCGTCATCAAAAACAGTGGGGGCCTGATGCCAAGCGCGCCGCAGTTCGGTGAACGCTCTTTTGGCGTCGGCGTCGTCTTTGCACTCCAGCAGCAGCGCGCCCCAAGCCAGACGAATGGCCAGCAGCTCGCCCAGATGCGCGTCCTTGCGGCCTTCTTGGCCGGCTTGCCAGGCAAGGTAGGCGCACCAAGACGCCCAGCCATTGACCGTCAACAGCACCGCTTCCAGGTAGTCGGCCCACACCGATGGTGGCAGCCCCAGGCGCTGCATGACCCAGCTCTCAGCGTCGTCAGCGGTCTTGGGCAACGCATTGATGGCACGTCCAATGTCGGGCAAGCCCATGAGCAGGCCAATGCCATGGTCATGTTGCAGCGTGTCGCGCCAAAAGGCGTACAGGCCCTGCGAGCGCTCGGGCTGCCAATCGGCCTGGTGCCTGTCAAAGTAGGCACCGCAGATCTGGCTCACCTGGTGCGTGATCGCCTGGCGCCAGGAAAGCCGTGTGTGGCGCTGCGGATCGTTGTCGAGCACGTCGATCAGCAGTGGCAATTGCGGCACAGCCGCGCTCGACTGCAAAGCGTCAATGCACTGAGACGGTGTGAGCTGCAAGGCTTGCGCCGCTGGCAACTGACTCAGGGCATGCTCCAGATCGGCGGGGCTGATCCTGCCGCTTTCCCAGGCGGCCAGCTGGCGCTCCCGCGGGGGGAAGACCTGGATGTTGCCCAGCATCGCCATGCGTGCGGCCACCCGGCGCACCGGCATACCGACGCGTGACCAATGCGGGTTCACCGCGATGGCCCGATCCAGAGGCCAGGCGGGGGCGATCGACTGGCAGGCCTGGCCGCAGGCTTGCTCAAGCTGGGCCATCAACTGGGCGTTGTGCTGGTTGGGATGGCTCAGGGAGTCGGCAAGACTCCCCCTTTCTGGGTGGGCGGACATGTTTGGCGTTTTCATGACGTGGTTCCATTCGGTTTTTCAGTTGATTGCGGGGCGGGCGCCAGCGGTTTTTCCGCAACGTCGGCGCCAGCGTTCTTGGGCGATTGAGGTGTCCAAACTACAGGCCAACACTGGAGCGCCATTCGCGTGAACGCCTCGTCCATGTAGAAGCCTGCATAGCTCCGGCGGCGCCAGCTACTCAGCGCCTGCGGTCGCAATTGCAAGAGGGCCAGGCACAGGTACACAGCGGCCATGCCGAGCATTGCGACCATGCCCAGCGCTTCATGGGGCGCGTCGCTGAGGCCAAGCGGCAAGGCATGGGCCAGCAGCGTGGTGGCGGTAAGACCGCCGACCATCAAGAGCCCCAGCAGCGTCTGCCGCCCACTGGAGGACAGCCGGGCGGGCGCAGCAGGCAGCCACAGCAGCGGCGCCCAGGCCAGGCCCAGCACGGCGCTCCACCACCAGGGCCAGGCCGGGTGATCCGGCAGCGCCTGAACTGACAGCACGACCGCGAACGCCATCACCGGGGCCAGTGCCACACTGATGGCGGAAGGCGACGACGCGCTGTGCAAAGCCTGCAGTCGCGTTGCGCGCACCACGCTGGAAGACGACAGGAAGGCGTGTGCCTTGTAAAGCGAATGACCCATGAGGTGCAACGCCGCGAGGGTATAGAAGCCCAAGGCAACTTCGACCAGCATGAAACCCATTTGAGCCACCGTGGACCACGCTAGCCGGACCTTGATGCTGATGCGAGTCAGCATCACCATGCCCGCCAAGACGGCGGTGGACAAGCCGAACACCAGCAGCAATGCACGCGCAGGAGCCGCCTGCTCCAACAGCGGTGCGAAGCGGATCAACACAAAGCCGCCCAGATTGACCACGCCCGCGTGCAACAAGGCAGAGACCGGGGTAGGTGCCTCCATGACCTGGATTAACCAGCCATGCACGGGTAGCAAAGCCGTTCGCAACACGACAGCAAGCACCAGCGCCACGGCGCTGAGCTGCAAGGCGATCGACATGCCCTCGCGGTCAAGGTGCGCCCACAGGGCCGAAAGCGAACCGCTGCCCACCTCCGTCCAGGCCAGGGCCGCCGCCATGATCAAGAGCCCGTCGGCAACCCGGTCGGCGATACGTTTCTTGTGCGCGGCGAGTCTGGCAAATGCCCGCTCGGGGTAAAAGCACAACAGCTGCTGCAACACCACCCCCACCAGCGCCCAGGCGGCGATCAAGACCAGCCAATGGTCAGCCATCAGCAACAGGTGCACCGCCGCCAACACGCCGGCCAACGCCGCCACATAGCGCCGCTGCCCGTCTTCACCTTGCAGGTATCTGGCGGAAAAACCACCAATGACGGTCCCCAGCAGCTGCACCAACACCGCCAGAATCAGCCCCAGAGATGAGGCCTGCAAAGGTGCGGGCAATTGAACGCCCCTCGATCCAAGCCACAGGGTCAGCACCGTCAGGGTCGTTGCAACCGCAGAAAACCATTGAAACCGGCGCCACAGCGCCGAAACCGAGACCCGGTCGAGCCGGGAGAGCAGCGCCGCAGCCGCCATCAATGCGATGGGCGCCAAAGCGCTGGCCGAAAATAAAACTGGGGAAAAATCCATCGCACAAACCTCTTTTAATGGGGTGTGTGGATCATGCTCACCCGTTACTGTTCTGTAAAATACATTGAAAGTATCAAATCAATATACAAAACAGAACGATGAAGCTGGACCAACTGAATTTCCATCACCTCTACTACTTTTGGCGGGTGGCCAAGTTGGGACATTTGACCCGCGCGGCTGAAGACCTTCACACCTCCCAATCCGCAGTCTCGGCACAGATTCGCCAGCTAGAGGAGCGCATCGGAGATGATTTGTTCGACCGCGTTGGCCGCCGCTTGGTGCTGACGGATACAGGTCAGCTGGTGCTGGCTTATTCCGAGAATATTTTTGGACTCGGCCAGGAGATGCTGGGGCGACTGGAGGGCCGCATGGCCGGCATCACGCGTTTGCGCGTCGGCAGTGTGGCCACCCTGTCGCGCAATTACCAGGAGAACTGGATTCGCCCATTGCTTTCAGATCCTTCCCTTGTGTTGACGCTGGAGTCAGGGCTGCTAGAGGACCTGATCGTGCGACTCCTTCAGCACCAACTTGACGTGGTGCTGGCCAATGAAACCGTTCCAACGGATCCCGCTCGCCCGCTGCTTTGCCGGTTTCTGGGCAGCCAGTCAATCTCGTTGGTGGGGCCCGCCAGTCGCTGGCGATCACAAAGTCTGCGCATCCCCGAAGACCTGGAGGGTCTTGACATTGCACTTCCTGGGCCAAGGCATGCCCTGCGCGCGCAGTTCGACGCGCTTTGCGTCTCTGCAGGCGTGACTCCCCGGCTGCGCGCAGAAGTAGACGATATGGCGATGCTGCGTCTGATTGCTCGCGACAGTGGTTGGTTGGCGGTTCTGCCGGAAGTGGTTGTTCAGGATGAGCTTCGCGCGGGAATTCTGGTGACCGTCGGCCACTCCACAGACCTGCAGGAACGCTTCTACGCCATCAGCACACCGCACCGGCATCGCATTGAGGCGCTTGAGCACCTGATGAACCGCGAACCGTCGAATTGAGGGCGAGCTTGGGGTCTTGTCTTTTTCCTGCATCAGTTGGAAAAGGCAAAAGGTAAGACCAGCCCTTGAAGTCTGCAGGCGATCAGCATCCGCCAGGTAACTGGGCTCCCGGCGATCTATGCGCGAGGTGACATGAAACAAGCCACCGGGGAATTCAATGCGCAAAGGTCGTGCCATCGGCGGACTTTAGCCGGGTGAGTGTTGCATTGCGAGATCTGACCCCGTATCCCTCGCGCTGTAAATGCCTGCGATGGTGGCGCTGAAGTACAACCCCTTGATGAAGGTCTTCGCGGAACGCCTCAGGGGAGACGGGCTGGCTCCCAAGGCGATGATCGCCGCTTGCATGCACAAACTGCTGCGCCAGATATACGGCGTACTCAAGTCACGCAATGCCTTTGACGCGCAATTCTTGGAAACCGGCTTGACTTTCAAGACGGCATCTGACCCTCAAGCTCCCTCACTGCTGACCCTAAATCCTCTTGCTCTAATAATCAGAATCGGTTCCTTGAATTGCTATTGCCAACTTATGGGCAAATGACCCTAAGGTTTTTACACCACGCACTTCCAAATTTGCTTTTTTAGCTTCATCAAGTGAAGGCAACTTCTGAAGACCATGAAATCTATCTCCAACACTGCCTTTCTTAACATAGTCGTCATACTTAAGAAAATGGGTCGGCTCTGATTGTTGAATTTTTGAGAGTTTTTGCTTCAAATTATCATGATAATTATATTTCAAATTATTGAACACATAATCAAATACTTTACCAGCAACATCGAACTTTTTTCTTCGAATACAAACATCTACAAAATAAGAAAGGCCATTAAGACACTTCATTTTGCTTTCGTGACCAAGATTTTCAATGACATTATTTTCAACAAACGAAAATATATTCAACCCAGGATAGTTGTAGATTCTGAAAAACTCATGCCGTTGTTCTGCAAAGGTCGCCTCATACTCTTCCTGCTCGATATCCCCCAGCCGCGACGCATCCTTTAGCTCCTGTCGAGCGCTCCCTAACAAAGTAAATTCATACCGCATGAGCATGCACAGCAAATCGAGTTCATCCTCAGCAGATATCCCATCGACATTCAGAGCAGACTTAACTGATTCAATGGCCCGTTGTTTGAGCGGTTCGTCGCCGCGCCAAAGATAGGTGGAGAATGCTTTTACGAATACAGAAGATTTATTATATTCAAAATTAAATTCTTCAAATACTCTAATGCCTTGATCATAGTCACCGGCGTCTTCGATGAGATATTGTGCAAGATTTACGACGGCTCTTGCCTTTACGTCAGGGCGTGTTGCAGATCGAGAAATAAGGTGACGATATTTATTTACTACCTCTGACACTTTGTGCGTAACGCGCGAACTATCGGAATCGGTTAATAATGCCAAATAGCTATCGATATTTTTATCACTTCCAACGGTTATAAGTCTTCCCGTTATACCGCCAGCATCGCCATCATCAATTCGAGCCTCCTTCATTATCGCGGCAATTTCACTAGAATAAACCTTAAATACTTTTCCATCTTCAATTTTCACCACCTTGAGCTTTACCAGTTCATCGATCGCACTGCTAAACCTCTGCTCATCCTTCTCCATATTCAAAATGTATCTCAACTTAGAAATCACATTAATCAAATCCCCACCAAAAACCATCTGACCCATTGCCCAAAAAACCCTACGCGCGTCGGTAGATAAGTAATCCCAGATGCGTCCATACAAGAATTAAATTGATTCTTGGCGTGTTTTTAGATCGATGCCCATCAACTCAGATATGGATCCGCGCTGCCCGTATATCATTGCGCTTTGAAATATAAAAAGAGGGCGCCCACTGGTCAATTCGTGAAAAACACTCCGAAACTCCTTCAAATCCAAACCAATTTGATAATCCTTCGAGGAAATTCGAAGATATGACTCCAAAACACTATCAAAGAACTCTAAGGTCTCGTCTTCAGACAACTCTAGAACCTCTATTTTCTCGCCAGTAATCTGACTAGCCGAGCGCGTTGTCAATACGACCTTGTGATGCCCAATATTCAATAACTTAACGAAATCTAGGAATTTCTCCTTTTCCTCAGATGGGAAAGTTTCATAGTCGTCAAGAACTATGAGAATTCGGCCATTAAATTCAACCAAAGGAGTGGGGTCAAACGTTTCCGTTTGAAAGACTATACGATTCGCAAAAGCAATAACCTGATCAAATGAATCAACGCTCCCCTCAATCGCCTCGATGGCGCCGGTATAAAAATTTAATAGTCGATCTTTTGCAGAAACAAAAACAATATAGTCAAATATTCGTTTCTCAGCGCTCAATAGAGATTCACAAACTCGTTGCATCGACGCAGTTTTCCCTACGCCACCGTGGCCCCATAACGTAGCAAAAACCGTAGATTCATTTGATTTCAGAAATTTAACAACTTTCTTGGCTATGTCAGTTTTAATATATTTTCTGTAGTTATTTTCATAATTATTTACAACAGGCCCATTCGAAGATCGCCGTCGAAACTCATCAATTTCACGGCCACCATCCACAAGCGAAGGTGTTTCAAAATATGCTCGACCAGTTTTTACTAGTTTATTGAAAACAGATCGCGCTGCCAATCTATCTTCAACGTAAGAGAAAGTGAAAAATTCTTGCTCATCGTCAATCGCAACAAAGGGGGATAATAAGAACATCCCTTGCATAGTTTTTATATATACGCATTCGATCTGGAGTATTCCAGCTGCTCTTGGCGAACTCCAAGGTGCCAAATCACCATCGGATTTGAAATTTATTCCTTTGTAAACCGCCCCTTCTTCTTTTGTAATTTTCACAAAATCGAACTTTTCACCGAAAATTTCTTTAAATCCTTGAGAAATCATATTTTTCAGAGCAGTAAGCTCCGCAAGAAATGATGCAGCATCGTCATCGAAGGAAAACCCATGACCCAACTTCTCGTTCCTGAGGCTTGGATATTTATTGATCCCTTCTCGAAAATCTTTAAGTCGAGCAATTTTAAATAATTGACCGCCAACATCCAAAACACGGGATAGTTCAACTATTTTTCCAATCGAAGGCCGCTGAATTTCGATAAAGCATTTCAATCGAACTGCCTCTGGAATAATCTCAAAGTTTTTATTCCAAAGATATCCAATAATTATCAACAGGTTTAACTCTAACCCAGATTGCAAGTGAATAGCTGCATCTCGCTTGCTACCATTAAAAATGCAAAGATTAACCTTTGAATCAATTTTTTTTGTAATGTAGTCCATGTCTTCTCTTTTGAGGCTATTTGTCGCGTCCCGTGTGATCATGTTCCCGTCCGCAGCTGGCCCTTATTCAAAGCTCGCCAGTTGATGCGGGGCGTGATTGCGTCCTTACAAGGAGAGAAGACGTCATGAGTCAAGTCCATCCCTGCGCCCGAACCACCCCTCGCACACGCGCTGAGATAAGGACCTCGCCCGCTGGTGCCAGTGCGCTGGCCGACCGATACAACATCACGCCCGCCACCGCTCGCAAGTGGAAAGAGCGCGAAGATTCAGAGGATCGCTCCCACCGCCCGCGTACGCTGAAGACGACGCTCAGTCCAGCGCAGGAGCAACTTGTTGTCGAGCTTCGGCGCACAGTTCTACTGCCCCTGGACGACCTGCTGGCGATCACCCGCGAGTTCATCAATGCCGCTGTTTCACGCTCAGGCTTGGACCGTTGTTTGCGCCGCCATGGCGTCTCCGATCTGAAAGGCCTGCTGCCACAAGTTGAGGGGGAGCCTGCGCCACTGAAAACCTTCAAGGACTACGAGCCTGGATTCATACACATTGACAGCAAGTACCTGCCGCAGATGCCTGATGAGACGAAGAGGCGCTACCTCTTTGTGGCCATTGATCGAGCGACACGGTGGGTCTATTTCCACATTTACAACGACCAGACTGACGTCAGCAGTACCGATTTTTTGTGCCGGTTGAGAAAAGTCTCGCCCATGAGAATTCAAAAGATTCTGACTGACAACGGAAGTCAATTTACCGACCGTTTTACAGCCAAGAGCAAACAAGCCACGGGCAAGCATACGTTCGACATCAGCTGTGCCGAGATGGGTATCGTGCATCGCCTGTCGCCCCCACGCCATCCGCAAACCAATGGCATGGTGGAGCGCTTCAATGGGCGCATCAGCGACTTGGTTAAGCAAACACGTTTCTCATCAGCGGCTGAGCTGGAGACGACTCTGACGCTCTATTTAAAGACCTACAACCACCATATCCCGCAGCGGGCTTTGAAGCACCAAACACCTATTCAAGCTTTGCAGAAATGGCGCGCAGGAAAACCTGATTTGTTTGTCAAGCGAGTTTATGAACAGGCGGGACTTGACAGCTATTGACGATTAATTAATGTTCATCAGTGGATGATTTAGAGGTAGGTCTTGCCTTTTGCCCCTCCATATGCATTTTTCTAAGATGAATCTACCATCCAGAGATTCGAAGAACTCTGGGCATCGGCTCTCTTTAAGCCGCAGGCTTTGCAGCCGCTCCCCCCACGGCCCGCAACACCACCAGCAGCTCCTTGGCCTGCACGCGGTCGCCAGACACCACATACACGGCTTCCACCTCGGCGTCGCGGTCGGCGGCGACGTGGGTTTCCATCTTCATGGCTTCGAGCGACAGCAGCGTGCTGCCGGCGTTGACGCGTTGGCCCACGACCACGGCCACGTTGACGATGGCACCGGGCATGGGCGCGGCCACATGCCACGGGTTGCCGGGCTCGGCCAGTGGGCGGGCGCCCTCGGCGGCCGCGGCATTGGCGGCGGCCACGCGCACGGTGCGCGACTGGCCGTTGAGCTCAAACTGCACCTTGTGCGCGGTTTCGCCGTCGTCCGCGATGCTTTGCAGGGCCACCAGCAGGGTCTTGCCGGGGTCGATCTCCAGCGCAAGCTCTTGCTGCAACTGCGGGCCGTAGAAGAACACGGGCGTGGGCAGCACCGAGGTGTCTCCGTTTTCCAGAACGAAGGCGCAGTAGTCGCGCATGACCTTGGGGTACATCAGGTACGAGGCGAGTTGTTGCTCGTTGAGCGGCATGCCGCATTCGGCTTCGGCCTCAGTGCGCGCAGCGGCCAAATCGACATCGGGCATGTTGTCGCCGGGGCGGTACGGCGCGGGCGGCGATTCGCCCTCCCCCAGTTTCAGCACCTTGCGGCTCACTGCGACTGGGAAGCCGTCAGGCGGGAAGCCCAACTCGCCCTTGAACAGCGAGACCACCGAGGCGGGGAATGCCACCTCGCGCGCGGGGTCGAGCACGTCGGCGGTGGTCATGTCGCTGGAGACCAGCATGAGCGCCATGTCGCCCACCACCTTGGAAGACGGTGTGACTTTGACGATGTCGCCGAACAATTGGTTGACGTCGGCATAGGCTTGGGAAACCTCAGTCCACCGGTGAGCCAGGCCCAACGAGCGGGCTTGCTCGCGCAGGTTGGTGTATTGACCGCCGGGCATTTCGTGGCGGTACACATCAGCGGTGCCGCTGCGGATGTCGGCCTCAAAAGGCGAGTAGAAGCGGCGCACGCCTTCCCAGTACATGGCGGTGGCGTGCAAGGCGTCTGGCGAGAGGCCGGGGTCGCGCTCGGTGCCGGAGAGTGCTGCGGCAATGGCCGAGAGGTTGGGCTGCGAGGTGAGGCCGCTCATGGCGTCGATGGCGCCGTCTACTGCGTCGCAACCGGCTTCAATGGCCGCCAGCACTGAGGCGGCGGCGGCGCCACTGGTGTCGTGGGTGTGAAAGTGCACCGGCAAGCCGGTCTCAAGCTTGATGGCCTTGACTAGCGCGGCCGCCGCGCGGGGGCGGCAGATGCCGGCCATGTCTTTGATGCCAATGATGTGCACGCCGGCTTCTTTCAGCTCTTTGGCGATGCCCACGTAGTAGGCAAAGTTGTATTTGGGGCGCGAGGTGTCAAACAAATCGCCGGTGTAGCAAATGGCACCTTCGCAGAGCTTGCCTGTGGCCACCACGGCGTCAATGGCCACTCGCATGTTTTGCACCCAGTTGAGGGAATCAAACACGCGGAACAGATCGATGCCGCCGTCTGCGGCTTGCTGCACAAAATGGCGCACCACGTTGTCGGCGTAGTTGGTGTAGCCCACGGCGTTGGAGCCGCGCAGCAGCATTTGCAGCAGGATGTTGGGCGCGCGCTCGCGAATCTGCGCCAGCCGCTGCCAGGGGTCTTCTTTCAAAAAGCGCAGGGCCACGTCAAAAGTGGCGCCGCCCCAGCATTCCAGCGAAAACAGCTGCGGCAACTCGCGTGCCACATAGGGCACGATGGGCAGCATGTCGGTGGTGCGCATGCGCGTGGCCAGCAAAGACTGGTGGGCGTCGCGCAGCGTGGTGTCGGTCACCAGCACCTGCTTTTGATCCAGCATCCACTGCGCAAAGCCCTTGGCGCCCAGCTTGTCCAGCAGCTGGCGCGTGCCGTCGGGCACGGGGCTGCTGCAGTCGACCTTGGGCAACACGGGCTTGGGCAGCGGCAAGGCTGGCAGGGTGCGGCCGGCCACTTCGGGGTTGCCGTGCACCGCGGTTTCGGCCAGAAACCGCAGCAGCTTGGTGGCGCGGTCGCGGCGCACGGTGAACTCCAGCAACTCGGGCGTTTCCTCAATAAAGCGCGTGGTGATTTCGCCGGCGGCGAAGTCGGGGTGGTTGATGACGTTTTCCAGGAACTGCAGATTGGTGGCCACGCCGCGGATGCGGAATTCGCGCAGCGCGCGGTCCATGCGCTGGCTGGTCTCAATGGCCGTGGGCGCCCAGGCCGTGACCTTGACCAACAGCGAGTCGTAATACGGGGTAATGACGGCGCCGGTGTAGGCCGTGCCGCCGTCGAGCCGAATGCCAAAGCCGGCCGCGCTGCGGTAGGCGGTGAGGCGGCCGTAGTCGGGCAGGAAGCCGTTTTCCGGGTCTTCGGTGGTCACGCGGCATTGCAGCGCGTGGCCGCGCAGCGGAATGTCGGCCTGCAGCGGCACACCCGTGGGGTGGCGGCCGTCTTGCGTGTCTTGGTTGACGCCGATGTGGCCGCCTTCGCTGATGCGAATCTGGGCACGCACGATGTCCACGCCGGTGATCAGCTCGGTCACGGTGTGCTCCACCTGAATGCGTGGGTTCACTTCAATGAAGTAGAACTTGCCGTCGTCGGCGTCCATCAAGAACTCGACCGTGCCGGCGTGGGTGTAGTTGACCGAACGCATCAGGGCCAGCGCGCTTTCGCACAGCGTGGCGCGGTCTGCCGCGTCAAGGTAAGGCGCGGGGGCGCGCTCGACCACCTTCTGGTTGCGCCGCTGTACCGTGCAATCGCGCTCGTGCAAGTGCACGATGTTGCCGTGCAGGTCACCCAGGATTTGCACTTCCACATGGCGTGCGCGGCGGATCAGCTTCTCAAAATAGACCTCGTCGTTGCCAAAGGCGGCCAGCGCTTCGCGGCGCGAGGCTTCCAGCGAAGACTCCAGCTCAGCGGCTGATTCGATGACGCGCATGCCGCGCCCACCGCCGCCCCAGCTGGCTTTCAGCATCACCGGAAAACCAATGCCTTCGGCCAGGCGCTGGCACTCGGCCAGGTCCAGCGGCAGCGGCGGCGTGGCCGGCATCACCGGCACACCAGCGGCCACCGCCGCATGGCGGGCTGCCACCTTGTTGCCCAGAGTGCGCATCACGTCACCGCTGGGGCCAATCCAGCGCAGGCCGGCGGCCACCACGGCGTCGGCAAAGTCGGGGTTTTCAGAGAGAAAGCCTTAGCCGGGGTGAATGGCGTCCACACCGGCTTCGCGCGCGATGCGCAAGATGTCTTCACCGTCAAGGTAAGCCGCCAGCGGCTTCTTGCCTTCACCCACAAGGTAGCTCTCGTCAGCCTTGAAGCGGTGCAGCGCTTGCCGGTCTTGTTGGGAGTAAATGGCCACGGTGCGGATGCGCATCTCATTGGCGGCGCGCATCACACGGATGGCGATTTCAGAACGGTTGGCGATCAGGATCGAGCAAATCGGCGCGGGCTGCATAGGGGTACTCTCCGGTTAGGGTGTCACCCCGCGTGATGCGGGGCTCCTCAGGCAATGCGATCTCTAGAGCCCATGGCTTGGCTTCCCTCAGGGTCGTGAGTTCGAGTCGGCTGACATTGAGTGTAGGCGCTGCCCGGCTGGCATTGAGCGAGGCGAAGCGGCCAGAAACATTGGATTTGACAGCCCTGCCCTTTGCACTGCGCCGTGAGGACCGCCTTGGGCCTGGGCTGCACGCCAGTTGCCGCCGAGCGTGCCATACCGACTGCGACCTCCAGCATTCAACTTACTATTGAATTGATAGCTACTCCCGCATAGAAAATAAGCGCTAGAGGCCGATTTCTTATAAATATCAATGCCCAACAACCTAACACGGTTGACGGTGTGAGGCACCCGCCTTCACGCGATTTTTCCGGGCAATTTTGCGCAAAGGGCTGGGTACTCGCCTCCTTTGGGGACGGCGACAAATTTAGCCCCAAAGAACAGGCCAACGGCTTTCTGGCACAGGCAAGTGATGACCCAGCGGCAGCGAGTCGGCAACAGGCCCTCCCGGCTAGGCCTTGGGCAGAATGTTCTGGTTCTGCGAAAACAAATTCGCGGGGTCGTACTTGGCCTTCAACGCCGACAGCCGCTCGAAGTTGGGGCCATAGGCCCCGGCCGCCACGCGGGACGCTTCGTCCTCAGGCATGAAGTTGACGTAAACGCCGCCAGTGGCGTGTGGCGTAAGTGCATCGAACAGTCCGCGCCCCCAAGCGATGCATTTCGCGTCGTCGGCGGCCTCGCGCCAGCGGGTGTGCACGTTGAGGACGAACTCGGCGTCACGATGTGGGTAGGCGGTGTCGGCCACGCCCACACGGTTGGTCGAGCCTCCCATCTGGCCAATGAAGGCCTCGCATTCGTCGCTCGGCAGCTTGGCGACGGCCTCGCAGAGGATGCGCTCGACATCTACGGTCATGGCCATGAAGTCGTGCGACTTCCAGTAGTTGCGAGCGCCCGGCGCCAAAAGCGGATCAAAAGCGGTCTGCCATTGAGTGAAGGGCATGGGGCCAGCGTGCACACCATAGGGTTTGCCAAAGCTGTGCAGAGGTTTGGTGATCTGCTCCCCCTTGCTCAGCTCGCCAATCCAGCAAAACGCCACGACGACCACCGGTTGGCCGTGCACCTCGGCCGGCAGGAACGGCAGAGGCGGTGCCTTGCGCAAGATCATCCAGGCTGTCATGTCGTCACTGGCCGCAGCGGTGAACTGGCGATAGCCCTCGAACACCTGCTTCGCCTGATCCAGCGGATACACCACCAGCCCAGCCAGCACCTGCGGGCCCAGAGGGTGCAGCTGGTATTCGAACGAGGTGACAACGCCAAAGTTGCCACCGCCGCCGCGCAGTGCCCAGAACAAGTCGGGGTGCTGTGTGGCACTGGTTTGCACGAACTCGCCAGAGGCCAGCACCACGTCGGCGGCCACCAGGTTGTCGATGGTCAGGCCGTGCTTACGGCTCTGCCAACCAAAGCCGCCACCCAGCGTGAGGCCGGACATACCCGTGGTTGAATTGATGCCCGTTGGGGTGGACAGACCAAAAGCCTGCGTCTCGCGATCGAAGTCACCAAGGAGCGCGCCGGGCTCGACCCATGCGCGCTTTGCGGCGGGGTCGACACGGACCGATCGCATTGCCGACAGGTCAAGCATTAACCCACCCTCACAGGTGGCCTTGCCCGCGATGTTGTGCCCGCCGCCGCGCACGGACAACAAAAGATCATTTTCTCGCGCGAAGTTGACGGCCAGCATCACGTCGCTGGTGCCGGCAGCACGCACAATGGCCGCCGGGTGGCGGTCGATCATGGCGTTCCACAGCGTGCGGGACACGTCGTAGCCGTCATCCGTCGGCATCAGCAGTCTGCCGCGCAGCGCGCCGCGCAAGGCATCGAGCTTGGTGTCGTCGATGCTGGTGTTGTCACCCTGGGAAGTTTTGAATTGGGTCATGGAACCGATCTCCTGTAGCTTGCAGCCGGAAATCAATGAGTCGCACCGCATAGCGTCCGACCGCGCTTGCGATGCGTCGCTGGTCTGCCTTGCTGCACGCCCAAGCCCCACAGACCCTTTCAGTGTCGCCCGGCAGATCAAGCAACCAAGTGAACTTTTATACGCCTCTTTCGCCCACTTGGCAACAGCGCCTCTCGCATCGCTGATTTAAGCGCCACGCTCCGAACTGGTAGCGCTGTCGACCTCAGCTACGTGCACCGCAGCACTACATCCCGAAGAGGCCGAGTCGGTTGACCGTATGAAATCCATAGGTGAGTTACCGATTACGCCTGCGGTGAGAGGATTGGTTTCAGGAGGGCCAGGAAGCTGGCAAGCTTTGACCGAAATTTCAAATTCGGCTGCGGAAGACGTGTCAACAGACACAAGCCGATCAGGAGACTTTCCAGCATGACGACTGAGGCACGCAGACCACCCACCATGGCGCCGGCGCTAATGTCACGCTTGACCGGGCTTGGGGAGGAGGGGTCAGCCCTTCCACTCGAGTTGGAAGGAGAGGTCATGGCCGGCCAAATCGGAGTATTTCCGGATGGCTTTGCGGGCCAGCGTGAGCTTGACCGCAGGGGGAATCCCGTCGCTGATCCGGCCAAACAGACTGCGGTTTTCGCCCACCGGGGCGGCCTTCGTTTGGGGGAACGTTACCTCAACATGGGCCTGCCGTTGGCCGGCGTGGTCCAGCAAGCTCGAGAGCCGTTCGAACATCTGGAGCAGCGGATCGGACCGATGCGTCGACCAGTTGGCGCAGGGCATGAAGTCGACGAAGTGCATCAAGTGAAAATTCAGATTGATCCAGAGGTTGTCTGCATCGATGGTGAGCGGTTCGTTGTCGATCACCCGATGGAAGCGCAACGCCTTGATTTCGCCGAGACGGTGCAGGTTCTTTTCAAGCTCTTCGAGCAGGCCGTCGTTGTAGAGCAGCCGCAGGATCGACGGGAACGATTCAACATGAATCGCTTCGAAATCTGTGAGCAGCGCCTTCAGTTTCGGTAGCTTCTCCGCGTCCATCGCAAACGTGTTCGTTGCGGTGCCCAGTATCGAATGGAGCAGCGCCACATTCGGCGAGTGCTGGGGGTAATGGCGGGCTGCGTAGTGGTGGCAGAACACGAGGTGTTCAAGAAATGTGCCGTCGGCGTGCTCCATGCTGAAGTCGCACTCGTTGACCATGAAGTCGATCAGGCGTTGATCAATCGGGGGCGCAGGCTGAGCCGATTCGGCTTCGGCGTAGGCGGCTTCGATACCGGCTGCGGCAGCGCGGTCCCACACCGATTCTTTTACCAGCTTCTCATCCATGATCTTGCGGGAAATTCCCTCAAGACCGCCGAAGATCGTCCGGCTCATGTCGAAGTCGGCCATGCGATCGACGCGCACCCGACCGGCATGATCGAACGCGCCGCCGCGTGTAATGGCAGCTTTGCGCTGCAGATTCAGCGGTGCGTCCAACTTGGCGCATTCGATGCTCGCTTTCGTGCTCATGCTTGCCTCTCGGTGTGGTTTGAAATCATTTTAGTCAAGGCACTTTTAGCAAGGGTTTTCCTATTGGCCTCAGCGATCAGGCGTCGCATCATGGAAGGCCCATTTGTCTGGAGCACCCCGTGGCCATTTTCAGTGAAGATCCGATCCGCACCTTGAACGACCTGAGGGCGTTTGAAGCGGCCATGACACTGACGCAGCGCTTGCCGGAGCGCAGCGTGCTGGACGTATTCATTAGCGCCGCCGCGCGCCAGCCCGAGCGCACCGCCATCACCATGCTGATGAGCGGCGCGCCCGACGAACAGCCCCAGCGCGTTAACTATGCGCAACTGCTGGGCATGGTGCGGCGCTCCGCCAACCTGTTTCACAGCCTGGGTGGACCCCGCCCCGGTGTGGCCTATATGCTCCCGAGCTTGATCGAAACCCACGCCACGCTGTGGGGCGCAGAGACAGCGGGCTATGCGGTACCCATCAACTTTCTGCTGCAGGTCGAGCACATTGCTGCGCTGCTGGAGGCGTCGGGTGCGCGCATTTTGGTGGCACTGGGGCCCCACCCCGTGCTCGACATTTGGCAGAAAGCCTTGGAGTTGCGCGAGCGCGTTCCGGGGCTCACGTTGATCCGGGTGGCACCGCCAACGACACCCGCTGAGGAGGGAGTAGTCGACTTTCACACCGCGTTGGCAGCCCAGCCGGAAGATCATTTGGTCTTTGGCGAACCGGGCAAGGATGACGACGTGGCGGCCTACTTCCACACGGGTGGCACCACCGGCACCCCCAAGCTGGTGGCCCACACGCACCGCGGGCAGTTGACTGCCGCCTTTGGCGGTGCGGCCATTGGGGGCTACCGCGCCGATGACGTGCTGACTGGCACCTTTCCGCTCTTTCACGTAGCCGGCACCATTGCCTGTGGCCTGGCGGCCTTTCTGGCGGGCATGGAATTGGTGGTAATTTCACCGGGTGGCTTGCGCAACCCCGCCATGGTTCAAGGGTTTTGGCGTTTGGTGGCCCAGTACAAGGCCACGCTGGTAGGCGGTGTGCCCACGTCAATTGGCGCGATTCTGGAGGTGCCGCTGGACGGGGCCGACATCAGCGCGGTGCGCGCTGGCATCACGGGTGCGGCCTTGTTGCCGCCAGCGGTGGGCGAGCGCTTTCGCCAGGTGACCGGGCGCAATATGTATGAGGTTTACGGCATGACCGAGGCGTCTGGCCTGATCGCCTACGACCCGTTTTCTGGCGCCGGAAGTGCGGGGTCGGTGGGCTGGGCGTTGCCCTACACCAAAGTTGAAGTTCGCCGCTTCACAGCTGAGGGCCAACTGGGTGACATGTGCGAAGCCGGTGAGGTCGGGGTCATCAGCGTGCGCGGGCCCCATGTGTCGCCGGGCTACCGCAACCCCGAACACAACGCGGGCATCTTCCAGGACGGCGTGCTCAACACAGGCGACCTAGGCTACACCGACGAACAGGGGCGGCTCTACATTGCAGGCCGCACCAAAGACCTGATCATTCGCAGCGGCCACAACATTGACCCGGTGATGATCGAAAACGCGATGAGCGAACACCCGGCCATTGCGGTGGCCGCCGCCGTGGGCATGCCCGACGCGTATGCGGGCGAGTTGCCGGTGTGCTTCGTGACTCTGCGCCCCGGTGCTCAGGTGAGCGACGCAGAGTTGCACGCCCACGCGCAGGCGCGCATCGGCGAGCGCCCCGCCTGGCCCAAGCACTTCCACATCATTGAGGCGATTCCGATGACGTCGGTAGGCAAGATTTTCAAACCCGAGCTGCGCTGCGATGCCGCCACCCGAATGCTCATGCAATTGCTAAATGAACAATTCCAACTAGCAGATGCCAAAGTGCAGGTCAGCGCCGGCGGCCCGCGTGGCATGCGCGTGAACGTGTCGCTGCCCAAGTCCTCGCTGTCCATCGTGCCCGCCATCAAAAAGCTGCTGGACGCCTATCTTTTTGAAACGCAGGTGCAGGTGGACTGAAGCGTGGCAGCTTTTCACCCCCTGACTCGGGTGGCCTCGTTGGGTGAGGCCTTACCAGGGCCGCACGGCATCGCCTTCAATGACCAGAATGCTATTTATTTAATAGCTACTCCCGCATAGCGCGCGATGGATAATGGTCAAAAACCCATATAGATACTCAACAACAAACGGTTGAACCAGGCCCCAAAGGGAACTTCTTGAGGGAGCGCTTGCTTTCCCTGAAACTCCCAGATAGGTGGTTTAGCCCTTAGGACCCCTACCGTCATCTCCCCCGTCACCGTTGCGGCCCCAGAACGGACATTCCCGCCTCATTAAAGAGGCAGTCACGCCAGGGTTTCACCTCGTCGTCGGAGGCGCTTGTCCTATCCGGACATTAGCCAAGCACCTCAATCACAACAGGCCAATGACACGCACCACCCATTGAAAATTACTTTGAGAAGACGCGACGAAATTCGGCAAGCTTTACACCGCTGACACACCGTTGGCGCTTGTTTTCGGTACGCTCACCATCCATCTGGCAACGTCAATCGTTTACATCTCAAAGGTCGCATCAATGGAATTCAAATCAATCGCTCAACGCGCCGGAAAATGGGTTGTCGTCGCCGCACTGTTGGGCTTCGGCTTCGCGATGGCCCAGTCCGAGCCGACCCTGGGCGAGGTTTATGCCGCCGCCCAGTCCGGTCAGCTGGACAAGGCTCAGACCCTGATTCAACAGGTGTTGGTTTCTCACCCGAACAGTGGCAAGGCGCACTTTGTGCGTGCTGAGCTCTATTCGCGCCAGGGCGACTTGGGCAGAGCCCGCGATGAGCTGGCAACCGCTGAAAAACTGGCGCCCGGCTTGCCATTCGCCAAGTCGGACGCAGTTCAAGCCTTGCGCGCACAGCTTTCCACGAGGCCCCGCGCCCAGACCACGACGGCGCCCGTCCTGAGCCGCGCCGCGCCAGCGGTGCCAAGCTCTCCTTTTTCCTGGGGGTTGCCCCTGCTATTGGCGGGGGGCGTCATTTTTCTGGGGTACTTGGCCTTTCGCAAACGGGCGCCTGAACCTTTTATTCAACCCGCCGCCTACGCACCACCCAGTGGTTTGAATGGGCCGCAGAGCTTTGGCTTGGCAGCCGGTGGCGCTGGTCCATCGATGCAGCCCGCCTACCCTCAACCCACCAGTCCTCAACAGGCGAGTAGCGGGATTGGCGGCCAAATCATGAGTGGCCTCGCCACGGGATTGGCGGCAGGCGCCGGTGTCATGGCGGCACAGGCCATTGGCCGAAACCTGATGGGCCACACGAATGAGCCCACCAATCAACGGGACAATTTCAGCGAGGTCGATCAACCGCCAATCAATCGCAACGTCAATATGGGCGGGCAGGACTTCGGCGTCAATGATGCCAATTCCTGGGACGACGGCGGCGCCATTGACGTTGGCGGCGGGGGCGATTGGGACAATTGATGCCCCGCGACTTTGATAAGTCAACCCCGAACTTAACGATCCCCGTGTTGGGCTGGCTCGCGGCTGGTCCAACGCCGCTCCTATTTTTATTCGACAACTGAACCATGCACAAAGAAGAGAAACCCGAGTCTGGCAAAGCCCCCACGCTACGCTTTGGACGTCTGCTGGCAGTCCTATTTGCGTCGGTGTTTTTTTGCGGCTGGCTGGTCTGGTTTTCAAGCACCTACCTGCTTGACTGTTGTGGGCCTTGACCAGCCCTCCCGGCACCTGCCGTTGGCGAACGACGGGATGATGGCCCGTTCTGACAGGCGGCAATACCTTTTCTCGGCTGAAATCGCCACCGCAAGGTTGCCCCTGCACCCACCTAAGCCGCATGCGGCGAGATGTCAGTTTGTGAACTCAACCCAGTCAAGGCGCTGGTTCTAAGGTCGGCCATCGTTCGGAGGGAACATTGAATCAACACATCGAACTGGTAGCCCCAGATGCTCAATGATGGGCTGCCCAGCCGGGTTAGGTCGCAGGTGGAACTAGTGCCGGTGTCATTCATCTCCACCACGCCCGCCTTGCCCAGTTGTTTCAGCCGAGCAGACAGCAACATGGGGGACAACAGGGGTGCGCCGACGAGTATCAGTAGGTAGTCGCAGGACTCGGCGCCTCGGTCCCGTCTTTTTCGCCTCCGATGTGGTGGTTGCCGCACCCGCACAGTCCATCTACGACGCAAAACCGCACTACTCACCGGTCCCAATTGAGTTGGGGTCGCTCTACTGGGGTACCACCATCAATGGCCTAACGGCTTTTGACCCCAATCTTCGTTGTGTCGATCAAGACAGGAGGCAAACTCGACTTAACCTGACTGGAGTGGATCTCACCGCTTGAATGCCAGCACCAGGCTGAACTTGTGCCCCGGCGCGACCTTGGAGGCCTCACCCAGTTGCAGTGCCCGAAAGTAGCAAACCCAGGACGCCGCCGTCGCCAGGCCAAACAAGCCCAGAAAAATCTAGGGTCGAGATGACAGCGTGACCGGGTTGCTCCACTTGCCCGCGTACCAGACGAAGGCGGACAGCACCACCATGATGATGGCGATGCGAACCAGCGTGGCCAAGTCAGAGTCGACACCCTGAATCCCGATCTTGGCAAAAATGGCGGTCAGGGCCGCAAACACGGCGGACAGGGTGGCCCAGAAGAACCAGGAGTTGGATGTGGTCATGATTGATGGGGCAGTGAACAAGGAGCGCACAGTTTAGGGGCGTCGGTCAAGGATGGGTTGATGAAACACATGCTCCAGATCAAGGCACTGCCAGCGCCACGCGTTGATGAGGCAAACCCTTATAACGATTGGTTTGCGCGACAAAAGCCGCCAGTACAAGCTCAGTTCAGCGCCATGCCATCAACCAGCTTCGTCACGTTGTGGCGCATCATTTGCAGGTAGGTGGCGCCAGGTTGGTCCGAGGAAGACAGGGCATCGGCATACAGGCTGGCACCCAGGGTCACTCCAGCGTCTTTGCTGAGTTGGGCGATGAGCCGGGGGTTGGCCATGTTTTCCACAAATACGGCACGAATTTTTTCTTTCTGGATTTGCCGGATGAGCCGGGCCACCTGTTTGGCGCTGGGTTCACTCTCGGTGTTCACCCCTTGCGGCGCCAGAAACTGGACGCCGTACTGCAAGGCAAAGTAACCAAAGGCATCGTGGGAGGTGATGACCTTGCGCTTGGCTAGAGGAATACTGGCGATCTGTGCTTTGGCCCAGGCGTCCAGCGTTTGCAGCTCTTTCACATAGGCCTCGGCGTTCGCCTGGTAGCGGCTGGCGCCGCCTGCGTCTGCCTGGCTCAGGGCGGCTGCAATGTTGCGCACATAGAGCACGACGTTGTTCGGGTTTTGCCAGGCGTGCGGGTCTTGTTCTGCGTGGGCATGGCTTGCCTGAGCTTTGGATTCATTCATGGGCCGGGCCGTCACGCCCTGGGCGGCCACCACGGTCTGGCCTTTGTAGCCGGCAGACTTGAGCAGCTTGTTCGCCCAGGGCTCAAAGCCCAGCCCGTTGGTGACCACCAGCTTGGCGGCCAGCAAGGCTCTGGCATCGGCCGGTTTGGGCTCGAACACATGGGCGTCTTCGTCGGGACCGACCAATGTGAAAACCGTCACGCATTCACCACCCACCACGCGCACCAGGTCCCCCAGGATGCTGAAGCTGGCGACCACGGGCAATTTGTCGGCCGCATAGGCTTGACCGCCCAGCAGCGCCCACGCGGTGGCACTGACCAGCAGAAGCCGGCGCGAAAAGAGGGTGAGTTTGAGGGAATCCAGCATAAAAGAAGCTCCTAAAGACGGTGGTAGAAAACGAAAAGGAATGCGCTGCGTCAAGCCACGCGGTGCTTGGGGCTCCGGCAGCGCACCAGCCAGCCGCCGGGTGCCAGCAAGAGGGATGCGGCATAGAGCACGCCGGCGCAGCCGATGATGGTGGGCCCCGAAGGCGTGTCACAGTGGTAGGAGAGCAGCAGCCCGGCCACACCGGCCAGCGCGGCTTGCACGCTGGCGTTAAGCAGTTGCGCGGGTAAAGTGTCATGCCACAGGCGCGCACTCACGGCGGGCAGCATCATCAAACCCACCGCCATCAACGTGCCCAAGGTCTGAAAGCCCGCGACCAGGTTGAGCACCACCAGCATCAAAAAACCCTGCTGCCATGCCCACGCCGGCACACCTCGGGGGTGCGCGCCCAAAAACACGGGGTCAAAGGTTTCCAGTACCAGGCCACGGTACATCAGCGCCAGGGCCAGCACGCTGACGGTGGCCACCCCCGCCACCAGGTACAGCCCGGCCTGGTCCACGCCCAACGCGCTTCCAAACAGGATGTGCAGTAGGTCCAACTGGGTGCCATGGCGGGAAATCAGCATCACACCCAGGGCCAGCGCCACCAGATAAATGGCGGCCAGGCTCGCGTCCTCCTTGAGCGTGGTGAAGCGGGTGACGGCGCCGGCCACCGCCGCAACAAGCAGACCTGCCAGCACGCCGCCCAGCGCCATGGCCGTGAGCGACAGGCCGCTGACCATGAAACCGATGGCCACACCGGGAAGCACCGCGTGGCTGAGCGCGTCGCCCAGCAGGCTCATGCGCCGCAGCGTGAGGAAAACGCCCAGCGGCGCGGCGCTGAGCGCGAGCGCCAGCGTGGCCACCAATGCGCGGCGCATGAAGGCGAATTCAACAAACGGGGAGAAGAAGGCGTCCCCAAGCGAGCCCAGAAAAATGTCCATGGCGGGCCTTATTCGGTGATGGCCAGGCGCTGGGCCAGCAAGGTGTCAAAGTCCCGCCGATTGAACGCGCCACCCTCCTCACACAGGGCAGCGGATTCGTCCCAGGCTTCGGCCATGGCGCAGGCGCGGGCCAGATGGGTGTCGGTTAGCACGTCGGCAGTTGCACCCCAGGCAATGCATTCGCGGGCCAGAAGCAGGGTTTGGGGGAAGTGCGCATGCACCTGTGCGTGGTCATGCAGCACGGCCACCACGGTGCGCCCCTGACGGTGCCACTGTTGCACCAGCGCCAACAAGCCGGTGGTGGTGGTGGTGTCTACCGCGCTGAAGGGTTCGTCCAGCAAGATGAGCTGCGCGTCCTGCACCAGCAGGCGCGCAAACAAAGTGCGCTGCAACTGCCCAGTGGAGAGCGTGCCCACGGGGCGGCGCTCAAAGCCTTGCAAGCCCACGGCGTGCAAGGCTGCATCGACACGCGCCTGCATGACAGGCGTGCAGCGGCCCCAGGCGCCGGTGTGCTCCCACAGGCCCATGAGCACGCAATCGCGCACGTCCAACGGGAAGCTGCGATCTAACTCGCTCTGCTGGGGCAGGTAAGCCAGACGCAGGCCGGGCGCGCGTTCCACCCGGGCTTGCGGGTCAACAGGGACCAACCCGACCAGGCTTTTAAGCAGCGTGCTTTTGCCCGCTCCATTGGGGCCGACCACAGCGGTGAGCGAGCCCATTGCAAAGTTACCACTCACGTGGTGCAGCGCAGGGTGCTGGCGGTAGCTCACCGTCAGGTTGTGCAGCGCGATGGCGGCTGGGTTGGTCATAGGGGTGCGACTTCCACGCAGGCCCACCACACCCCCAGCCACAAAAGGGCAAGCAAGGGGGCGACGGCCAGAGCCCGCAACCCGGCGGGCCAAGCCAACACGCTGTGGCGCAAAGCGGGTGTGAATGGAAAAAGTGAACGGTGTTTCATGGGTAATAATGCAACTCGATTGCAGTAATAAGACCGTAAATATAACGCAACTTGGTTGCATTTTAAAATTTAATGCAACACAATTGCATTTTTAGAAGGCGTTGTATGGCCCCCTTGCTCCCATCCACAGATCCGATTGATGCGCTGCTGTCTGCCCACGGCCTGCGCCGCACGGCCGCCGCACGCCAGGTGCTGGGCTGGCTGCTGGCTCACCCGGACACCAGCTACACCCACGCCCAGTTGCAGGTCGCACTGGCCGACGACGAAGAGGCCGCGCTGGACCGGGTGACCCTTTACCGGCTGATTGACCGGTTGACCCAAGTGGGCCTGCTGCTGTGCCGGGTGGACAGCCAGCGGGTGCGCCGCTACCAGGCCATGCCCACCAGCGTGCACGCCATCCCCCACTTTGAATGCCAAAGCTGTCACCGCGACAGCCCGCTGGCCGGTGCGCTCAAGGCCAGTGCCAACGACCTGGAAAAGGCTGCTCAAACCGCGCTGGAAACATTGGAGGCACTGGGCTACAAGGGCATGAGCATGGACTTTGCCGTGCGCGGCGTGTGTGTGGATTGCGCCTCCGGCGCTGCGGTGCCAAACACGCCGACGGGTGCCGACGCATGATTCGCACACGAGGTTTGGGCTATCGCTACCCGGGGTCTGACCTGGCGCGGTAGTTCCCCGACGTGGATGTGGCGCAAGGCGCCGTGTTGATGCTCAGCGGCGCCTCGGGCAGTGGCAAGTCGACTTGGTTCGCGCTGATGGCGGGGCTGGTGGCACCTACGGCGGGTTCGGTGGACGTGGCCGGGCAGCCGCTGAATGATCTTAAATCTGTAGCGTCTGACGCTTAGCGGGCGAAGGCTGTTGGCTTCTTGCCGCAAAAATTGCACCTGAGCGCGGCGCTGACCGTGCAGCAAAACCTGGCGATGGCGCAATGGGCTGCAGGCCAGCCGGAAGACGCCGCCACCATCGGCGCCACGTTGCAGGCGCTGGGCGTGCACGACCTGGCGCAGCGCAAGCCATCGCAGCTTTCTGGCGGGCAGGCGCAGCGCGTGGCGCTGGCGCGTGCTGCTGGCCGACGAGCCCACCGCCAGCCTGGACGACGAGGCGGCTGCCGACGCGGTGGTGGGTGCCAAGGGCAGCCCCATGCAGCTCATCCTCTCGGGCGTGCTGCACATCGACGTGCCACCGGGCAATGTGCCGCTCAAGGCCGTGAACGAGCTGGCCAAAAACCCGCTGGTAGCGTAGATCATTCCCATCAGCCTGGGCCACAACTTTAGGGGGTACCGCATCGTCGGCACCTCGCACGCCTACATGGACCACTACGGCGCCAAACTGGCCGAGGGCAACATGTGGAATACGTCCATGCAGGTGGTGCTGGGCACCACCGCGGCGCGCAAGCTGGGCCTGAAGCTGGGCCAGAGCTTTGTCGGCTCGCACGGCCTGGGCGCGGGCGGGCACTTGCATGGTGACAACCCCTACACGGTGGTCGGCATTCTGGCCGCCAGCGGCAGCGTACTGGACCGGCTCATCCTGACCGACACGGCCTCCGTGTGGAAGGTCCACGAGGACTACACCGGGGTGGACGACGACGACCGCAAGGTGATGGCAGAAGAGCGCGAAATTACCATGGCCTTGGTCCAGTACAAAACGCCGATGGCAGCGTTGAGTTTCCCGCGCTATGTGAACACCAGCACCGAGATGCAGGCTGCGGCACCCGCGCTGGAGATCAGCCGCCTGCTGCATATGCTGGGCCTGGGCACCGATGTGCTGCGCGCCTTTGCCGCTGTGCTGCTGTTGGCGGCGGGTCTGAGCGTTTTCATCGCGCTGTGGAGCGCGGTGCGCGAGCGCCGGGCCGATTTGGCGCTCTTGCGCATGCTGGGCGCACCGCCGCGCAAGGTGGCCGCGCTGCTCTTGTCTGAAGCGCTGTGGCTGGGGCTGGTGGCGGCGGTGCTGGGCGTGCTGCTGGGGCAGGCATGCACCGCGGCGCTGGCCTGGCTGCTGGCACTGGACAACTCGCTGCTCATTGGCGGCTTGGTGTGGCCCGTGGAATTGTGGATCGTGCCCTGCCTGGCGCTGGGCGTGTCGCTGGTGTCCGCGCTGCTCCCTGCCATTGGCGCCTACCGCGTCAGCGTGCTCGAACTGTTGCAATCGCGGTGATGGATTGCCCCCACCCTGTATACAATTTTTTATCAACCCGGAGAAATATATGAAAAAAAACACTTCTAGCCTTTGTATTGCTTGCACAAGCGGCTACTTTTTCAATAGCAAAAGAAAGCGCTGAAGAGACCAAACAAGACGTGACCAAGCACCGCGCCATGGCCGCTGCGCATGAGGCAGCTGCCCAATGCCGCGAGTCTGGCAAGGGCGAAGACGCGTGCAACAAGGCGCTGCAAGCCGCGTGCAAAGGGCTGGCCATTGGCAAGTTTCCGGCATGAAGCATGAGCATTGAGCGTTGAGCGTTGAGCGTTTTAAAACAATGACACATTCAGATCATTAGCTGGAGACTTTGATGAAACCCTGTGTTCGACACTTTTTTCTCGCCATAGGCGTTGCAGCAGCCAGCCTGGGCGCGCAAGCCCAATTGAGTTCGCCCATGCCGGGCGTGCCCGCAGGGAGCGGCGCCGGCGTGCATGGGGCGAACAGCCCGATCGCGCCGCTCACGCAACGTGCAGACGTAGTGCCATGGTCGGTACTGACCGAAGTCCTGATCAAGAAAGAAAAAGGCCGCTTTTTGCCCACTTTTTCGACCGGCATACAAGCCCTCAACAAGAAAACCCAGCGCATCCAGGGGTTCATGATGCCTTTGGAGCCCGGTCAAAAGCAGAAACACTTTTTACTCAGTTAGGTGCAACTGACCTGTGCGTTTTGCTACCCCGGAGGCCCTGAGAGCATGATCGAAGTCAAGACCAAAACCCCCGTTAAATACTCGCTTGAAGCACTGGTCGTCGAGGGTGAGTTCGCGGTGCTCGACGATGATTCCAATGGCTTTTACTACCGCATGACTGATGTCGTGGTCATCAATTGATTCCACGGCACCCCGCCAATAGCCGGACGCCGGTCGTCGTAAGGCATTGAAATCGCGCTGGCTTCAATCACTGATCAGCAACAGGTCACCGCGCAGCAAGCCAGAGCGCAACCCAGCCGAACGGTATGAGAGACTGCAGCCTTGGGCGAACCTGCCCCCACCCTGAAACATGGCCTCTTAGACCCGATGAACGACTGGAAAATTCTACAAATGATCAAGGCGTGCGGCTGGCCGCTGGCTCCGGAGCTGCTCGCCAGCGACGCCAACTTCAATGCCCGGCTGGAAGGCGGCCTGGTGCCGCTGCACTGGGCCTGCGCGCAAGGCAAGGCCGGGCTGGTCAAGCACATGATTCAGCACGGGGCAAATGTGCAAGACGCCGCCGATGACGGCCAAACGCCGCTCACCCTGGCGCTGGATTCGAAGAGTTTTCAGGTGGTGATGCTGGTGATCGACCGGCTCAAGGCGCTGTCAGCGCCACTCCCTGACCCGGACCTGCGCAAGCGCCTCACCGACGCCTTCAGCGAAGGCCATACCGACGCCAAAAACCGCATTTTGCAGACGCTGAAGGACTGGGACCGCATCGCCAAGAAGGTGGGTGCAGCACCGAAGCCCTGACTTGGCCTGGCCTGGCCAGGGAGGATCGGTGGCAATCCCCACGGGCCGACCACGGCGCTGGCAAAAACCAACAACCAAGGGAAAGCCACATGACATATTCAGAACAATTGGGCCTCCAATTCCCCCTCATTCAAGCCCCTATGGCCGGCGTGCAGGGCAGCGCCTTGGCGATTGCAGTGTGCAACGCAGGCGGGCTGGGCTCCCTGCCCTGCGCGATGCTGTCTCTGGACGGGCTGCAGGCTGAACTTGGCGCCATAAAAGCGGCCACGGACCGGCCGTACAACGTCAACTTTTTCTGCCATGTGCCGCCCCAGCCTAGCCCGGCGGCGGACATAGCATGGCGAGCCCGGCTGCAACCCTATTTTGACGAATTTGGTGTGGACAGCAGCGCCATTCCTGCCGGGCCGGGTCGCGCACCTTTCAGCGATGCGGCAGCCGACGTGCTGGAAGCGTTCAAACCTGCCGTGGTGAGCTTTCACTTTGGCCTGCCCACCCCGAAATTGCTGGCGCGGGTGAAAAGCTGGGGAAGCCGGGTGCTGGCCAGCGCCACCACGGTTGAGGAAGCCTTGTGGTTGCAAGCGCAGGGTGCGGACGCCATCATTGCCCAAGGGCTGGAAGCGGGTGGTCACCGGGGCATCTTTCTAACTGAAGACTTGAGCACCCAAGTGGGCACCTTGGCACTGTTGCCGCAGGTGGTGAAGGCCGTCTCGCTGCCCGTGATTGCCGCAGGTGGCATTGCCGACTCAGCGGGTGTGGCAGCCGCCATGGCGCTGGGCACAGCGGGGGTTCAGGTAGGCACCGCCTACCTGCTTTGCACTGAGGCCACCACCAGTGCCTTGCACCGGGCGGCTTTGGCCTCCCCCGCTGCGGCGCACACGGATGTCACCAATGTGTTCACGGGCCGCCCGGCGCGGGGCATGGTGAACCGGGCCATTCGCGAGTTGGGTCCCATCAGCGATCTCGTGCCCGCTTTTCCGCTACCAGCGCCCACCATGGCGGCCTTGCGCGCTGCCGCCGAGCGCATGGGGAAAAATGACTTCACGCCGCTGTGGGCGGGGCAAAACGTCAGCGGGTGCGCAGAAATCAGCGCGGCCGACCTGACACGGCGATTGGCGCACGGATTTGGGCTGGCGGCTTAAGCGCGTGGTTGCAAGCGGAGATCAGGCCTTGGCAACGCCCGCCCATTGCTGCATTTGCTCCAGGCTGGCCGTGACGCCGCCACACACCATCACCGCTACTGTTTTGAAGGGGGCCAGCACGGGCAAGCGGCCATACACCGCAGCCAGTGCCGCGCCACAAGCCGGCTCCACCACCACGCGCTGGTCGGATACGAATGACGCGCAGGCCGCCAAGGCTTCGCTGTCGGACACCACCACGGGGTGAATCGTGTGGCGCCCGGTCCATTCCCACGCTTGCTGGCACACCTGGCGCGCGCCCAGCGAGGTGGCGATGCTGGTGATCGCGGGCAGTGTTGCCCGGCGCCCAGCTGTCACCGATTGCGAAAATGAGTCCGCCCCGGCGGTTTCCACCGCGATCACGGGCACATCAGCCCAACCATTGCGGTGCAGGCCTTCCAACACGCCGCTGAGCAAGCCACCACCGCCGACCGACAACACGATGGCTTCCGGCTTTGCGCCCTGAGTCACCATTTCGTCTACCAAAGAGGCGTGGCCTTGCCACAAAAGCGGGTCGTCAAAGGGGTGAATGAAGGCGTCGCTGGGCGTCAACATGGACACCGCCAGCGCATTGGCCTCTTGCCAGGACGGGCCGTGAACGATGACCTCGGCACCCTCCTGGCGAATCAACGCCTTGGCGCGCTCCGTGGTGGTTTGCGGCACCACCACCGTCACCGGAACACCTAGTTTGCGCCCCGCGTAGGCCACGGCAATACCGGCATTGCCGCCTGAGGACGAAACAAATCGCTTGGCCCCGCGCTGCACATGGGTCTGGCACGCCAGGCCCACGCCGCGAATTTTGAACGACCCCGGCGGCTGCAAGGCCTCCATCTTCAGCCAGACGGCGCAACCGGCGTGGCGGCTTAAGGCCTGGGATTCAAAGTACGGGGTTTCAATATGTAGAACAGTCATGCGTTATGCGCCTTGCGCCAATCAAACAGAAGAAGACGCCACATTAACAGGTGGCCCCCGATTCCGGGCGAGCCCATCGGACCCGATTCGGGATCGTCCTCTCCAGGCGCCTGCTGGCTATACTCAAACGTTCAAAAAACGCTACCCATTCAGGTGTTTTCAGACACTTAAGGTGTGCCAGTGCCATCTCTGAACGAGGTACGAAAACGGCGACCTCAGTGTCTGCACTTCGCTCCAAACGCTCACACTTGCCAGCTCAAAGGCCCACATGAATATCGGTGTTGTTTTCGCCTCGCTGGCGTATATTTTCTGGGGTTTGTTCCCGCTTTACTTCAAGCAGGTGGCGGACGTGCCGTCTTTAGAAGTGGTCATGCACCGCACGGTGTGGTCCATGATCTTTGTCCTGCTGGTACTGACGGTCATGAAGCGCTGGGCCTGGATTGGCGCGCTGCGCCAGCAGCCACGGGTGTTGGGCGCGTTTGCCCTCTCCGCCTTGTTGCTGTCCACCAACTGGCTGGTCTATGTCTGGGCCGTGCAAAACGGCCACGTGTTGGACGCCAGCCTGGGCTACTTCATGCTGCCTTTGATCAACGTGGCGCTGGGTCTGGTTTTTCTGCATGAGCGACCACGGCGCGGGCAGTGGTTTGCCGTCAGCGTAGCGGCGGCAGGCGTGTTGTGGTTGGCCTTGCAAACGGCCCATTTCCCGTGGGTGGCACTGGTACTGGCTTTGAGCTTTGGTTTCTATGGCTTGATGCGCAAAGTGGCACCCTTGGGCGCACTGGAAGGACTGGCGCTGGAGACCATGATGCTGGCGCCCATTGGCGCAGTTGCACTCGGGTTTTGGACCTGGAGCGGCCAAGGTGTGCTGGCCCAGGGCAACATGACCGAGCTAAGCTGGCTGGTGCTGGCGGGACCGTTGACCGCCATTCCCTTGCTGCTGTTTGCAGCGGGTGCCCGCCGCATTCCCATGACCACCATGGGAATCTTGCAATACATTTCGCCCACCTTGCAGTTTGGCCTGGGCATTTGGGCGTTCAACGAACCGCTTCAGCCGGCACGTCTGTTTGGCTTTGTCTTGATCTGGATCGCGCTACTGATTTACACGCTGGAAAGCTGGTGGGTCCGACAGCGTGCCATGGCGTCACCCACTCCTCGGAAGTAGTGCGCCGCTGACCGGCCCCTTTGCGCGGCCTCTTTACGCTCTATTTTTGAGCGGCGGCCATCTTCATCGCCTTGCCCACCTCGTTGGTGCCTTGAGCCGCGCCGCTTTGCGGCACGCTCTCGCCCGCTCGCTCCGTCACCTCGGCCAGACGCCGCGCCAACTGCTCGGGCACCTCATCGCCCATGCCCAACCAAATTCCGCCAGTCAAGGTGATGTGGGCCGCCTCAAAGGTGCCCGCCCCGGCACACAGAATGGTGCGATTGGGCGCGTCGGTGGACGCCAGCACCAGCAGCGCGGGCACCACCGCCTCAGGCTTCAAAGCGGCCAACACGGCTTCGGGCATCAGGCCTTCGGTCATTTGCGTGGCGGCGGTGGGCGCCAGGCAATTCACGCGAATGTCGTTCTTGGCACCTTCAATAGACAGGGTTTGCATCAAACCCACCAGCGCCATCTTGGCCGCGCCGTAGTTGGACTGGCCAAAGTTGCCATACAAGCCGCTGGATGACGTGGTCATGATGATGCGACCATATTTCTGTGCGTTCATGATCGGCCACACGGCCTTGCAGCAATGCACAGCGCCAATCAGGTGTACGTTCAGCACCAGTTCAAAGTCTGCCAGCTCCATTTTGGTAAAGCTTTTGTCACGCAGAATGCCGGCGTTGTTCACCAAAATATCGACCCGCCCCCAAGCGTCCATGGCCTGCTGAACCATGGCTTGCACCGCCACAGCGTCGGTCACCGATGCCTGGTTGGCGATGGCCTCACCACCTGCCGCGCGAATCTCGGCTGCCACAATCTCAGCCGCTGGGCCAAGATCATTCACAAGCACCTTGGCACCGCGTGCGGCCAGTGCCAGCGCATGTTGTCGGCCCAAACCGCCGCCGGCGCCGGTGACGATGGCAACGCGGTCTTTGAATTCAATAGTCATGTTTTTTCCTGAAAGGTAAGTAAGGCAGTTGGCAGGGTGATTCTGCTAGTCTCCCCCGGCCACGCCCCCACTCTACGTCACGGTGGCGACTGCCCACCTGAAAGCATCCATGGAACTGAACTCTGAAATCATCGCCACCCCGCCGCGCCCGGCTGCCACGGTGGTGATGCTGCGCGATGGCGACGACGGCCTGCAGGTGTTTATGGTGCGCCGCCATGCCCTGTCTGATGTGCTGGGCGGCGTTTATGTTTTTCCTGGCGGCAAGGTGGATGCGACGGATGCGCTGCTGAACATGGACTCCCACCTGGACCAGCCCCTGACTTTGCTGCATCAAAACCTGAACGAACACGACATTGCCCCTCTCACGGCCGCCAGCTTCTATGTGGCCGCCATGCGGGAGGCATTTGAAGAATCAGGCGTCTTGTTTGCCCATGGTGCCTCGGCCACCCAGGCCGAGCACGGCACCCGCCTGCTGCGCGAAGGCATCACCTTTGACGCCATGCTGGCGCAACTGACCCTGCGCCTGAACAGCAGCAGCATGCTGCCCTGGTCGCGCTGGATCACACCGCGACAACCCTCCGTCACCAACAAGCGCTTTGACACCCGTTTTTTTGTGGCCGCCGTGCCCACCGGCCAAGTGGCCCGCCACGACGACCATGAGGCCACCGACAGCGTGTGGCTCAGCCCCCGCGCGGCGCTGACGCAGTATTGGGCGGGACAGATTGAGTTGGCCCCGCCGCAAATCATGAGCCTGGCACAACTGGCCCGCCACACCGAGGTGGCCAGCGTCCTGCAAGCCGCCCGAAATGCCCCACCATCGCTGGTCGCCCCCGAGTCGTTTGACGACAGCGGAGAGCGCGTGATTTGCTACCCCGGAGACGAACGCCACTCCCTGCGCGTCCGCGCCCTGCTCGGCCCCACCCGGCTGGTCTACCGCAACAAGCGGTTTGAGCCGTTAGCGGGGTTTGAGGGATTGTTTGATTGAACTGGGCGGGAGGCCGATGGGGGTTGCCGCGCAGGTGATGACGTCGAAGGTGGCATACGGTGTTCGACTGGCTGCTGTACCAGAACGTTATGATTTCAATAGCTAGCCCCACAGATTTCACCGTGCCTTGAGGTTAAAAGCATTGAGCAACTCTTGGTTGACCTGCTGGCGATGGCCGCGCATTGTCCGGACGGAATCAAAAATGACGCGCTGAACCACCACAAGCTGAACCAGACATTGGCCCAGTGATTGCGACATCAACCTCCCATGCTCGGCCAATGCGGGTGCTCGTCATCGACAACGAAAGAGTGGGAGTGGCGCACACCCTGGGTGGTTGGACCGGCTCCACGGATGTGGGCATGTCCTGCTGGCAATTCCAGGTGTTCGTGCTCGATGACCTCTGGGTCATGAGTCGGCCAGACCACCAGGGCTACCCAGACAGCCATTGCCCCGGAACTACCCAGAATGGCAAACGTCACTGGCATGCCGTAACGCGTCCCGAGCCAACCGGCCAAGGGGTAGAACAACAACCAGCAAGCATGCGACAGTGCAAATTGAGCCGCAAACAGCGCAGGTCGATCCTCAGGATTCGCGGATCGCCGCAACAAGCGCCCAGAAGGGGTCTGGGCGGTGGAGTAACCCAAACCGAGGCAGAACCACAAGGTCATGAGTGAGGCGTGCCCCACTACCAAGGTGCCTGCGAACATGCCCACGACCATCAACGCTATGCCGGCCAACATCACGCGCCGTTCGGCCAGTTTCTCCAACAAGCCGGGCAAGGCCAACGCAGCGATCATGGAGCCGGCACCAAAGCTGGCCAACGCAAGGGCCACCGCGCTCTGGGTCAAACCGAATCGACCCTGCACGATGACCACGGTGTTGACAAAAACCATGGAGCCGGCCGCCGCGACGGCCGCATTGACAGCAAGCAAACCGCGCAGCCGAGGTGTCGCCAGGTAAATTCGCAGGCCGCGTGTGCTTCGGTCGTAAATGCTGCGACGCTGTGGAGCTGGATGCGTGGGCAAGACGACCGAGACCACCAACACGGCAGAAGCCAAGAACCCAACGACCGTGCCCGCAAACAAATTGTGAAAGGTGATCACCGTCAGCAACGCGGCGGCCAACATCGGGCTGACAAGACTCTCCATGTCGTAGGTAAGGCGCGAAAGCGACAAGGCCTTGGTGTAGTCCGCCTCTTTAGGAAGGACGTCAGGGATGATGGCTTGGAAGGTGGGTGTGAAAGCGGCCGAGGCCGCCTGCAACACAAAAATCAACACGTAGATCTCCCAAATTTGGGAAACAAACGGCAGCAGCAGGGCAACACCTGCTCGTACCAGGTCCAGAGTCACCAGCATGGTGCGTCTGGGCAGGTGTTCGGCAAATGCCGCTGCGACCGGCGCCACGCCCACGTAGGCGATCATCTTGATGGCCAATGCGGTTCCCAGGACCATCCCTGCGTTCTCGCCGGCCAAGTCAAAGGCCAAAAGCCCAAGCGCCACGGCAGCCAGACCGGTTCCAATCAAGGCAATCACCTGAGCGGCGAACAAGTGGCGGTAGGTACGGTTGGAGAGAATGTCCAGCATGCTTTGTCGTAAAGGATCGGCGTTCGGTGGGTAAGAGCCAACAACTCAGAGGTACCGAGTGATTTCCTTGAACTCGTCCATCGCGTTTTTTTGCTCTCCACCCAGTGGTCCCACGAGATGCTCAAGGCAGTGATCCAAATGGTCCTGGATCAGTGCCTTCTTGGCTTGCTGTACAGCCTTCTCCACAGCCTGCAACTGCTGAGCGATATCCAGGCAGGGACGTCCCTCCACCAACATGGCTATCGTGCTGCTCAGATGCCCATTCGCCCTCTTTAGACGCTTGATGACGGCGGAGTGTGAAGCGTGGATGTGCGGTTGTGTCATGCTCGGTATTATCCTCCCTGGGGGGATACTATAATCCTACGAACCCCCACAAAAACTTCATGACCCTGCTTGCTCAACCATCCACACGGCCTACTCTGGCAGCAATGTGTATGCGGTGGCTGGTGCTCATCGTGATCACATACGGGACCGTCGTCTCATCGATTGGACTCACCCGTTCCCATGGCCTGGCAGCTATTGTTGAATCGCATCAGTCTGCGCCGACCGCTCCAGAAGAAAATCACGGACATGAGCATGCAGTACAAGAGGTAGATGCTTCGGGAGCTGATGAGCGGGCCAGTGGGGAACATCCGCACCACGCGATGGATCATTCGCACGACATGGCCCATTACCTGCCCCTTACTTGGGGCGCTGCATCGCCGCAACTCCCCAGCTGGGAAGTCATGGTGCGGCCCTGGATTGAGATGGGGCAAGCCTACCGACTGGATCGCCCACCGATGGGCTAAGGCGCTTCTCGTCACAGCCTTCACGCTGCATTTCGTAGCGTGACCACTTCTTTCAGTCCATTGGATCCTTCATGCACAGCCATGTACTCGACAGGCTGCCACGTTCGCCATGGGCGAACTGGCATACCCGTCTGCTATTTCTTTCAGCACTCATCGTTTGTCTTCTCATTGGGAGCAATGAGGTCTTCGCCCATGCCGTCACGGCTGGCGACAAAGGCTACATCCAGGAAATCTCAGGAGTAAACCTTTTGCCCTTCATGTACCTGGGTGCCAAACACATGATGACCGGGTATGACCACATCCTGTTCCTCTTCGGGGTGATCTTCTTCCTCTACCGCATCCAGCACATTGGCATCTATGTAAGCCTGTTCGCGTTGGGTCATTCCACGACCATGATCCTAGGCGTGTACTTCAACGTTGGTATCAACAGCTACCTGATCGACGCGATCATCGGCCTGTCCGTCGTCTACAAGGCGTTGGACAACCTTGGCGCTTTCCAGCGTTGGCTGGGTTTTCAACCCAACACCAAAGTTGCGACTTTGGTCTTTGGCCTGTTCCACGGCTTCGGATTGGCAACCAAGATCCTGGAGTACGAGATCTCCGCCGACGGCCTCGTGCCGAACCTGCTCGCGTTCAACGTGGGCGTTGAAATCGGGCAGCTGTTGGCATTGGCAGTCATCTTGATCGGCATGAGCTACTGGCGCCGCACACCCAGCTTCATCAAACACGCCTACACCGCCAACGTCGCCATGATGAGCGCGGGTTTCATTTTGGTGGGCATGCAGCTCACCGGCTATTTTGTGTGTTGAACACCAAAGGAATTTCTAACATGTACAACAGCGATTCACCCTCACGCGCCGAGCTGCCGTCTTCCAAGCAGCTCCTGCGATCCACCATCCTGGCCGCCATTTCGGCGCTGGTTCTTTTGGTTGCCGTGGTGCTTCCGGCCGAATACGGCATCGACCCCACTGGGATCGGCCGAGTCCTTCGGATGACTGAAATGGGTGAGGTCAAGCAACAGCTGGCGGCAGAGGCCGCCGCCGATGCTGCTGACGCACCGGCAGCAAAGGCGCCCACAAAAAGCGCTACTGGCATGGCAACGGCCAATGTGGCAGAACCAGCAGCCAGCCCTGTAGTGGCTACTGTCCCGAAGGAACTGGCGAAACCCGCCGCTCCCATGATTGCATGGCGCGATGAGATACCGTTCACCCTGACTCCGGGAGAAGGTACGGAGATCAAACTAAAAATGCTGGAAGGCGCGAAGGCCCAATATTCGTGGGTTGTTGAGGGCGGGCAGGTCAACTTCGACACCCACGGAGATGGCCCGGGCAATTCAATCAGCTACGAAAAGGGGCGCGGCGTTTCTTCCGACGACGGGGTGCTGCAAGCCGCGTTCACGGGCAATCATGGCTGGTACTGGCGCAATCGGGGCAAGTCCAACGTGACCGTGATTTTGCGGGCCCGTGGTGACTACACCGAGATCAAAAAATGATGTAAGTGAAGGGCACTGCGCTAGCAATCGCAGTGCACTCCCATCCAGCGTGACTTGAGACGCCGCCGCAGAATGCCTGCATTACCATTAAACCCATGATGGATTGAATGGTGATGCAGTTGGAGTGCCACGGCCTATTTCCTTCCCCCCTCTCCACCCCTGCCGGCGCGGCAAGGGCGCTAGACACCCCTATGCGGCCAGCGTTGTTGCGTGGTTGATTTCAACCTGGACGGCTAGCTGTCTAAGTGGTCAGGGTCAGTGGTGGTTCACTCGGCGTTGCCGTCGTTTCGCGGCCCGTGCAGCCGAATTGCCACGATCCCGGCCATTGCGACCAATCTCACCAAACCCTCAACGCAAGCTCGATGAAGCGCAGCGAGAGTCGCTATATATTTGGTAGCGATAAACATCTTTACTACGGGGGTTAAAGGCAACAATTGCCAGAATCTCTGCAAGCATTTGATTCACCAATCAGGCCCTGGTCCAACAAACCACGCCCCTCTCCATTGATTTCGATCAATGGCCATTCTCCTCATGGGCGCATGATGACGATTTGGAATAAGCGCTTGCCGGGACCGTATGGCAAACGCCTGACCGATAACCCTGACTGGAGATGCCATGCCCAGAATATGCGCCGCCCCCCGCCTGAACATGTGGCCATGTGGTGTGAGTCGGCGGGTGTGCGCAAGTCTGATGGCGCTTATGGTCATGATCCTCACCGCGATCACTGGGCCGGCGGTCCACGCAGCGCCTGTCGTGGTGCTGACGGTGCAAGATGCCATCGGCCCCGCCAGCGCCGACTACATCATTCGCGGCCTGCAGCGTGCGCAGGAACAAGGCGCGCCCTTGGTCGTGCTGGAGTTGGACACCCCCGGCGGACTGGATTCATCCATGCGGGAAATCATTCAGGCCATCCTCGCCTCACCCGTTCCGGTGGTGACTTATGTGAGCCCGTCGGGCGCGCGGGCGGCCAGCGCCGGCACTTACATCCTCTACGCCAGCCACGTGGCCGCCATGTCGCCCGCCACCACGTTGGGTGCCGCCACACCCGTGGCCATCGGTTTGCCTGGCGTGCCCCAAGCGCCCAAAGGCTCCCCCGCACCCCCTGCGGAAAAAACAACGCCCAATGAACCAGCCCAAGCACCTGCCATGCCAGACGACCCCATGAAAGCCAAACAGGTCAACGACGCAGCGGCCTTCATTCGCGGCCTAGCCGAGCAGCACGGGCGCAACGCCGTCTGGGCTGAGCGCGCGGTGCGCGAAGCCGCCAGCTTGACGGCCAGCGAAGCTTTGAACGAGCGCGTGGTTGATGTGGTGGCCAGCGACCTGACCGACCTGCTGAACCAGATCGATGGCCGCACGGTGCAAATGGCGGGGGGCGAACGCCGCCTGCAAACGCGTGGCCTGGCCACCGAGGTCCGCCCACCCGGCGTTCGACACCGGGTTCTGAGCGTGATTGCCAACCCGAGCCTGGCACTCATCTTGATGTTGCTGGGCATGTACGGGCTGTTTCTTGAGTTTTCCTCCCCTGGCTTTGGCGTGCCGGGCACAATCGGCGCCATCTGCCTGCTGCTGGCCCTGTTCGCGTTTCAGTTGTTGCCCGTGAATTACGCGGCGTTAGGGCTGATTCTGCTGGGCTTTGCCCTGCTGGCCGCCGAGCTGGTGACGCCCGCGTTGGGCGTGCTCGGTGTCGGCGGCGTCGTGTCCCTGATCGCTGGCGGCTTGCTACTGTTTGACCGGGATGTACCGGGGCTCGGCATCCCGCTGCCTTTGCTGTTCGGCATCTCACTCACAACAGCGGCCGGTGTGCTGCTGGGCGGCGGCATGGCATTACGGGCGCGGCAGGCGCCAGTGGTCAGTGGACGCGAAGATCTCATGGGCACCCAAGCCAAAGTGGCCCAGGTGGTGGACGGGCAGGCTTGGGCGCATATTCACGGCGAGCGCTGGAAAGTGCAGGCCGATGCACCGTTGAGCCCCGGTCAACTGGTCCGCGTAGTCGCGATCACTGGGCTGGTGCTTCAGGTGCAGACCGATACCGTTCCCAACGTGACCAAATCAAAAACTGAAAGGGGACCGTCAAATGTTTGATTTCAACCTGGGGCTGGGCACCATACTAGTGCCGCTGGCGCTATTGCTGCTGGCGTCGTCGTTCCGCATATTGCGCGAATACCAGCGAGGCGTGGTGTTTCAGCTGGGGCGATTTTGGAAGGTCAAAGGCCCTGGGCTGGTGATCGTCATTCCGGGCCTGCAACAGATGGTGCGGGTGGACCTGCGCGTGGTCACCATGGATGTGGAGCCGCAGGACGTGATCTCGCGCGACAACGTGTCCGTCAAAGTCAACGCCGTGATCTTCTTTCGCGTGATTGACCCCGAGAAGGCCATCATTCAGGTCGAAAATTTTCTGATGGCCACCAGCCAGTTGGCACAAACCACGCTGCGGGTGGTGCTGGGCAAGCATGAGCTGGACGAAATGCTGGCCGAGCGCGAACGCCTCAACCTGGACGTGCAGCAAATTCTCGACTCCCAAACCGACGCCTGGGGCATCAAGGTGACCAATGTCGAGATCAAGCACATCGATCTGAACGAAACCATGGTGCGGGCCATTGCCCGCCAGGCCGAAGCCGAGCGCGAGCGGCGCGCCAAGGTGATCCACGCAGAGGGCGAAAAGCAGGCCGCCGTGGCCCTGCTGGAAGCCGCGCAAATGCTGGCGCGCCAGCCTGAAGCGATGCAACTGCGCTACCTGCAGACCATGACCCAGGTGGCCGGTGACCGGGCAACCACCGTGATCTTGCCGCTGCCTATGGACATGCTGGGACGGCTGCTGGACCGGGGTCAAAGTGCGGACAACCGGCCAGACAATACTGAGGGGTAGCGGCTTGGTCTGATCTGTGCTGGCGGGCGACCTAAATGCTCAGTTGCACCACTGCTTCTCACAAGGCACGCCGTCGTTGTTGCCGTCCATCTTCATGCTGGGGCAATTTTTGAGGAAAAGCGTGGCCTCTTGGCAGGAGTTCATTTGGCTGCACATGTTTCGGCCATCGCACCGAAAACCAGCAGAAGCCTGGGGCGTGGCGCTGATGAGAGGCCTGGCAGGTGTTGGGGGCGGTGCCACCGGGTTCGTCACCCCAATGGCAGCAGGCGACTCCTCATTGACTGACTGCATGGACGCAGCCCGCAATTGGCTGGCCCGCGCTTCATAGTGCTTGTAGCCGTACATGCCCAAACCCGCCAAAAGCAGGATGACGATGACGCGGCTACCAAAGCCTTGCCGCGCCGGGCTCCGGCTCAGGTGCGCGGGCATCGGTTGGTAGCCCCGAGGCCGGCTGCGCTGCCCCAAGCCACCCCGTTGCACCCGTACCGCCCGCTTTTTATTCGCACCGTCTGCTTCGACCTCAAAGGTAAGTGACTCCCCGTCCACCGGAATATTGCTGTCGCGCGGGAATGCCGAGATGTGAACAAACAGGTCTTGCCCGCTGTCGTCAGACAAGATGAAGCCAAAGCCCCGCTCGCTGTTCCACTTGCTGAGTTTGCCCGCATAGCGCTTGGCTTCCATAGATCACTCCCGTTTCACTGATGCCTCGATTGGCGGGCGCACCGTGCTGTTTTGAATCTATGGAGAGATTCTAGGGGCGCTCTTCGCTGTGAATTTGCTTCCATTTTGATAGCTACTCCCGAATATTTAATAAAGGCTGGAGGCCAATTTCTCTTGCCGCTAAACTGCGGCGCAAACCACATCCATAGTGGGCAACTGCATCAGGGGGAAAAGCAAATGGCCAGGCACAAGACCAACAAGCGCAAAGAGCGGGGACTCGGCTCCATGAAGGAGAAGGGGCTTGGGCTTTGTGCCCTGGGCGTGGGGGCGCTCGTGCTGCCCTGTTCGTAGGAAAATTTCTGGTGCTTGCGTCGCTTGCTCATGCCCTTCGCCCCTTGGGTTGGATGTTGTTGTTGATTGGGCTGGTGCTTTTGGGTTTTCATCACTTTTACCAGCCCAACACCGCGCAAACCGATACGCTTCCCCCACCCACGCCCCGGCCGGCCGGGCGCAAGGTTTCGCGAAAAATCAAAAATGACATGGCGACCGAGCGGCGCGACCCTGAGATGGGCACGCTTCAGCCTCGGCAAGTCGAAACCTGTTGGAGCCCGGCAGTGTTCGCAGCCATTGAATGGCGCCGGTTTGAGGCGGTGTGCGAAACGCTGTTTGGCCAGGCGGGATTTGAAACCAAGTCGCAATCACACGGTGCCGATGGTGGCGTGGACATTTGGCTGCACAGCCGCAACGCCGAAGGCCCGGTGGCCGTGGTGCAGTGCAAGCACTGGCAGGGCAAGGCGGTGGGGGTGAAGGAACTGCGGGAGTTCTTTGGCGTGATGGCCTCCCACAAGCTCACCCGCGGAACCTACGCCACCACCTCAAGCTACACCACGGACGCAGCTGCCTTTGCCAAAGCCAACGGCATCAATGCGCTGGACGGTCGTGGCCTGTTGGCGCTGATTGCCAAACGCAGCCCTGAGCAGCAAAAAGCCTTGCTGAATGTGGCCTATGAGGGTGACTACTGGCGCCCCACCTGCGCCAGTTGCGGCACCAAGATGGTCGAGCGCACACCAGCCAAGGGCGGCCATCGTTTTTGGGGTTGTAGCGGTTACCCAAAGTGCAAGTCGCGGCTGCCAATGGTGGCGGAACTGCGTTAGGAATTGCTATATTAATGATAGCTATTTTCGCCTTAAATTATCGGGCAAACGGGCTATTTCATCAAAAAACCCAAAGAACTATCGTCACGAAAAAGCTGCGAAATGCCACGCCGCCTAGAATCCGCCCCACATGCTCACCCCTGTCGCACCTCATCATCTGGAGCCCTCAATGACCCAACTCACACTCACTTATTTTGACGTTCACGGTGGCCGGGGCGAACCCGTTCGCTTGGCGCTGCACATAGGCGGTATTGCGTTTGAGGACAAGCGCTTTGGCTTTGCCGAGTTTGCCGAGGTGCGCAAAACCACGCCGCTGAGCCAGGTGCCAGTGCTGCATGTGGACGGCGTGCAGGTGACACAAAGCGACGCCATCACACGCTACGCGGGCAAGTTGGCGGGCCTGTACCCCACCGATGCGTTTCAGGCGCTGCTGTGCGACGAGGTGATGGACGGGCTGGAAGAAGTGAACGTGAAGCTGGGCACCACCTTTGGCTTGGCGGGCGATGCGCTCAAAGACGCCCGCACCGCGCTGGTCAATGGCCCGCTGCCCAAGTACCTGGGCTGGCTGGAGGCGCAATTGAAGGCGCATGGCGGCCAATACTTTGCCGATGGCCGCTTGACAATTGCCGATTTGAAGGTGTTTAACTTTGTGCGCGGTTTGAGTTCTGGCCAGCTGGACCATATTCCCACTGATTTGGTCGCCAAATCCGCCCCGCTGCTGAGCGCCCATCAGCACCGCGTGGCCGATTCGCCCGCCGTGGCCCATTACTACGCCCAGTTTGCTGCCTGAGTCAGGTGCGCCCGCGACCACGTCGCTGCTTGGAGAACCACAGCCATGAATGAACTCACCCAAGGGGTCAGCTGGGTTGGCGTGATCGCGGGCTTTGTGCTGTCCTTTTTAATGGGGTGGCTTTGGTACAGCCCCAAGTTGTTCGGCGTTCCCTGGGCTGCTGGGGTGGGAGTGGAATTGCAGGGCGCAGGCCAAATGCCCGCAGTGGCCATGGTGACGCAGGCGCTGGGCACCTTGCTGCTCTCGTGGGTGGTAGGCATTGCGGCTGCGCAGGGCCATTTTCTGACGGTGGTGCTGGTTTTTGCCATGCTGGTGCTGCACATCTTCAGCAACGGCAAGTACGCCGAAAAAAGCAACGCCGCCGTGACGATTGAGGCGGCCTACATTGCGGCCATAGGCGTGGTAATGATGGCCTGCCACGGCCTTTTCTGACCCTGACCGCTGCGCCAACCAGACGCCCCTAAACCCGGCGCCGGTAGCCCAACAAGGCCAGCGCCAACACCATGGCCGTGAAGAACAAGATGGGCCAGCCAAGGCTGAGCACTTGAGCCGATTCAGCCCCGCGAAACAGCTCGATGCGCATGGCACGCAAGAAGTGGGTCAATGGCAGGGCTTCGCCCGCGGCCCGCGCCTAAGCGGGCATCCCGTGAAACGGAAACATGAAACCGGACAACAATATGCTGGGCAGGTAGAAGAAAACCCCCAGCTGCACCGCCTGCAATTGGGTTCTGGCCAGCAGCGACACGCACAAACCCAAGCCCAACTGACCCAGCATGAAGGCCGTGGCCAGCACCCATAAAGTCGGACTGGCCCACGGCGTATCAAACAGGCACCACGCCAGCGCCTGCAGCAAGGTGTATTGAGCAAACCCAAAACCGGCATAGGGCAATAGCTTTCCCAACACGATGTGCCCGGCATTCAGTGGTGTGGTGCGCAAGGCATCCCAGGTGCCGCGCTCTTGTTCATGCACCACACACAAGGCCGCCATGAGGGTGAGCGTCAATGTCAAAATGACACCGCTGAGGGCGGGGACGAGGTAGGCACCCGAGTCGGCAGGCAAACGGTAGCGCCCTTGTATTTGCAGACTCAGGGGCACCCCCTGGACTTGCAGCGCCACCGCAGGCGCACCCTGCGGAGTCGCCAATTGGGTCAGCTGTTGGGTCAATTGGTGCGCCAGACCATCGCCTATTTGCGCTACCAAAGCCTGGGCATGGGGGTCAGAGAGATCAACCTCCAGTTGCAGTGGCACCGGTTGGCCCCGCAACACGTAGTGCGAGGGTTTACTGGGCCAGTGCACCAGCAAACGCAACTCGCCGGCTAGAAGGCGGGCGTGGGCGGTGGCCGCGTCCAGTGCTGCATCTGACAACTGCAGTGCCTCGCCTTGGCGCAGTTGAGCCAGCATCGCTTGGGTGAGGGAAGTGTCCAGCGCGGCGTCAGCGCTTGCGCTGTTGAGCGCTGGTGTGGCCACCCAGGCGGCCGGCATGTGTCGCGGCGCAAGAGAGATGGCGAATCCAAACAGGAGGATTTGCGCCAGCGGCACGCCCATCAACAAGGCCAATGTGAGCCGGTCGTGCCGAAGTTGTAGCCACTCTTTGCGGGCCACGGCTGCTGTCATGCGCCAGGCGCGTGCCAATAGAGCACTCACAACACGCCCTGCCCCACGCGCAGCAACGCACGCAAACCCGTCACCAAGTCACCAGCGCCGTGCTCATGGGCCAAGGCCTCAGGCGTGCCCCGGTAGAAAATTTACCCCTGCGACAGCGCAATCAGGTGCTCACACTGGGCGGCGTCTTCGGTGTCGTGGCTGCTGACGAACACACATGCACCGCTGTTGCACAGCGCGCGAATTCGGCTCCAGAGCTGGGCCTTGGCCTCCACGACCCCTGCAGTGGGCTCGTCAAGCAAGAGCAGGCGCGGGCCGGCCAGCACCGCCGCCGCAAAGGCCACGCGTTGTCGCCAACCGCCTGACAACTGGCCCACGGTTTGGGTCCACACCGGTTGCAGCCCATGTGCAGTGGCTTGTACCTGGAGTCGCTCGGTGGGACGGGGCAGGCACAGCACGTCAGCGCGAAAACGCAGGTTGTCCACCACGGTCAGCTCTTCATACAGGCCGCCTTGTTGAGGCATGTAGCCCAACAAGGCGCGCTCTGAACCGCGCCGCCCGAGCAGGGGCCTGGCCAACACCTCGCCCTGGTCTGAAACACTCAGACCAGCCTGTCCGTCCAGCAGGCCGGCCAGCAATTTGAACAAGGTGGACTTCCCCGCCCCATTGGCGCCGTACAGCAAATAGAGTTGACCGGACTGCAGGCGCAGGTTCAACCCCTGCAAAAGCGTACGCCCAGGCACTTTGCAGACCAGGTTTTGCAGGAAAACGCTGGCCTTAGGCTCGCTCAAGTGCACCCCCCCCCCCCCGTAGCTGTATTGCGTGGCCTCGGCCCCCAGAAAAAGCACGGGGCCGGGGCGCACCGGCGGGTGGGCCATTACATCGTCCAACGCGGCCCAGATGCTGGCGCTGCCCAGATTGCCCACCGCCGCCGCATGGGCGCACACGCGCTCTGGGTCTAGCTGCCACTGCTCCGCCAGCCAAGGGGCGACGGCCCCACTGGCCTGGTGCGGCACGATGAGGTCAGCATCTTCAACGGACCAGCCGGCTTGGGCCAACGCCGCCCGGCCGTTGTCCAGCAAGGCCAACCCATGGCGGGCAACACTGTCGTAATCATGTTCAAACTGCACGGCACCGCCGGGTGCGTTGGGGGCGTCCGAGCCGCCCACGCGCAAAGTCAGACCCGGCGCGGGCGGGTTTTGGCATTGCCCAAAGTAGGCGGCGTGCAGGTAGGGGCCGGGCTGGGCGTCGTCCGGGCCAATGATGACGGCGGCGGCGCCATCGCCCATTTGCAAAAAGTTGACCCATTGCGCGGCATCCCTACTGAGGCTGTGGGGGTCAAAGAACACCGAGCCAGTCTCGGCACCCACCAGCGCCACGGGTGCGCTGCCCGGAGCGGCAGTCATGGCAAAGGCGATTTGCAAGGCGTTGGCAAAGCCGGTGCAGGCCTGGCGCAACTCCATATGCGCCCCCTGATGCCCCACCAAGCGGGAGATTTCTGCCGACCCGCCCGGCAACAAGGTGGCCGGCGTGCTGGTGTGGCTGATGAGGTAGCCCAATGCATCAGGCGCCAAACCCGCGCGCATTTGCGCTTGCTGCACAGCCTGGGCGGCCAGTTCGGGGTTGCGCGCTCCGGGGCGCGGGGCTTCAACAGCTGCAGAAAAATCGCGGCTCAAATGACGGGTTTTCACCCCCAGCCGTGGGCCCAGCAGACGGGCATGGCGCTGGGTGCGCAGGTCAAACCGCTCTGCCACCCGCGCCGCCAGGGCCTCGGTGGTGACGGCCGGGCCGGGGTAAGACGCGCCCCAACCCAGCAAGCGGCGCCGGCCCTGAGCCAATTGCAGGCGACCAGGCGTCATGCCACGGCCCCCAGACGGGCCAAGGCCGGAGCCACCGGGGCCAACAGGGAGTTCAGTCGGTCGCTCAGGGTTCGGTTGAGCTGCCCCTGATTTTCTGACTCATAGCCCAACTCACCTGCCAAGCGACGAGCCAGTCGAACGTGCCCTGCCTCATCTGCCCGAAGCTGACTGAGTGCCGCATGCAGCGCGGGCGCGCGGCTGATGGCCGCTCCGTGACGCAGCAGGGGCTGCAACAAACGGCAAACGGCCAAGTCCAGGGCGGCCACGCGCGCCAGATGCTCGGCGGGGTCCGGCGTTTCAAGACGTTTGAAAAAGACAATCAACCGGGTCAGGGAAATGCCGGCGTTTGGGCGGGGCAACTCGTCTCGCAAGCCCGAGAGCAATTCAGCATGGCGATGTTCATCTTGCGCAATCTGGCTCAGGGTAGGCCAAAAGCTGGCCGGCACGGCGGACTGGAGCGAGTGCCCAAACACGTGCGCAGCGGACTCTTCACCACAGGCCAGAAAGGGCAACAAGTCGGCGATGTCCTGGCGCTGGCCTGGGTTCAGTCCAGTCGAGAGCGCACTGGCTGGTATCCGGGTCTGCGTTGTCACCCGCAAGGACCCCGCTGGCAAAAAACAGACTGGCGCCAACGGCCACTGAGCCGAAGTGGTTTGGTCAGAGTTTGAACAGGGGTCGGGGCGAGAAAGGGTGGCGCGACAGGGCGTGCCAGTGTTGGAGGTCATCAGTGCCATGGGTCTGGGTCGGCCTGCTACTTGCCCTTCTTACATCGGGCGTACCGAGGATGACGGTGTTCAGCCCCCTGCCCTGTGGGCGGAAGGACCCTGCCTTATAAGCGGATATTAGGGTAAACCCTGTAAAAAACTCTCCACACTCTTACAATACAAGGGTAAACCCTTATATTTAAACCCATTCTTAGCAGGACTCATCATGAACACATCAAACGCCTCCACTCTTAACCCCGCCATCGCGATGCCGACGTATTCGGCAGGCAAGGCATCTGTCGGTTCACAAAACTGGTTGGTACGCGTAGGCCGCGTGGTTTTGGATGCCATGATCAAAAATGGCGAACACCGTGCCCGCATGGCGCTTCGCAGCCGCAACTTCTATTGAATGACGGCTTTTCCTCTAGCCAACGCTGACTGGAGCAGGATAGATTGCTATTTTTTAGATAGCATAAAGATACCGAGGTTCCAATATCGGTAATGCCATCGCCATGCCCGTGAACATGGGTTGTTCGCGAATGTCGCTCAAACACGCACTGGAACTGCGGCGATGACGCCTGGAGACTGCGGCGTCCTAAGCGCTTGGCCACACCATGCATGATTTTTGACTGCCCCGAAGTAGCCCGTGTGTTCAACATCCAAATGGATGCCAGACTGCGTGTCAAAGCAGACGCCAATGCCGCCGTGAGCCGCCCACCATTGGCGTCCAACCCATGCCCGCCTGCATTGAGCTAGAGTTACTCGTCATTTCGCTGGCTTTTAAAGCCTCTCAAGGGCCAAGTTGCTCGACAACCTCATCTCCTGCTCAACGAATAGGATCGCCCCAACAAAAGGGGTCAACTTGTGGAGCCGAGGGGTGGGCCAGCCCGTTTGATTCAGTCGGGGTGGGTTACCCTCCCCCCTTCACAAATTTAGGAACACCATGAAAAAACTTAACATCACCATTTCGCTTGAAATGTCGGTCCCCGATGATTGGGAGCTAAGCACGACCTCTGAAGGCACCCAGGTACTGAAACTTCCTGACAACCAGTTCATGGACATTGCCATTGAGCCACTGTTTGCGAGCAACCCGGAAGAAACCTGGTCCAGCACGGATAGCGACGACACATTGAACGACATTCTGGACATGGTCGAGAGCGAAAGTGTGACCTACGAGTTTGTGACGCACTAAACACCAGTTCAGCCACCCTCTCAAGGTGGCGAAGGCACCATCGAGAGCCCTCCAATGCCTCGATATTGAATGGAGCGCCGTGGCATCAATTCCCCCATTTGGGGGATATGCTTTTTTACTGGTTTGCCAAACACTCTGGCATGTTAAAACCTGCTCGATGGGGGTGCGGACAATAACCTGGACTACTTGGAGGTAGTTCATGTATTCATACGAAGAGCGAATTCGAGCCGTCAAGCTCTATGTCAAGCTCGGTAAACGTACCGGACCGACCATTCGGCAGTTGGGCTATCCAACAAAGAATTCACTCAAGGGTTGGTATCGAGAGTACGAACGGGATCGGGACTTGCAGGTGGTGTATACCCGATCCAGGGTGAAGTACACGGCTGAGCAAATCCAAGTGGCGGTTCAGCATTACCTGGACCACGATCGTTGCATGGCCTCCACCATGAGGGCACTGGGATACCCATGCAGGGAGTTGCTCACTGAGTGGATTGACGAATTGCATCCGGAAGTTCGACCGCGTATCGTGGGGCGTGCACCGAATGTTCAGCACCCTCAGGATCTAAAGAAAGCCGCAGTGGTTGAGCTGTGCACCAGGACGACCAACGCTTTAGCCGCTGCCCAATCAGTGGGAGTGTGCCGGCCTACGTTGTACAACTGGAAGAATCAACTACTTGGTCGAGAGGCCTCAGCATCCATGAAGCGGCACAAAGATTCTGGGCCAATCCCCAAACAGAAAGACCTCACAGAATTGCAGCAGCACGTCACACTGCTTGAACGTGACATCCGGCGCTTGCAGCTTGAACATAACCTACTGAAGAAGGCCAATGAACTGTTAAAAAAAGGCCTGGGCGTCGCCCCGCAGCACCTGAGCAATCGGGAGAAGACCCTGCTGGTTGACGCCCTGAAGCACACGTATGCACTCGCAGAGCTCCTTGGCGAACTTGACCTGGCCCGTAGCTCCTACTTTTATCACTGCGCCCGGCTAAGGAGTCCTGACAAATACGCTGACGCTCGGGTTGCCATTGCCGATGTCTTCCAGAGCAATCACCGTTGCTACGGTTACAGGCGAATTCGTGCAGCACTTGGCCGGCGCCATCTGCATATCTCCGAGAAAGTCGTGCAACGCTTGATGAAGCAGGAGTGCTTGGTCGTTGCCGCCAATCGAAGGCGTCGGTACGGGTCTTACCTGGGAGAAATCAGCCCTGCACCAGAGAATCTCATCAATCGGGACTTCCAGGCTGCGACCCCGAATGAGAAGTGGCTGACTGACATCACAGAGTTCCATATCCCGGCTGGGAAGGTGTATCTCTCCCCTGTGATCGACTGCTTCGATGGTTTGGTAGTCAGCTGGACCATTGGCACACGCCCCGACTCCGACTTGGTGAACACGATGTTGGATGCTGCTGTTGAGACAGTAGCCGACAGCGAAATCCGGCCTGTCATTCACTCTGATCGTGGTGCTCACTATCGCTGGCCTGGATGGCTCTCACGGGTACACAATGCAGGACTGATTCGATCGATGTCGCGCAAAGGGTGTTCGCCAGACAACGCAGCCTGCGAGGGTTTCTTCGGGGGATTGAAAACGGAGCTGTTTTATCCTCGGAGCTGGCAGGACATATCAATCGATCAATTCATCCAGGTCGTTGACTCCTACATCCGCTGGTATAACGAAAAGCGCATCAAGATCTCCCTTGGCTCACTCAGTCCCATTGAATATCGGGCGAGCCTCGGAATCACGGCATAAACCAGTCCAAGTTTTACGCCGCACCCCCCCAGCTTGGGTATGGCGCTTTATCCCAACGACGGCTTGGAAATCAATTCCCTGCTGGCCGAGGCAGGCCAAGCTATGTACCAATGCAAAGCCACTGGCCTGGTCAGTATCTATTGATCGCCCCATGAGAAACGCCCGCCTAGGCGGGCGTTCATGCGCTCTGAACAATTATTTGGCAGCAGTAGTGGCCGGCACCTTTTCGGTTTTCGCCGAGGCTGCTTTGTAAGCCGTTCCATTCACGGTCAGACCTTCTTTCGAAAATTTGGCGGCGTTGCCATTGCCGACACCATTGACACGGTCGACCAAGTCAGTCCAATTCTTGAATTCGCCCTTTTTTCTCTCAGCCAAAATCTTGCCGGACATGGCTGGGCCAATTCCTTTGATGCCATCCAACTCTGCCGCGCCCGCTTTATTGACATCAACTGCGGCGAAACATACAACCGCTGAAAACAGGGTGATAAACGTTGCGATTTTCTTGAACATTCACGAGCTCCGGTGATTGATAAAAACCATCTCATTTATTTGTTGATGGCGTGTCAATATAACGGTTTTCATGACAAATGAGACCATTTCCCGGCACCATTTACCTTAGTTTTGCTTATTTTTTCACCGAGCTCAAACGGCGCCTGCCATTTCGGCAATATATTTGCCCACACCCGTTTTCACATCCGAGAAAACATGATCACACCCAACGGAACGCAATGCGCTGATGTCAGCCTGGGTGTAACACTGATACTTGCCACGCAAGGCCTCAGGAAAGTCGATGTAGTCGATCAAACCGGCGCCAACGATGGACTCCAGTGGCAGTGCGGCCTCACCCTTGAGTTCACGCATGGCATTCACAACCGATGAAGCGACGTCATTGAAGGGTTGAGCTCTGCCGGTTCCCAGGTTGAATATGCCCGATTGCGCGGGGTTGTCAAAAAACCAGAGATTCACCGCAACAACGTCGTCAATGAATACAAAGTCACGCATTTGCGCACCCGGCGCGTAACCCCCGTAGCTGCCAAACAATTTGACCTTGCCATCTTTGACAAACTGGTTGAATTGATGGAAGGCAACGCTGGCCATGCGCCCTTTGTGCTGCTCACGCGGTCCGTAGACATTGAAATAGCGAAAACCAACAACTTGCCCCAGTTTTCCCGAGTGGGCTCTTTGAAAATTGGCGCCACATTCGCGACGCATGCGCTGGTCAAACAGCAGTTTGGAATAGCCATAGACATTGAGTGGACGCTCAAACAAGGGATCTTCCTTGAAGGTCTCCGAGCCGCCATAGGTCGCGGCGCTGGAGGCATAGAGTAGGCGGGCGCCACGCTTCTGGCAAGACTGGAACAGACTGCACGACAGCGTGTAGTTGTTGTCCATCATGTACTTGCCATTGCTCTCCATGGTGTCACTGCAAGCACCTTCGTGGAAGACAGCCTCAATTTGACCGTAGCAGCCTTGCGCAAAATGCTCGTAAAAAACACTGGCGTCAACATAGTCCGAAATCCTGAGATCAGCAAGATTGAGAAACTTGTCGCCTTGCGTCAAGTCATCGACGGCAATGATGTCGTCAATGCCGCGGGCATTCAGGCCTTTGATGATATTGCTGCCGATGAAGCCAGCGGCGCCCGTTACAACGATTCGGGTCATGAAAACAACTCCTCATAAGAAACGGTGGCGGTTCCAAACTTGCCCACCACAATGCCCCCTGCCTTGTTCGCCCACGGCAGGGCATCGCGCATGCTCATGCCGGCGCCCACCAGCGCGGCCAGTGTGGCAATCACCGTATCGCCCGCACCAGTCACATCAAACACTTCCAATGCGTGAGCACTCACCGTCAATTGCCCCTGGTCATCAAACAAGGTCATGCCTTCTTCGCTGCGAGTCAGCAGCAAGGCGTCCAGCCCCAGTTGTTCCCGCAAGTTTTGAGCCTTGACTTGCAATTCCTCTTCATCGGCCCACCCCCCGATCACCAGTTGCAACTCCGCCCGGTTGGGAGTGATCACACTGGCATTCTTGTAGCGTGAAAAGTTCGATCCTTTGGGGTCGATCAAAATGGTTTTTTTGGCAGCGCGGGCCCCTGCAATCATGTCGCTGACATGCGCCAAGCCGCCCTTGCCGTAATCAGAAAATAAAATGGCATCGTGCTCCGGCAGCAGCGCAGAAAATCGGGCCGTCTGGGACGCCAAAACTTCTGTCTTTGGCGTGTTTTCAAAGTCCATTCGCAACAATTGCTGCTGTCGACCAATCACCCGCAACTTGACTGTTGTCTTCAACTCCGGATCTCGACCAAAGAACGTCTGTATGCCCGTGCCGGCGACAAGCGCCTCCAACTTGTGGCTGGCCTCGTCGTCACCCACCACTGTGAGCAGTGAAGCCTGGGCACCCAATGTCACCACGTTGTAAGCCACATTGGCTGCACCGCCATTGCGCTCTTCCTCATGGGTCACACGGACCACAGGCACCGGAGCCTCCGGGGAAATTCGGTCCACCGCGCCATACCAATAGCGGTCAAGCATCACATCACCGACCACAAGGACACGTGATCGATTGAGATTCTCAAGGGAAATGTTCATGAATTCAGATGTCTCAGTCATAACTCTTCGACCCGTCGAGCGGGGTAACTGTCCCAGGTCTGGCAACCCGGGCATTGCCAAAAATGTTGCTTGGCTTCAAAGCCACAAGCGGCGCAACGGTATCGCGTCAACGGCTTCACGGCGTGATCCAGTGCGCGTTGAACCTGCGGGTGAAACTGTTCATGCTCCAATTTTTCCCCCGCAATCCACTTGGCAGCCGCCACCAGCGAAGGTTCACGCTCCAGATGACGAACATACCAATCGCGTGGCGTCGGCGAGGCCGCGTCGGAGGACGCTTGGAGCAACACAATCGCATCCAATACATCCAGCGACGGCGCCGCTTCGTAATTGGTTCTCAGTAATTGCAGTGCGTCAGTGGTTTGACCCGCGCTAAACGCGTATTCAGCCAATGGACTGGCAATGAGAGGGATTGCTGAGGGGGATGCGTCAATGGCCATTGCAAGGGTGGCGTACGCCGCCTGTGCGTTACCCTGATTGCTAAGAAGCCGAGCAAGATCAAGACGGGGGCGGGCCGCTTCAGGCGCTGTCGCGATTGCTTCGTTCAAAGCGGCCACTGCATCTTCGGGTCGCTGCTGCGTAATAGAAGTGGCCGCTTTCTCACACAGATAGTGGGCAAGTCGCCCCTGGAAATTGCCTTTTTTTGACGCGTCCAGCTTTTGTGCAACCAATGCCGCCTGCGGCCAATCTCGGCTACGCTCATAACTGGCCAACAGGGAAAGGCGAGCCTGCGCCTCAAAAGGGGTGCCTTCCAATTTGAGTAAGGCTGCCTCTGCCCGGTCCAGCAATCCCGCTTTCAGATAGTCCAGAGCGAGTGCATGTTGGGCTCTTTGGCGGTCCGCCAAACTCAGGTCACCTCTGGACAAGAGATGTTCGTGAACGCGAACGGCACGCTCGTATTCACCGCGGCGCCGGAACAAATTGCCCAGCGCAAAGTGCAGTTCGGATGTATCTGGGTCATTTTGAACGGCCTCAATAAATGCATCAATGGCTTCGTCTTGCTGCTCATTGAGCAAAAAATTCAACCCTTTGAAATAGGCTTTGGGTGCCTGTTGGTTCTCAAAGCGCAGCTGGCGTATATCCATGCGTGAGGCAATCCACCCCAGCACAAAGGCGAATGGAAGCCCCAGAAGTATCCAACTCAAATCAAAGTTCATGGATGGCAGGAAAGGTAGCCGAAGCGGGAGAATTGAGGGGTGCGGCCGACTCGGGTTGCACCACGGCACGCGACTCGGCTCGGTTGTTTTTCCACCACCTTGGCACCATACCGAGAGCGCCCACCGCGACACCAATCGCAAAAACAATTAACACAATCAGGACCTGAGGTGCGTGCCAGCGCGTGCCAAAAAAGAAGTGCACGGTTGCCTCTTGCTGATTGTTCAGCGCAAAAGCGAAAAGGGTAAAAAAAATGGCCGCCTTAAGTGTCCACTTAAGCAGCCATATGAGCTTGTTCATTGATCTTCCCAGTGAAGCGTGATTCTAACGGCCGGTAGGCCAACACAAAATGGAATGGCCGAATCAAACCTGCTTGTCTTGTTCAAGTTGAGCTGTTCGTTGATCAACAGCTTCTCGCAAGGCCTTGCCCGGTTTGAAATGCGGAACACGTTTTTCGGGAATCGCCACGCTCTCTCCATTTCGAGGATTTCTCCCCATGCGCGGTGGACGATGATTGATGGAAAAACTTCCAAACCCCCGAATTTCAATTCGGTTTCCACGAACCAGCGAGTCATTCATGGCGTCAAGAATCGCCTTGACCGCAAACTCCGCGTCGCGGTGTGTCAGTTGGCTGAATCGGGCCGCCAACTCTTCAACAAGATCAGAACGCGTCATTGGTTTGTGTCATTGACAATTTAGCTGCCCAGAAATGAATCTGCGCCGAGCGCTTTCGCGTTCGGCGCAGTGTCAGGATGCCAGATCAACTCTGGCATGACAACGAGTTTTTTTACTTCTCGTTGTTGTCCAGTTTAGCGCGCAACAAAGCACCCAAGCTGGTGGTGCCTGCGTTCTCGCGGGCAGACTGCTGGCTCAACGAAGACATGGCTTCGTTTTGGTCAGCAGCGTCCTTCGCCTTGATCGACAACTGGATGTTGCGGGTCTTGCGATCCACATTGACCACTACAGCCGTGACTTCGTCACCTTCTTTGAGCACGTTGCGTGCATCTTCCACGCGGTCGCGGGAGATTTCGCTGGCGCGCAGGTAACCGATGATGTCGTCACCCAGATCCACTTCAGCGCCTTTGGCATCCACAGTCTTGACCTTGCCGGTCACGATCTGACCTTTGTCATTGATCGTGGCAAAGGTAGTGAAAGGATCGGAATCCAACTGCTTGATTCCCAAGGAGATACGTTCACGGTCCACGTCAACAGCCAACACCAGAGCTTCCACTTCCTGGCCTTTTTTGTACTCGCGAACAGCAGCTTCACCCGCTTCGTTCCAAGACAGATCAGACAGGTGAACCAAGCCGTCGATGCCGGCAGCCAGACCCACGAAAACGCCGAAGTCGGTGATCGACTTGATTGGGCCCTTCACGCGGTCACCGCGCTTGGTGTTCTGAGCGAACTCTTGCCATGGGTTGGCCTTGCACTGCTTCATGCCCAAAGAGATGCGACGCTTGTCTTCGTCGATTTCCAGAACCATGACTTCGACTTCGTCACCCAGGGCAACGATCTTCGAAGGAGCAACGTTCTTGTTGGTCCAGTCCATTTCGGACACGTGCACCAAACCTTCGATTCCTGGCTCGAGTTCAACAAATGCGCCGTAGTCAGCGATGTTGGTGATCTTGCCAAACATGCGGGTACCCTGTGGGTAGCGACGGTTCACGCCCATCCAAGGATCATCACCCATTTGCTTCAGACCCAGAGACACGCGGTTTTTCTCGGTGTCAAATTTCAGGATCTTGGCTGTGATTTCCTGACCAGCTGTCACCACTTCAGATGGGTGACGGACACGGCGCCATGCCATGTCGGTGATGTGCAACAGGCCGTCGATACCGCCCAAGTCCACGAATGCGCCGTATTCGGTGATGTTCTTGACCACACCTTGAACCACGGAGCCTTCTTTCAGGGTCTGCATCAGCTTGGCGCGCTCTTCGCCCATGCTGGCTTCGACCACGGCACGACGTGACAACACCACGTTATTTCGCTTCCGGTCGAGCTTGATAACCTTGAATTCCAGGGTCTTGTTCTCGTACGGAGAGAGGTCCTTGGTAGGACGCGTGTCCACCAATGAACCAGGCAGGAAGGCGCGGATGCCATTGACCAGAACGGTCAGGCCACCCTTGACTTTGCCGCTGGTCGTACCAGTCACAAATTCGCCGGTTTCCAGGGCTTTTTCCAAGCTCATCCACGAAGCCAAACGCTTGGCTGTGTCGCGGGACAAAATGGTATCGCCGTAGCCGTTTTCAATGGAACCAATGGCCACCGAAACAAAGTCACCGACTTGAACTTCGATCTCGCCCTTGTCACTCTTGAATTCTTCAAGCGGCACGTAGGCTTCAGATTTCAGGCCAGCATTGACCACAACAAAACTGTGCTCGATACGTACCACTTCAGCAGTGATAACTTCGCCCGGGCGCATTTCTGTGCGCGTTAGGGACTCTTCAAATAGGGCTGCAAATGATTCGGACATTTTTTTCTCGTGCGGATATAAATCCGCGGGGTTAGTTAAAAGAACCACGCAGGCAGAGCACATGAGCTGTGCGAGAGGACTTGCGTGGGTCGATGCAGAAGACTTAATTTCTGCTTTTAGCCATTCAAACTGATTTGAATGGCTGCTGGCCCTGCCACCAGGTCAACACGAGTTGAAGCGATTTCTCAACCGTCAAATCCGAGTTATCCAGTAGCTTGGCATCTTGTGCGGGCTTGAGAGGGGCGATGGCGCGGGATGCATCCCGTGAGTCGCGCGCTTCCAAGTCAGCCCGAAGGTCAGCAAGTGTAGCTGAATTCCCCTTTGAAATCAACTGCTTATAGCGCCGCTCGCCACGCCGTTCAGCACTTGCCGTCAGGAAAACCTTCAATGAGGCATCGGGGAAAATAATCGTACCCATATCTCGCCCGTCTGCCACAAGACCAGGCAATCGTCGAAAGCGATGCTGCAAATCAATCAGAGCATGACGGACTTTGGGGAAAACGGAGACCTTGGAGGCATTCATGCCAGCCTGCTCCGTCCGAATGGCGTCGCTCACATCCTGCCCGTTGACCCAAACTCGTCCGTCTGTGAATTGAATATCCAACGACTGGAGCAAATCGACAATGGAGTCCTCAGCGCGCGCGTCCAGTGCGAGGCCCTTTTGTAGTGCAGCCAACGCCGTGACGCGGTACAACGAGCCAGAGTCCAAAAAGTGATAACCGAGTTCCTTGGCCAGGACGGCAGCCAGTGTGCCTTTGCCGGACGCCGTTGGACCATCCACGCAAATCACGGGTACCTCAACTGTTGAACTCTGACTCAGCGAAAACAGGGCCTCAAAATAATCTGGATATGTCTTGGCGACGCACTTCGGGTCTTCAATTCTTACAGGCAACCGACCCGGATTGAATGCGGCCAGCGAAAAACACATGGCCACGCGGTGGTCGTCATAGGTGTGAATGCTGGCGGCCTTCCAATCAGCCGCACTGGCCGGCGGCGTCACTTGAATGAAATCCGCGCCCTCTTCCACGATGGCGCCCAACTTCCGCAACTCGGTTGCCATGGCGGAAATTCGGTCGGTTTCCTTGACCCGCCAACTGGCAATATTGCGCAATGTGGTCGTCCCATCGGCATACAAGGCCATCACCGCCAGCGTCATTGCCGCATCTGGTATGTGATTGCAATCGAGGTCAATGGCCTTCAATGGCCATGCACCACGCGTAACTTCCAGCCAATTGGGACCACCCTGTATTTCAGCGCCCATCAGCTTGGCCGCATCAATGAAGCGAATGTCGCCCTGAATTGAATCCAAGCCCACGCCTTCAATTCGAATGGAATTTCCCTTAGATTCCGTTGATGCAATTGCGCCAAGCGCTATGAAATAACTAGCAGATGAAGCATCTGCCTCGACGAAGAGTGCTCCTGGCGAGCGGAGCTTACAACCCGCGGGGATGGTGAAACGTTGCCAGCCCTCGCGTGAGATAGGCACCCCAAAGCGCGCCAAAAGATTGAGGGTAATTTCGATATACGGGCGAGAAATCAGCTCTCCGACAACCTCAATCACGATGTCTTGCTCAGCGACCAAGGGCAATGCCATCAACAACGCGGTCAAAAACTGGCTAGAGACATCGCCACGCACGCGAATAGGAGCTTGAAGGGTCAACACCGGGTTACCGATCAGCAGCGGTGGGTAACCTTCTTGGCCTTGGTAGTCAATCTGACAGCCCAATTGACGCAGCGCGTCCACCAAGTCGCCAATAGGTCGCTCGTGCATGCGGGGCACACCGTGCAGCTTGAAGTTTCCGCCCAAAACTGCCAGCGCGGCAGTAAGTGGTCGGATCGCGGTACCTGCATTTCCCATGAACAAATCAGCACCGGATTGAGCCAGCCGCCCGGCCATTCCATCGATTTCAACCGATGAGCCTTGTTGACGCACCACGCAACCCAGCGACGCCAACGCGTTCAACATCACGCGTGTGTCGTCCGAGTCCAGCAGGTCGTGCAAGGTTGTGGTGCCTTCGGCCAAAGCAGCCAGCAGCAACAGGCGATTGGAAATGCTTTTGGAGCCCGGCAAGACCAGTTTGCCCTGCGCCTCATCAAGCGGCGGAATGTCGAGGAATTGCGTGGAAAACATTATTTTTGATTTTGAGACATGCGCCAATTGGCCCGAGTCAAACTGGCCTGCTCGATCAACCCCTCTAGGGCATCACCATTGCCACTGGTAATCATCAGCTCTAGAGCCTGAAGATTGCGTTGGAATATTTTGGTCTGAGCCAATAGCTCTTCGCGGTTCGACAGCATGATGTCGCGCCAAACTTTGGGGTCACCGGCCGCAATGCGTGTGAAATCCCTAAACCCTGGGCCGGCCAACGACAAATAATCTTTACCGTGATCCTGGCCCGAAATGGCATTCATCAAGGCGAACGACAGCAGGTGAGGAAGATGGCTCACAGCCGCAAAAGCCGCGTCATGAGCTTCCGGCGACATTTTGACCACGCGGCAACCCAGCGCAGACCAGACATCAACCGCCTTCTGAAGCTGAACGGTCAACGTTCGCTCGATTGGGGTCAGGATGACTTGTTTGCCCACGTAGAGATCAGCGTCTGCATACTCGACCCCAGAGACCTCCCGGCCCGCAATCGGGTGGGCAGGAACAAACGAACCCACCTGCTCGCGAAGTGCGCGGCGACCGGCGTCAATCACATCTCTTTTGGTGGAGCCAACATCCATGACGAGCATTTGCGGCGTCACCAGATGTTTGATTGCCTTGAAAGTGGCTTCGGTTGCGGCAACAGGGACCGCAATCAAGACAATGTCGGCGCCAGAAACGGCCAGCAATGCCGACGGCGCCTCGATATCAATCACACCCAACTGGCGTGCACGGTCAGTCGTGGACGGTGACTTGCTGTATCCAACCACTCGCTTCACCAGGCCAGCACGCTTCAAGGCCAAGGCAAATGAGCCGCCCATCAGCCCGCATCCGATCAGGCCGAGTTGTTCAAACATTCGGTTTCCTTTGGAAGGTTGGCATCAGTTGACAACCGGGTAGGTACCCAACACTTTGTAGAAAGCACACAAACTTCTCAATTCCTTGAGCGCCTTGGCAACGTGGGGTTGTGACGGGTGTCCCTGAATATCAATGTAGAAATAGTATTCCCACTGCCCTGTTCGTGCCGGGCGTGACTCAAAGCGAGTCATAGACACCCCATTGGCCTTTAGAGGCACCAACAGATCATGAACGGCGCCAGGTTGATTTGGGACTGACACGATCAGTCCAGTGCAGTCATTGTCAGAAGGCGGTGGCGTTCCCAGCGTTTGAGGCAGGCAGATGATCGCAAACCGCGTGCGGTTGTAGGCATCGTCTTGGATGGCATGGGAGGCTATGTGCAAACCGAACTGCGTCGCTGCCCGGTCGCTGGCCAGTGCCGCCCACGCCGGATTGGTCGTTGCAAGTTTGGCCCCTTCGGCGTTGCTGGACACCGGACGGCGCTCCGCATGCGGAAGGTGCTTTGACAACCAGCCCTGACACTGCGCCAAGGCCTGAGGATGTGCCATCACCACCTCAATGCCCTCCAGCGAATTACTGACACGCAGGAGGTTGTGTCGAACCAAAAGGCTGACTTCACCCACCACATGGGTAGGGGTGTGCAGAAACAGATCGAGCGAACGGGTGACGACCCCTTCGGTCGAGTTTTCGACACCCACAACACCATACTGAGCGCTTCCGGCCGCGGTCGCGTGAAAGACCTCATCAAAATTAGCGCAGTAGATCAAGTCCGCTGCGCCACCAAAGAACTCCACAGCCGCTTGCTCACAAAAGGTCCCTACAGGGCCGAGAACCGCGACGCGTTGTGGTGCTTCAAGGGCTAGACAGGCCGACATGATTTCACGCCAGATCGCGGTGACATGGGAGTTCTTCAATGGCCCGGGGTTGGCCGTCTGAATTTTGTCGATGACTTGCGCCACCCGATCAGGCCGGAAAAATGCCGTACCGTCCCTTTTTTTGACTTCACCCACCTGCTCAGCCACCAAAGCCCGTTGATTGAGGAGCGAAAGCAGTTGTCGATCGATGCCGTCAATTTGAACCCGAAGGTCCGCCAAATCAGGTAAGTTGGATGGTAAGTTGGTCATGCTTCAAGCGCTTTTCTTCTCAAATTCCCTAAGGTAGTCGACCAAAGCCTGAGCACCCCTCACCGGCATTGCGTTGTAAAGGCTGGCTCGCATGCCACCTACCGATTTATGCCCCTTCAATTGCAACAAGCCTTGTGCGCGGGCGCCGGTCAAAAACGCTTCATTCAGGCTTTCATCTCGCAAGTAGAAAGGGATATTCATCCGTGAGCGGCACTCAGGATCCACCTTGTTGGTGTATAGCTGGGACCCGTCAATAGCGCTGTACAGCAATTTCGCTTTGGCGATATTGCGCGCTTCTACGGCAGCGATGCCGCCCTGACGCTTGAGCCATTGAAACACCAACCCAGCCATGTATATAGCGTAGGTAGGAGGTGTATTGAACATCGACTGGTTGTCGGCCACCATCTGATAATTGAAGGCACTCGGGCACGCCTGGAGCGCATGTCCCAGAAGATCTTCACGCACAACCACCAGCGTCAGCCCGGCCGGCCCAAGATTTTTCTGGGCACCACCAAACGCAAGTCCGACTCGGGTCCAGTCCACGGGACGCGAAGCAACATGGGACGAAAAATCGATGACCAAAGGGGCCTTGCTGCCCAGCGCCTTCAAGTCGGGCAAGGTATGAAACTCCACACCATCAATGGTTTCATTGGTGCAGATATGAACATATGCAGCCTCGGCATTCAACTGCCATGAACCGGGATCAGGCAGGTTTTTGTATCCGGTCGAAGCATTGCTGGCCGCCAAATGCACCGCGCAGTACTTACCGGCCTCTTTCAATGATTTTTGGCTCCAACTGCCCGTCACGACCAAATCAATAGCGCCGCCCTGCGATAAGTTGAGCGGAACAATGGCGTTTTCCGCCAACCCGCCACCTTGCATGAACAGAATTTTGAACTCCGGCGGAACGGCCAGCAACTCCCGCAAGTCAGCCTCAGTCTGCTCATAAATGGAAATGAACTCTTTGCCGCGGTGGCTCATCTCCATCACGCTCATGCCACTGCCGCGCCAGTCCAGCATCTCTTCCGCAGCTTGGCGCAACACCTCCTCGGGCATCACAGCAGGGCCAGCGGAAAAGTTAAAAGGTCGATTCATCATTATTCAGGAAAACATCGTCTAGCCCAGGTGCCAACTGCACAATTCGCTACCAAAAAAATAGCAATCAGACGTCGCCGTCCGCACCCTCAATAGGAGCTTCTCCGTCAGCAGCGCTCTCCTCAAGCACTGGATTGGCGTCGTTCTCTACGATACGCTGCAGGCCGCTGAGCTTGGAGCCTTCATCCAGCCCGATCAGCGTCACGCCTTGCGTGGCACGACCCAACTCGCGAATCTCGCTGACCCGGGTCCGCACCAACACGCCTTTGTCCGTGATCAACATGATTTCGTCGTCGGCATGTACCAGAGTGGCCGCAACGACTTTTCCATTTCGCTCACTTTGCTGGATCGCGATCATGCCTTTGGTTCCTCGCCCGTGGCGGGTGTACTCGGTGATGTTGGTGCGTTTGCCGTAGCCATTTTCAGTTGCGGTCAAGACACTCTGCGCCTCATCCTCCGCCACCAGCATCGCGATGACGCTCTGGCCTTCTTCGAGGTTCATGCCTTTGACGCCGCGGGACTGGCGACCGTGAGCGGTGACCTCATCCTCGTTAAAGCGCACGGCTTTGCCGCCATCAGAGAACAGCATCACGTCATGCTTTCCGTCCGTGATGGCTGCGCCAATCAGGTAGTCGCCCTCGTCCAGATTGACGGCAATGATGCCGACCTTGCGTGGATTACTAAAGTCGTTCAGCGGTGTTTTCTTGACGGTCCCCATTGAGGTTCCCATGAAGACAAACTGATCCGCCGGGAAGGTGCGCTTGTCGCCCGTCAACGGCAAGACCACATTGATCTTCTCGCCCTCCTGCAAGGGAAACATATTGACGATGGGCCGACCGCGGGAACCGCGTGATCCCTGTGGCACTTCCCAAACTTTGAGCCAGTACAGGCGCCCGCGATTGCTAAAGCACAAAATGTAATCGTGCGTATTCGCAATGAACAACTGATCCACCCAGTCGTCTTCTTTAGTGGCAGTCGCCTGCTTACCGCGCCCGCCCCGTTTTTGCGACCGGTATTCACTCAGAGGCTGACTCTTGATGTAGCCACTGTGCGACAGCGTTACCACCATATCCGTCGGCGTAATCAGATCCTCGGTGCTCAAGTCAAATGAGCTGTGCTCAACCAGACTACGGCGAGCGCCCAATTTAGTTTGACCAAACTCAGTACGAATAACGGTGAGTTCTTCACCAATGATGGTTGAAACGCGCTCAGGCGTGGCCAAGATGTCGAGCAAGTCCTCGATTTCGTCCATGACTTGCTTGTATTCGGTGACAATTTTGTCTTGTTCCAGACCCGTCAGACGCTGCAAGCGCATCTGCAAAATTTCCTGGGCTTGCGTGTCAGACAGGCGGTACAAGCCGTCAGCCCCCAGACCGAAAGACTTTTCAAGTCCGTCTGGGCGGTAGTCATCCGCATTCACCATGCCGCCGTCGGCACGAGTTCGCGTCAACATCTCGTGCACCAACTTGCTATCCCACGGTTTGCTCATCAGTTCCACTTTGGCCACTGGCGGGGTGGGCGCGTTGCGAATGATTGCAATGAAGTCATCAATATTGGCCAACGCAACCGCAAGACCCTCTAAAACGTGACCACGCTCGCGCGCTTTGCGCAGATTGAAAACCGTCCGTCTCGTGACCACCTCACGTCGGTGCTGCAAAAAGACCTCAACCAGATCTTTCAAGTTACACAGCTTGGGTTGACCATTAATCAACGCCACCATGTTCATGCCAAAGGTGTCCTGCAGCTGCGTCTGTTTGTACAGATTATTCAGAACAACCTCAGGCACTTCACCGCGCTTTAATTCGATGACAAGGCGCATACCCGACTTATCGGACTCGTCCTGGATGTGGCTGATGCCTTCTATTTTTTTCTCGTGCACCAACTCAGCCATCCGCTCTTGCAGCGTCTTTTTGTTGACCTGATAAGGGAGTTCATCCACGATGATCGCCTGCCTCTGGCCGCGGTCAATATCTTCAAAATGGCACTTGGCTCGCATGACCACTTTTCCCCTGCCTGTGCGATAGCCATCTTTAACGCCAGAAATGCCGTAAATGACGCCGGCCGTCGGGAAGTCAGGCGCCGGGACGATTTCCATCAAGTCATCAATACTCGCATCGGGATTTCGCAACAAATGGAGGCAGGCATCGACTACCTCATTCAAATTGTGCGGGGGAATGTTGGTGGCCATGCCCACCGCAATACCACCGGACCCATTGATCAGCAGGTTGGGCAGCCGAGCGGGCATCACCAATGGTTCTTTTTCGGATCCATCGTAGTTTGGCCCGAAATCAACTGTCTCTTTGTCCAGGTCCGCAAGCAACTCGTGAGCAATTTTTGCCAACCGAATTTCGGTGTATCGCATCGCCGCGGCATTATCACCATCAACCGACCCGAAGTTGCCCTGGCCATCCACCAGCATGTGCCGCATGGAGAAATCCTGTGCCATTCGAACAATGGTGTCGTAAACTGATTGGTCACCATGGGGGTGGTATTTACCAATGACGTCACCCACGATACGGGCGGACTTCTTGTAGGGTCGATTCCAATCGTTGTTCAATTCGTGCATCGCAAACAGCACTCGCCGATGAACAGGCTTGAGACCATCCCGGGCATCTGGCAATGCGCGTCCCACAATCACACTCATGGCGTAATCAAGATAGCTGCGTCGCATTTCCTCTTCTAGGCTAATGGGCAAGGTTTCTTTGGCGAACTGTGTCATGGGCGATCTGGTCTAACGATGTCAAAAGCAACAGGACATTCTAAAGGGCTCGCTTGTTGTAACGATGCAACGGTGTGTGGAATTATTCCTTTCTTTTCCATTGTTTATCGATTCACGGCATGTTGGGAAGTAACGAGAATTTTGGCTGTGGCACAATAACTTAAGCGTTCATAATGTCTTATGTTGGGCGCCCCACAAGTTATTCGCAGCGCTGCTGCGGCTTTTTTCCCCTAAAGGAGAACCATGAAGAAATTAAATAAATTGGCAATGGTGATTGCTACCGCAGCACTTGCAACATCCGCTGGCGCGCAATCTGTCGACAACTGGCGCAGTGCCGCTGGCGACACTTGGAAAAACAGTACCGGCCTGTGCTGGCGCGATGCTAGCTGGACTCCAGCTACCGCCGCTGTTGGTTGCGACGGTGCAATCGTTGCCGCCCCGGCTGCAGCCCCAGCCCCAGTGACTCCTAAAGCCGCTGAGCCCATGGCTCCAAAGGCCGCCGCTCCTGCGCCAGCAGCAGCGCCAATGCCAGTGGCAGCCGCAAAGGTTACTTACGCATCTGACGCGTTTTTTGACTTTGACAAAGCTGTTCTGAAGCCAGAAGGCAAAGCCAAGTTGGACGACTTGGTCGGCAAAGTCAAGGGCATCAATCTGGAAGTCATCATCGCTGTGGGTCACACCGACGCCACTGGCGCTGACGCTTACAACCAGAAGCTGTCGGTCAAGCGTTCAGAAGCTGTCAAGGCTTACTTGGTGTCCAAAGGCATCGAAAAGAACCGCGTTTACACCGAAGGCAAGGGTGAAGCTCAGCCAGTTGCTGACAACAAGACTCGTGACGGTCGCTCTAAGAACCGACGCGTTGAAATTGAAGTTGTCGGTACTCGCAACTAAAAATTCACGCTTTTGCGTGCAGGCCTGAAGAAGACCTCCTTAAAAAGCCCCGCAACCGCGGGGCTTTTTCTATTTCTGCCTCCGAAAATGCACCAATCCTGTTTGAGCGACGCATTTTTCGGATAATCACCCAATGACTTCAAAATTGAACGCTGATCCAGCCGAGTTGGCAAAATTCTCTGATTTGGCCCATCGCTGGTGGGATAAAGAGGGGGAATTCAAGCCGCTGCATCAGATCAACCCTCTCCGGCTCGACTGGATCCGCCAGACAACGCAACTGAACGGAAAGGTAGTCCTTGACGTTGGGTGTGGTGGCGGAATTCTGGCGGACTCTATGGCGCACACTGGCGCCAGCGTAACGGGAATTGACCTGGCAGCAAAAGCACTCAGAGTGGCCCAGTTGCATGCGCTCGAAGCTCAAACCCCCACCATTCAGTATCAGAAAATCAGTGTGGAGGCGTTGGCTGAGCAACAACCCGAGAGCTTTGATGTTGTGACTTGCATGGAAATGCTGGAACATGTTCCCGACCCATCATCGGTTGTTCACGCCTGTGCAGCATTGGTAAAGCCAGGCGGTTGGGTCTTTTTTTCAACATTGAACCGAAGCGCGAAGTCATTTTTGTTCGCCGTTCTAGGAGCGGAGTATGTGCTAAACCTGCTGCCCAAAGGTACTCACGAATATGCCAAAATGATTCGCCCAAGCGAGCTCGCGGCCTACTGCCGCTCAGCCGGGCTAGATCTAAGAGACGCTAAAGGAATGGAGCACAACCCCATCACCCAGCGCTATTGGCTTAGTGCGGACACGAGTGTCAACTATTTGATTGCAACCCAAAAGCCAATGGACTCGGAAAAATGAGCACCGAAAATCCCATATTTGGCGATGTAAAAGCCGTTCTATTTGACTTGGACGGCACCCTCATTGACAGCGCGCCGGATTTGGCCGCAGCCGTCGACAAAATGCGCATTGATCGAGGCCTCCCATCGATGCCACTTGATCACTATCGCCCCATGGCTGGTGCAGGTGCCCGTGGAATGATCGGTCTCGCGTTCGCGATTGGCCCCGATCATTTGGATTTTCCCGCGCTAAGAGAGGAATTTTTTATAAATTATGCCAACTGTATGACCCAATCCACCTACGCCTTTGAAGGCGTAGTTGAGCTGATTTCGAGCTTGCAGGTACAAGGATTGCCATGGGGCGTTGTCACCAACAAATCCTCACGATTCTCAGAGCCGTTAACCGCAGCGATGCCACTGTTCAATTCCGCAAAAACAATCATTTGTGGCGACACAACACCTTACGCCAAGCCCCATCCTGAGCCACTTCTGGAGGCGGCTCGCCGCATGAGGATAGACCCAGCGCAGTGCATGTATGTTGGAGACGATGAGCGGGACATCGTCGCAGGGCTGGCGGCGGGTATGTCGACTGTGGCCGCGACCTATGGATATTTGGGGAAATCTAACGATCCGAGCCTATGGGGAGCGCACGCCGTCATAAATTCGCCCATGGGCCTGTTGCAATTGCTGAAGTAGGCCTAAAATAGGTTGCTTGGGGCTGCACTGGTTTCGACGTGGGTTCGGACGCGGTGTGGTGCATGTCGAGCTGAATGCGCTCGTAAATCAGATTCAAAAAAACTAACTGCAAACGACGAACGTTTCGCACTCGCTGCTTAATTGCCAGTGAGCTTTACAACAGCAGGCCGATGGGCTGGGCAAGGGGTTTTTAACGTAAGTTGACGACTCCCGGCTGTAAAGATAATTACATCGGCTGGTTCTGAGTTGGGTACCTTAACTCGGGGCAAGACAATAGGGTGCTGGCGTCCTTTATAGCGTGTGGCTGCGCGATACAGGTGGCAAGACTTAAATCAGACCACTAAACATGTAGATCTGCCCGAACAAGGCTTGCGGACGGGGGTTCAAATCCCCCCAGCTCCACCATACCGCATGACAAAGGCCTCCAAGTAGCGATACTCGGAGGCCTTTTTCATTGGTAAATCAATATGTTATGCGATAGCAGGGACCAGCGTGGACTATTGACAGCCAAACTAAAAGCGGGGAACAAACCGGGGTAAGCAGCAATTTTTTCAATTGTTCCCCGCTTTCACTGGAGAAACCCTGATGCTGACCGATGCCCAATGCCGCCATGCTGTATGCCCCTCAGACAAAAACCGGGCGCGGTTTACCGATGCGGGGGGCTTGTACCTGGAAGTTAGCCCGGCAGGTTCAAAGCGTTGGTTTTGGAAAACCTACTTTGACGGCAAAGAGGGCCGCATGGCTTTTGGCAGTTACCCGGATGTTTCCCTGACAGCGGCAAGAAAAGCCCGTGACGCGGCCAAGCTACAAGTCCAATGGCACCGACCCAGTGCAAGCCCGCAAATTGGAAAAACTAAAGACTACACGCACTGGTGGCGACACATTCAAGGCTGTAGCCTTGGAGTGGTACGCCAAACAGGCACCTCAATGGAGTGAAAGCCACGCAGAACGATCATTGCGGCAATTGGAACGTGACCTGTTCCCATGGATCGGCGACAGGCCCATGACCGACATTCACGCCTTGGATCTACTGTCAGCACTGCAAAAAGTGGAGGAACGTGGCGCGATTGAAACGGCAGATCGGGTATTGATGCTGGCGCGGCAGGTTTGGGACTACTGGCTACCCACGGCGGTAGTGCAGCAACGCAACATCACCGAAGGGCTTAAAGGCAGGTTGACACCCTACCGGGGTAAGAACTTTGCAGCCATCCTTGATCCGGCCCGCATGGGCGGTTTGATGCGTGCTATCAAGGGCTACAAAGGTGGGTTGATAGTGCGCACCGCTTTGCAGCTAACCCCATTGCTATACCAACGACCCGGCAACCTGCGCATGATGAAATGGGCAGAGCTGGATTTAGACGCGGCACTGTGGACGATCCCCAGCATGAAAATGAAACGCACCAAGCTGGAAAAGGAACAAGGCGAAGCCCACATCGTGCCGTTACCCACGCAGGCGGTGGCCTTGCTCCGCAACATCCAACCACTGACAGGTCACGGTGTTTATGTGTTCCCCGGTGAGCGCAGCCATGACCGGCCGGTGTCTGACAACTCTGTACGCAGTGCGCTCTATGCGCTGGGTTTTGGTAAAGAACAATCGTGGCACGGGTTCCGGGCAAGCGCACGCACGATGTTGGTGGATGAGCTGAATATTGACTGGCAGGTTATCGAGGCGAATCTAGCCCACGCCACGAAGGACGCAAACGGCACCAGTTATAACCGAACCAAGTACATCAAACAGCGGTTTGTAATGATCCAGCAATGGGCCGATTATTTGGGCAAGCTGGCAGCGGGCGCTGACGTGATTCAGCTAAAGACGACATAATTTTTTAAAGGTATGCCCCGCTCTCGGCTGAACCCCAATGGCGAACTCAAAACCAAACTCACTCGTCGCTCTTCTTAATCGAGGTTAAGGAAGGAAACGCATGGCAAAAAGCGCAAAGACTGGCCGCAGGGCCTCTAAGGAAGACCGTGCACGCGCGGCGGGCTTGGTTACCTCCTACTTTCGTGGGCTATCCAGTCTTGATGGTCGCCATTGCATTAATCCCGAGGATGGACCGGAATTTCAGGTGTTCGATTACGGGACTGACGTTGAGACACTTTTAGTCGCATTGCAAAGCTTCGCTGAACATGGAACGTTTGCCTTGATGAGTGACATTGAACCGTTTTTGATGCGGCTCGAGATGAACGAGCTACGGTCTGCCGGAACGACGTATGAAGATGCCGTTGCCAAACTTGCGGTAAAGCACAACATGTCCGATAGCACTGCAGGCCTCAGAGTAAAACGCAATGTCAAAACGTGACACCGATTGACGGTGACTGATTAAGGTGATTTTGCAAAAATTCCCCCAATCGCTAGCAACCGCTAGCGAGAAACATAAAGGGGTAAGCAATGTTAATTTTGAGACTTCCAGACGTTAAGCGGGTATTGGGGCACCGGGCGGACGCAAGCGTTTACAACGCAATCCGCGCCGGGTTATTCACTACTGGGGTGGCCATCGGACAGCGTGCAAAAGGCTGGCCCGACTATGAGGCGCAAGCAATTGCAACTGCGCGGGTGGCAGGTAAAACTGATGCGGATATCCGCGAGCTGGTGACAGCACTCCACGCGAAGCGCACCGAACTTCTGAGCACGGAGAAAGGGGCGCAGCTATGAGCCACACCACCATTGAAAAGCCCTCGGTGCTTGCGACACCGAAGGCTTTGATACCGACACTTGCGATTTGAATTCTGCCACGTCACTTACACCAGAGCAAGCGTTTCTGGAAGCAATTGAAGCGGCTGGCCTGACACCCCCATACGAGATTATTGCTGATGGCGAGATACATCGATTCAGTTCTAACGGCAAGGTTGACGATGATGCAGGCTGGCATGTGCTGCACCTCAACGGTTTGGCAGCAGGTGTATTTGGTTGCTGGCGCGAAGGCAATAAATGGAACTGGTGCAGCAAGTTCACCAGCGCGATGACGCAGGCAGAGCTTGTTGCCCACCGGGACCGGGTGCAGTCCCTGAAAGCACTGCGCGATAGTGAACAGGCGCAGCGCAATGCATCGGCGGCTGTGCTGGCAGCCAATTCGTTTGATGCGGCGACCCCCTGCATCAGCCACCCGTATCTGACCACCAAGGGTGTGCAGCCCTATGACATCCGACAATCGGGTGCCCGATTGCTTATTCCTTTATACGACTCGACCGGCGTACTGCATAGCCTGCAAACCATCACCCCGGATGGCGACAAGCGGTTTTTAACTGGCGGTAAAGTAAAGGGGTGCTTTCACTGCTTATCTGGACCAGCAGGTGTGCTGCTGATTTGTGAGGGGTATGCAACTGGTGCGAGCCTACATGAGGCAACGGGTTACGCGGTAGCCGTAGCCTTTAATGCGGGCAATCTGGAACAGGTGGCGCTGGACTTACGCGCCCAGTATCCCGACGTGAAAATTGTCATCGCCGCCGACGATGACGATCATACAAAAGGTAACCCCGGTATGACCAAGGCTAGGGTTGCTGCAGCTTCGGTTGGTGGCTATCTGGCCGTACCTGACTTTGGAGCCAACCGGCCAGCGAAGGCAACCGACTTCAACGACCTGCACCAGCATTCTGGGCTGGATGCAGTCAAGCGGTGTATTGATGATGCACTCAGTTCTGTGCCCGCTATCGCAGGTAATGCCATGCTCACCAGACAATTTGTTGTACCAATCGGTATGCCAAACGCAGCTTCATTGAGCGAAGACGTGCAGCGCTTGCGTGCTGCCGTTGCTGCTATTCCAGCGACTGCCTGTCTGGCAAAACACTCTGCCGAGCAAGTCATCGGCATGGCCTTTCGCCATGTATCCAGCGGCATTGATGAGGCTCACGGGCGCGCATTGTGTGTCGAATGGGATGCTAGGACGGGCGGCACGGCAGTAGCGGTATTTGATACAAGCGATCCGACCTATTCGGCAAGTAAGCCACTGGGGCTGCTCAGTGTGTATGCGTTGGCGCAGATGCATGGTTGGTCGGATTCAGAGCCGTGGTCAGCCCCGACACCACTGCCTGATGCGTTGCCCCCTGTGATGGCCTTTACCGAAGACCTCTTACCCGCAGCTGTGCGGCCCTGGGTGATGGATATTGCCCACCGAATGCAATGTCCGGCAGACTTCCCAACGGTGACAGCGTTAGTGGCAATGTCCAGCCTCATTGGTGCACGTGCCGTGGTGCAACCCAAAGCCCAGGACAACTGGCAGGTTGTGCCCAACTTATGGGGCGTGGTTGTGGGCAGGCCCGGCGTGAAGAAGTCTCCGGCGCTGAGTGAATCCTTGAAACCCTTGAACAAGCTACAGGAAGCAGCGTCTGAGGCGTGGAAAATTGCAAACGCGGCATGGTAACTTGATTGCAAAGTGGCCGCCATGCAGGGCGACGACAACGAGCGGAAAGCCAAAAGCCTTGCAGTCAAAGACCCTGTGGCGGCGCGTGCTTTGCTGGCGCCTGTGGTCACCGCGGCTGAACCGTTGGCTCGGCGCTATATCGTGAACGATGCCACGGTGGAAAAGCTTGGTGAGTTAATGCAGCAAAACCCTTGGGGCACTTTATCCTATCGGGACGAGCTTTACGGACTGCTCACTGGGCTGGACAAACCGGGGCAGGAAGGCGCACGGGCATTCATGTTGCAAAGTTATGACGGCAATCAGGATTACACCTTTGATCGGATCGGACGCGGCACCGTACATATTCCCCGCGTTTGTCTGGCAATGATTGGCGACATTCAACCGGGTCGCATTCAGGAGTGTGTGCGCGGCGCGGTTGCGGGGGGGAGCGCAGATGATGGTTTGTTGCAGCGATTTGGTCTGGCTGTGTGGCCTGACATAGCAAGCGCATTCATCCACGTTGACCAAAGCCCCGACACTGCAGCAAAGCAAGCCGCCTTCGCAGTGTTTGATCGCCTGGCCGAACTACAACCGGCAAACGAGACTGAGCCAGCTGTCTGGCGCTTTAACGATGCAGCGCAAGCTTTGTTTGTGGAGTGGCTGGTTCCCTTTGAAGTCGAGCTTCGCGGGGATCTGCTGCACCCGGCCATGGTTTCGCACCTGGCCAAATACCGCAAGCTGATACCAGCGCTAGCGCTTGTATTTGCCTTGATTGACACACCTGACAGCGGTTGCGTGATCCATGAAGCCGAACTGATCCGGGCACTGGCCATGGGTGACTACCTGCGCAGCCATGCAAGCCGCCTCTACGCGGCGGCGACGACCCCAGAGACCAAGGGAGCTGAAACCCTGCTTTCAAAGATCAAGGCGGGAAGATTGACCGACCGCGACAGCGTGTTAGGCAGCAGTTTCACTGCTCGGCAAGTGGCGGTGAAAAATTGGTCCGGCTTGGGTTCGCCAGCTGATGTCCGAAAGGCCGCCGAGTTGCTTGTGGACTATGACTATTTGCGCCGGGAAACAGTGCCAACGGGTGTGACGGGTGGTAGGCCCAGCGAGCGCTACGCCATCAACCCGGCAGTGCTGAAAGACGTTGTAATGAGTGCTGCCTAGCGCAGCTGATAAATCAGCAATGCCCCAGGTGGGGGCTATGAAACCTACAAAACCCCATAAGCTACCTCAGCATGGGGTTTTGTAGGTTGTGTTGCCTGCACCCTGGCACCAGCAGGAAATATTATTGTGAGTGCTTAGGTTTGGGTGAATTTTAGAAAATGGGTGCGACCGCAGTACCAAAGGCGCAGAGGTAGAAATCCAAAACACACCCCCATCCATCCCCACCAACGATTCCAACTCATGCCCCCCACTGACCTTGCCCTCGAAAAACGTATCTCTTGCTGAGTGTGTAAATTCACGCAAGGAGAACGGAAATGACGAAGACAGCAAGAGCGCGCTACACGCTCGAATTCAAGCAAGAAGCAGTTCGACTGGTCGAAGGTGGCCAGAGCATTGCAGCCGCGGCACGCACGCTGGGAGTGGTCGACCAGACGTTGTTCAATTGGGTCAAGGCGCAGCGCCAGGGCCAGCTCAAGGGAGCTGACAGCAAGGTATTGGTCAGCGCCGAGCAGATGGAGATCAGCCGGTTGCGGGCCGAGCTGGCGCGTGTGAAGATGGAGCGCGACATTCTGGGAAAAGCGACGGCGTACTTCGCAAAGGGATCGATTTGAAGTACGCCTTCATCCAGCGCCACCGCAGCACATGGCCGATCTCGGTACAGTGCCGCGTACTGGGGGTGAGCATCGCCGGGTACCACGAACACTTTGTGCGACTGGCCAGTCCGGCCCAGCTCCGCCACCTGAGCGATGACGCCTTGCTGGTGCACATCAAGGCCATCCATGCCGAGACGCGAGGCGGCTACGGCTGGCCACGCACCTGGAAGGAGCTGCTTGCCCGTGGCATCCGTGTGGGCAAAGAGCGCGTGCAAAAGCTCATGCAGTTGCACGGCATCCGTGCCAAGGGAAAGCGGCGCTTCAAGGTCACCACCGATAGCAATCACGATCTAGCGATCTCACCCAACCTGCTCAACCGGGAGTTCGATGTGGCAGCACCCGACAAGGTCTGGGTGGGTGACATCACGTACATCGCCACGGACGAAGGCTGGTTGTTTCTGGCCGTGGTGATTGACCTGTTCAGCCGCCAAGTAGTGGGCTGGTCGTTACGAGAGGAAATGACGCGGGACATCGTCATTGATGCGCTGCGCATGGCATGGTTCAAGCGGCATCCGGGCAAGCAGGCTGGCCTGATGTTCCATAGCGACCGCGGCAGTCAGTACGCCAGCAAGGACTTCCGGGAAGTGCTCAAGGAGTACGACATCACCAGTTCAATGAGCCGGCGCGGCAACTGTTGGGACAACGCCTGCAGCGAGACGCTGTTTGGATCATTGAAGGTGGAACGGTTATACGGACAGAAGTTCAAGACTCAGCGGGAGGCAAAGGATGAAACGATTGCTTGGATGCTTTGGTATAACCGGACTCGACTGCATTCGACACTGGCCTACGTCAGCCCGGTGCGGTTCGAGCAAAACTGGCTTGCTAATCAGCCCAAGCAAGCCAACTCATGATCTCGGTTATGGGATACGGATTCCAGGGGCAAGGTCAGTACACATTTCAGACTTCTATTAGAAGTATTGGTACTTGTCGGACGATATGCTAATCGTCACATATTACCAATTCTTAGCGATATACAGCCGATAAGGTAACTGTGTGGCTAATTGTCAAGTCCCGCCTGTTCATAAACTCGCTTGACAAACAAATCAGGTTTTTCTGCGCGCCATTTCTGCAAAGCTTGAATAGGTTCTTGGTGCTTCAAAGCCCGCTGCGGGATATGGTGGTTGTAGGTCTTTAAATAGAGCGTCAGAGTCGCCTCCAGCTCAGCCGCTGATGCGCCCATTGAAGCGCTCCACCATGCCATTGGTTTGCGGATGGCGTGGGGGCGACAGGCGATGCACGATACCCATCTCGGCACAGCTGATGTCGAACGTATGCTTGCCCGTGGCTTGTTTGCTCTTGGCTGTAAAACGGTCGGTAAATTGACTTCCGTTGTCAGTCAGAATCTTTTGAATTCTCATGGGCGAGACTTTTCTCAACCGGCACAAAAAATCGGTACTGCTGACGTCAGTCTGGTCGTTGTAAATGTGGAAATAGACCCACCGTGTCGCTCGATCAATGGCCACAAAGAGGTAGCGCCTCTTCGTCTCATCAGGCATCTGCGGCAGGTACTTGATGTCAATGTGTATGAATCCAGGCTCGTAGTCCTTGAAGGTTTTCAGTGGCGCAGGCTCCCCCTCAACTTGTGGCAGCAGGCCTTTCAGATCGGAGACGCCATGGCGGCGCAAACAACGGTCCAAGCCTGAGCGTGAAACAGCGGCATTGATGAACTCGCGGGTGATCGCCAGCAGGTCGTCCAGGGGCAGTAGAACTGTGCGCCGAAGCTCGACAACAAGTTGCTCCTGCGCTGGACTGAGCGTCGTCTTCAACGTACGCGGGCGGTGGGAGCGATCCTCTGAATCTTCGCGCTCTTTCCACTTGCGAGCGGTGGCGGGCGTGATGTTGTATCGGTCGGCCAGCGCACTGGCACCAGCGGGCGAGGTCCTTATCTCAGCGCGTGTGCGAGGGGTGGTTCGGGCGCAGGGATGGACTTGACTCATGACGTCTTCTCTCCTTGTAAGGACGCAATCACGCCCCGCATCAACTGGCGAGCTTTGAATAAGGGCCAGCTGCGGACGGGAACATGATCTCACGGGACGCGACAGCTAATCTGGATTTATGGGCCAATATTCATATTCCAAAAATCCTATCCGACATTCAATTTTAATAACTGGATCGAAGCAAAGTCACTGACTCCAGAAGACACAAAGCGGTAATAGAGATTCTCGAACTGATCGCCTTATAGCGGTCACAGATGTCTGGGTTGGTCAATTCACCTCGTGACTGCAATCATCCATGCGACAGCCGCTTTCGCATTAGCCAGAGCACCCTCATAAGTTGCAAAAACCTGATGAGAGTGACGATGCAGCGGAAACCATCCATTAAGGTCTTCGGGATCTCGGCGTGTCGGCGTGTCGACGCCGATTCAATATTGACCACCGGGGACGCAGACAATAACTTGGACGACTGTAAGTCCAGATGCGCAGATTCGATATAGCCAGTGCCCGGCCTGCGCATCGATCCGAGGGTTATCACTGAGCAGGATCGGGGCGGAGCGGAAATCGCCGGGCGGCGTCGCAGGCCCTGGGGAGCCAATGGCCGATCGATCGTCCTGCACGCGCGCGTGCCAGTGCCATCGCGGCGCGACGGTGCGTCGCGGAGCGCGCCGGACGCAGCGCTACTAGATGCCGGCGCCTTCGAGGAACAGTTCGATCGGGTCCATGAACGTCTCCACATGGGCGTCCGTCAGGGAGAACCGCTTCATTTGCAGCAGCGGCGGCGAATAGATGTGCAGCGTGACCAGGTCGTGTCCCGCAGGCTGCAGGTTCGAGATCTGGTGCGCATCGGCGTCGAAGGATCCGAGCACGCTGCCGACCCCGTGGTCGGTGCTGGCTGTCGCGAACACATGCCCGTGCCCGGTCTGGGCAAACGCCGTCTCGGTGGCGATGCCACCCAGCACCTGCACCGCGCAGCTCGAGCCGCTGTGGTCGTGTATCGGGCTGCGCTGGCCGGGTCGCCAGCAAATGACCAGCGCGTGGTAGGCGGGTCCTTCGTGCAGCAGGTTCCTGCGGTACGTCTTGTCGCCAAAGGCGACGACCCGCTGAAAGTCCTCGCTGACAAGGTCGGTGTTGCCCAGCTCCGCCTGCAGCTCGGCGAGCGGGATCGCGGCGTCGCGCGCATCGAGCCTGGCAAACAGTGCCTTGAGACTTTGTTTCTTCACGGTACCCCACAATAGGACGCGATGGACCGATGGATGGATCCATCGGTCGAATGAATAACAGCTGTACTGAGCCAGACGCCAACGGTGCGGCGTCGTGGGCCGTGTCAGCCGGGCGACTTCGTGGTGCGCAGATACGGCAACTTGACGTCGATGCTGCCGTACTTCTGGCGTGCCTGGTCATCGTTCAGGGACATCGCCACGATCACGTCCTGTCCGACGGTCCAGTTTGCCGGAGTGGCGATCGGCGCGTTGAAGGTCAGTTGCAACGCATCGAGTGCGCGCAACACCTCGGCGAAGTTGCGACCGATCGTCATCGGGTAGGTCATGGACAACTTCAGCTTCTTGTCCGGCCCGATGATGAACACCGCGCGCACCGTGGCGCTGTCGGCCGGAGTGCGGCCGTCCGGCAGGTAGGCCTCTGCCGGCAACATGTCGAAGGCCTTGGAAACGGCCAGGCCGATGTCGGCGATGATCGGGAAGGCCGCCTTCGCGCCGGAAAAACGCTCGATGTCGCCTTTCCATTTCCTGTGCTCCTCGACTCCATCGACCGACACGCCGATCACCTTGGTGCCGCGTTTGGCCCATTCTTCTGCCATCTGGGCGACGGCGCCGAATTCGGTCGTGCACACGGGCGTGAAGTCCTTGGGGTGCGAGAACAGGATCGCCCAGCTGTCGCCGATCCAGTCGTGGAACTGGATCGGGCCCTGGTCGGTCTCGGCCTTGAAATCGGGGACCGTGTCGTTGATGCGTAATGTCATGTAGTACCTTTCAAATAGGAACACACAGTATCGTGTCATGCAATCGCCATGACAAGAAAAATGTTTAGACAAATATAAAATTCACCGGTGCGCGCCTCAGACACCCCATTTGCAACCAAAGTGGAGCAAGGCAAAGACTATTATTGGTGCGCCTGCGGGTTGAGCAAGAGCCAGCCATTCTGCGATGGATCGCACAAGGTGGCGAGTTCACTCCGGTTAAATATAGTGCAACAGAAAGCAAGGACGTTTATTTTTTCGGTTGCCAAGCATCCGCCAGTAAACCTCACTGTGACGGAAGCCACAAGAAATAAACATCAAATTGCAGACGGCGCTACCTTATAGCAGTCTGTTGGCAGCGCCCGCAATCGCTGCGCTGCCGACGGACACCGCCGAAAACTGATCGTCACCCTCGAATGACCGGTTCCGAGTTTTGATGCCCGGAAAGTGTTGAAATTGAACCCCCGACGGCAATGACCGGTTGTGGGAAATCGGCTCAACCCAACGCCTCGCCCCGACCATCCGGTTACGCGGCATATCCGACTTACAAAAGTGCCGCGTGAAAGACCGGAATGTGTCTACTGGAGCCCGTCGAGTGAAAACGGGGCCAATTTTAGGCGGCTGACTTCAACAGACACATAGCCGACTTCCACTGGAACCGCATGAAAATCGCCGCAAAGTCGAAAGCTGACCTTGGATTTCGCCGTAACCGGCCGTTCGTCGCGGATACCAGAAACTCGGAACCAGTCATCCAGCGACGAAAATCAGTTTTCCCGTTTGGTGGTCGGCAGCGCAGCGGTTGCGATCATAAGTATTTTGAATGTGAACGGCTCCAACGGGCTGGAAACGGGTGCAGCGATTTTGACTCTGCCAGCTTTAGTCCAGTCATTTGCGTTCTGGGGACGACGGGCCGCTTTGTGGTGGACGCTATATCGAAGCGAGCACCTGCCATGGGCTGACTACCGACTTTTGTAAGGGCTTCGTTGCGGCAACCTCAAGCGGCTTACTACTTCGTTACTCACTATCTGAAGTTGGCGCACCTCAAATAGTGTCGAGAATTTTTACAGTAACAAAACTGATAATTTGTAAGTTATTGATACAAATCACTTTTATTTCTTGGCACGAATTTTGCTTTTAAACCGAGTCTGAATGGCAGCGTATTCATCAATTTTATAACTTTTACAAATGAAATCATTTACATCCATCTCGTCACTTCTTAGCCATGCAGCACTTGCCACTCTATTAGTGACTTGTGCCGCGGCAGCTTCGGCCATGCCATTAGGCCAAACTTGGACCGCCACTGCCTCAGGAGACAACCCCTATGGGGACGCTGCTACATCCACCGCGACGGTGGGTTCTAATAACCTTTCATATAGCTATGTGTCGCCGGGATATAGAGGCGTCCCAATTCAGACCTACACATTCACGACAACTGCTGCCAGCACAGGTACATTGGCGCTGAATTTGATGTGGAATTCATACGCAAACTGGTTTAGGGCCTTCACGAGTTTGGTCATAACTGACTTCTCAACGGGTTATTCTACTGAAATTGGTGGGAATACTGGGGGGTCTAATCAGACAATCGCTACGTCGATAAACTTGACGGAGGGCGATCAGTGGGGATTCGTGGCTACAGCGTCAAACTTTGATAGTACAGGTAGTGTTGGTGGAACACTGACTTTTACATCGGTTCCTGAGCCGGAAAGCCTCGCACTCGTTGGTATCGCACTGGTCGGATTGGTCGCAACTAAGCGCCGTCGCAATAAACAAGCTGCAATCTAATGCTGCTTGTTTAAAACTAAAGCGCCCAAGTCGGGCGCTTTTTTGTTTTCCGCAGCCAGCACCTTCGTTTTTCAAAACGCCCCACCGTTTTCTGATCTCTGAAGCCCACGCGGTGGTACTCGACACCACCTCGCGTATTGAAAGCAGCAAAGCAGAAAAAGCCCGAATCAGTGTTTGTGGCGTCGGCAACGGTTTCAAAAGTCAATGTCGTCGAGTTATTTATAGACGGATCTGGCGGCGACATTGACAAGCAGATATCCACTCTCGCACATGTACGGGTACTTCGGGCTCATACGTCTGACGGTGAGGGGGCTTGAACTGACGTGGGCGAAGGAGTGAAGTCTTGTCCGAAAGCCGGATGCGGGAAATCTGCACGTCCGGTTTGAAGTGGGGGATGTGGAAACGGGGGTTGCAGACTTGGGCAACAAAAGGCACCGGCTCGTAGCTACGAGTCGGCCAACGGAAATGCTTCATGATGGAATCTACCCTGCCATATCTCTACTCTACGCAGATTTGAAGTTTACCAACGACTTCTAAGTGGCTATACGTTGGAGTTCCAGAATGCTGCCATTCGCCAGTACCCGCAAACGCTGCAAAGCGGCTGTAGAAATCGTTCTCAAGCGAGCGTTCACTCAACTTGGCGCGGAACGCTATTGGTTCTCGACAGATCGGCAGAAATTTCACCTGATCCCGCCCATCGCGAAGTGTGATTATTGGCCACTCACCTTGGTTGATCACACTCTTTTGGAATGCCCGATGACAGGGTTACCAGGGTGCGTCCCATGCTGGCGCTCAAATTCTTCGGACGTCCTGGATCCAGAGTTAATCAGCGAATTATCAAGGGGCGGCGATGAGGGAAATCAGTGGCACGTTACGGACAATCATTCAAGCGGCACAAGCCCCGGCAAGAAATTGACGCCAGTGCGTTTGACCAACTCACCGTAACTGATCGGCCGCGATCCACGTGTCGCATCGTCATTGAGGTGCCAGTGTGCCCAGGCCCGGTTGGTGTCCTGGTCACACAGCAGCTTAAATAGGTATTTGGGCACCCGCACCTGACCCGCCCCAATACCTGCGCTTTCCTTAATGCTTGGCGAGTAAGCAGGGCCGGTGATGACATACACATCCCCCGTGGCACGTCCTGCGTATTTGCGGGTTGCCGCTTCCACTGATTTGGCCCACGCGCCGCCGTTGTGCTTCTGCGCCTGGGGCACCATATTGGCGAGGCTAAAACTTTGTGCCATGGCTCTGGCCGTGGGCATGTCTGCCGCAGGAGCCATGTGACCTCTTGACCAGCCGCTGCCCTTGTAATCCGATAGGTTCGCCCGCTCCGCTGACCTCAGCCGGGCATCTGAGAAAAACTTATCTTTGCGCTTCTCATCAGCGTCCGCTACGGATGCCCGGTTGAGCTTCTGAGCCACGTAGACAGCGGTTTTTCTTTCTCCTGAGTGAAGAATCGCAAAGGCGTCGTAACACAGGGCTCTGAGCATCGGGCGGGGCGTCATGATGGGTGGCTTGTTGTTCGCAAAGAACTGGGGGCATTCGGCAAAGTCGGTGGCTGCCTGGCTGTGCGTGGTGAAGATGAAGGCCAGTGCCGCCAGGACAGATCGGGAAACAGGGAGCATCCAGTTAGGTCTCAGTAAATGGGCGCAAGTAGACCACGTCGGCAGAGGCATATTTGGCTGGTTGAGCCCTGACCGGAACTCAAAGTCACTTAGCATGAAATGCGAATCCAGTGCTACCCACTGCAACTTGCTTTGCACTGGTTGAAATTCGGGTTTTTGAACTTTTCTTCCTCTGTGTCCGCTATCAATACCAAGTTTCATCACCGAAATGACTGCACTACCCCCCCCCGTGATCACGGGTTGGTAACGTGACGGAAACCACCATCAGCAGCACACCATTGATCTATCCCACCAACTAGCCTTGCAGCACATGGCAGGGCCAGCATTACTCGTATGGCTTTGGCACTTACGCTCACTTGAACTGATCCACCGGAGTTGGTGTCGGTGATGTGTCTTTGCTCATCATGGCTAAGGGCGTCAAATGCCGCACCCTCGGCCATTTTCGATTGTGTTGGCCTCTGCACGGCATCAAGGGTTCGCTTCGCCGTGCTGCCTATGGCAGGCCCGCCCTTGACCCCGTTCCGAGGTCGTTGGCACGTTCGAACAATGGGGCAGATTGTCGTGAGCGCAGGTGGGTCAGTTTTGGTGAGTGTCGAGACCTGAGCATGCATGCAAGACACTCAGATCAACTACCAGTGCTACAACGGGTACATTTTTTTCGAACGCAATGCCGCTCGGTAACTATCAAATTGTCCGGTCAAGCCAAGGCAGTAGTCGTGGGGTATCACAGGTAGAACCGGGGAATAACGCACTGTGTGACTGTATAAAACGTAGCATACATGCGGGTTACAAGGCATCTTTCAATTGACCCCAGCGCATGAAAAGTCTTCCAAGTAGCAATACTCGGGGGACTTTTTCTTTGGGATGGGGCTGGTTGATCTGTCAACTTCTGATCAACCGCCGCCCCTCTGCATGTACAAATCAAAGCGCTTCATGAATCTATAGCGCTGGACCTCATCTAAACCAGCAAAGCGAAAACTCACGATCAGGCGGGGGATTCGCATCAGCGCAATGACGCGGGGCGACTCGACGCGCCATGTCAGGCCCAAGGCGCCGTCACCAATACGGACACCGGCTGAATGCGTTTGTAGCTTCCAGTGGTGGTCGCCAATGGCGTTCGGCAACCAACCCAGCCACTCCGCTTCGGTGCACCCCATCTCTCGCTCAAATCGTTCTTCGTAAAAAGACTGCATCACCCCCCCGCGATAGGCGGCCAGATGGCGAGCACATCGCCCTTCTCCAGAGTGTGAGTCAGGCGCTTGTCGGGCTCAATGTATTTGCCATTGACCAACACCAAATGCACCATTTTTTCTGGCAAACCAAAGGGTTCAATGATTTGACTGATGGCGGACTCAGGCGCGACGTCCAGCTCGACCACATTGGTATATCGGGCGTCGTGGGGCAAATAGTCGGTGAGCGACGCGAAAAGCTTGAATGTAATTTTCATCGGAAATACTTATCGCCGACGCTCATCCTGCGCGCCCGACCACGCGCTTTGCCCTTGCGCTGAGGCGAGATAGGCTGCCACTAACTGGGTTGGGTCTTGCATCAGCGTGTCCTTCCAAGCGCCAAGCTTGACCTGCCCTTCGACCAATCCACGCATGACGCCCACATGTTCAGTCCAGCCCACGCTATTGCAACCTACCAACACATCGCCCTGAAACTGCAAGCTGAGGTGCTTGCGGGCGGCGGTGTCGGTTAATTCGACATGCTCGCCACCAGGACGGCCTTCCCAGTCGCCAAAACTCGTCGAGATCAGTCCCAAGGTGTCCAGCACGTTGATTTGCGTCACACCTTTCAATTCGGCGAGAGGCGCATTGCCCCGGGCAAAGGCGAGCATATTGAGCGCGGCCACGCGGGCTTGCTCAGCGGCATTGGGCTGAATAGCGCTGACGATGGTCTTGCCACTCACTTTGTCAAAGGCCTCGGCGCAATCGCCAGCCGCAAAAACTCCGGGAACATTCGTCTCAAGATGCTCATCAGTCAGCACGCCAAGCAAAGATGTGATCCCGGAATTCTCCAAAAATCCAATAGCGGGTCGCACCCCGGCTGCGCTAATCACTAGGTCGGCCTCCACGGTTTGCCCATTGCTCAAACGTACCTTCAGTGGATTGCCGGGCTCAATGGCCTCTACTCGTGTGCCAGTAAACACTTCCACGCCTTTTTCCTCACACCAGTCTCGAATCATGCCGCCAGCCGTAGGCCCCATCATGCGCGGCACCATGCGGTCGCCCATTTCCACGACGCTCAGCTTCACACCCCGTGCAGCTAATGATTCCATGATGATGCAGCCGATGAAACCGGCTCCCAATTGCAGAACCCGTGCCCCTTTGGTGGCCAACGATTGAATGGCCCTTGCATCCTCCAGTGTCCAACATGAGTGAACACCTACTGCGTCAATGCCTGGGATGGGTGGTCGAATTGGATGAGATCCGGTCGCAATCAGAAGTGTGTCAAAACTCAATATCTCTCCGCCCTCCAACGCTATATTTTTAGAAGCAGCGTCTACCGACTTGGCCTTGCCCTTGATCAATTTCACACCCAAATCCTGAAGGTGTGTGGGACTCTTTCGCAGGTAGGTACCGCTCTCTTGCACATTGCCAATCAGTAGGTAAGGAATGGCCATGCGCGAGTAAGGTGGCTCGCGCTCGTCGCCGACCAAAGTAATGGCGTCTGATGGCGAGTGCTTGCGAATGGTTTCTGCGGCAATGACGCCGGCCGGACCAGCGCCCAAAATAACGTGATGGGTCATGGTGATTCTCTTTTGATGGAGGAAGAGCCAAGGCCCTTTTTTTGAAGATTCGCTGAATCAGAAAAGCGCCCATCAGTGACCGAGGATCTCGCTCTTTGGATCAGGGTCATCGGTGACTGGCGCCTAAGCCCATCCAGCGGCCTTAGGGTTAAGACAAACCTAGTCTGGAGCGGGTGTCGGCGGTTGGACGACCTTCGCTGTCCCAACCGCGAACAGCATAGTACTTGGGCATCATCTCCGCCAGCATGCTGATTTTCCCTTTGGACGGACCAGTTTTGCAGGCCTCTGTCAACAAGCGCTTGGGCAGGCTGTCATCCTTGGCGGTGAACCCCGCCCGGTTGTTAAATTCCCGCTCCATGTTCCAAATTCGCTCCCCGATCTTCTCCAACTCCTCGGTGGTGTACTGATCTCCACAGGCTGCAGAAATTTGGGGGGCCAAATCAGCCAGTCCCCAGGCGAACGTAGTGAACACGCACAAACCAGATGAGTCAAACGCGGCCGTGGCATCCTGAAATGCTTTGACCAACTCGGGTTTTCCTTCATGCTCAATCGGGTCTGTTTTGACCGGGATACCCAACACCTCGGAGGCGATGGTATAGCCACGCAAATGGCAGCCCCCGCGATTGGAGGTGGCATAGGCCAGGCCAATGCCTTGAATGGCCCGACCGTCGTAGGCTGGAAACTCCTGGCCCTTGCTGGTCATGCTCAGATCCGGGTGACCGTATTTGGCGGTCAGGCGTTTAGAGCCTTGCCCAATTTCAACACCAAAACCGCGACCGTAGATCGTCTCCTCGGTCAAAAATGCCAGTGCCTGCGCAGAGCCAAAAGGGGCCTCGATGCCGACTATCTCCTTGGTCAGCACGCCCATTTCATAAAGCTCCATGACAGCGCCTACCGTGGCGCCAAAGCTGATGGGGTCAATGCCCTCCTCGTTGCACAGCATGCTGGCGTATTGCAGAGCTTCCAGGTCCTTCACCCCATTGGCCGCGCCCAAAGCCCATGCCGCTTCGTATTCCAAACCGCCAGAAGCACCCCAATATTGAGGTTTATTGGCGACGGTGAAGTGACTCTCATCCATCTTGCTGATGCGCCCGCAAGCAATGGTGCAACCGAAACAAGCCTGGTTGGTGACCAACTGCTTTTTGCCGTCCGTCTTGCGTGGAGTGGCCATGGCTTCCGCTGAAATGTCTTTGGCACTCTCAAAAGCATTGTCTCGATGGTTACGCGTTGGCAAGGCGCCCATCTCATTGATCACGTTCATCAAGACCTGTGTGCCGTAGGCAGGCAGACCTTGTCCTGTGACGGCGTTGTCGGCAAGAATTTTCTTTTTCTCGGCAACCACCTTCATAAACTCTTTGGGATTGTGGAGGTTGCCCACACCCTTGGTCCCGCGCACTGCGATGGCCTTCAGATTTTTGCTGCCCATGACAGTGCCAACACCCGAACGACCGGCGGCACGGTGCAAATCATTGACCACGGCAGCGTAAAGCACTCTGTTCTCGCCGGCCTTGCCGATACTGGAAACGCGGGTCAGCGGATCTTGCAAGGATTTTTTGAGCATTTCCTCGGTTTGCCAAACACTCTTTCCCCACAAGTGAGCCGCGTCACGCAACTCCGCAACGTCATCATTCACGTAAAGGTATACCGGCTTCTCGCTCTTGCCTTCAAAAATGACCATGTCCCACCCAGCCATTTTGAATTCGGCGCCCCAATAGCCACCCGAGTTGGAACAGGCGATGGCGCCAGTCAACGGGCTCTTGGTGATGACCGTGTAACGACCTCCGGTGGAAGCCATCGTCCCAGTCAACGGGCCAGTCGACCAGATGATTTTGTTCGCCGGAGACAAGGGATCCACCGTTGCATCCACCTCCTCCACCAGATACTTGGAGCCCAGCCCACGGGAGCCGAGATAGGCATGAGCCCAATCCATATTGAGTGGCTCGGATTTAACCGTCCCTGCGCTCAAGTCAACACGAAGAATTTTTCCTGCCCATGCCATGGTGATGCTCCTTAAACAGCCCGGGGGCTGGTTGATCTGTTACGCAGCCGAAGGCTGGTTGCCCAATTTTTCCGCCCATTGAGCCATCTTGCCCAGCCCTGTCCAGTTGGCGTCGATGAAAGTGATGGCGCCGGTGGGGCACGCTTCCGCGCAGGCTGGTTCGCCCCCGCAAAGGTCACACTTCTGGACCTTGCCGGTTTCTTGAACGTAATTGATGGTGCCAAATGGACAGGCAATGGTGCACACCTTGCAGCCCACGCAGGTGGACTCATTCACGACCTTGGCGCCGGTAAGCTTGTCCACAGTAATGGCTTCTACCGGACATGCGTGCAAGCACCACGCCTCGTCGCACTGGGTGCAGGTATAAGGCACTTTTTTTCCCGTGTGGTGAAAGTCAAACACCTTAATTCGGGATTTCGCTGTGGCGAATGTGCCGTAATTCTCAAAGGAACAGGCCATCTCACACTGTAAACAACCGGTGCACTTGTCTGCATTGATATGCAACACTTTTTGCATGCGCTACTCCTCAAGTTGTGGCACACCAGATATGAAATGCCATGCTTATGAACTGGGTTTTATAGCTATTGTTGTGGCCCCGTGAAACACTGCGCCTAGGGACAACCCTTGTTACAGCCTCTATTCCAGCGGAATTTCTCAAATTGAAACAATCAGGGCTTAAGTGGCGGCAAGGCTCGCCAACCACGCCGGATCGTGGAAGAATGCGCGACTACCATGAGACCTGCTCCGAACAGCCCCACCACTGATCTCCGACTAGCGGCCATCGATCACGCGCGTCGCATCGTGATTCAAGAGCGAGAAGCACTAACCGTCAACGGACTATCGCCGTGGGTGCAGCGCTCATGGCAGCGCTGTCTTAGCTTCGGGTTTCAGCCCGGCGAGGCGGTTCATTTCGACCTGCTGTCGCAAGCCGAGATGCACCGCACCATGGACGCCAACCGTCAGTTGGTGCAGACCGCTCGCCCATTGCTGGAAAAGCTGGGGCAAGCCATTTCAGGGACCGACTACTTCGCCATTCTGACCAATGCCAACGGCGTGGTCGTTGATGTCAACGGCCAAATTGACCGCTCGGACCGTCGCGCCAGTCTCATTACCCGCATTGGCGTCGATTTGTCAGAATCCAAAATTGGTACCAACGCCATTGGCTCGGCGTTGGCTGAACACCAACCCGTCTGGCTGCACCGGGGCGAACATTTTTTTAACGAAACATCTCACTACAGCTGTGCGGGCGCCCCCTTGTTTGGCCCCAACGGCGCCTGTGTTGGCATGCTGGATGTGACTGGTATTGATGCGGTGGAACGGCCCGAACTCAAACACCTGGTGGCCCAATGCGCCAGCAAGATTGAAAACGCGCTCTTACTTTCGAAGACGCACAGCCTGATGATTCGCCTGAATTGGCCCGGAAACACGATGGGCAGCGACGGCGATGGCATGCTGTGCCTTGATACCGATGGAATGGTCATGGGGGCCAATACCATCGCTCGGCAAATGGTGCCGAACCTGACCACGCCCAATCTTGGCGCGGTCCATGTCAGCGAATTGTTTGGTGTGCCGGCCGAATTTTTGTTTGATGCCGTGCGCCGTAGTGACCCCGGCATTGAAATCCCCTTGTGGAGTGGTCTGCGCCTTCAAGCACTCCCTGTGGAACGCCGTTACGAAGAACGTCAGACCGCAGGGGCGGTCCGACCCATGGTTGCCCAGCAACGCCCTCTCAAAGACATCGAAACCGCCCTGATTCATAAAGCGGTCGAGCAAGCTCGCGGCAACGTGACGGCTGCCGCACGCGCACTGGGCATCAGCCGCGCCACAGTTTACAGAAAGATTGGGCAAAAAATTCAACCCCGCTAGGCCAGACAGCACCGGGCCCCATCCGAATCGACGTGGCGAGGACGATCATTCCACTACACTTTCGTCTATTCACGTTCCTATTCTGCGAGTCAATTGACCCTCACAAACCGCTGAGCATTGAGGTGACTTGGTAGCCGGACCACCCATGACCGTACTGACGAAACTCTCCAAAGCCGGTGCCATTGCCATTGCGGCGGTACTTCTCAGTGCCGGCAGCACCCATGCCGAGGTCGCTCATGTGGCCGTTGCTTCCAACTTCGCCGAGCCCATCAAAGCACTTGCCATCTCCTTGGAAAAAACCACCGGGCACCAGATCAAAGTCACGCTAGGCGCAACCGGAAAATTTTTCGCTCAAATCAAAAATGGTGCGCCGTTTGATGCCTTGCTGGCGGCCAATGCCGAGACCCCGGCTGCCCTTGAGTTGGATGGCTTTGCACAGCCAGGCAGCCGATTCACCTACGCCACAGGGCGCTTGGTACTCTGGTCAGCCGATCCAGTCTTGGTAGACGGCAAAGGCGACGTTTTGCGCCAAGGGAAGTTTCGCAAGCTGGCCTACGCCGCGCCAAAGGTTGCCCCTTATGGCGCTGCCGCCGTGCAGGTCATGGAAAACCTGGGACTGCAAACCCTTTTGGCACCCAAACTGGTTCAAGGCGAAAGCATTGGTCAGACCTTCAGCTTCGTCTTCACCGGCAATGCCGAGTTGGGCTTTGTGGCCATGTCTCAGGTGCTGGAAGGTGGTCAGCTCAAATCAGGCTCCATGTGGGAAATCCCCCAACCACTTTACAACCCCATCGCGCAGGATGCGGTGCTACTCAAGCGTGGTGCCAACAACCCGGCTGCCCAGGCGCTGATGGCCCTGCTTAAAACCCAGGCCAGCAAAGACCTGATTCGCAGCTACGGCTACGCGCCATAACCTCGGCTACGTCTGTCAACGATGCTCACCAGCGCCGACTTGCAAGCCATTGGCCTCACCTTGCGTGTGGCTGCACTGACTACTCTCATTTTGCTGATCGTCGGTACGCCGCTGGCCTGGTGGCTGGCCCGCACCAAGTCATGGATGAAGCGCCCCTTGAGTGCCATCGTGGCCTTGCCCATCGTGCTGCCACCGTCGGTGTTGGGTTTCTATTTGCTGGTGCTAATGGGACCACAAGGCCCAGTGGGGCAGTGGACCCAATCACTGGGCCTGGGTTTGTTGCCGTTTTCGTTTTCAGGCTTGGTAGTCGCCTCCGTCTTCTATTCCCTGCCTTTCATGGTGCAACCCATCCAAACCGCAATGGAAGCCTTGGGGGACCGGCCCCTTGAGGTGGCAGCCACATTGCGAGCATCGCCACTGGACACTTTTTTCAGCGTGGTTTTGCCACTCTGCAAACCGGGACTGATTTCCGGCGTCATCATGAGTTTTGCTCATACGGTGGGAGAGTTTGGAGTGGTACTGATGGTGGGCGGCAACATTCCTGGCGTGACCCGGGTGGTATCGGTACAAATCTATGATCACGTTGAGGCAATGGAATACGCCGATGCGCACCGTTTGGCAGCCATCATGCTCGGGTTCTCCTTTGTCGTTTTGCTCGCTTTGTTTACCTACAACGGCACCCGGCGCAAAGGAGTGTCGACATGAGCGCAACCGGCCACTCCGACGTGATTCGACTCAAGGCGGCGCTCTCACGCAGAGCGTTTTCGCTGGACATTGACTTGGCACTCCCGGCGAAAGGCATCACCGCCCTGTTTGGCGCATCCGGATCGGGGAAAACCACCTGCTTACGCGTCCTGGCTGGACTGGAACCACAGGCCACCGGCTCTGTCAGCGTGCATGGAGTGACCTGGCAGGACAGCGCCCAACGCCTTTTTAGACCGGTCCACAAAAGGGCACTGGGCTACGTGTTTCAGGAAGCCAGCTTGTTTGAGCATTTGCAAGTCGAGGACAACCTGAAATTCGGTTTCAAACGCACCCCAAGGCAAGACCAGCAACACCGCTGGGACCACTTGCTAGACCTTCTGGGCATCACCTATTTGCTGTCGCGCTGGCCACATGAGTTGTCAGGCGGAGAGCGTCAGCGCGTCGCCATCGCCCGCGCTTTGGCAACCAGCCCTCAACTGCTGCTGATGGATGAGCCATTGGCTGCACTTGATGCGGCCCGCAAGTCAGAAATTTTGCCCTACCTGGCAAGACTGCCCGGCGAGTTGGGCATTCCCATCATCTACGTCAGCCACTCCATTGACGAGGTCGCCCGGCTAGCCGACCACCTGGTATTGCTGGACGCAGGCCGTGTCACAGCCAACGGCCCTACGGACGAGGTATTGACCCGGCTGGATTGCACCCTCGCCCATGGCGACACCGCAGGTGCAGTGATCACGGTCCAAGTTACTGGCCATGACACGAGCGACCACCTGAGCACAACCCGATTCCCGGGCGGCCTGTTGACGATTCCCATGCAGAGTAAAGAAATTGGCCAGCGTTTGCGAATTCGCGTTCAGGCGCGTGATGTGAGCCTGACACTCACCGAGCAAACGGGCACCAGCATCCTGAACCGGATCAAAGCCACCGTCATGGCGCTGTCACCGGACAGCCCCGGACAAACGATGGTGGCTCTGGACGCGGGCGGTGTCACCCTGCTGGCTCGGGTGACCCTGAGATCTGCCCGACTTCTCGACCTCTCGCCGGGCAAAAGCGTTGTTGCGCAAATCAAAGGGGTTGCGATTTTGAATTAGCCAGGAAAGAGTTCAGGCTCACGGAGCCTGGACCAACTTCTGGGACGCATCATCTTCAGCACTGCATGGTCTTGATCAGGCCCAAATCATCAATACTTTTCCACCAGAAGTGCCGAATGAATACCCTTGAGCGCAACAACGTACACGTTTTGGGCGATACCGGCCCAGTCCTGCTGTACGCCCATGGCTTCGGGTGCAATCAAGCCATGTGGAACCGTATCACGCCAGCCTTTGAGGGTACGCACCGACAAGTGCTGTTTGACTACGTGGGCTCTGGAAAATCTGACTTGGCTTCCTTTAACCCAGAGCGCTACGCTGACCTCCACGGCTATGCGCAAGACATTATTGATGTATGCGACGCACTTGACCTGCGCAGCGGCGTCACGTTTGTGGGGCATTCTGTCAGCAGCAGCATAGGCTTGCTTGCCTCCATTGCCCGACCTGAATTGATTGAACGCTTGGTGTTGGTTGGACCCACACCCTGCTTCCTCAACGACCCACCTGACTACCTTGGCGGATTCGAGCGTGAAGACCTGGAAGGATTGCTGGCGTTGATGGAGCAAAACTACATTGGTTGGGCCAACTACTTGGCACCCGTTGTTTCTGGCGCTCCAGGCGAAAGCCCGTTGACTGGCGAACTCTCGGAGAGCTTCTGCTCAACCGACCCGGTCATCGCAAAAATTTTTGCGCAAGCCGCTTTATTCTCAGACAACAGGGCGGACTTGGAGCACGTATCACGGCCATGTTTAATTTTGCAGCACCAAATCGATGCCCTGGCCCCCCTCCGGGTTGGCGACTATTTGCACGAACACCTGAAGGGCAGCACCCTCAAAGTCATTGAAGCGACGGGCCACTGCGCGCACATGAGTCATCCGACTTTGGTGATTGACGCCATGAAACGCTACTTCGCAGACCAGGGCGCCTAGCAAGCAAGACGAGAAAACGCGTTTGGACCTTCTAAATCAGATCCCCTGCCCTGTGCTTGCTACAGATGGTGCGGGTCGCGTGCTCGCGGCTAATTACGAGCTGCTGCGCTTGACAGAAGGCACCCTCGTTGAGTGGCGCTTGAAGACGTTGGACGACTTAGTGCCGCCCGCCAGCCGAATTTTCTTGCAGACCCATGTATGGCCAATGCTGCTGACCCAAGGCTCGGTACAGGAGATCCAGTTGCAATTGCTGGGCGCAACGGGTCAACGAGTGCCCATTCTCGTCAACAGCAAAAAGGGCATATTGGACGGCGCTGAATGCTATTACTGGGTGCTTTTCGTCTCTCTTGAGCGCAGTCGATTCGAAGGCGAACTGCTCAAAGCACGAAACTTTGCCCAAACGTCTTCGCAGGCGTTGGCAAAAAGCGAACGCTTTATCAAAACGGTGACAGACGGGCTTCCCGGCATGATCGCGTATTGGGACAAAGACTTGGTCTGCCGATTCGCCAACAAGCCCTACGAACAAGTATTTTCCAAAACACCGAACTCCGCCGTGGGTTCAACCATGATCGAACTGCTGGGCCAGCCCGTTACGGCCCTCAATCAACCCCACATTGACAAAGTTTTGCAAGGTCGACCGGAACAGTTTGAGCGCCCGTTTGAGAAATCAGACGGAAAGCAGGCGTATTTACTCGCCACTTACATTCCGGACTTCGACTCAAAATCAGCAGTTATTGGATTTTTCGTGCTGATGAATGACATCACCCTGCTCAAGAAGTCGGAAGTTGAACTGAAACTGGCGGCCAGCGTGTTTGACAGCATCAGTGATGGGCGTCATGACTGTTGGCGCGGATGAAACAGTGGTGTCCGTCAACTTGGCTTTCACCGATATCACCGGCTACGCGGCTGAGGAGATGATGGGTCGCGTGCCCAGAGTGCTGGACGCCGCCCATCACGAGCCCACTGAGTATGAAGTGATGAGGACAGCGCTTGAATCCACAGGTCACTGGGAAGGGGAAGTCTGGGAACGTCGGAAGGACGGTGACACCTACATGGCCTGGCAGAGCATCTCGATGATTCGCGGGGCTGACGGCAAGGCGGCGCGCTATGTATCGGTATTCAGCGACATCACGGCGAGATGGAAGACGAATGAACGCACGAAACATCTGGCGCTTCACGACCCACTCACTGGGCTCCCGAACCGCCACCTTTTATTGGAGCGACTCGATCAATCCATGGCACGGGCGCAACGAGAGGGACGAAATCTCGCACTATTTTTTGTCGATCTTGACGGATTCAAATCAATCAATGACCAATGGGGACACGCGGCGGGAGATGAAGTGTTGAAATTTGTGACCAACACCCTTTTAGACACTCTGCGAACCACTGACACGGTGGCGCGCTTGGGTGGAGACGAGTTTGTTTTGCTGTTTGAGAACCCGGCAAACCAGGAGGAAGTGGCGCATTTGGCTGAACGAGTGATTGCAGCCATCAAGCTCCCGCCAAGCCTTCAGCAAACGGATTCCCGCATCGGCGCCTCGATTGGCATTGCCATGCTTGGCGTTCACGCCAAAAGTGTGGGCCAACTCGTGAAGAACGCGGATTCCGCCATGTATGCCGCCAAAGCGGCAGGCAAAAGCAGATTCCTGTTCTTCACCCCAGCCGTGCAATCGGATCGTTGAGAGCGGGACAAGACCCATACACTCATTGAACCCTTATTGACTACCTCTCAGCGTTCGGAAAGAACAGTTGCTCGCCACCGATTTTGTAACTGGCGATCACGGCTTGGCCGATGGGAGAAACCACCCAGTCAATGAACTTCTGGCCGTCTGCCGCCTTCACGTGCGGGTGCTTGGTGGGGTTGACCAGCATCACGCCGTATTGGTTGAACAAGCGCTTGTCCCCTTCCACCAACACCGCCAAATCACCCCTATTTTTGAAGTTCAACCAAGTGCCCCGATCGGTCAACGCATAAGCCCCCGTGCTGGAGGCTATGTTCAGTGCCGGACCCATGCCGCAGCCACACTCTTTGTAGCCTGACCCCTTGGCGTCCGGCACGGCCGCCATCTTCCAAAACCTCAGCTCCGCGGCATGGGTGCCACTCTTGTCACCGCGCGAGATGAATGCGTGGTTGGTCGAGGCGACTTTTTTGAGCGCTTCCACAATATCGTTGCCCCTCGTCTTGGCGGGGTCAGATGCCGGACCGACCAGAACAAAGTCGTTGTACATCACGGGAAAGCGCTTCACCGCAAACCCGTCGGCCACGATTTTTTCTTCGGCCACCTGGTCATGCACAAACAGCACATCGGCATCTCCGCGGCGCCCCATGTCCAGGGCCTGCCCGGTGCCCAAGGCCACCACTTTCACATCCAGCCCTTGGGCCTTCTTGAATTCAGGCAGCAGGTAGCCAAAGAGGCCTGACTGCTCGGTAGAGGTCGTTGAAGCCACCACAACCGACTGAGCCTGAACGCCTGGATACGCTATCAAAAACGTAGCTACCACCGCATACTGCATTAACGCCAGAGGCTTAAAAGACTTGAATTTTTTAAATAGCAACTTCTGGGTCATGCGGTTTCACCTTTGATAAATGAATGGGCTTCGGGGTAATGCGTTTGCAGCAAGGGCCCGCTGAAAAAATCGTTGACGGGCAGGTCCGCCAGTACCCGGCCCTGCTCCAGGTAAATCACCCGGCTAGCCAGGCGCTTGACCTGTCCAAGGTTGTGGCTGGCGAACACGAGGGTCATGGCAGAGGACTGATCGGCAAACGACTCAATCAACGCCTCCACATCCCGCTTGGCATGGGGGTCCAAGCTGGCCGTTGGCTCGTCAAGAAACAGCACCTGCGGACTGAGTGCCCAGGCCTGGGCCAGGGCCACACGCTGCTGCTGCCCGCCTGACAATTTGCGCGCCGGGCGCAACGCTAGGTCACTCAAACCCACTTTGGCCAGCGCCGCCAGCGCCAACGGTTTGGCGTCCCGCCACGCCGTGCCGCGCAGCCAAAGCCCCAGTGCAATATTGCTTTGCACGGACAGGCGCAGCAAATGGGGTCGTTGGAACAGCATGGCCTGGCGGGCTAGCGGATCTCGCGTCATGCGCCCGGAACTTGGCGACGCCAAGCCATGCAACACCCGCAGCAAGGTGCTTTTTCCACAACCATTGGCGCCCACCAAGGCCACGCGCTCTCCTGGGCGAATACTCAAACTCACGTCAGTCAGCGCGTGCACGGCACGCTCGGCCCGGCCGAAGTGGACGCACGCTAAGGTCAACTGGCAGACCGGATTCACGACGAGCTCTCCATGACTGACCGGGGGGCAGAAGCCTCCGGCTTGACGTAAGTGGCACCTAGGGACACGCCCGGACGTTCAGCGTATTCAGAGCGCTCGCGCCAGTACCGTAAGACGGAAATCAGCGCGTTCAAAAACAGTACTACCCCCAGCAACACCAGCCCCAAGCCCAAGGCCAGCGGCAAATCGCCTTTGCTGGTTTCGAGGGCAATGGCGGTGGTCATCACGCGAGTAAAACCATCAATATTACCGCCCACAATCATCACCGCACCCACCTCGGAGATCGCCCTGCCAAACGACGCAATGACAACGGTCAGCATGGCGTAGCGCTCATCCCAAGCCAGCAACAAGCTGCGCAACATGGGTCGCGCGCCCAAGGAGCGGAGTTGCTCGCCATGGGTATTTTCTGCATCTTCAACAGCCTGCCGCGTTAGCGCCGTCACCACCGGCAAGACCAGCAAGGCTTGCGCAAGCACCATGGCCTGGAAGGAAAACAACCACCCCAAAAAACCCAGCGGCCCGGTGCGGGACAACAACAAATAAACCACCAGACCGACCACCACCGAGGGCACAGCCAAAAACGTGTTCAACAGCGCCTGCACCGCGCCCCGGCCTGGAAAACGGGCCACACCAAGCCAGGCGCCCAGCCCCAAGCCGAGCACGCAGGCGAGCAAGCAGGCCGTCGCACTAACGGCCAGCGACCGGCCGACGATGGCCAGCAGGCCCGCATCCAGCGACGCAATGAGTTGAAGCGCGGCCACCACGCTATCGGTCAAGGAATTCATAAGTTGCGGTATCGTAGCCATCGAACTCACTTCCGGCGATATGAACCAACGTGCATAGGCTTCAACTCCACTACACCCTCTCGCGTGACAGCAGCCCGGCGCAGGTGCGCAACCCTTTGATTGACTTGCTACAAGCCGTCAGCACGCAAGGGTCTATTTCAGGCGGGGCGCGGGCGCTGGGTTTGTCCTATCGCCATGTTTGGGGTGAACTGAAGCGCTGGGAAGGTGAGCTTGGCCATGAGTTGCTGGTGTGGGAGAAAGGTCAGTCTGCCCGCCTGAGCGAATTTGGCGCCAAGCTGATGTGGGCGGAGCGCCAGGCACAGGCCAGGCTGGCTCCACAAATTGAGGCTTTGCGTGGGGAGCTGGAGCGCAGTTTTGCCCAGGCCTTTGACGACGCCGTCCACGTGGTCACCTTGTACGCCAGCCACGACGACGCCCTTTCTGCCTTGCGCGAGCACGCCTTGCAGCCGGGTCGGGTGGCGGGTGCCACGCAACTTCACCTGGACATTCGCTTTACCGGCAGTGTGGACGCCATCCGCGCGCTCAACGAGGGACGGTGCGTGATGGCGGGTTTTCATACCCTCCAAAACACGGTCAGAAAAACGCTCACGGAACGCACCTACAAGCCATTGCTTCAACCGGGCTTGCACAAAATCATCGGTTTTTCCCAGCGCACCCAAGGCCTGATGGTGCACAAGGGAAACCCCTTGAACCTTCACTCCTTGCAGGACGTGGCCAAGCGTGAAGCACGTTACGCCAACCGCGCCCTAGGCACGGGCACCCGTGTGGTGCTGGACGAGCTATTGAGCCAAACCGAGGTCAGCGCACAGGCCATCAAGGGCTACGACCATAGCGAGCCGTCTCATGCCGCCGTGGCTCATGCCGTGGCCTCGGGCCAGCGTGACACGGGTCTGGGCATTGCGGCTGCCGCTGAGCGCGCCGGGTTGGACTTTGTGCCCCTGGCGCAGGAGCGTTACCACCTGGTATGTCTTAAGTCGGCATTGAAGCAACCCGGCATCGAGGCCTTGCTGAAACTCCTGAAAACGCCGGAATGGCAGGCCGAAGTGGCCCGTATGGCGGGCCAGTCACCCCTGCAAAGTGGCGAAGTTTTGTCGTTGAGGCGGGTGCTTCCCTGGTGGGACTACCGCCAACAAAAACAGCTTATTGAAGCGCTGCCTGCTCTTTGATTTTGCGGTAAAGCGTTTGCCGGCTGATGCCCAGTTGGCGGGCCGCTTGAGAGATGTTGCCGGTGCTGTGCAGCAAAGCTTGTTGAATGGCTTGCCGCGACAAGGCGTCCAAATTCTGAGGTGCGGCGACACGTTGGGCGGACAAAGGCATGTCATTTGACGACTAAAGCGCCTCGATCATGTCGTCAGGCAAGTGCACCTCGTCGATCCATTCGTCGTGGGTGTCCAGCATGGCGCTGGCGGTGCGCAACACGTTGGCGTACTGACGCAGATTCCCCGGCCAATCGTATTCACTGAGACGCTGGTGTAACGCGGGCGCCAATTGAATTTCGCGGCCCGGATTGAAGCTTCCCAGCATTTGCGCTGTCAACGCCGCAAAGTCGCTGCGTTCACGCAAGGCAGGCAGTTGCACGGTCAGCCCATTGATTCGGTAATACAGATCACTGCGAAAGCGCCCCTGCTCAGCATCTTCCCGCAGTTTGAAATGGGTGGCGCATACCAAGGCGAAATCAACGGCAACCGAGTGCCCGCCGCCAACAGGCGTCACCCGTCGCTCCTGCAGCACACGCAGCAGGCGGGTTTGCATGGCCAAGGGCATATCGCCAATTTCGTCCAAGAACAATGTGCCGCCATCGGCCTCACGCAGCCGGCCCAAACTGCCTTCCCGCAGTGCGCCCGTGAAGGCTCCTGGGGCGTAGCCAAATAACTCCGCCTCAATCAAATGTTCGGGCAAGGCGGCGCAATTGATGGCCACAAAGGGTTTGTCGCGGCGAGGGCCCGCGTCATGGGCTGCGCGCGCAAAAAGTTCTTTTCCTACGCCGGATGCACCCTGGATCAAAACAGGGATGGGTTTGTCCAATACCCGCCTGACCTTGTCCGCAGCAACACGCCACAAACGGTCACCGGTGTCAAATTTGCAAAGGGCATCGGCATGGCGAGTTGCCGTTGCAGCAGCCTTTGGCGACGTCGCCGACACGGTCGACAAATTCGCATAAACCTGGGCAAACAAAACGCTGCCATCACGCAGCCGAATCTGGGTGGGCTGCCCCGGTCGCCGGCGGTGACGCGTCAACAACTCCTCCAGCGCCACGTCCACCAGTCGACTCAGGGGCAAGGCATTGAGGTCGCCAGCACTCAACTGCAACATGGCCAGCGCGTTGCGGTTCGCCCCTACCAGCCAACCGTCGTCGGAAAGCGCCACAATGCCCTCGGCGACCGTGCCAATGCCTTCCAGCTGCGGATGCAAGTGCAGTCGAATGTCGCGCTTGCAACTGGCAATGACCAAGCGGTTTTCGATCATATTGGCCGCGGTGTTGACCAGCCCAAGGGTGTGCGGATGCCCTCCCCGCTGATCTCCTGAAATATCCAGAATGCCTAACAACTCTCCACGCGCCGACATGATGGGCGCGGCCGTGCAGGTGAGGAAACTGTTGCGCTCAAAAAAGTGCTCGGCACCGTGAATCGCCACCCCACTCGTTTCTGCCAGCGCCGTGCCAATGGCGTTGGTGCCCCGGTGGCCTTCGTGCCAGGACGCGCCACAGCTGAGCGCCACCTGGTCTGCCTTGCCAAGAAAATCGACATGCCCCATGGTGTGGATCAGGGTGCCATGCTGGTCGGCCAGCACGACCATGCCTTGCGCATGGCGAACCTGCTCGTACAAGTAGGCCATCACGGGGCGGGAGTGGGCCAATAACTCGTGATTCGACGCCATGGTCTGGCGCAAGGCATTGCCACTGGAGTGAGGCGTATCTACCGGACGTCCCGCGGGCAGTAGCCCTGCAGCGAGGCTGCGCTGCCAGGAACGCACCAGCCGGTCATCCAGCCCATTGCTCGCACAGTCTCCATGCTCTATGAGTTGCAGTCGCGCCTGTCGCAAGGCGGCTTCGGGAAATGAAGGTTGCACGTTGTCTCCTGGACCAGTTTTTTAGGCTCACGCTTTAGAGGTCTCTAGGCACATGGTACCTAGCTGTGAGTAACTCGGCCATCGGAAGTTTTCTACATAGCCAATGGGTCTGAGTGGACGCTCCACAACGCAACAGGTGTCACGTTTTGGAACACAGCAACTGCCTAGGGAAAGTACCGAGTCCAATTTTCAAACTCTTTTGAAATCAACAACATAGCGAACCGCCTGGTACTTGGCACGGGACTTGATACAAATCATGGCCCGCAACGGCAATTCACCACCCAAGACCAATTCGAGGACACACCATGATTTACGCAGCACCCGGCACTGCCGGCGCCAAAGTGATTTTCAAACCCAAATACGACAACTTCATTGGCGGGAAATTCGTGGCCCCGGTCAAGGGCGAGTACTTTGATGTCATCACGCCCATCAACGGCAAGCCCTACTCACAGGCCGCCCGCTCGGGCGCCGAAGACATTGAGCTGGCCCTCGACGCCGCCCACGCGGCAGCAGACGCCTGGGGTCGCACCACGCCAACGGCGCGTGCCAACATTCTGAACAAAATCGCTGATCGCATCGAAGCCAATATCGAAATGCTGGCCTATGCCGAGACCATAGACAACGGCAAGCCGATTCGCGAAACCATAAATGCTGACATTCCCCTGGCCGTGGACCACTTTCGCTACTTTGCGGGTTGTGTGCGAGCACAGGAAGGCGGCTTGAGTGATCTGGATGGCGACACTGTCGCCTACCACTTTCAGGAACCCTTGGGCGTTGTCGACCAGATCATTCCCTGGAACTTCCCCATCCTGATGGCCGCCTGGAAATTGGCACCCGCCATTGGCGCGGGCAACTGCGTGGTGCTCAAGCCCGCCGAGTCCACCCCCATCAGCCTGTTGATTCTTGCGGAATTGATTGCCGACCTGCTCCCGCCCGGCGTGCTCAACATCGTGAACGGTTATGGCCGCGAAGCTGGAATGCCGTTGGCCACCAGCAAGCGCATTGCCAAAATTGCGTTCACCGGCTCTACCAGCACAGGGCGCGTGATTGCACAGGCCGCCGCCAACAACCTGATCCCGGCCACGCTGGAGCTGGGCGGCAAGTCGCCCAACATCTTCTTTGCGGACGTCATGGACAAAGACGACAGCTTTCTGGACAAAGCCATTGAAGGCATGGTGTTGTTTGCCTTTAACCAAGGCGAGGTTTGCACCTGCCCGTCCCGCGCACTGATTCAGGAATCCATTTACGACCGTTTCATGGAACGCGTGCTCAAGCGTGTGGCCGCCATTGTGCAAGGCAACCCGCTGGATACCGACACCATGATGGGTGCGCAGGCATCCAAAGAGCAGCTGACCAAGATCATGTCCTACCTTGATCTGGGTCGCCAGGAAGGTGCAGAGGTCTTGATAGGCGGGGAGCAGGCGCACCTGGAAGGCGATCTGGCAGGCGGCTATTACGTCAAGCCCACCCTGTTCAAGGGTCACAACAAAATGCGCATCTTCCAGGAAGAGATTTTTGGACCTGTGTTGGCGGTCACAACCTTCAAAGATGAAGCCGAGGCGCTTGCACTGGCCAACGACACTCTGTACGGCTTGGGCGCCGGCGTGTGGAGCCGAAATGGCAATGTGGCCTACCGCATGGGTCGCGCCATCAAGGCCGGACGCGTCTGGACCAACTGTTACCACGCCTACCCCGCGCACGCCGCTTTTGGTGGCTACAAGGAATCCGGCGTGGGCCGCGAAAATCACAAGATGATGTTGAGCCATTACCAGCAAACCAAAAATCTATTGGTCAGCTACAGCGAAAGCAAGCTGGGATTCTTCTGATCTCGGCCCATTGAACCAAATTCGATCCCAAAGGGGCAGGCGACTGCTCCTTTTTTCAAGGAGAAACAAATGGTTGAAAAAGTGGTGGCCACGCAAGCAGCACTTGAGCTTGTTGAGTTTTTACAGAAGAAACATGGCACCGTCATGTTTCATCAAAGCGGAGGCTGCTGTGACAACAGTGCAGCCAATTGCTACCTGCCAGGCGAGATCACAATGGGTGCGGGCGATGTGTTTCTGGGTGAAATCGGCGGAGCCCAGTTCTTCATCAGTACATCGCAATACGAGACGTGGAAACACACCCAACTCATCATCGACGTGATTGACGGCCATGGCGGCACGTTTTCATTGGAGGGTCCTGAGGGCAAGGCCTTTCACACCCGATCGAGACTCTTCACCGAAGCAGAGATGGGAGAGTTGGGCCTGTCAGCCTCCTAAACCGCGCAAGACCTGAACCCGGCAAACAAGTCGTCCCTGGCAGGCAAGGCGTAATTGCGGTATTTGGGGTGCTTCATGCGGGCCCGGGTGGCGAAAGATGCGCCTCGCAAAACCTTGTGCGTCTCAAACCAGGGCTCCGAATAATCACGATAGGGGTCTGCCTCAAACCCGGGGTAACCCCGAAATGACGTGCCCATCCATTCCCAGACCTCGCCCCAGCGAAAGCCGCGTCCTGCAGCCGTGTGTGCCGCTATTTCCCATTCAACCTCGGCGGGCAAGCGCCGCCCGGCCCACCGGCACCATGCATCCGCCTCCCACCAACTCAGGTGCATCGCTGGTTGGGAACCCAACATTCGATGCGGAGTACCAAAACAGGTTTGCATGACGGCGCCACTGGCCACGCCAATCTGTTCCACATAGCGGGGCGCACGCCGCTCCCCCGCTTGAACAAAGCGCCAGCCCCTGGGGTGCCAAAACTCGGAACGGTCATAACCCCCGTCGTCCACAAACTCAACGAATTGGGCCCAAGTCACCGCTTGGGCATCAATTTCGAATTCCGGGACGGACACCTCGTGCGCGGGTCGCTCATTGTCAAAGCTAAACCCGTCCTGACCTGTCAAGCCCAGGGACCACCGGGTTGCAGGCAGCAACATCGCCTCCCGCAATATGCCAGGTCCAGGGCGGCTGATATCCAAAGGGAGGTTCAGCGTCTGAGCCATGCGGATCAGGGCTTCAGCGTGCATGTCTTCATGAAACAGCGCCAGCCGGTAGAAGTACAGGGCTTCGTCGGTGTCTGGCGCCTTTTCCAGCAACTCCAGCGTGCACTCTAAAGTTTCAAGCAAATAGGCCTTGGTCTGCGCCAAGTCTGGCAAATCCAATGACCACCGGGTGTCATGAGCGACCAATGACGAGTCCCACCAACGGTCGGCATTGACCTCGACGGACGCCAAACGGGGGGCCGAACCATTGGATTGGCGCCCCAGATGGCGGGTCAAATTGCGCGCCACCCAAGCCTCCTGAAACCACCCGATGTGACCCAACTCCCAAAGTGGCGGATTGAGCTCAGCCAACATGGGGACCGCGAAGTCATCCGAGGCCAGCGCGCGCTCAAAAAAAGACAACAAATATAGGGAGTGGTTGCGCGCGTCCATCAGCGCCAAAGACAACAGATCGCGCCCTGCCCGCCGCATACGAGGGGAGTCAATGGAGGAATGGGTAAGTGTTTGCATCAAAAAGTCCTGACCCATTGTGCAACCATCACTCAACGATCGTCAAAAACTAGGGTTTATACCTATCAAAATCTCGGTATTTACCCTAGGACTTTGACGCCAACCGTCAGGTATTTATCAGTGACAAAAGGTTAACCTAGACGGCCTACCGGACGGTACCTGTGCGGGCGCTTGGACCCGACACATCGAAGGCAAAAAAGCTCAATATTATGGAGACAGTATGACCCCATTTCTCGCCCTGTCCAGGGTGATCGACCAGATCACCACCTGGATCGGAAAATTCACCATGTGGCTGATTCTGGCCACCACGCTGATCAGCGCCGGCAACGCCATTGTCCGAAAACTATTCGGCATCGGATCAAACAGCCTTCTGGAAATTCAGTGGTACATCTTTGCCGCCGTCTTTTTACTGGGCGCCGGCTATGGCTTCCTCCGAAACTCCCACGTGCGCATTGACTTCATTGCATCCAAACTCTCAGCGCGCACACGCAACTGGATCGACGCAGTCGGCATTATTGTTGTGCTGTTTCCATTTTGTGCCCTGATGATCATCCTGAGTTGGCCTCTGTTTACCCAGGCCTACTTCAGCGGAGAAATGTCGAGCAATGCGGGCGGCCTGATCCGCTGGCCCGTTTATGCACTGGTACCCGCTGGCTTTGCCTTGCTGATGTTCCAAGGCGTCTCTGAACTCATCAAACGTATTGCGTTTCTTTTTGGTCAGGGTCCTGACGTTATTTCTCATGAAAATTCGAAATCTGACGAACAAAAACATCTAGAAGAACTTGAGGCCTTGGCCGCACGCAAATTGGCGGGAGATAACTAAATGCAGACCACCTTTCTGGCACAACAATTTGTGCCCCTTATGTTTGGCGGACTGTTCGTCCTGCTGCTGACTGGTTTTCCAGTGGCCTTCGCGCTAGCCGCGACCGGTCTGGGTTTTGGCTTTATCGGCATGGAAGCTGGGCTGATTCCGGCGTCCCTGTTTCAGGCGCTGCCACTGCGCATGTTTGGCATCATGCAAAACGACACTTTGCTGGCCATTCCGTTCTTCACCTTCATGGGCATCATTTTGGAGCGATCCGGAATGGCGGAAGATTTGCTCGAAACCGTTGGGCAGGTGTTTGGCCCCTTGCGTGGCGGTCTGGCCATTGCCGTTATTCTGGTCGGCGCCTTGCTGGCAGCGACCACCGGTGTCGTCGCCGCGGCAGTAATCTCAATGGGTTTGATTTCCCTGCCCATCATGCTTCGATACGGCTACAGCCGGGTCATCGCAACGGGGGCGATCACCGCCTCGGGAACACTGGCGCAGGCGATTCCACCGTCTCTCGTTCTGATTGTTCTGGCTGACCAGTTGGGTCGTTCTGTAGGCGACATGTACTCCGGCGCGCTGTTACCTGGCTTGTTGCTGGTGGGTCTGTACATTCTGTTCATCGTGGTCGTCGCTATTTTTCAGCCCAAACTGGTGCCAGCTTTGCCTGTTGAAGCCCGTATTTACCGGGAAAAGAATGGCAACTCCGGCCATATCTCACTACTCGCCCTGTTCGTCATTTGCGCAGCAGTCGGGTTTGGATGGGCGCACGTGCACGATGGCCTCATGACCCAGTGGCTGGAGCGCAGCATGCCATCGGCTGGAGATGAAGTGGTGATCATGTCCATGACGCTGGCATCCATCACTGGCCTGGTTCTGGCCATCTTCAACCGGGTGTCGGGCATGGGCTTGCTCTCTCGCCTGGCCGAGCAAGTCACTTTTGTCTTGATGCCACCGCTGATCCTGATCTTTCTGGTCTTGGGCACGATCTTTTTAGGTGTGGCAACACCGACCGAAGGTGGCGCGATGGGCGCGTTGGGCGCTCTGATTCTGGCCGTCGGCAAACGCCGCCTGTCATGGCCACTGTTGAACCAAGCGCTGGACAATACGGCCAAACTGGCGTCTTTCGTGCTGTTCATCCTGATCGGCTCCACCGTGTTCAGCTTCACATTCAATGCAGCTGACGGCCACATTTGGGTTGAGAGCTTGTTTCACGACATGCCAGGCGGCGGCTGGGGCTTTCTGATAGTGGTCAACATCCTGGTCTTCATTCTGGGCATGTTCATTGACTTCTTTGAGATCGCGTTCATCGTGATTCCCTTATTGGCGCCCGTGGCCGAGAAGATTTTGCCTGGACTGATTCCTGGCATGACCGCTGACCAGGCCATGATTTGGTTTGGCGTGATCATTGCCATGAACTTGCAGACTTCGTTCCTCACCCCGCCGTTTGGCTTCGCCCTGTTCTACCTACGCAGTGTGGCCGCCAAGTTCGATTACAAGGACCGGGTGACGGGCGAGGACATCAAAGCTGTGACGACCAATGAGATCTACAAAGGCTCCATCGCCTTCATCTGTCTGCAACTCATGATGATTGTGGCCATCATGATGTACCCGACGCTCGTGACGGGTAACTTCGAGAAGGAAAAGAAGCTCAGCAATGCGGACGTCATGGAGTTGTTACAAGGTGGGTTCACTGAGCCCTCTTCTTCGGACCCTATGGATGCGATGGACGATATGGGCAAAGAAGAGGTCAAACCTCTGGACCCCATGGCGGTGATGCAAGAGGCCATTGACAAGGCTGCAGCCAAGAAGGCCGCAGGGAAATAGCAGCCCTTTATGGTCAATAGAGCCCGGCCTGAGGGCGGGCTCTATCAATAAAAAACCGCGCCTTGGCGCGGTTTTTTATTGACGGAAGCAGCTTGCAAACTCATCCACCGATAGGTGGAAGGCTGTCACCTTTTCAAGACAAGAAATCCACGCTGTGCAGCGGGGTCAGATCTCTATCTCTACGTCAGTTTCAGAGCAGCCTTCCCGAGCGATCCAGTGAAACGGGCTCCGTGCCCCCGTTTAATCGTACGGTCACCCAATTCACTCCCTCCAGGCCTATCAGGTATCTATTCCCGACTCCCCAAGACGCTGAACGGCTGAGAAGACATGGGTACGCCCCGGGTCAGCCGCCTAGGCACGAAGGAGACGCTGCTTTGGGCACAAAAAAACCGCGCCTTAGCGCGGTTTTTACTATGAACGCTGAAGGCGTTTACAGTTTTTGTGACTGCATAAAGCCGTCAAAACGGGCTTCAGTGAAGCGGAACCACAAGTTCTGGTCTTTACGGAACGCAGCGTAATCGTCGTACATCTTTTTCCAGCTCGCGTTCTTGGCACTGATTTCTGCATAAAGAGCCATGGACTCTTTGAATGCCAAATCCATCACATCTTTCGGGAATGGAAGAACTTGCGTCTTGGCAGCAACCAATTCCTTCAACGCCTTAGGATTGCGGGCATCGTACTTGGCCTGCATTTCCGTGTGGGCGTACGCAGCCGCGTTCTCGATCATGGCTTTGTATTCTGGCGACAAGGAAGCGAAGGCTTTGTCATTGACGAACAAGTCCAGCTGAGGGCCGCCCTCCCACCATCCTGGGTAGTGATAGATCGGAGCAACTTTATTGAAGCCCAGCTTCTGGTCATCATAAGGTCCGACCCATTCGGCAGCGTCAATCGTGCCTTTTTCCAGGGCTTGGTAAACCTCGCCGCCAGGAATGTTTTGGGGAATGGCACCCATGCGCTCCATCACGCGGCCAGCGAAGCCGCCCAGGCGCATTTTCAGGCCTTTGATGTCCTCAACGGACTTGATTGGCTTGCGGTACCAGCCGCCCATTTGGGCACCCGTATTGCCCATGGGGAAGTTGATGATGTTGTACTTGGCGTAGAACTCGCGCGTCAGCTTGAGACCATTGCCGTCATACATCCAAGCCGTCATTTGTCGACTGTTCAATCCAAACGGAATCGCACAGGCCAAGGCAAAGGTCTCATCCTTGCCGTGGAAGTAGTACGGTGCCGTATGTGCCATTTCAACCGTGGCATTTTGCACACCGTCAACGACACCAAACGCGGGCATCAGCTCGCCGCCGGCATGCACGGTGATGATGAACTTGCCACCAGACATCTCGCCCACCCGCTTGGCGAAGGACTCGGCCGCGCCATAAATTGTGTCCAAGGCCTTCGGGAAGCTGGAAGCCAAGCGCCAACGAATAGTGGCGCCCTGAGCAAAGGCAGCGGGTGCTGCACCTGCGGCCAGCACGCCAGCGATACCAGCGTTTTTAATAACGGAACGACGATCCATTGAATTCACTCCTGAAGTTATTGGTAAACATCACGCCCTGCCAAACTTGCAGGGCGACGACTGTTGAGAGTCATTCTCTATTGTAGGAATCTGATACGCCCGCGTCCCGGGGGTTTTCCCTTGCGGGCCTGACAGTAAGCTGTCAGCGGACGTCAGCATGACCCGCGGGTGCGTTTGATGCCGCTCAGGCCACAGCCTTCAACGCTGGCAGCGAGGTATCCAAATGGGCCGCAAAGCGATTTGCCACCGACGTCTGAATCCCGCTCGCGTCCAGTCCCTGCAGAGCCAACAGCTTGGCGGGGTCGCCATGTTCAATGAACTCGTCCTGCAATCCCAACTGCAGAACGGGCTTGACGACGCCACCGGCTTGTAGCGCCTCAAGCACAGCACTGCCGGCGCCGCCCATCACAGCGCCCTCTTCCACCGTCACCAAGGCATCGTTCTCGGCGGCGACCTGCAACAGCAATACTGTGTCCAGCGGCTTCACCCATCGCATATTGACCACGGTGGCATTGAGCGCCTGCGCGGCCTCCAGCGCTGGATACAACAATGTTCCAAAGGCGAGAATGGCCACGCCCTTGCCTTGGCGTTTGACTTCCCCCTTGCCAAAGGGTAGCCCCTCAAGACTGGCTTGGGGCGCAATGCCCGCGCCCGCGCCACGGGGATAACGCACCGCCACCGGGTGATCCTGCTCAAAGGCAGTGCTGAGCAACTGCCGGCATTCGTTTTCGTCCGCGGGGCAGGCGACGCTGATGTTGGGAATGCATCGCAGGAACGGAATGTCGTAAGCACCGGCATGAGTGGCGCCGTCGGCCCCCACCAGACCGGCGCGGTCCAGTGCAAAAACGACCGGCAGGTTTTGAATTGCCACGTCATGAATCAACTGATCGTAGCCGCGTTGTAGAAAGGTCGAGTAGATCGCCACCACTGGCTTCAGCCCTTCGCAGGCCAGACCAGCGGCAAAGGTGACAGCATGTTGTTCGGCGATACCCACATCAAAGTAGCGCTGAGGAAATCGCTTCTCAAACTCCACCATGCCGGAACCTTCTCGCATGGCAGGCGTGATGCCAACCAGTCGATTGTCTTTGGCAGCCATGTCACACAGCCACTGGCCAAACACCTGAGTGAAGGTTTGCTTGCTTGGCGTCTTGGGGCTTTGCAAGCCGACGGCCGGATCAAATTTGCCGGGACCATGGTAAGCCACAGGGTCGGCCTCGGCCAATTTATAGCCTTGGCCTTTTTTGGTGACCACATGAAGGAACTGAGGGCCCTTCAAGTGGCTGATGTTTTCCAACGTCGGAATCAGGGAATCCAGGTCATGACCATCAATGGGGCCGATGTAGTTGAATCCAAACTTTTCAAACAAGGTGGCGGGCACCACCATGCCTTTGGCGGTTTCCTCGAAGCGTTTCGCCAACTCGAACAGGGGCGGTGCGCCTTTGAGAACCGTTTTGCCTGCATTCTTGGCGGCAGCGTAAAACTGGCCACTCATCAGCTTGGCCAGGTAGCGGTTCAAAGCGCCCACGGGGGGGCTGATGCTCATGTCGTTGTCATTCAGGATGACCAGCAGGTTGCAGTCCGCCACGCCGGCATTGTTCAGCGCCTCAAACGCCATGCCTGCCGTCAGCGCGCCGTCACCAATGACCGCAATGGCCCGGCGATCTTCGCCCTTGATTTTCGCGGCCAGTGCCATGCCCAGCGCGGCGGAAATGGAGGTGCTGGAGTGGGCGGTGCCAAAGTCGTCGTACTCGCTCTCGGCGCGTTGGGGAAAACCACTCAAGCCGCCCATTTGACGCAGGGAATCCATGCGGTCACGCCGACCGGTCAATATTTTGTGCGGGTAAGTTTGATGGCCCACATCCCACACCACACGGTCATGCGGCGTATTGAACACGTAGTGCAAGGCCAAGGTGAGCTCGACGGTGCCCAGGTTGGAGCTGAGGTGCCCCCCGGTTTTGGCGACACTGTTCAGCACGTAGGCTCGCAACTCGTCCGCCAACTGCGTCAATTGGCCGCGCGGCAGCAGACGCAAGGCCACGGGGTCATTGATGGTATTTAGCAGTGGGTACAAATTATTCAACATACGCTATCGTTTTAGTAGCTTCCAACGCTTGTTTTAACAGCGCTAGCAGCCAATTTCTCATAAATATCGAGGTACAAACCGTGAATCACGACTTGCTCAACTCGCGCGGTTGACGACCATGTCTGCCAGGCCTTGCAACGCGTCGGTATTTGACAACCCGCTCTCAGCCAAGGCCAAACGTGCCTGTGTCAACAATTCCTGGGCGAACGCCGCTGAGCGCTCCAACCCCATCAGCGACACATAAGTGGGCTTGTCCTGCTCGGCATCTTTCCCCGCCGTTTTTCCCAGCGTGGCAGAGTCCGCCGTCACATCCAGAATATCGTCCACGACCTGAAACGCCAATCCCATGGCCGCGCCATAGCTTTGCAGCGCTGACAAGGTCTTTGGCGATGCCTGGCCACAAGCCGCGCCCATCATGACACTGGCTTCCAGCAAAGCGCCAGTTTTGAGGCGGTGCATTTCACGCAACTGGTTTTCCGTCAAATTCACGCCGACGCTGGCCAAATCAATGGCTTGCCCACCCGCCATGCCACCGCTGCCCGCGGCGCGAGCCAACAAGCGGCACAGCAAGGCTTGTCGTTCGCCGGCCATGGTCGCGCTTTCCGGAGTCAACAACTCAAACGCCAAGGCCTGCAAGGCGTCGCCGGCCAGCAGGGCGCTGGCTTCGCCAAACTTCACATGCACCGTGGGCTTGCCCCGGCGCAGCACATCGTTGTCCATGCAAGGCATATCGTCATGGACCAGGGAATAGGCATGAATCAGTTCCACCGCGCACGCGGCACGCATGGCCGACTCGGCATCGTGACTGGCCAGTGGCGCATCGCCACACACCGCCTCCCACGCGGCCATGACGAGCAAGGGGCGCAAGCGCTTGCCGCCATCCAGCACGGCATAACGCATGGCCTCTACCAACGCCGCGGGCGCCCCGTGGTCCACGCCCACTGGCGCATCTGCCGTTACCCATTGATTCAAGGCCTGCTCGACACGCACCAATTGCGCGGCGTTCCAGGCCGTCAGGTCAAAAACCGTTGCCATCTTTACTCAGGTGTCCATGTTTTGAGTGGGCCTTGGTCCAATACCTTGATCTGCCCCTCCACAGCTTCCAACTGGTCGCGACAGTACTTCAGCAGCGTGGCGCCACGCTGGTATTGCGTGAGAAGCTGTGCCAGCGGCATGTCGCCCGATTCCAGCCGCGCCAGCAACTGCTCTAACTCTTCCAGGGCCGCTTCATAGCTGGCCGGAGCATTGGACGGGGGTTTAGCAGCAGTGGCCATGGGGCAATCACATCCTTCAGTCGAAACCCGGATTTTAGGCGCTGGGGGGTCATCCTCTCCAAATTAACCCCATAAACCAGGCGTCAACCGGCCGCATAGCGCGACAGCGGGGTCGCGGACACAGCTCAAAACACAAAAACGCGTTCCACGGGGCTCCCCTCCAAAGCCCATGCTTGATGGAGACTAAGGGGTCGGAACCGGCAAAAACACCCAGCAGTTAGAATAGATATCCCGGCAGCTCTCGAGGTAGCTGCCCTTCAAGCCCCTCACTGAGGGGTTTTTTGCATCCTAGAAGGACCGAGTTGTGCAACATCTGTGCAAAAACCACTCTGCAGAGAGTGACGACATGCTCGCAAACGTAATATCCATGCGGCATCCGGCGAAGTTAGTCAACGCCACGACCCAGCTTCCCGTTTCAAGTTATTTTGACGAGGCGCTTTACAAGCGCGAGATGGCCACCCTCTTTGAGCTCGGGCCACGCTATGTGGGGCATGCCCTCAGTGTGCCAAATGTGGGCGATTACGCCGCCCTGCCGCAAGAAGGTGAAGGGCGAGCGCTGGTGCGCACCCCTGGGGGGATTGAGCTCATCTCTAACGTCTGCCGCCACCGTCAGGCGCTGATGTTGCGCGGACGTGGCTCAGTGAACCACACCGGCGCCGGCACGGCCGGTGGCAACATCGTGTGCCCGCTGCACCGCTGGACCTACAGCGGCAGTGGACCCAATCCGGTAGGCACGCTGATTGGCGCGCCGCACTTTGCCAACGATCCGTGTCTGAACCTGAACAACTATCCGTTGCGTGAATGGAACGGGCTGCTGTTTGAAAACAACGGCCGCGACATTGACGCCGATCTGGCGGATATGGGCCCACGCGCCGACCTCGACTTCACTGGCTTCGTGCTGGACAAGGTCGAGATGCACGAGTGCAACTACAACTGGAAAACCTTTATTGAGGTTTATCTGGAGGACTATCACGTCGGGCCCTTTCACCCGGGTCTGGGTGGTTTCGTTTCCTGCGACGACCTGCGCTGGGAATTCAAAGACCACTATTCGGTGCAAACCGTCGGTGCGGCAGATCAGAGCGGCCCGGCAGGCAGTCCGGTCTATCAGCGCTGGCAAAACGCCTTGAGTGACTACCGGGGCGGCGAGCCCCCCAAGCAAGGTGCGATCTGGCTCACCTACTACCCCCACATCATGGTGGAGTGGTACCCGCATGTGCTGACCGTGTCCACCCTGCACCCCATGGGGCCGAACAAGACCATGAACATGGTCGAGTTCTACTACCCGGAAGACATCGCCGCTTTTGAGCGTGAATTTGTGGAGGCCCAGCAAGCGGCTTACATGGAAACCTGCATCGAAGACGACGAGATCGGTGAACGCATGGATGCTGGCCGGAAAGCCCTGCTGGCGCGGGGTGACAACGAAGTCGGACCCTACCAAAGCCCCATGGAAGACGGCATGCAGCACTTTCACGACTGGTACCGCCGACAGATGCGGAGTTAACACAGCATGCAAGCACTCTGGATGGTGTTGGCCGCCTTCTTTTTTGCCACCATGGCAGTAGGCATCAAGGTGGCTTCAGGTAGCTTTAGCACCTTTGAGCTCGTCTTTTACCGTGGCATCGTCAGTGTGATCTTCATGGGCTTTGTACTGAGAGCCCGTGGCACCACGCTGGCCACCACCGTCCCCATGATGCATGCCTGGCGCGCACTGATTGGCGTTCTGTCTTTGAGTGCCTGGTTTTACGCCATTGCCCACCTGCCACTGGCCACCGCCATGACCCTCAATTACATGAGTGGCGTCTGGGTGGCCGCCTTCATCGTTGGTGGCGCTGTCTTGTACGGCCACCCGGAGCGCCAGGGGCCCTTGCTTGCCAGCGTGCTGGCCAGCTTTGCGGGGGTGATCATGATCTTGCGCCCCACGCTGGACCAAAACCAATTGTTTGCCGGCTTGGTCGGCCTGCTGTCTGGCATGGGCGCGGCCTTGGCTTATCTGCAGGTCACCGCCTTGGGGAAGCTGGGCGAGCCCGAGGCACGCACCGTGTTTTACTTTGCGCTTTGCACCGCCGCGGTCGGTCTGGCGTCCACCTTGATTGACGGATTTACGCCCTGGGCGCAAGTCACTTGGCAGGCCGCTGCCTGGTTGGTGCCCATTGGCGTGCTCGCCTCTCTGGGCCAATGGTGCATGACGCGCGCCTACAGTCGTGGTCCCACCATGCTGGTGGCCAACCTGCAGTACTCCGGCATTGTGTTTGCCGCCATCTATGGTTTGATCTTGTTTGGCGACCAGATTGCGCTGGTGGGCTGGGCGGGCATTGCGCTGATCGTGAGCAGCGGGCTGGTTGCGACCGTGCTGCGCTCTCGCATGGCTTTGACGGCCCCGGCCCAAGACCCCTGATCTATTTCCCTTCAACTGAAAGCTGGCGATGTACACCACCCTGATCTCCGCACATCAACTTCAAACCTTGTTCGGCAGCGCCCAGCCGCCAATGGTGTTTGACTGCAGCTTTGAGCTAATGCAAGCCGGTGCGGGGGACCTGCAGTACCTGCAGGCCCACATTCCCGGTGCTGTGCGGGCGGACCTGGATCGCCACCTCAGCGCCGCCAAATCTGCCTCCGACGCTGCATCCGGTGGTCGTCACCCCCTGCCCTCACGGGCCACATTTGCGGCGTGGCTCGATCACATTGGACTAACCCCCGCCCTGCAAGTGGTTGTGTATGACCGCCAAGGTGTCAATTACTGCGGCCGCTTGTGGTGGATGCTGAAATGGATGGGCCATGACAAAGTGGCCGTACTGGACGGCGGCCTGCAAGCCTGGCAAGCGCTAGGCGGCCCTACCGACAGCGCGACCGAGCTGGACTTGACGGCAATCAAATTCAACGAAAATATGCCTCTGGCCCCCGAAAATACTGCGCTAGCAACTACCAATACGATAGCAGTCAATCTACAAAAATCGACTCAGACCTTGATCGACGCTCGGGGCGCGCCGCGGTACCGAGGCGAGGTCGAGCCGCTGGACCCCGTGGCCGGTCACATTCCGGGTGCGCTAAATCGGCCTTTCTCGCTCAACTTCAATGCAGACGGCACATTCAAATCCGCATCTGACTTGCGTGCCGAGTTTGAGACCCTGCTGGACGGTCGCGACCCTGCAACAGTGGTGCATCACTGCGGCAGTGGGGTCAGCGCCGTGCCCAACATCATCGCCATGGAGGTAGCCGGCTTGGGTAAAACCGCGCTGTATGCAGGCAGCTGGAGCGAATGGTGCAGCGACCCGAGCCGCCCTGTCGCCAAGGGCTAGGCCCGCCAGGACCGGGGCTTAGTGCGCCAGCCGGCTGACCACAGTCACCAGGCCAATCCCCGTCATCAGCCAGACAATTTGGGCGGCGGTTTCTCGGGCGCTTAATCGCTTTTGCAGCTGGGGAATCAAGTCGGCCAGGGCCACATAGACAAAGCTGCTGCTGGCAATGACCAAAAAGTAGGGCAGATAGTCATGCAACTGGTCCACCAGCCAATAGCCAAGCAAACCACCCAGCGCGGTCACGGCGCCGGCGAGTGAGACTTTGACCAAGGCCATTTTCTTGTTGTTGGTGCCCGTTCTCAGCACCATCAAATCCCCCATGTGGTGAGGAACTTCGTGGGCCAACACCGCCAATGACGCGATGACACCCAGGCGCATGTCCGCCATAAAGGCGGACGCAATAAGGACTCCGTCACCAAAACAATGCACGCTGTCGCCCGTCAACACCGCCCAGCTGCCGGCCTTGGGAACATGAGAATGCCCGTGGCCATGTGCATGATCATGTGAAGCGTGGGCATCCACCACATCCCCGTGGTGGTGCTCATGGCCGTGGTGCCACAACTCGGCCTTATCGAGCAGAAAAAAGAAAACCAAGCCGATGAGCAAGGTCAGAAACAAGTCGTCTGCACCGGACTGGCTTTCGAAGGCCTCGGGCAGAAGGTGCATGAAAGCGGTGGCCAGCAAGGCACCGGCCGCCATGCTCAGCATGTGCTGCGTGTACTTGGCCAGCACCCCAAACCCCAACAAGGCAGCCAGCCAAACGCTGCCAATACCGGCCAGCAGGGTGCCGGTCAAAATTGCGACTAAAACCATAGCAGATACCGATGAGTGGATGGGAGAGAAAGCACGGTTGACGCCTCAATTTTCAAGCCCATGATTGTGAGGCAGGAATCTGGCAATTGATGGGCCGACTCACAAATAACAAGGCCGCCCGACGGCGGCCTTGTTATTTTGATCAATACAGGATCACATCACGCCGTTCGACTTGAACCACGCCAAGGCTCGCTTGAACCCATCTTCGGCGGCGTCCTTGCGGTAACTGGCCCGGTAATCGGCATTAAAGGCGTGCGGTGCATCACGGTAAACCACAAACTCGCTGCCTTTGGCAGCTTTGTTACCCTTTACGCCCGCTTCAACCAGTGCTTCTTTCATTTGGTTCACGGTCGTCAGCGGAATGCCTCCGTCCTCACCACCATAGAGCCCCAGCACGGGCGCCTTCAATTGGCCCGCCAGCTCTACAGGGTGCTTGGGCGTCAAAGGGGATGCAGCGCCGACTAAACGCCCATACCACGCCACACCTGCCTTCACGGGGCCGTGAGCCGCGTACAGCCAGGTGATCCGCCCGCCCCAGCAAAACCCGGTAATTGCCACCTTGGCCAAGTTGCCACCATGGGCACCCGCCCATTGAACCGCGCCGTCCAGATCAGCCATGACCTGCGCATCTGGCACTTTGGCCACGACTTCGGACATCAATTTGCTAATCTCGCCATATTGGCTAGGGTCACCTTGACGGGCGTACAACTCTGGCGCAATCGCCAAATAGCCAGCCTTGGCAAAACGCCGGCAGACATCTGCAATGTGGGCGTGCACGCCAAAAATCTCCTGGATCACCAGCACCACGGGCAGATTTTTCTTGCCCGCCGGGGCCGCGAAATACATCGGTACTTTGAAGCCATTGACTTCGAAATTAACTTCGCCGACGTTCAGGCCATCACTTGGAGTGTTGATGGCGGTTTGCGCGACGATAGGCATCGCGGCAGCCGCATACCCAACGCCCAGTGCGGTTTTAAGGGCCGTTCTCCGGGAAGGGCCCTCTGAAGTGGTTTGGCCTGGCAGCAGGCTGTTGAATTCGGTCGCAAGATCGCTATTTAACAAATCATTCCCCTAGAAAAGTTGAAATTGACACAATCTTTTAGTCTAGCCGCGGCATCAAAACCGCCGCCCTTTTAAAGGCTTTAGAGGCGCAAATTGTCGCAGGCACCTCTTTTTCACCGGTCTGGCAAGCCAGCCGCTTTCGCATCTTCGTCAATCTTGCGCATGAAATAACGGACGAACCAAACGCCCATACCAATCATGAACGTGAGACCTGCCACCGTCATCAGGCCATAGTCCGTGGAAAACAGGTCGGACAACGCTTTCATAAGAACCCCCTTGCTTGTATTGGATTACAGCAGCGCTTCATGCGCTGACCTCTGCACTATCATCCCCAAGCGATCAGGCCACCGTGACCTGGATCAAGAACTGGCCGATCACCGGCGGGTTCGCCACCTATTGGGCGAGATCACAGGGTGGTGGCACTGGCTCGCCCCGTCAGTGGGCGTGTTTCATGCCGCAGGTTTTTCCAATAGCCAAGCCGCGACAGGCGGCTTGAAGGGCCTGTTCGCACACATTTTCTTTTTCACCCGAAGCCAGACACTTGGCCGCGTTGTTGTGTGCGCTGGCCATGGCTTGATGACGGGCGATATCGACCTCCCGTTCCTTGTCACCGTGCTCGGTGGCCGCTATCGAAACAGTAGCTGCTTGCGCAACAATGATAAGGAGAGAAAGCACTATTTTCATCAAAATCATCTTTCAAAAAATACCAAGAAAATTCACCATCAACCGCGAATGGGCCCGGGCGCCACCAGTTCAGCAATGGCGCTGCGCAATGACCTAGGTAGGCGGCTGCTCCCGCTGGTTTCGTCCACAACGCTGCTGTAGCGGTTGCCCGCAGGCAGCACATGCAGGGTAACTCCCAGCATCTCCAGATGTTCGCTCGCAGCGGCCGCGCCAAAATTCGAACGCATGCGCCGGCCATCGATCAATGTGACCACCCCTTTGCCGACAACCTCGACGCCGGTGCCGCGCTCAATGATCAGGGCGGTGTCTTCATCAATACCCACCCCCAACAGGTCCGGGCGCTGGGCCAGCACCGACATTAACCGGCCCAGACGGCGGCGCTCTGAGAAGTGTTGATCGATGATCGCGTTCGGAACAAAGCCCAGCCCTTCCTCCAATACCGCGGCATCTTTTTTGGGCAACACTGGCGTGCCCCCCTCGGCCAACATGATGTGTGACATCACAGCCGCACCGGCACTCGTGCCGCCAATGCAGCAGCGACGCAGGTGAAAGGCGGTGTGCATGGCCCGTTCTGCCTCGGTATTCGAAAGTCGCTCCATCAAACGGCGCTGATCTCCACCGCTCATGAAAATGCCATCAGCACTCAAAATCCGGTTGACGGTGTCGGCCGAGTTTGCATCTTCCTGGGTGTAAATGGGCAGGTGGGTTGTTTGGGTCGCGCCCATTTCCCGAAACACCTGGTCGTATCCACGCCATGCCGCTGGTTGATCAGAACTGGCTGCGGTCAGCACCAATATATTCGCGTTTTCCCCGCCACAAAGTGACAGAAATCGGCGCAGGATAATTTTGTCTTTCAGGCGATCTTCGGCCCCGCCAACGACCACCAGACGGCCCGGACGCGGCGCCAAGGCCACAGCGGGAAGAGAAAGTGCAGTTGCACTGAACGCCAGCAATTGACGGCGATTAAATGAAGAAAGAGACATGTGAAATCAAAATGAGGCAAGAGAGGCAGAAAGGGTCGAACGAAAGCGAACGACGCAGGCTCTCCAGTGGACCGGTAGGATACGACACTTTGATGAAAGTTCCCCCGGCAAACCAATAGTCAATCATGGTAGCGACTGCAAATCCTGCATCAGGGCGTTTAGCTCGGTTTGCAGGCCATTGCGCAGTGCGTACAGGGCGGGTAGGCGGTTCAAAGCGTGAGCCCGGTCCAGGCTCCCCACCAGCTCTCGGGAGAGTTGGTGTAGTTCCTGGTGCATGGCATCAATCCGCTGAAAACGCTGATGCACGCCATATCGCTGACGCCCACCGGTATCAATCCATTGACCCAATTGGCATTGATGCACATCCATCGGCGGGGGGGTCATGCGCGCGCCTCTCAGGTAAGCCTCGACGCCAATCACCCAAGCCCGCAGTTCGGCCCTGACGAACAATAACGGCAAGGCCTCTCGCCCCACTGGAGGCCGATTCAGCCACGCCGCGTCGGGGCGCCACGCGGCACACCAGGCCGGAACGTTTTCCGCCGCCATGGGCCGGGCAATTCCATAGCCCTGCGCCAACTCACAACCCAATTGAAGCAGCATCACACCATGCGCCACGGTCTCCACCCCTTCGGCAATGACCTCCCGCCGGAACGCACTGGCCAGACCAATCACGCCCTGCAAAATGGCCAGATCATCCGGGTCGTCAAGCATGTCACGCACAAAACTCTGATCGATCTTGAGCAGGGTGACGGGCAGGCGCTTGAGGTACGTCAATGACGAATACCCGGTGCCAAAATCATCCAGGGCAAACTTGACACCAATGGCCCGACAGGCCTCAATCACGTGGGACACCAGCGCCACATCCTCCAATGCACTGGTTTCCAGCACCTCCAGCTCCAAGTCACCCGGCACAACCGATGGACAGGCCCATAGCAAGGCCTGGAGTCTTTCCGAGAAATTGGGCTGCTGCAACTGGCGGGCCCCAATGTTGACGCTCACGGGCAGGTGCAACCCGGCCCGTTGCCAGCTCGCCACTTGTGCCAACGCCGTGCGAATCACCCACTCCCCCAAATCGATCGCCAGAGGGTGGTCCTCGATGAGCGGTAGAAACAAGGCCGGCGCCAACAGCCCTTTTTCCGGGTGCTGCCACCGAACCAACGCTTCCACGCCAATGATCTGTCCGGTGCGAAGGTTCACCTTGGGCTGATAGTGAAGAACCAACTCGCCGTCTGCAATCGCACGCCCAATGCGGTCCAGGCTATCGTGGTGCCCCCGCACACTGCGGTCCTCATCGGCATCGAAGGCAAAGTAGCGATTGCGCCCTGCCAATTTCGCCTGGTACATGGCCTGATCGGCCTGTCGCAGCAACTGATCCGCATCGACCTCTCCCATTTGCGGATAAAACGTCACGCCCAGACTGGCTGAAACTTGTACCGTACCGTCCGCCACCGCAACCGGCTGCGCAGCAGCGGCCAACAACCGGGTCAACATGGGTTCGCAGGCGGCCACGTCGGCCAAGTCCACCAGCACCGCCACAAACTCGTCGCCACCCAGGCGAGCCAAAGTGTCACCCTCACGCAAGGTCTGCCGCATCAGTTCGGACAGCACCACGAGAACCTGATCGCCCACATCATGGCCATGGACATCGTTGATGGCCTTGAAGCCGTCCAGATCAAGATACGCCACCGCCAGCAATTGCCCCCGGCGCTGGGCCTGTGCCAGACCTTGGTGCAAACGGTCGGCCAGCAACACCCGGTTGGGCAGGTTGGTCAGCGCGTCATAGTGGGCAATGTGCTCCAACTGAGCCTGATGCTGCTTGAGTGCCGTGATGTCAGAGAACAGGGCCACATATTGTTCGACGCCACCATGGTTGCCACGCACCGCATTGATCGTCAGCATGACCGCATAGGGCTCGCCATGTTTGTGCCGGTTCCAGATCTCGCCGTGCCAATGGCCTTGATCAAGCAAGTCGCGCCACATCGCGGTGTAGAAGGCCCTGTTGTGGCGGCCCGAATTCAGCAGGCTGGTGCGCTGGCCCAGGGCTTCTTCCCGGCTATAGCCGGTGATCCGGGTGAACGCTTCATTCACATCAATGATGGTTCCGTCTGCTTCGGTGATCGTGATGGCCTCGCTGGTGTGCGTGAAAACACTGGCGGCCAGACGCAGCTTTTCCTCTATGGCCTTGCGCTCTGTGACGTCAACATAGCTGGACAAAAATCCGCCGCCGGGCAATGGCAAGCCGCGAATCTCCAGCACCCGCCCATTGGTGAACTCTCGCTCAATGAGATAGGGCTCGCCACTGCGAGTCAAGACCATTCGATCTGCCAACAGTTGTTCAGGGTCACCCGGGCCGTAGTCGCCCCGCAAGACGTTGTGACGGATGATGTCTTCAAATAGAACAACTCTCCCAGCCAACACATGGTCCGGCAAGGCCTGCAACTGCTGGAACTTGGCGTTGCGCACAATGACGCGCATCTCTTCGTCCACCATCGTGACGCCGCCCGGGAAGTAGTTCACGATCACATTCAAGACATCGTTTTGTCGACGCAACTCCTTCGCCTGCTCGGCCAGCATGGTCTGATTGCCACGCAAGATCTCCCGCATCATCGAGTGTGCCTTGGCAAGTTGCCCGATCTCCAGCACATTGCTCTCCACCGGGGCGGCCTCTTGAAAGTCCAGCTGCCCTATTTTGTTGTTCGCTGCCGCCAAGGCCTCCAATGGAAGCGTCAAGCGCTTGATTTGAGTTTTCACGACCCAGGCCGTGACACCCAGCAACAACAAGAGTGCAACCGCCAGCGCGGTCAGAATCGGTCGCCAATTGGGCGAAAAATCAGTTTCTGGTGCCAGTGTGAGCACCCAAAACCGCTGTGCCCCCAGTTGATAGGGCTGAATGGTCACGAGCCACGCCTGCGCGCCTGAAGCAAACTCAAATACACCTGACGTATTCCGCCCATGAGATCGCCACGCCGCCAGCGCCGCATTCACGGGGACCAATGACAACTCAGACACGGGTTTAAGGATGAGTGCCTTCCATGTGGCATCGTCAACACCTGCCGGTCGGGCCGGTAATGCGAGTACGCGCTCGTCGTCAGTCATCACCAGCGCCATGCCGGTTTTTCCCACCTTGGCATTCAGCGTGCTGTAGGACAGATCACTGAGTTTCAGGTCCAGGCCAATCACCAAACTGCGGCCATCCACCAGCGGCATGCCCAGCGAAGCCGTGATACCCGGGTCACCCGTCGTGAAGAACACGTAGGGTGCGGTCCAACCCATGAGCCCCGTCGTGGCGCCAGCCACGACGGGGCTGAAACCAGGGGCGTCGACGCGGGTCGTAGTCTTGCTCGCGCCACTCACGTGACAAACTACCGTCGGCGCGGCGGTCAATTAACAGGTGTCGATGACCCCAGCGCGGCACATCCGTCATCCGGTTGCGCCAGGTCCCATCCGTTTGCTGCAGCAGCAACCAACCCTGCCCCGTGGAGGTTCCCGCCACCACCGATGTAATTTGGGGCGATTTTTCCAACACGGGCTGAAACAAACGATTGAAAGCCACCGGTGACGCCAGATCAGGCGCTTCACCAGCCAACCAAAGTTGACTCATTTCGAGCAGTGCCACCGGGGGTTCGAAAGCGGCATTCAAATCGGATTCAACTCGAATCCGGGCGTGATCAAAATGGTCTTGCGCAATCTGCCTTGCCATCGGAAACAAGCTGAACGCAACAAAACAGGCGGCCACGATGAAAGTAGTCGCGGTAACAAGACCGATCACTAGCGTCAAGCTAAGCTGCCGCAAGGAAGCCGGATGTGAAGAACCTGAATCCATGCAAACCTGAGGATAAACCAAAAACCTTGTTGACAAATACGACCGGGTTACGAGCGTCCGGCTTCTCCGTTTGAGCAGCAATAGATGCCATGACTGCGAAATTCTTGTTCACGATCAATTGACAGCGCTTTGAAGTCATCGATACACTAATAACCCAACAGTCATTAACTGCATGATTTTTTCTAACCTTATTTGCAAATCCAAAACCAAAGCGCAGGGCAAGCGCGAGCGGCGCAAGGAAGCACGCCCCGGTGAATTGCTGGACGCCGCACTTGACCTGTTTGTTGAAAAAGGATTTGCGGCCACCCGCGCCGAAGAGGTGGCCAAACGCGCGGGCGTATCGAAGGGCACCTTGTTTTTGTACTTTTCCAGCAAGGAAGAGTTGTTCAAGGCAGTGGTCCGAGAGAATATTTCCGTCCGATTCACCGAGTGGTCCAAGGAAATGGACGAATTCCAGGGCAGCGCTGCCGATTTGCTCCGCTTTTGCATGACGTCCTGGTGGGAGCGACTGGGCGCCACCAAAGCCTCCGGCATCTCCAAGCTCATGATGAGTGAGTCCGGCAACTTTCCGGAGCTAGCGGTTTTCTACCAGCAAGAGGTCATAGAGCCTGGCAACCGATTGATCGCGCGGGTGCTGCAGCGTGGCGTGGACAGCGGCGAGTTTGCCCCCATGGACATGCAATATGGGGTTTACGTCATATTGGCCCCCATGATGTTTCTAGCAATGTGGAAGCACTCACTGGGCGCATGTTGTGATGCCAATGCGCAATTGGTGCCAGAAGACTATCTGGCCGTCCAGGTTGAAACCATCCTCAAGGGCATGTGCATGCGCCTTCCCTCAATTTCCCCCACTCCTCCTATTACCTGATGAAACTTCGAGTCAAATGGGTCGTTATCGGCCTGGTTGCTGCCTTGCTGGTGGCAGGCGCCGTGCGAACACTTTCCTCACGCCAAGCGCAGAAGGCCGCTTTACAAGCCCAGCAGACCGCGCAAAAAACACGGGTTCCGGTGGTACTCAATCCGGACGACTTGGTGCAGGCCGCCTCGCTTGAATTGAGCCAGGGCCTGGCCATTTCAGGGCCTTTGAGGGCTGTCAACTCGGCCATGGTGAAGGCCCGCATTGCAGGTGAGTTGCAGGGGTTAACGGTGAGAGAGGGAGACTTCGTCAAGGCAGGTCAGATCATTGCCCGCATCGACCCCACCGAAAGTCAGGCCCGCGTGCGCCAGGCACAGCAGCAAGCGGAGTCGGCCAAGGCACAAGTCAACTTGGCACAACGCAGCTTTGACAACAACAACTCCTTGGTCTCGCAGGGCTTTATTTCAAAAACTGCCCTGGAGTCGTCTGCCACCACCCTCGCTGGGGCCCAAGCCAACTTTCAGGCGGCGCAAGCGGCGGTCGACGTCGCCACCAAGTCCCAGGGTGACACCGTCTTGCGCGCGCCCATCGCCGGCCAGGTTGCCCAGCGCCTGGCGCAGCCCGGTGAGCGCCTGTCCATTGACGCACGGATCATTGAAATAGTGGACCTGAGCGCGTTGGAGCTCGAGGCGCCGCTGAATGCCGCCGACGCCATGGCCGTCAAAGTGGGGCAGACCGCGCAGCTTCGCATTGAAGGTGCCGCTGACACCACATCAGCTCGCGTGGTGCGAATCAACCCCAGTGCCGCCGCCGGCAGCCGTGCGGTACTGGCCTACCTGGCGCTGGCGCCCACGGCCAACCTGCGCCAAGGATTGTTTGCGCAAGGCACCTTGGTCACCGGGCAAACCACGGCCTTGGCCCTGGCGCTCAACGCCGTTCGCACTGACAAGCCCCAACCTTATGTGCAACTGGTGGTGACCAACCAGGTGGCCCACCAACCCGTCACGTTGGGCCAACGGGGCGAGTTTCAGGGCCAGGCGATGGTTGAAATTGCAGGCGTCTCGCCGGGCGCTGTCGTCATCCGTGGGGCAGTTGGTGCCCTGCGTGAAGGCACGCCGGTGACTCTGGCAGCGGGCGCGAAGTAAATCATGTGGTTCACCCGTGTCAGCCTGAAAAACCCGGTTTTTGCCACCATGGTCATGCTGGCCTTGGTCGTGTTGGGATTGTTTTCACTGCAACGCCTGAAAGTGGATCAGTTCCCGAACGTTGATTTTCCCGTCGTGGTGGTCACGGCCGAATACCCCGGCGCCTCACCCCAGATTGTGGAGAGCGAGGTTTCCAAAAAGATTGAAGAAGGCGTGAACGCCATTGCCGGCATCAACGCCCTCACCTCACGAAGCTACGAAGGCCAGTCGGTCGTCATCATCGAGTTCGGTCTGCACATTGATGGCCGAAAAGCGGCAGAAGACGTGCGGGAGAAAATTGCCGCCCTGCGGCCCACGCTGCGCACCGAGGTCAAAGAGCCTCGTGTCATGCGCTTTGACCCAGCCTCACGTGCGATCTGGTCCGTGGCCGTCTTGCCCGACAACGACACCCGCATTGGCCAGCCCATGACGCCGGTCGAGTTGAGCAACTGGGCGGAGCAAACCCTTAAAAAACGGCTGGAGAACGTGCGCGGCGTCGGCTCAGTAACCTTGGTGGGCGGCACCAAACGGGAGATCAACATCTTCCTGAACCCGCAGGCGCTGGAGTCGTATGGCATCAGCCCCGATCAGGTGGTGACTGCCGTGCGCAATGAAAATCAGGACCTGCCCGTCGGAGCGATCCGCTCGAAAGAGCAGGAACGTGTGATCCAGATTGCCGGACGCATGCAACGCCCGGAGGACTTTGGTCGCATCATCATCAGTCGCAAAGGCGGCGCGCCAATTCGGGTCGAGCAAGTGGCTCGCGTGGTGGATGGCGCCCCTGAAGTGGAGAGCCTGGCGCTGTACAACGGCCAGCGCACGCTTCTGCTCAATGTCCAAAAAGCGCAAGACGACAACACCATTGCCGTGGTCGATGGCTTGATTAGTACTTTGGCCGAGATCAAACAACAACTCCCGTCAGGGGTTCGACTTGAACAGATCACGGATGGGTCCCGCCAGATTCGGGTGTCCGTGTCCAACGTGCGCCAAACACTCATCGAAGGTGCGCTGTTGACGGTGCTGATCGTGTTCTTGTTCCTCAATTCGTGGCGCTCCACGGTGATCACCGGGCTAACGCTGCCGATTGCCTTGATTGGCACTTTTCTATTCATGAACCTGTTCGGCTTCACCATCAACATGATCACCATGATGGCGCTCAGCCTGTGTGTGGGCCTACTGATTGACGACGCCATCGTGGTGCGTGAAAACATCGTGCGCCACGTGCAAATGGGCAAAGGGGTTTACCAGGCTTCGCTGGAAGGCACGCAGGAAATCGGTTTGGCGGTGTTGGCCACCACCCTGTCGATCGTGGCGGTTTTTTTGCCGATTGGCTTCATGGGCGGCATCATCGGCAAGTTCTTTCACGAGTTCGGTATCACCATCGTCGCGGCCGTACTGATCTCGATGTTTGTCAGCTTCACGCTGGACCCCATGCTGTCCTCTATTTGGCATGACCCAAGTATTGAAGACCACGACCGCAAGGGCTTGGGCCCGGACGGCAAGCCCTGGGTGCCCGTCAGTCTGTATGACAAAACCATTGGTCGCGTGACCGGATGGTTTGATCACGCCACCGATTCGCTGGCAGATCTGTACCAGGGCATTCTTCGCTGGTCGCTGGCCCATCGACTGACCACGGTTGCCATGGCCTTCGCCATTTTTGTCACCAGCCTTTTCATGGTGCCGCTGCTGGGCACCGAGTTTGTGCCCAAGTCTGACTTCTCTGAGACGTCGCTGAGCTTCAACACGCCCGTGGGGTCCTCGCTAGAGGTCACCGAGGCCAAGGCGCGCGAGGTGGAAGCCATTCTGCGGGAGTTCCCTGAAGTCAACTACACATTGACGACCATCAACACCGGTACGGCGCAAGGAAAGATTTACGCCAACATCTACATCCGCCTGGTCGAACGCAAAGCCCGAAGCCGCAGCGTAGACGCCATGTCGGTCGTGCTTCGAGACCGACTGCGCCAAGTGGCGGGCATCACGGTGACCCACGTGGGCTTGTTGGACCCCATGGGCGGGCAAAAGCAGATTTTGTTCTCCATTCAGGGCCCGGACACGGCTGAGCTGGAGCGCTTGACCAAAACTGCGCTCAACCAGATTCGTGATGTGGCGGGCCTGGTGGACCTGGACTCGTCCGTCAAACCCAACAAACCGACGTTGGACATTGAGGTGAAACGTGATGTGGCCTCGGATTTGGGGTTGAGCATGGCCCAAATTGGCGCCTCGCTGCGTACCCTGGTGGCCGGCCAGACGGTGGGCAACTGGCGCGCACCAGACGACCAGACCTACGATGTAAATGTGCGCCTGGCTGCTGATCACCGAGACACCCCACAAGACCTGCAGAACCTGCCCTTTCCCGTGGGCAGCAATGCCGACGGCAGCGCCCGTGTGGTGCGATTGAGCCAGGTCGCCGATGTCCGCGCGTCAACCGGCCCGAACCAGATCAACCGGCGCGACCTGACTCGCGAGGTCGCCATCAGCGGCAACGTGTCCGGCAGGTCTTCGGGCGAAGTCTCCAAAGACATCAAAACCGCCATGGACAGCATCGCCATGCCGCCGGGCTACAGCTACAAGTTCAGCGGATCCACCAAAGACATGGCCGAAGCCTTTGGCTATGCCGTCTCGGCTTTGGTGCTGGCGGTGGTGTTCATTTACATGATTCTGGCCAGCCAGTTCAAGAGCCTTCTGCAACCGTTGGCGCTCATGACCGCGCTGCCATTGACATTGATCGGGGTGGTGCTGGCCTTGATGATGTTCAACTCCACCCTGTCACTGTTCTCCGTCATTGGGGTGGTGATGTTGATGGGACTGGTCACCAAGAATGCGATTTTGCTGGTGGACTTCGCCATTCGTGCGCGCGAGGACGGTGTGGAGCGCCATGAGGCCTTGCTACTGGCCGCCAAAGTGCGACTGCGACCGATTTTGATGACCACATTGGCCATGATCTTTGGCATGTTGCCGCTGGCAATGGCCCTAACGGAAGGATCCGAGATGCGAGCGCCCATGGGCCAAGCCGTCATTGGCGGCGTGATCACCTCCTCGTTATTGACGCTGGTGGTGGTGCCGGTGGTGTATTGCTATATGGATGACCTAGCGCAATGGTTACGCCGTCTCTGGGCTGGCCCCAGGGCTGCCGGTTAAAATTTTACAGAATCAGTTAACATACCCCCCGGAGTACCGAAATGAATTTTGAACAAGCGCGCTTCAATATGATCGAACAGCAGATTCGTCCTTGGGACGTGCTGGACGCCGATGTTTTGCAACTTCTGGCAGTGATCAAGCGTGAGGACTTCGTGCCCTTGGCCCACAAGGTGCTGGCCTTTGCCGACATGGAAATTCCGCTGGGCCATGGTCAGTCCATGCTGCCTCCCCGGGTCGAGGCGCGCATGCTGCAAGATGCTGTTGTTCAAAAAACTGACAACGTGCTAGAAATTGGCTCAGGCTCGGGCTACATGGCCGCCTTGCTGGCGAACCAAGCCCACCGGGTTATTTCTCTGGAAATCAACCCTGATCTTGCAAAAATGGCCCGCGAGAACCTGCAAAAAGCCGGCATCACCAACGCCGAAGTGCGCCAGTTTGACGGCTCCAAAGGTGCATCGGCCGAAAGCCCGTTTGACGTGATCGTATTGAGCGGTTCCGTGGCAGAGGTACCGCAAGCCCTGCTGGCTCAACTGAAAGTGGGTGGCCGACTGGTCGCCATCGTAGGTGACGAGCCCGTGATGCGCGCCACCGTGGTGACCCGCACCAGCGACACCGACTTCACCACCACGCAGCCATGGGACACCGTTGCTCAGCGCCTGCAAAACTTCCCGGAACCCGAGCGTTTCACGTTTTAAGCCATGATCACCCAAATCAGACCTTCCCAACTCGCGGCCTGGCTGGATTCCATGCGGGCGCATGGCGAGCCGCTGGTGCTGGATGTGCGTGAACCCTCCGAGTTGCGGGTGGCCAGCGTGACCGCCGACGGATTCACCCTGCGCACCATTCCCATGGGCGTGATTCCACCCCGTTTGAATGAGCTGAACCCGGCTCAGCCGGTGGCCTGCCTTTGCCATCACGGCGCGCGCAGCATGCAAGTCGCCTCCTTCTTGAAAGCGCAAGGGTTCGAGCATGTGGCGAACATTGCTGGCGGAATTCATGCCTGGTCTGCTGAGTTGGACGCCAACATTCCCGTTTACTGAGTTCCGTCCCCGACATTTCTCTGCCCCTGCTTTTCCAATCCAACTACTCCCTCAAGGCCCACCATGACTTCCTATCGCCTGCTGCCTCTGTTCCTCGCACTTGGGGCCGCTTTCAGTTCGGCAGCGCAGTCGCAAAGTCTGGTTGACCTGTATGAATCGGCGCGTGGATTTGACGCAAGTTACCAGTCTGCCAAGTCGCAATACGCCGCCACGCTGGCCAAAGCTGACCAGGCCAAAGCAGCGATCCTGCCAACCGTGGGGCTGTCTGGGGGCGTTTCACGCACCAACCTAGAAAACACGTTGTCTGCCACTCGCTCCTATGGCACGCAACAGATCACCCTCAGTGCCTCCCAGCCCCTGTACCGCCCCGCCAATCAAGCCTCCTACGAGCAAGGCAAGCGACAGGTGGACCTGGCCCAGGCGCAACTGCTGGGTGCGGACCAGGACCTGATTGTGCGGGTCAGCCAAGCCTACTTTGACGTGCTAGCCTCGCACGACAGTCTGAACTTCGTGAAAGCGCAAAAGTCGGCCGTGGCCGAGCAACTGGCGTCGGCCAAACGAAACTTTGAAGTAGGCACCTCCACCATCACGGACTCCCGCGAGGCCCAAGCCCGCTTTGACCTGAGCACCGCCCAGGAAATTGCCGCGGAAAATGACTTGCGCATCAAAAAACTGGCACTGGACCAGTTGGTGGGCAAGGCCGATGCGGAACCCAAAGCACTGGCCCAGCCGTTAAGTCTGCCTGCCTTGGTGCCCAATGACGTGACGACCTGGGTGACACAAGCCGAAGCGGATCACCCAGTCATTCAGCAAACCCAGATCGCATTGGACGTGGCCCAGCTTGAGACGCAGAAAGCCAAAGCGGGCCACAAGCCCACGCTGGATCTGACCGCTGGCTACAACATCTCGCAAAACGATGGCTCCGCGAGCTTGTCGTCTGACTACCGCACCAATGCTGCCAGCATCGGCCTGTCCTTCAACATGCCTTTGTTTGCGGGCTATGCCATTCAGAACCGCGTCAAGGAAACATTGGCACTTGAGGACAAGGCCCGCAATGACCTGGAGGGTGCCCGACGTGCCGTGGGCCAAGGCACCCGCACGGCCTTCTTTGGCGTGCTGTCTGGCCAGGGCCAAGTCAAGGCATTGGAAGCGGCAGAGGCGTCCAGTCAGAGCGCATTGGAAGCCAACCAACTGGGTTACCAGGTAGGTGTGCGCATCAACATTGACGTGCTGAATGCCCAAAGCCAGTTGTTCCAGACCAAGCGAGATCTGGCCAAGGCACGATATGACGTGTTGGTCGGCGGGCTGAAGTTGCGCCAGGCCAATGGCACGCTCAAGGCCGACGACCTACAAACCGTGAACGCCCTGCTGATCAAGTAGGACGGTGACTGCCGTCACGGTTTTCTCAAGCGCACCCCGGTGGGTGCGCGACAGGCCCAGGGCGGCCAGTGTCATGGTGGCTTGATCGGTCGGGTTACCCAACAAGTCACCCGTCTTGGCCACCGCTTCCGACAGGTCCGCCACTCGTATTGCGGCCCCCGCGGCTTGCGCCAACTCCGCCGCTTGCAGGAAATTGAAAGTGTTCGGCCCCATGATCACCGGGCAACCGCAGGCGGCAGCCTCAATCAGGTTCTGCCCGCCCAGCGGCTCAAAGCTTCCGCCCAACAAGGCCACATCGGACAAGCCGTAATACATTGGTATTTCGCCCAGTGAATCGCCTAGCCAAATGGTGTTCAGCGGATCAACAACCGGCGGTCCGTCTTGCCAATTGCGGCGCCGTGACACGGTGAAACCCTGCTGCTCAATCAGCGCCGCCACAGCCTCAAAGCGCTGGGGATGGCGTGGCACCACCATCCACTGAACGCCAACAGCTATCGAATTAGTAGTACCTTGCGCTTGCTGCGCCTGCGCTGAAGCCCTAAAAGGCGTTGAATCTCTCAATGCCTTCAACCAGACGATTTCTTCCCCCTCGCGGGAACTGGTGAACAGCGCCACCGGTGACGCCGTGCGGGCACGCCATGCCCGCCCCGTCGCCAGCTTGGCCGCGTCGGGCGCCGCGTCAAACTTGAGGTTGCCAAAGACGCCCTGCACGGTGGCCCCCAATTGGCGAAGGCGATCGGCGTCGGCCTCGGTTTGGGCCCAGACGGCACTCAATGCCGCCATCGCGGGCCGGGACAACCACCCCAGTCGAGCGGCCTGCCGCCGCGACTTCTCACTCATGCGGGCATTGGCCAGCACCAGCGGTACACCGTTCTGCTGGCTGAGTGCCACCAGATTAGGCCACACCTCGGTTTCCATCAAAATGCACAGGCTGGGTTTGAAATGGGTCAAAAAGCGTTGCACCGCACCGGGCGTGTCCCAGGGTTGCCACACCTGCATATCGCCCGTTTTCAGCAGCGTCGTCCCCTCGGCCCGGCCGGTGGCCGTGCCATGGGTCAACAGCAAGCGCATGCCCGGCAGGCGTTCACGCAAACCGGCAATCAACAAAGCCGCCGTTCGCGTCTCACCCAGCGAGACTGCGTGGACCCAGACGATCAGTTCCTGCCCACTGACCGGCGCCGAGGTGTAGCGGCCAAAGCGTTCCTCAACCGCGACTCCGTAACCAGGCTCATCAACACTGCGCTTGGCCAGTTTGCGGCGCAGAAACGGCTGAGCTATCCACAGCGCAAGAGAATAAAGAGCGCGCATCAGACGGGCTGGCGCACCACGGATATGCCCAACCAAACCTGCCAAACCGCGTCGAGGGATGGCGCCGGATGCGCAAACACGCTGCACTGCCGCCTCTGGCCCGATGCCACGGCCTTGCCCGCCGGGCCCGTGGGCCCGGTGCGCCAGGCGGTGTCAAAGTTGTAAATTTGCACATGGGGCAGGTCTAGCGCCACGGCCATGTGGCTCAAACCGCTGTCCACGCCAATCACGCCAGCGCAGGCCGCCAATGCGTCCGTCAAGGCATCCAGACCCAAGCGGGGCCAGACGGTGGCGTTGGGCAGGTTTGAGGCAATCTCATGGGAGGTAGCCTCTTCCGCCGCGCTACCGTGCGGCAACACGACGCCGTAACCCGCCTCATTGAGCCGTTGGCCCAAGGCTTGCCAATGCGCCAGCGGCCATTGCTTGTCAGCCCGCGAGGTGCCATGCACCAAGGCGACCTGCCCAAGAGGCGCGGCGTCGCCAGATGCTTCACTATGGATAGCACTCTGCGCTTGATTCACCTGGGCCAGAAGCCCAAAAGATGATGAAGATGGCGGCAAATAGCCCAGCACGCGGGCGCAGAGTTGGCGTGACCGCGCCACGGCATGAATGTGCGGGGGCAGCGACACGGCGACGTGGGCCACCCAGCGAGCAGGCGCCTCAAAACTGGAGCCTTCGGTCTGGTTTGCCAAGCCAAAACGCCGCCCGCTCGGTGTCAGGCGGGCCAACCAAGCCACCAGCGCTGACTTGGTCAAGCCCTGCAAATCAATCACCGCGTCATAGGCCTGCGCCTGCAACTCGCGCTTGAACGCAGTCCACGCCGCTCGCGTAGCAGGCGCCAGCGGTGTCTTGCGCCAGCGCCGCAGTTCGCACTCGATCACCCGGTGAACACCGTCGCAGCGGCGCACCAGCGGTGCAAAGCCACGCTCGACGACCCAGTCAATCTCAGCCTCAGGGTGGGCATGACGGATGTCTTGCACCGCCGGCATGGCGTGCACCACATCGCCCAGCGACGAGAGTTTGACGATTAATATTCTCATGCGCAGGCGCTCAGTGCGCCGCCTCGTCCAGCGTCGCCCCCGGCTTGACGGTGCGCAGCAGCGCCAACATCTCGCCCTCAATGCGATGCAACGCCTCGGGCGTGTGGCCCTCAAAGCGCAGCACCAGCACGGGCGTGGTGTTGGAGGCGCGAATCAGGCCAAAACCATCGGGCCAGTCGACCCGCAAACCGTCGATGGTCGTGAGCACAGCCGGTGCCGCAAAGCTCGCACTGGCAACCAGTTGCTCCACCAAGGCATGGGGCTCGCCCTCGGCGCATTTCACGTTCAATTCGGGGGTGGAAAAGCTGGTGGGCAAGCCATTCAGCACCGCGTTGCCGTCGGGTGACTGGCTCAAAATCTCCAGCAACCGGGCGCCTGCGTAGGTGCCGTCGTCAAAACCGTACCAACGCTCCTTGAAGAAAATATGGCCGCTCATCTCGCCGCCCAAGGGGGCGCCAATCTCTTTCATCTTGGCTTTGATCAGCGAGTGGCCGGTTTTGTACATCAGCGGCACACCACCTGCCTGCGCAATATCGGGCGCCAGACGCTGGGAGCACTTCACATCAAAAAGCACGGTGCCACCAGGGACCCGTTTGAGCACATCGCGCGCAAACAACATCATTTGACGGTCCGGATAGATGGTGTTGCCCTCTTTGGTGACGATGCCCAAGCGGTCACCGTCGCCATCAAATGCCAAGCCAATCTCTGCGTCACAGGACTGCAGCGCGGCAATCAGGTCGCGCAAATTTTCCGGCTTGCTGGGATCAGGGTGGTGATTGGGGAAGTTGCCATCCACCTCACTGAACAGCTCTGTGACCTCACAACCCAGGGCCCGCAAAATCGCCGGTGCAGAGGCACCGGCAATGCCGTTACCCGAATCGACCACAATTTTCATGGGGCGCGACAGATTGATGCCGCTCACAATACGCGCCTGGTAGTCGGCCAGCACATCGACGGACCGCACGGAACCACCCTCTTGCAGCGACCAGGTTTCGCTCTCCATCATGGCGCGCAGTGACAGGATCTCATCGCCGTAAATAGCGCGCCCTGCCATCACCATCTTGAAGCCGTTGTAGTCTTTCGGATTGTGGCTGCCGGTCACCTGAATGCCGCTGCTGCACAGCGTGTTTGCCGCAAAGTACAACATGGGAGTGGTGGCCATGCCAATGTCAATCACCTCCAGGCCAGCCGCCGCCAGGCCGCGCATCAAGGCGGCACTCAAGGCCGCACCGCTCAACCGGCCGTCGCGGCCCACAGCCACCGTCGTCTCACCTTCGCGGCGGGCCACCGTGCCAAAGGCGCGGCCCAGGGCTTCGGCCATCGGTTCATTGATGGTGCTGGGCACGATGCCTCGAATGTCGTAGGCCTTGAATATGGATGCGGAGAGTTGCATGGCGGGTTCCCTGATTGGTTTGAATTTGATTTTCTCATCGGATTGTAGGGGCCGTCCTAGTCGGGAACATGTCCGAAAACGGCTAGTTTGAGCATTGCTTTACCTCGACGGCGGCCTATCATGAGCACCATGAGCCACCCTCAAAGTTCACCCGAAGACGACGCCTGCTACCTCGCCCTGAAAGCGAAAGATGCTCGGTTTGACGGCTGTTTTTTCACCGGCGTCACCTCCACCGGCATCTACTGCCGCCCAGTGTGCCGGGTACGCACCCCCAAGCGGGAGAACTGTCGCTTTTTCAACCTGGCCGCGCAAGCCGAAGACGCCGGGTTTCGGCCCTGCCTGCGATGCCGCCCGGAGATTGCGCCCCGCCTGTCAGGTCAAAGCCGTGGCCCGGACACCCTGGCGTGGTCCACGCAGGACGCCTCCCACATTCTTGCCGGCCAAGCCGCGCAGCTGCTGGATTCGCCCGAGGGTTGGGGTGACCGGCCACCCAGCGTGCAGCGGCTGGCCCAGCGTCTGGGCGTGAGCGACCGTCATTTGCGCCGCATTTTCGAGGCCCGCTTCGGCATCTCGCCGCTTCAATACCTTCAAACACGGCGCCTGTTGAGTGCCAAACAGTGGCTGACTGACACCAATTTACCGGTCAATCAAATCGCCACACTCAGCGGGTATTCCAGCGTCCGGCGCTTCAACGCGGCCTTTGTCGAACACTACAAACTGAATCCAAGTGCCTTGCGCCGCGACAGCGGCCCTGCGAAGGCCCACGGTCTGCGGCTCAAATTGGCCTACCGCCCGCCTTATGACGTGGCCGCCATGCTGCACTTCTTCGCCACCCGGCAGATTGCGAGCCTGGAGCAGGTAAGCCTTGAGGGCAGCGCCCCGGGTTTGGCTCGTACGCTCGCTGTCCAACAAGGCTTGGCCCAGCACTCTGGCTGGATTCACGCTGTTTTTGACGCCGACCGCTGTCGAATCGACCTTCAGGTGAGTGATTCCTTACATGAGGTCCTTCCTCAGGTGCTGGCGCGCGCCCGGGCCCTGCTGGATGTGGATGCTGACCCCCATCCCATCAATGAACACCTGCACAGCCACTTCCCCGACAGTGATGGCTTGCGGGTGCCGGGCACGCTGGATGGCTTCGAGCTGGCGGTGCGCGCCATTTTGGGCCAGCAAATCACCGTGGCAGCGGCCCGCACTTTGAGCACCCGCCTGGTGAGCCGGTTTGGCGCGCCCATCGTCACGCCCTTTCCCGCCCTGACCCATCTGTTTCCTTCCGCGGCCGCTCTGGCCGGCGCCAGCGGCGACGTACTTGGCAGCCTGGGCATCGTCAAACAGCGCCAGACCGCCATCCAGGCGCTGGCCCGTGCTGTGTTGGATCAAAGACTGCAATTGCACGCTGGCGCGGACCCACTCAGCACGATCACCACCCTCAAAACCTTGCCGGGCGTGGGTGACTGGACCGCCCAATACATCGCCATGCGGGCGTTGCGTTGGCCCGATGCGTTTCCATCCGGGGATGTCGCACTGCAAAAAGCGTTGGGGGTCCAGCAGGTGCCGCAGCCCGCCAAAGCGGCGCTGGCCGCGTCACTGGTTTGGCAACCCTGGCGAAGTTACGCCGTGGTCCGTGCATGGGCGACCCTAGGCAAGAAACCCGACGAGAAGCCCAAAATCACTATCAAATGAGTAGCAGCCTGCGCTCACAACGCAAGGGCTAGAGACACAAAAGGTCAAAAAATGAAATTCCCCCCAAACACTGTTCAATCCCGTTTCGAAAGCCCCCTGGGCCGCATCACCCTGGCCGCCACCGACGATGCTTTGGTCGGTGTATTCTTTGACCAACAGGCACATATGCCTGAGGTCAACCACTGGCCGGTGGCGGACGAGCACCCGATCCTCCTACAAGCCCAGGCCGAATTGACCGAGTATTTTGCTGGCCAGCGACGCACCTTTGAGGTGCCGCTGGACCTCAGCAGTGGCACGCCCTTCCAACAAGCGGTGTGGCAGGCACTGCTCGCCATTCCCTGTGCCGCAACCACCAGTTACGGTGCCATCAGCGCGAAGATTGGCAAACCGGCGGCTGTCCGCGCGGTTGGGGGTGCGGTGGGTCGAAACCCGGTCAGTATCATCGTGCCCTGTCACCGCTTGGTGGGGGCCAATGGTTCACTCACCGGCTATGCCGGGGGCCTGCCCCGAAAAACCGCCCTGCTCCAGCTGGAAGGCGCCGCCCCCAGCCTCTTCTCCGAATCCGTGTCCACACCGAGCTTATTTTGAATTCACCTGCCCCATCCAAACCTTGGTTGATCGAGTTTCTGCTGCTGGCCGCAATTTGGGGATCATCGTTCCTGTTCATGCGTCTCGGCGCCAGTGAGTTTGGCGCTCTGCCAACAGCCGGTCTGCGGGTTGGCATCGCAGCCGCCTTTTTACTTCCACTGCTGTTATGGAAAGGTTTGGGACCGCAGCTCATGCAGAACTGGAAAAAGGTTTTTTTCATTGGCATGGTCAATTCCGGCATCCCGTTTGCCTGCTTCACCTACGCCCTGCTGTCCATCAGCACAAGCTTGTCCTCGGTGCTTAATGCGACCGTGCCATTGTTCGGTGCACTGGTGGCCTGGGTCTGGCTCAAAGACCGGCCCCACCAATTGCGAATTACGGGCTTGATCATCGGCTTTGTGGGCGTCGCCCTGCTGGCCTGGGACAAGGCCAGTTTCACCCCAAACGCTTCTGGCGCATCCACGGGCTGGGCTGTATTGGCAGTTTTGTTCGCCTGCCTTTGCTACGGCATTGCGGCCAGCTACACCAAGCGCTATCTGACCGGCATGCCATCGCTGGTGACGGCCACCGGAAGCCAATTGGGCGCAACGATCGGTTTGGCGCTGCCCACCCTGTGGTTTTGGCCGCAGACTGATCCGAGTACCGGTGCATGGCTGGCGCTGGTCGCTGTGGGAGTGCTCTGCACCGGCGTCGCCTATATCTTGTACTTTCGCCTGATTGAGAACGTCGGCCCTGCCCGCTCGCTCACCGTGACCTTTGTGGTGCCTGTGTTCGCGGTGATTTATGGGGTGGTTTTTCTCAGTGAAACGGTGTCACTGTGGATGTTGTTTTGTGGATCGATCATTGTGCTAGGTACCGCCTTGTCGGTGGGGCTGTTCCCTCAGCAGCGTCAAAAGTTGGTGGCACCTCGATCAGGGCCTTGATTTCTTGCCCGTCAAGGGTGCCAGTCAATTGACCACAGGTACCAAAGAATCAAGCTTGGGATGACCACCGGCAGGGACAACCCAAGAAACATCAGCAAAGTCATCAGAAACGTCGAGATGTCGCTGATCCACAACTTGAACAGCTCGACGAGATCAACTTCCCAGAAGTTTGGTTTTTTCATCCCCGAACGATAACCGCAGGCCCTCTGCCGCGCAATGGATTCCCCCGGGAATTCCAATCGGGCGTTCCCGATATTTGGCCAGCATCAATTGGACATGCCCTTTGCACACAATTGCGCCCGTGGTCCGAAAGCCAGCGGAATCGCCCTCGACTCCCCAAACTGGTGCAAGTCCGACATGCCGCACCCATCACCCCTGCGCATAACCGGTATATAGGCCCTCTTATGGTGCAGCGCAGCAAATTGTGAGACACTAGGGTTTTCCCTAATACACATCAGCCTGATCGGGCTTGTCGTTATGACCTTCATTCAAACCATCACCCAGTCCTTGCGCCAAGGCGCAACCCATCTCTTCAACCAACCGTCCCAGCAGGACGCGTTGGAAAGCTATTTGGGCCAGTCCCAATCCCATTCGATCGCTGACCTGGAGTACCGGGAGCGCCAGTGGCTGCGCGCGCAGTCGACCGGCAACCCATTTGCCACCAGCTATTGAACCCGCGCCCTGCTGCGCACCCATTGCTCAAATCCACAAGGAAATCATCATGAAAACTCTTTCAACCATCGCGGCGTTTGTTCTGTCGTTGTTCTCGACCTCTAAACCCACATTGAAATTTGCCACAGGTGAACGCGTGAACCACATTCGTCGCGGCACCATTGCGCGGACCGACGGTTACGTTATTGCCAACACGGACAATGGTGTACTGGTAGAGTGGCCACGCGGCGGATTCAGCATGTTGCCTATCCACGAACTCACCGTCATTGGTTGATTGGTCACCTCGGCCCTGGTTCGAGCGGGCAACGGTCCACAACAGTGGATAGCGGGCTCCAAACTGAGTGACAACCCCCAAAGCGCTTATTCCAGGTGCTGTGACGTCCCTCCGGACAAAGCAAAAAGCCGCTGCAAGTTTCTAACTTGCAGCGGCTTTGCTTTTACTGGCGGAGCGGACGGGACTCGAACCCGCGACCCCCGGCGTGACAGGCCGGTATTCTAACCAACTGAACTACCACTCCTGGTAGTGGTAACGTTCGCTCTTTCGAGCCAAGCCGCCTTCCCTGTCGGGTTGACTGTTACCAACTTGTGCTTCACTCATCAAGTGATGAATTTGGCGACCCCACGGGGATTCGAACCCCGGTACCTACCGTGAAAGGGTAGTGTCCTAGGCCTCTAGACGATGGGGTCTAAACCTTTTACGGACTTCCGTTGACCTGCAGTGATTTTCACACTGCCTTAAATTTTGGTGGAGATAAGCAGGATCGAACTGCTGACCTCTTGCATGCCATGCAAGCGCTCTCCCAGCTGAGCTATACCCCCAAAATCACCCGCAATTTTTGCAAACTGCCAAACCTCAATCCAAGCGATTGCTCGGAAATAAAAAGCCGCTACGAAAACGATTCATAACGGCTCTCCCGATAATGGCGGAGTGGACGGGACTCGAACCCGCGACCCCCGGCGTGACAGGCCGGTATTCTAACCAACTGAACTACCACTCCTGGTAGTGGTAACGTTCGCTCTTTCGAGCCAAGCCGCCTTCCCTCTCAGGTTGACTGTTACCAACTTGTGCTTCACTCATCAGGCGATGAATTTGGCGACCCCACGGGGATTCGAACCCCGGTACCTACCGTGAAAGGGTAGTGTCCTAGGCCTCTAGACGATGGGGTCTAAACCTTGTGGACTTCCGTCTTGCTTCTTTGCTTTTTAGCAGAGAAACCAATTTGGTGGAGATAAGCAGGATCGAACTGCTGACCTCTTGCATGCCATGCAAGCGCTCTCCCAGCTGAGCTATACCCCCAAACAACTTCGATTGCTTTTAAAGGCTTTCGTCGTTTCCAAGCCTTAAATTATAGCGCTCAAATTAGGCCTTGCGCAAACAATCCAAAACTTTTTCCTTATTGATCAAGGCCAGCACCGCATCGATTGCCGGTGTTTGAGCCGTGCCAAGCACCAACACACGAACCGGCATGGCCAGCTGAGGCATTTTCAACCCACTGGCAGCAAGCACTTCCTTGATCACGGCCGCGATACTCACTTTGTCCCAAGCGCAGGATTCCAACTTGTCGGCCAGCAAGGTCAACGCAGGTTGAATGGCCGGGGTCAAGTGCGTGGCCAGTTCATCAGAATTCGGCGTGACGTCGACATAGAACTTCGCCACCCAATCGGCCAGCACCACGGTGGTGTCACAGCGGTCTTTGAACAAGCCGCAAATACTGGGCAAGCGCTGATCAGTTTCAATCGAGCGCTTCAGCAAAGATGCTTTGACCAAGGCCGCCAAAGCGTCGTCACTCATGGCCTTGAGATGCTGGGCATTCACCCAACGCAACTTGGCATCGTCAAACTGCGCAGCGCTACGTCCCAGGTGATCCAGATTGAACCACTCCAAGAACTGGGCGCGAGTAAAGATTTCGTCATCGCCATGACTCCAACCCAAACGCGCCAGGTAATTCACCATCGCTTCAGGCAAATAGCCCTCGTCACGGTATTGGGTCACGGGTTTGGCGCCATTACGCTTGCTCATCTTCTCACCCAACTCGTTCAGGACGGTCGGAAGATGGGCATACACGGGCGGTTCTTTGCCCAGTGCCTTAAAGATGTTGATCTGGCGCGGCGTGTTGTTGACATGGTCATCGCCTCGAATGACGTGGGTGATGTCCATGTCTATGTCGTCCACGACCACGCAGAAGTTGTAGGTTGGCGTGCCGTCAGGGCGCGCAATCACCAAATCATCCAGCTCGTCGTTGCTGATCTCGATTTGCCCCTTGACCTTGTCTTCCCAGACCACGGCGCCACCCTGCGGATTTTTGAAGCGCAGCACTGGCATAACGCCTTCAGGCACGGACGGCAACACTTTGCCCGACGCGGGACGCCATGTTCCGTCGTAACGGGGCTTTTCCTTGTTGGCCATTTGCCGCTCGCGCAATGCATCCAGCTCTTCGACACTCATGTAACAAGGGTAAACATGTCCGGCGGTTTGCAAATCTGCCAACACAGCCTTGTAGCGATCCATACGCTGCATTTGATAGAAGGGGCCTTCCTCGTAGTCAAGCCCCAACCAGGACATGCCTTCAATGATGACGTCCACCGCGGCCTGCGTGGAGCGTTCCACATCCGTGTCTTCAATGCGTAGCACGAATTCGCCCCCTGTGGCCCGGGCGAAGGCCCACGGGTACAAGGCGGAACGAATGTTGCCCAAGTGAATAAAACCGGTGGGAGACGGTGCGAAGCGTGTGCGAATTTTTTTAGTCATTTCTGAAGTTCCAGATCCGCGGCCACGCGGATCAATGCTTGGACAAGCCCTGCCAAATAGCAGGCGTTTGTGATGCGGCCATGCCGAGTGGGAGTGCAGGCCGATTCACTGATGGTTGTCGTGGTATCGCCAACGAGAATGGTGACACCGTCGCGCAGACCCAACTCATAGGCCCGTCGGCTAGGCGGCGGTTGACTCTTCGCTAACCACACGACTGGAGTTGAGGCGCAAAATATCTTCTGCCGTGATGTCTCCCGTGACGTAGACACCGTCAAAACACGAGGCATCAAAGCCCTTGATCGCGCTATTCAGGCCCCCCACCGCCTTTTTCATGGCATCAACATCCTGATAAATCAGGGCATCACAACCAATCACCTGACGAATCTCCTCGACCGTTCGATCGTGCGCCACCAACTCGTCGGGGGTGGGCATGTCGATACCGTAGACATTGGGATAACGCACGGGTGGCGCTGCACTGGCCAGATAGACTTTTTTGGCGCCCGCTTCGCGTGCCATTTGCACAATTTCGCGGCTAGTAGTGCCACGCACAATCGAATCGTCGACCAGCAGCACATTGCGCCCTTTGAACTCACTGGCAATCACATTGAGCTTCTGGCGAACCGACTTCTTGCGAACGGACTGACCCGGCATGATGAAAGTGCGTCCAACATAGCGGTTTTTCACAAAACCTTCGCGATACGGCAAGCCCAACAACTGCGCCAACTGGGCGGCGCTTGGGCGGCTCGACTCGGGAATTGGGATGACCACATCAATCTCATTCGGTGGCACTGTCGAGATCACCCGCTTGGCCAGCGTCCCGCCCAAATTCAAACGCGCTTGGTAGACCGAAATGCCATCCATCACGGAGTCAGGACGCGCAAGGTAAACAAATTCAAAAATACAGGGGCTCAACTGCGTGTGGTCCGCGCATTGTTGAGAATGAACTTTTCCATTCAAATCAATAAAGACAGCCTCACCCGGCGTGATGTCACGGTCAAACTTGTGCGCGGATCCTTCCAGCGCCACCGATTCGCTGGCCAGCATCAGCGTGCCATCGCCCTGCCCCATGCACAGTGGACGAATGCCAAATGGATCACGAAACGCCAGCACCCCATGTCCGGCGATCATCGCAATTACGGCATACGAGCCACGAATGCGGCGATGGACTCGACGCACAGCCTCAAACACATCAATGGGATTCAGTGGCAGTCCACGCGTGGTCGCCTCAATTTCATGGGCCAGCACATTCAACAAAACCTCAGAGTCGCTCTCGGTGTTGATATGGCGGTGATCCGCAGTAAACAGCTCCGACTTCAGCGCCTGGGCGTTGGTCAGGTTGCCGTTGTGGACCAAGACGATGCCAAAAGGCGCATTAACGTAAAACGGTTGCGCTTCTTCCTCGCTGAATGCGTTGCCTGCAGTGGGATAGCGCACCTGGCCGAGGCCGCAGTTTCCGGGCAAAGACCGCATGTCACGCGTGCGAAACACGTCCCGCACCATGCCCTTGTCTTTGTGCATGTAGAACTTGCGGTCCTGCTGCGTAACAATACCGGCGGCATCCTGACCACGATGCTGAAGCAGCAGCAAAGCGTCATAAATGAGTTGATTGACAGGTGCGTTGCTGACAACGCCTACGATTCCACACATAAATTTCCGATCAGTTGAGAACCAGTCAGGCGCCGTCTGGTGCCCGCCGCATTCCGCCACGCCTCAAGAAGGCAAATACTTTCCAAACTCTTCCGGCAGCACAGGCTTCAGCCCTTTGAGTGCAGCCAATGAAATACCAGCGCCGACAGAATCCTGCCACCACGCGCCGAATTTCAACGGCGACATGCCAATGACCACGGTGGCAGCCAACACCATCACCACGCCTCGGGCCAGACCAAATGCAGCACCCAGGGCCCGATCGACAGGCTGAAGGCCGACCGCGCTGAGCAATTTCTTGACCAAAGCGGCGACCAAGCCCCCTGCGAATACGGCCAGGATGAACACCAACGCGAATCCGGCGGCATAGCGAATGCCTTCAGCCGCGCCCTCCATTGGCAGTTTCAAAGCCACGTCGTGCGCCAACCACTGCGCCAACACAAAGGCCAGCACCCAATTCACCATCGACAGGACTTCATAGACCAGTCCGCGCCAGATGCCCAGCAGCAAAGACACCACCAAAATGGTGCCAAAAATGATGTCCAGAGCAAATAATCCCATCGGTCTCTCTTCCTAAATGCCGCTTAAAGCGTCAGGATCGCCGCCGGCAGACCCAATTTTTTAATTTTCTCGGCCGCCTTCTCCGCATCATCACGGGTGCTATAGGGGCCGGTACGGACTCGAATACGCGAGCCCTCTTTAGTTTGAGCAACGTGGGTATAGGTTTTGAGCCCAGCGGCCTCCACCTTCAGCCGCACAGCGCGAGCGCCTGCTTCTTCAGCAAATGCACCAACCTGAACCACGAAGCGGCCCTCTACAACTTCCGCCTTTTTCTCAGGCGCACGGCCCTGCAGCAGCGCCAGAGCCTTGGCGCCGTCATCAGACCGGATTACCACCTTGGCAACAGGCTTTTCGACAACCTTTTCAACCGGCTTCTCCGCCGACTTCGCCACGGTTTTGGACTCTGTTTGCGCCACGGGCTTTTCTGCCTCGACCTGGGTTTTTGTGGTCGGGGCAATCAACACGATTTCTTCTTTAGGCGCAGAAGTACTGCTCTCAGCTCGCGCCGTGTCTTTGGCAGCCGGAGCAGGAACACTTAACGGCTGGACCTTGTTTTTGTCGGGGATATCAATGGGCGTATCAACCGCAATCGGGCGCGGTTGCTTGTCAAACAGCATCGGAAAGCCGAGAACGCCAATCAAAACCAGTACCGTCGCGCCAATCAAGCGGTATTTCGCCCGGCGCCGCATGGCCTCCACGCTCTCAGACGGAGCGGGCGCTGCTGCAGGCTCATCGGTTCGCTTGCGGAATTTGAAAAATGCCATGGTGTGCGGGATCGGAGATCAGGAGTTGGGCAGGTGTTGGGCATGAAGTCGGGGAAGCCCATCCTTCAGAATACCGCCCACGGTGTAGAAGGACCCGAAGACCACGATTCTATCAGCGGGGTCGGCAGCGGCCACGGCCGCCTTCAGTGCCAACTGCGGGTCGGCATAGGCGGACGCCACGGCGCCCTTTCGGGTGTTTTGGGCCTGCCACCGCTCGAACAGGCTGGCGCCAGTGGCCGCGCGGGCGGTGGGCAAGTCGGTGAAATACCACTTGTCAATCAAGGGATTCACTTTGGCCAGCATGGTGGCCAAGTCCTTGTCGGCCATGGCCCCCACCACCGCGTGGGTGGTCGGGAAGTAGCCCATGGCATCCAAATTGGCCGCCAGAGCCGCGACGGAATGCGGGTTATGCGCCACATCCAGCACCAGCGTGGGTTGCCCCGGAATGATCTGGAACCGGCCTGGCAACTCCACAAAAGCCAGCCCGTTGCGCACCGACTGCGCCGTCACCGGCAGCCGGCTCCGCAACGCGGCCAGCGCCGCAAGGACCCCCGCAGCGTTGACCAGTTGATTTGCGCCGCGCAGCGCAGGGTACGCCAATCCACTGTAACGACGGCCTCGTCCTGCCCAGCCCCATTGCTGCTTGTCACCAGAGACGTTGAAGTCCACGCCAAAACGCCAGAGATCCGCATCAATTTCAGTCGCATAGTCCAGCACGCTTTGAGGCGGCATGGGGTCACTCACGATCACGGGACGCCCGGTTCGCATCACTCCGGCTTTTTCGCGCCCAATCTGCTCGCGGTCCGTGCCCAGGAACTCCATGTGATCCAGATCCACGCTGGTGATCACCGCGCAATCGGCGTCAATGATGTTGACCGCGTCCAGACGGCCACCCAAACCAACCTCAAGAATCACCACGTCCAGAATGGAGCGCGACATCACGTCCAGTATGGCCAAAGTGGAGAACTCAAAATAAGTGAGTGAGACTTCAGTATCATTTTGGCATCTAGCCCTCTCCACCGCTGCGAAGCCAGCTATCAATTCAGTAGCATTCACCGCTTCGCCGCGAAGCCGCAATCGCTCCTCAAAATGAACGAGGTGAGGCGAGGTGTAAACGCCCGTCCTGTAGCCCGCCTGAAGCAAAATGGCCTCCAGCATGGCGCAGGTCGACCCCTTGCCATTGGTGCCCGCCACGGTAATCACCGGGCAGTCGAACCGGATTTGCATGCGATCGGCGACCGTTCGCACCCGCTCCAACCCCATGTCGATGTTCTTGGGGTGCAATTGCTCGCAGTGTTCGAGCCAGTCGTTCAATGTTTTCATACTACGCGGGATTGTCGCCTAGCCCGCAGCAATGGCATGATTCAGCCCATGAATTCAGCCCCCCGCACTACCACCCCGTCTGTCATGGTCTACGGCATCGCCAACTGCGACACCGTAAAGAAAGCCCGTGTCTGGTTGACTGATCACGGCGTAGAGATCACTTTTCACGATTTCAAAAAGCTCGGCGTACCAGCCGATGAGATTCCCCACTGGGCGCAAGCCGTGGGTTGGGAAACCTTGGTCAATCGCAAAGGCACGACCTGGCGCAAGCTTGATGAGGCTGCGCGACTCGGCGTGACCGATCTGCCCAGTGCAACGGCATTGATGCTGGCCCACCCCAGTGTTGTCAAGCGACCGGTGGTCGTCTGGCCCGACGCAAGCCTGACCGTGGGTTTTGATCCCGCCGTGTTTGCATCGCACGTATCTTAAAATCAGCGCTCTGGGCCAACGCGCCATTCTTCTTTGTCCACCGCACCGCACTTTCCATGACCACTTCGCACATCGACAACGTCACCGTCAGCACCCAGGCCAGCGTCTATTTCGACGGAAAATGCGTCAGCCACGCCATCACACTGGCCGATGGCACCAAAAAATCGGTTGGCGTGGTTCTGCCGGCCACCCTGACCTTCAACACAAGGGCACCAGAAATCATGGAATGCGTGGCGGGCAGCTGCGAATACAAGCTTGACGGCAGCGACACCTGGGTGCGCTCCGCCGCAGGGGACACCTTCAGTGTGCCGGGCAACGCCAAATTTGACATTCGCGTGACCGAGGCTTACCACTACATCTGCCACTTCGGCTGATCCACTCCGGGCGTTCGCCGCCCTCGGGCTGGCGCAGCGCAAACTCCCTGGCCCATGGCCTGACATCGGCACTCTTACGAAAAACACTATGTCCACGATTCTTCAAAACATTCCCGCTGGCCAAAAGGTCGGTATCGCATTTTCCGGTGGCCTGGACACCAGCGCGGCCCTGCACTGGATGAAGCTCAAGGGAGCCATCCCCTACGCTTACACCGCCAACTTGGGCCAGCCGGACGAGGCCGACTATGACGAAATCCCCCGCAAAGCCATGGAATACGGCGCAGAGGCCGCGCGACTGATCGACTGCCGCACTCAGCTGGCGAACGAAGGCATTGCAGCCCTGCAAAGCGGCGCCTTCCATATCACCACCGGCGGTGTCACCTACTTCAACACCACTCCCATCGGCCGCGCCGTGACCGGCACCATGCTGGTCTCGGCCATGAAAGAGGACGACGTCAACATCTGGGGCGACGGCAGCACCTTCAAGGGCAATGACATCGAGCGCTTTTACCGCTACGGCCTGCTGACCAACCCCTCACTGAAAATTTACAAGCCTTGGCTGGATCAGCAGTTCATTGACGAACTGGGGGGCCGGTCTGAAATGTCGGCCTTCATGACGGCGCACGGCTTTGGCTACAAGATGTCGGCCGAAAAAGCCTATTCAACTGACTCAAACATGCTCGGCGCCACGCACGAGGCGAAAGACCTGGAGTTTTTGAACTCAGGCATGAAAATCGTCAACCCCATCATGGGTGTGGCGTTTTGGAAGGACGAAGTCCACGTGGCTCGTGAAGAAGTCACGGTGCGTTTCGAAGAAGGCCGTCCGGTGGCGCTGAATGGCGTGGTTTATGAAGACCTGGTGTCTCTGATTCTGGAAGCCAACCGCATTGGTGGCCGCCACGGTTTGGGCATGAGCGACCAGATTGAAAACCGCATTATTGAAGCAAAGAGCCGTGGCATCTATGAGGCACCTGGTCTGTCGCTGTTGTTCGCTTGCTATGAGCGCTTGATCACCGGTATCCACAACGAAGACACCATCGAGCAGTACCGTGACAATGGCCGCAAACTGGGCCGCCTGCTGTACCAGGGTCGCTGGTTTGATCCGCAAGCCATCATGCTGCGTGAAACCGCGCAACGCTGGGTAGCACGTGCCGTCACTGGCGAAGTGACGCTGGAGTTGCGCCGTGGCAATGACTACTCCATTCTCAACACTGAGAGTGCCAACCTCACTTACGCCCCTGAGCGTTTGAGCATGGAAAAGGTTGACGACGCGCCGTTCTCTCCGCAAGACCGCATTGGCCAACTGACCATGCGCAATCTGGACATCGTGGACACCCGCGCCAAACTGGGCATTTACGCCAAAGCCGGCCTGCTGTCACTGGGCGAAGACGGCGACTTCCTGAGCCTGAGCAACAGCGACACCAGTACCGACAAGTAAAGCCGCTGGCGCTTGAGAGGCGCGACTCAGCGAGCGAGCTACCTGTGGCGGGCCTTCATCCGAAGGCCTGTCAAACCATGCTCAGGGTTGCGATTGCTGAGGTAGTTTTGCGCGATGGGCTGCAGGGCCGTCGAAGTGATACCCAACTCCGCCAGACCCGGACATTGGTCGGTGGTCACGTTGTCCGCCTTCATCGAGTCCAGGTTATCCACACTCATCAGGGGCTCGCCCGGGGCCAATGACATCAACCGAGCCTGCAAGCGCCCCATCCAGTCGGGCAGACCCACGACCCAACGCCCCCTGCCGCCTGCGATGCCGCTCAACTGGCCAGACAACTCAACCAGTTGTTTAAGGGTGAAAACTTCCGGCCCACCCAATTCAAAAACCGCTGGGCGATGTGCGGAAAGTCCCGGTGAAACAGGTGACACACAGCGAACGACGGCGCTTGCCACGTCTTCCACCCAGACCGGTTGAAACCGGGCTTGGGCACCTGCCAGCGGCATGATGGGGAATACTTTTTGCAGCTGTGCAAACAGATTCAAAAACTGATCCCCTGCGCCAAAAATCACGCTGGGCCTTAAACAGGTCAATTCGAAACCAGTACCAGCCCCCACACCCGCAACGCCGCCCGACGCGGCCTGCCTCAGAACCGCCTCCCCTTGACTTTTGCTTCGCAGGTACATCGAAGGCGCAGCCTCCTGTTGTTCGGCGTTGGCCCCTAACGCACTGACATGCACCACCTGCTTGACGCCGCCTGCCAGGCACGCTCGTGACAGTTTTTGAGGCAAGGCCACATGCACCCGCTGGAACGTGGCCTCAGTGCCATGCAAAATTGCTACAAGATTGACCACCGCCTCGTGCCCGACAACGGCTTGAGTGAGGGACTGTTCATCGTGAACATCCAACTCCAGCACGGTCAACGGCGGCAAATGCAGCAAATGCCTCGCATTGTTGCGCCGCCGGGTAGGAACTGTGACGTGCCATCCGTCTCGAACCAGTTTTTCACACACATGGGCACCGACGAAGCCAGTGCCGCCTAAAACCAGAATTTTTTTCATGCCTGCAATTTAGCCGCTTGTGCAAAGCACCGGCTTGCCAAAGGTCAAAAACCCCTGAACGCGCTCAGGTGCTGTTCCGCTGAACCAGGGACCAACCCAGATCAATGCAGCTCTGATCAACCGATTCGCCACGCATCAGCTGCAGCAACATGGTGGCCGCACTCTCTCCAATCTGGACCCGGGGCGTGCGAATCGTCGTCAGCGAGGGCCACATCTGATCGCTTCCCGCCAGGTCGTTAAAGCCGGCAATGGCCAACTGCTCCGGCACTTTGAGTCCCCGCCGAAGCGCCGCCAGAATACCACCTTGCGCCAAGTCATCATTGCAAAAAAAGACAGCATCCACATCCGGATGCGTATCCCGGATGTCGCTCAGCAATTCGCCTCCCAAGGCCATGGACGAGGGCTTTGTACTCAGGTATTCCAGCACAGGGTCATGGCAACCGGCTTCCGCCATCACCTGACGGTAGCCCTCCAGGCGCTGCATAACCCGAGGGTCCAACTGCGCGCCCGCAAAGGCGATGCGCCGATGCCCCTGGCTGAGCAAATGACGCGTCATCGCCCCGCCCGCCTCGGCCTGAGAGAAGCCCACGCAATAGAGCGCCGGGTCGTTCGAGGTTTCCATCAGATGCACACAAGGCACCCCACTTTGATCAATGAGCGCTTTGCAACGCGGCGTTCGGTCAAAGCCGGTCACCAACAAGCCTGCCGGCCGATGCGCCAGGTAGCTGCCAAGCAAAGCCTCTTCCTCTTCCGCCTGGTAATGCGTCACGCCAATCAGGATCTGGTAGCCCGCCGGGTGCAGCACGCTGTGCACGGCTTCCAGCAAATCAACAAACAGGTTATTGGAGAGCAGGGGAATCAGAACCACCACGGTGTGTGTTCGCGCACTGGCCAGCGCGCGTGCAGCTGGGTCCGGCACATAACCGAGGGACTGAGCCGCCTGCGCTACCCTTGTGACCAGTTCAGCGCCCACGCTTCGCTCTCCCCGCAAGGCACGAGACGCGGTGATGCGACTCACCCCGGCGGACAAGGCCACATCGTCCAGGGTGATTCGGCCAGACGCCCTGCTTTTTCGAGGTATTGCGCTCATTTTTACGGGTATACCCTAGTAATTAAGTGGGTCAATAGCCTTAAGATAGCGCTATCTTACGGAAATTGAGGGTTTAAAAGCCTTTCATTCTCTGTCAAAGATGACCTGTTCCGACGGAATGCCATGGTGTGATTCCGTTTTTTTGCACTGATAAAGATAGCGCTATCCAAACTATGAAATCTATCGTCATGATGGGTGTCGCCGGTTGCGGCAAATCCAGCGCCGGGCACATGCTGGCCCAAACGCTGAAGTTACCCCTGATTGAGGGCGACGAGTTTCACCCACAAAGCAACCAGGAAAAAATGCGCCAAGGACTACCTCTAACCGACGAGGACCGGGTCGACTGGCTGAACACCTTGGGAATGTCATTGGCCCAGCAGCCTGCAGGCGCGGTCCTCACCTGCTCCTCCCTCAAACTGGCCTACCGCGAGCGCTTGCGCTCCTTTGTCCCGGGCCTGTGTTTTGTATTTCTGGACATTGACCCGGCCACTGCCTTGCAACGCGTCACCGCGCGGGCAGGCGAACACTTGTTTCCACCCAGTTTGGTCACCAGCCAATTTGCCGCGCTGGAGTCGCCCGTTGGCGAGCCAGGTGTGTTGCAGGTGGACGCCACCCAGTCGCTGTTGCAACTGACGCCTGTCATCACCGACTGGTTGAACTCAACACATCCAAAGGAAAACACATGACCAACCCCCGTGTCATTGGATTTTTGAACACCGTCATGGCAGTCTGCCTGGCCATCATGGCGGGGTCCGTCTTCGTCAATGTGGTGCTGCGATATGGCTTTGGCAGCGGCATTGCCGCCAGTGAGGAATTGTCACGATTGCTCTTTGTCTGGATGGTTTTCATCGGCGCCACGGCCGCCTACCCCCAAGGCGAACACATGGCCTTCACCAGCCTGCTGCATCCCCTGCTGAAACCGGGTCGGGAATTCTCGCTCAGGGTCGCCACACGCGCCATCCATGCGCTGGTCGTCCTCAGTTGCGTACTACTGGGCTGGGGCGCCTGGCAACAAGTGGTGATCGGCATGGACAGCACCAGCGTCGTGCTCGGCTACCCGGTTGCCTTGCTCCCATTGCCTGCCTTGCTGTGCAGTGCCGCCATTGGCGTGATGGCACTCATTCAATTGATCCAAGGTCGGGCGATTGATTTTGGTCACCCCGCAGAGGTTGAATAGTTTTATGAATCAAATTACAGGTAAGCCCCTATGAATCAAGGACTAGTTGCTATCGTTTTTGTACTCGGCATGCTGGCTTTTATGGGCATTGGAATGCCCATGGCCTTTGCCTTGGTGCTCACAGGCGCCTCCATGGCGTGGGTTCTGGATTTCTGGGACACGCAATTGCTGGCCCAAAACCTGGTGGCCGGCGTGGACAGTTTTCCGCTGTTGGCTGTGCCCTTCTTTATTCTGGCCGGGGAGTTGATGAACGCGGGCGGCATCAGTCGACGCATCATCACCATGGCTCAGGCCTGGGTTGGCCATATTCGCGGCGGTCTGGGCTTTGTCACCATTGGTGCGGCCATCCTGATGGCCAGCATGAGTGGCTCAGCGCTGGCGGATACCGCTGCACTGGCCACCATTTTGCTGCCCATGATGCGGACCCATGGCTACCCCATGTCGACCTCGGCCGGCCTGATTGCCTCTGGCGGCATCATCGCGCCCATCATTCCGCCGTCAATGCCGTTCATCATTTACGGCGTCACCACCAATACCTCCATCTCCGCTCTCTTCATGTCAGGCATCGTGCCCGGCTTGATGATGGGAGTGGGCTTGATCGTGGCCTGGAAGCTGGAGCTGCGCAAATTGAGCCTGCCGGCAGGCATTCCCCTGCCCTTTGCTGGCCGGATTCGTGAAACGGTCAAAGCGTTTTGGGCGCTATTGATGCCCATCATCATCATTGGCGGCATGAAGACCGGCATCTTCACGCCCACAGAAGCGGCCGTCGTTGCCGCCTTCTACGCCCTGGTGATCGCCTTCTTTGTGCACCGGGAAATGAAACTGACCGACTTGCATGGCGTGTTGGTGCGTGCCGCCAAGACCACCGCCGTGGTGATGTTCCTGTGTGCGGGCGCCCAGGTGGCCAGCTACATGATCACACTGGCGGATTTGCCCGGCACCCTGTCGGGCTGGCTGGGTCCACTGATTGAACACCCCAAGCTGCTGATGGGCGTGATGATGCTCATTTTGATCATGATCGGCACCGCGCTGGACCTGACACCGACCATTTTGATCATCGCGCCGGTCATGCTGCCCATTGCGGTCAAAGCCGGTATTGACCCGGTCTACTTTGGCCTGATGTTCATTCTGAATGGCTCGATTGGGCTGATCACGCCGCCCGTGGGCACTGTGCTCAATGTGGTGGCCAGCGTCGGCCGTATGCAACTCTATGAAGTGGTCAAAGGGGTCAAGCCCTTTTTGATTACTTACACCCTGATCTTGCTGCTGCTGGTGATCTTTCCGCAGATCGTCACCGCGCCCATGGTGTGGATGCGCTAGACGCATTCAGATGCAACCTTTTCCCTGTCCCATCACCTCAAACCACTAGGAGACTTTTATGACCGTGATTCGTCGAACTTTGATCGTTTGCGCCGTTGGCGCCAGCTTGCTGGCCTCAGGGCTGGCCAGCGCCCAAGACATCAAACCGCGCCTGATTCGTTTTGGCTACGGCTTGAACGAACAATCCAACCAAGGCCGCGCCGCCAAAGTGCTGGCCGATGAAATTGAGAAATTATCAGGCGGCAAGATGCGCCTGCGCGCCATTGGCTCTGCCGCCTTGGGCTCCGATGTGCAGATGCAACAAGCCCTGATTGGCGGCGCCCAGGAGATGATGGTGGGATCCACCGCCACGCTGGTCGGCATCACCAAGGAAATGGCCTTGTGGGACACCCCCTTCTTGCTCAATAACGTGCAGGAAGCCGACGCTTTATTGGACGGCCCCGTGGGCGACAAAGTCCGCGCCAAACTGGAAGAAAAGGGCCTGATTGGCCTGGTGTACTGGGAAAACGGTTTTCGCAACCTCACCAACAGCAAACAAGCCGTCACCAAACTGGAAGACCTCGACGGCATCAAGCTGCGGGTGATGCAGAACAATGTGTTCCTGGACAGCTTCAAGAGCCTGGGTGCCAACGCGGTGCCATTGCCCTTCTCTGAGCTATTCAGCGCGCTGGAAACCAAGGCCGTGGACGGTCAGGAAAATCCGTACAACACCATTCTCTCCAGCAAGTTTTACGAGATCCAGAAATACCTGACGGTTACCAACCACGTCTACAGCCCCTGGATTGTTCTGGTCAGCAAAAAGTGGTGGGACGGCCTGAGCAAGGACGAGAAGAACGTCTTATTAACCGCCGCCAAAACCAGCCGCGATTTCGAGCGCAAAGACACCCGCGCTGAAGCGGCCAAGGCGCTGGACGAGCTCAAAGGCAAAGGCATGTTGGTGAACGTGCTGCCGGCACCGGAAGCGGCCCGCATGCGCGACAAGCTGACCCGCGTGAACGCTGGCATTGCCGCCAACGTCGGCATGGACCTGTGGCAGGAAACCCAGACGACGCTGACAAAGATGCGCGCCAAAAAGTAACCGCCCGCTCAAACTGACAAAGGGCCGTGAATCGCACGATGAGTGCGATTCACGGCCCTTTTTCGTTGGGCGCCGCCTAAACCACCACCGGTTCGGGCTCCAGCCGAATGCCAAAGCGTTCGTAGACGCTGGTTTGAATCGCCTTGGCCAGGGTCATGACCTCACCGCCCGTGGCGCCCTGGCCGTCGGTGCCCACACCGCGGTTCACCAGCACCAAGGCCTGCTTTTCATAGACCCCCGCCTGCCCCACCGACTTGCCACGCCAGCCACAGGAATCAATCAGCCAACCGGCCGCCAGCTTGACTGAACCATCGTCCAATCGGTAATGCACCACCTTGGGATCTCGGGCAATGATGTCGGCGCATTGCTCCGCCGTCACGGTCGGATTTTTGAAGAAACTGCCCGCGTTGCCAATCACATCCGGGTCCGGCAGCTTGGCGCGGCGCACGTCACACACCCAGTCGAACAACTGCTTCGCACTCGGCTGGGTGCAGGCATGTTCAGCCATTTTTTTCTCAATATCGGCATAACCCAACACCGGCTTCCAGGCTTTGGGCAGCGCAAAACGCACCCGAAGAATCAGCGCCCGATCTTTCAACCCCAGCGTGGGTGATGCGCTGCCCGTGAGTACGGCGCCAGCGCCATGCTTGAAGATGGAGTCACGGTAGCCAAAGGCGCATTGCGCCGCATTCAAGGTGAATACCTTGCCGGTTGCCAGGTCCACGGCGTCCAGCGACTCAAAACGGTCTTGCAACTCAACACCGTACGCCCCCACGTTTTGTACGGGAGACGCTCCTACCGTGCCAGGAATCAGGGCCATATTCTCCAACCCCGGGTAGCCTTGGTCCAGTGTCCAAGTCACAAAGTCATGCCAGTTCTCACCGGCGCCCGCTTCCAGAATGAACGCTTTTTCGGTCTCCTCAACCAAGCGTCGCCCCACGACCTCAACCTTGAGCACCAAGGGTTTCACGTCGCCGGTGATCACGATGTTGCTGCCGCCACCCAGCACAAACTTGGACTGGACGCCAAGCTCGGGGTGCTGCAGCACAGCTTGCAGGTCTGACTCGCCCTTGATTCGGACCAAAGTCAGGGCTTTTGCAACGATATGGAAGGTATTAAATGCCTGAAGCGGCACATTGTTCTCGACTAACATGGCAAGATTGTCGCATTGGGAGTGCTCCTGCTCCCGTTTGGGCCGAGCCTGTCGCCGCCCTCAGTAGAACAAAGCGCATTGCCCCTGGACAGGCTCGGGGCAAGCCGATGAATGTGAGTAAACCATGCCCTCTTTTGATACCGTCTGCGAAGCCAAGATCGTTGACGTAAAACACGCGGTGGAAAACACCGCCAAAGAAATCGGCACCCGTTTCGACTTCAAGGGAACGCCTGCGTCCATTGAACTCAAAGACAAGGAAATCACCCTGATTGGTGATGCCGACTTTCAGCTTTCGCAAATTGAAGACATTTTGCGCAACAAGCTCACAAAACGGGACGTCGACGTGCGTTTCATGGACAAGGGCGACGTGCAAAAAATGGGCGGAGACAAAGTCAAGGTGGTGATCAAAGTGCGCGACGGCATTGAGACCGAGCTAGGCAAAAAGATCCAGCGCTTGATCAAGGACAGCAAGATCAAGGTGCAAGCCGCCATTCAGGACGGCAAGTTGCGCGTCACCGGCAAAGACCGCGACGACCTGCAAGCCGCCCAAGCCTTGATCCGCAAGGATATCTCGGACATGCCGCTGAGCTTTGACAACTACCGCGATTGATGAAAAAAGCCATCCTGCTGATCGCACTGGCAAGCGCCGCAACAGCTGCGCTCGCCCAATCGGTCGCCTTGTCAGGCATGCTGGGCGGCAAGGCACTGATCATCGTTGATGGCGGCGCCCCAAAAAGTGTGGCGCCGGGCGCGTCTTACCAAGGCGTCAAGATTGTGTCGACGCTGGGAGACCAGGCAGTTATTGAAATTGGCGGGCGTCGGCACACCATGCGGGTCGGGGATGCACCCGCGCGGGTCGGAGACTCAAGCGCAGCTGAAAACGCAGGCGGCAACAAGATTGTTTTGACTGCAGGCACGGGGGGGCACTTCCTGGCACAGGGGCAAATCAATGGCCGGGCGGCTCAATTGCTGGTCGACACGGGCGCCACCTTGGTGTCCATGAGCGCCAATGATGCCGATCGAATGGGACTGGCCTACAAAAGTGGAGAGCCAATTCGTATGAGTACCGCGAATGGTGTCACGCCCGGTTGGAAGATGAAGTTAATTTCAGTTCGTGTGGGTGATGTCACGGCCCATGAAGTCGATGCGGTGGTGTCGATGGGGGCCATGCCCTATATTTTGCTGGGCAACAGCTTTTTAAGCCGCTTTCAGATGACCCGAACCAATGACCAAATGGTTCTCGAAAAACGCTATTGAGTCGACTCCATAACCATGCACAACGAAAATCAATACGAAGAACTGCTGGGGCTCTGGTCAGACCTGGAGTCAGGCCTGGGCATTATTTTGGGCAGCCCGGCGAGCATTCAGGAGTTTGAACAGCGGGTATGGCAATACGACCGCTGGATGAAAGACTTGCTCAAACGCGACGCCGATGTGGGTTTGTATTTGTTGTTTCAGCTGGCCGGCAATTCACCGGTTGGCTACAGCGCCTCTCACTCACTGGTCAGCGCCGTGTTGTGCCACTTGATTGCGCAGGAGTTGCACCTGCCCCACAAAGAACGCGACAGCCTGGTGCACGCCGCCCTGACGATGAATATCGCCATGACCGCACTTCAGGACGAGTTGGCCAACCAGGCTGAACGCCCCACCGGCGCCCAACTGGACGCCATTCGTTTGCACGCCATGAAGGGCACGCTGATGCTGTCCAACCTCGGCGTCGTCGACGAGTTGTGGCTGGACACGATTTCACTGCATCACGATGAGTCAACGGACACGGGCAACCTGCATGAGATCCCTCCCGGGCAGCGGCTTGCCAGGATATTGAGAGTGGTCGACCGCTATGCGGCGATGATCAGCCCCCGCCAGTCACGGACAGGCCGCAGCGCCACGGATTCGGCTCGCACCGCCATTGAACACTCCACCAACCGCAAGGACGAGGCTGGCCACGCTTTGGTTCGCGCAGTGGGCCTGTGCCCCCCCGGTACCTATGTGCGCTTGGACAACCGCGAGACGGCGGTCGTCATGCGGCGCAGTGCCACACCGAATCGCCCTCATGTGGCGGTGGTCATCGATGCACAGGGCGCGCTCATGAACCCGCCGAGATTGCACCGCACCGCCAATGGCAACCCGGCTATCAAGTCGGCCCTGGCGGCGTCAGCCATGCGCGAGCACCTCAACCATTACCTGATTCTTCAGCTTGGTGCCTACGCCGCACAGCACCCCTAATTGCTACACATTCGATAGCTTCTCCCGCAGGTAGGTAGAGCGCTGGTGTCGGATTTGCTCTAAAAATCCTTAACCCAACGAAACGGAAAGTTTGGTGCGACTCACCACTCGGCGAAGCACGAAACTGGAGTGAACGCCCGTGACGCCTTCAATTCGGGTTAATTTATTCAGCAACAAAAACTGGTAGTGATCCATGTCCCGCACGGCCACTTTCAGCTGGTAGTCGGCATCTTGGCCGGTGATCAAAAGACACTCCAGCACCTCGGGCAGCACCGTCACTTCAGATTCAAAATTGGCAAAACGTTCGGGGGTGTGTTTGTCCATGGAAATATGGATCAGCGCCATCAGCGACAGCCCCAGTTTTTTGGCATCCAGCATCGCCCGGTAGCCCTCAATCAAGCCCGACTCCTCCAACGCCCTCACGCGGCGCAGACAGGGCGACGGTGAGAGACCAATGCGGTCAGCCAGATCCTGGTTGTTGATGCGCCCGTCTTCTTGCAGTACTTCAAGAATGTGCTGATCGTAGCGATCGAGTTTCATAAATTACCTCCAGAATTAAATTAAAAGCATAAGCTGCCAATATTTTAACTAATATTGGCAATATTTATCACTCAATCAGATTAACGAAGCAACTGCGCAATCTTCTGCGGCGAGCCACGGCCTACACTTGTTTCACCTGTCACCCACGGGAAAATGCAAATCAGGGCCACCCTCCTGCAATGCGCAAGCTGGCCCCACAAGGGTTGGAACTGCCTACTAACCAGACACCCTGGCGACATACTCGCCCAGGGTCAACGGCCCCTCCCCCCACACTAACTTCCTGCGCTTGCGGTCTATGATGCTTCATTTCAAGCACTGACCATGTCGCCTGACACCCCCCACGATTCACGTTTGAACCAGAGCCTGCGCGCTTTGCTGACCCACCAGCGCGTGGCGGCCTTGGGATCACTGGGTGACGACGGCGCGCCCTTTGTCTCCATGGTGCCATTTGCCGTCGACCCCATCAGTGCGGTGTTGGTGATTCATGTGAGTGGGCTGGCACCTCACACCCATCAGATGTTGGCCAGACCCCAGGTGTCAATGATGGTGATGCAGAAAGAGGCCGAAGACGCCTCAGTGCTTTCGCTCCCCCGCGTGACCTTTCAGGGGCTGGCCGAGGTGATTGCGGTGGACAACAGGCGATGGGCCCATGCCAAGCAAGCCTACCTGACGCGCTTTCCGGAGGCCGAACCCATGACCCACTTTGGTGACTTCATGTTCATCGGCATTGCTGTGACCACCGCCCGACACGTGGCGGGATTCGGCGCCGCACGCTCGCTGGATGCCAATGAAGTGGCCTCCGTCTTGAAACCCTTGCACTAGCCGCGCTGCGGCGCCCGCCCAAAAAAAAATCACGAGCCTTCGACGAAGGCCACCATCATGCGGGCCACTTGCACGCCGTCATGTCCATAGGCCAGGCTGTCCATGCCTTGCTGGTAAATGGTTTCGCCAATGGTCTCGCGGCGCTTGTTAAGGATGAAATCGCTGTAGGCTTCCACAAACTCGGGATGAGCCTGCACACAAAACACATGCTCATCTACCGCGTAGGCAGCCACGGGGCAGAAGTCGCTGCTGGCCAACAAGCGGGCTCCAGCGGGGAGTTCCAACACCTGGTCCTGGTGGCTGGCCAACAAGGACAGCTCTTGGCGGCCCTCTGCTTGGGGGAATTCTGGGGCGTGCCACAGGTAAGTCATACGACCCGAGCCCCAACCCTGTGGCGCACGCCCTACTTTGGCGCCCATGCACAAGCCCACCAGTTGGTGCCCAAAACAGACACCTACCAGCTTTTGCTTGGCGGCCAGAATGCTGTCCACGCGTTGGCGCAACTCCACCACCCAAGGTTCTTGGGAAAACGAGTCGGCCTTGCTGCCGGTGAGCAACACAGCGTCGTAGTCTGCAAACGAATCCGGGTAGTGCCCTTGTGTGGTGTTGAAAATGTCAATCGTCCATTCAGCGCCGGCTTCACGCAACAAGCGCTCGAACATGGCGCCATAACTGACATAGGTGGGTGCGACCACGGGGTCCAGCACATCGTTATCCAGAACGCAAACTTTCATGGCATCTCAATTGGGGAAAAGACCGCGATTATCTTCAAGCTTTGGGTTTCTTGGCCAAGCGCGACTCCGTGCCCTTCACCAGGCGACCGATGTTCTCGATATGGCGATAGATCAACAACACAGACATGACCGATATGGCGACCATGACCCCGTTGTTGGCATACCAGGCAAGGCCACCGCCAAACAGGTAATAGGCTGGCGCAAACAGCGCCGCCGTGAGTGAAGCCAGCGACGAATAGCGAAAGAAGGCTGCCATGATCAACCAAGTCGCCGCCGTGGCCAAGCCCAGCACCCAGCTGATGCCTAGCAACACCCCAAGCGCTGTGGCCACGCCTTTGCCACCCTCAAACTTGAAAAACACCGGGTACAGATGACCGACAAAAGCCGCCAACCCAACCAGGCCCATGGTGCCTTCGGCCATGCCATAGGGCTCACCCAACCATTTCACCAACATCACGGCCAGCCAACCCTTGGCGGCGTCCAGCACCAGCGTGGCGACCGCCGCGCCTTTGTTTCCGGAGCGCAACACATTGGTGGCGCCCGGATTCTTGCTGCCAAAGGTGCGCGGATCGTTCAGCCCCATGACGCGGCTCACAATGACCGCAAACGAGAGTGACCCGATCAAATAGCCAGCAATGGCGGCCAGGATTGGGAAAAAGGCTTGAAAGGATTGCAAAAAAAATCTCCTGCTGCTGCGCCCGTCAGCCGGGGCATGAAGGCCGTATTCTGCCAGCGCAACAGGCCCTGGCGATCAATCTCTAGTCTGCCAAAGCGCACTGCACGGGTTTACCCCCCAACAAGGTCACACACACCTGGGGGTCCAGTCCGACCAAAAAACCCCGCCGCCCCCCATTGATCAGGATCGAGGGCAGCGACAAGATGGAGGATTCCACGAAAACCGGCATGTCTTTGCGAGTGCCAAACGGCGAGGTGCCGCCCACCAGATAGCCACTGTGCCGGTTGGCCACTTCGGGCTTGCACGGCGCCACTGACTTGGCCCCAATCTGGCGGGCCAGGTTTTTGGTAGACACCTTGCGGTTGCCATGCATTAACACCACCAGCGGCTTGGCGTCCTGGTCTTGCATGATCAAGGTCTTGACGACCTCAAACGGGTCGAACCCCAGCACCTCGGCACTGTGCAGCGCGCCGCCGTGCTCCAGGTACTCGTACACATGCTCAGTGAATGAGACGTGGTTTGCCTTGGGGAATTCAGTCGCCGCCGTGGCGCTGACGTGGTCTTTTTTAGCCATGACCAGGATTTTCCCACGGTCACCCCGACGAGGGCAGGCGTGGCGCAGGCATTCGATTCCATCGCCGTGGAATAGGTGTCGGCCCAACTCGTTGAATAAAAGTGGTCCAAATAGATGTTTTCCAAGGTACGCCATGGCTTAGCATCCGAACCGAGCAAGGCACATGTGCGCCTTTGCCCCCCTTTTGGAAAAGACTTTGAATCAAATGAAAATTTCGACACGGCTCATACTTTTGGTGACTACTCTGTCTCTCATGCTGATTGCTGGAGCGGCTATGGGTCTCTATGGCATCGCCAAAGGCAACGATGGACTCAAGGCCCTCTACGAAGACAGCACCGTTCCCACTGGGCAACTGGCTGAAATCATGAGGTTAACTCAGCAAAATGACTTGCTGGTCGCGACCTCACTGACCAATGTCACCCCTGAGGCCATTCAGAAGTACCTGGTCGAAATCGACACCAACACTGTCGAAATAACACGGATATGGGGCATCTATACGACTGCCCCTCGAAACCCTGCTGAAATTGCCCTTTCCAATACCTTTGCCGACAGCCGGACTGCGTTCCTGGAGCAAGGACTCCGGCCCGCGAGCAAGGCACTGCATGACTCCAACATCAGTGAGGCACAAAGGGTCTTCTCCGAAAAAATGGAGCCGCTTTTCGCCAAGCTTCAAGAAAGCTTGAAACCTCTACTGAAATACCAACTCGACGAGGCGCAAGCCGACTACACCGCATCGGTCGAGCTAGGCAACCTGATTTTCTGGATCGCCGTGGTCTCTCTTGGAATTGGCCTGCCTGCGGCTGCATTTGCCAGCTCTATGCTAATCCGCAACCTGTCTCGCTCGCTGAATCGGGCCATCGGGGTGGCAAACTCAGTCGCCGCTGGCGACCTGAACCAGACCATCGAGGTGAAAGGCTCTGACGAATTGGCCAAACTCATGATGGCTCTCTCCCTCATGAACCAGTCCTTGATCAAGGTGGTGTCCAAGGTTCGCCAGGGCTCTGGCAGTGTGGCCACCGCAAGTGCCGAAATTGCGCAAGGCAACAACGACCTGTCGGCGCGAACCGAACAACAGGCCAGTGCACTCGAAGAAACCGCTGCCAGCATGGAACAACTGGGAGCCACGGTTCGTCAAAATGCCGACTCTGCCAGCCAGGCCAACAAGTTGGCCCAGAGTGCGTCCAGCGTGGCGATCAAAGGCGGCGAGGTGGTCGGCGAAGTGGTTAAAACCATGAAGGACATCAACGAGTCAAGCCGAAAAATTTCCGACATTATTGGCGTCATTGACAGCATCGCTTTTCAAACCAACATTTTGGCGCTCAACGCAGCGGTGGAGGCTGCCCGCGCGGGCGAGCAGGGTCGCGGCTTTGCCGTGGTGGCAACTGAGGTACGCAGTCTCGCGGGCCGGTCTGCAGAGGCTGCCAAAGAAATTAAGGCATTGATTGGAGCCAGCGTCGAGCGCGTGGAACATGGCACCACCTTGGTTGACAAGGCAGGCGCAACCATGGGCGAGGTGGTCAGCAGCATCAAACGCGTGACAGACCTCGTCGGTGAAATTTCAGCCGCCAATAACGAACAAGCTTTGGGCATTCAACAAGTGGGTGAGGCAGTGACCCAAATGGACCAGGTCACCCAACAAAACGCGGCTTTGGTGGAAGAAATGGCGGCCGCTGCAAGCAGCCTGCGCGGCCAAGCCGATGACCTTGTTCAGGTGGTGGCAGCCTTCAATCTCCAGGAAGACACGCAGGCCCCCAGAGCATTGCTGGCCCGCCAGAACCGGCCCGTCGCACTGCCACGGGCCTCACAGTCTCCGGGGCACGGAACGCCAAAGCTGAGAGCGGCACCTGCTGCCAGACCCTTGACTCGCAGCGCCACCTTCGCCAAGGCACCCGCACTATCCAAGCCAGCGCCAAAGCTGATGGCAAAGGCGGCCGCAGCAACGAGCAACGACGACGATTGGGAATCGTTCTGAAACCCTTGTGAACTCGCGCCGGCCAGATTACTGCGCCGGGTCGCGAATTTCCCAACGAATGGCGTCAATTTGCTTGAGCAACTCGGGCGACAGAGTGGTTCCCCAGGCGTCCAGACATTCATCCAATTGCGCCACCGATGTCACGCCAATGATGGTGCTGGCGACTTGCCACTTGGTATAGCAAAACGCCAAGGCCAACTGTGTGGGCGTGAGGCCATGTTCACGGGCCAGGGCGCTGTAGCGCCGCGCAGCAATCAAGGCATCCGGGCGGCCCCAGCGTTGTTTGCGGGTGGACTCGTACCTGGTGATGCGCGCGTTGGCAGGGGCATCCGGGCCCGTCAAACCGGAGGCGTCGTATTTGCCGGTGAGCAGTCCAAACGCCAGTGGCGAATAGGCCAGCAGCGACACCCCCAGGCGGTGCATGGTTTCGTCCAGGCCGTTTTCTACCGTGCGATTGATCAGGCAGTAGGCGTTTTGCACCGTGGCCACGCGGGGCAAGTCGTATTGCTCGGCCAGGCGCACAAACTCGTGCACACCATAAGGGGTCTCGTTGGACAAGCCCACCGCGCGCACTTTGCCGGCCTTCACCAGCGTGTGCAAGGCTTCCAGCTGGGCATGAATGGACGTGCCGGCGCTTTCCTTGGTCGGGTCGTAATAGACCGCGCCAAACGCGGGCACATTGCGCACGGGCCAGTGAATCTGGTACAGGTCAATCACATCGGTCTGCAAGCGCTTCAAACTGCCCTCGCAAGCGGCAATGATGTCGTCGCCGGTCAAATCGCCACTGCCGCCGCGAATCCAGGGCATGCCACGTGAGGGACCGGCCACCTTGGTGGCAATCACCAAATTTTCACGCGCACCCGGCGTTTTGGCCAGCCAGTTGCCCATGATTTTTTCGGTGGCATTGAAGGTCTCTGCGCGAGGCGGTACGGCGTACATCTCAGCCGTGTCAATGAAGTTGACGCCACGCTCCAGCGAGCGGTCCAGGATGGTGTGCGCGGTCGGCTCGTCTACCTGCTCGCCAAATGTCATGGTGCCCAGGCAAATGGGCGTCACGGACAGGTCACTTTGACCCAGTTGAATGTTTTTCATGGATGTGGTCGCAATCAAAGGTACAGAGATGAAGATAAAAACCCCGGCCAAATAACCCGGGGCGTTGCCTAACGGCGCTAGGTCAGTTTAAGGGCTCAGCAATAACCGCACAGCCCACTCATGCGAGGAGCATGGGGTTGAGCGGGCCTAACCGGCTGCTGTCCAGCAACGGATATTGCTTATGGCCCGGCAGGGCGTAATGCCACCATTCGTGAGGAATGGGCTCAAAGCCCGCGCCTTGCATCACCTGCAACAACCGCAGCCGGTTGGCCTGCGCCAAAGGCGACACCTGGTCGCTGAAATGGTGGGACAAGGCCGTCATGTCGTCAAAGCCAGTACCCATGTCCAACTCTTGCCCTTGGGCGTCCACCAGCGTCAGATCAACCGCAATGCCACGGGTGTGGTTGGAGCCCAGACGGGGGTCGGCCACGTAGGCTTGGTCGGGCGCGGTCTCCCACAGCCGCCACTGCGCCTCTTCGGGGCGAAACGCATCAAATATCTTCAGCCGCAAATTCATGTCTGCCGCCAGCCGCATCGCTTTGAGCAGACACACTTCCGCGTCACGGTGAATCAGGCACAAAGGACGGGCGTAAATGGCTTGACCAGACACGTTGTCGGCGCTGGCGTAGACCAGGTCCACAAGCAAATCGTGGGTGTCTGGGTGCAGGTGAACCAGCGGGTGCATCACTTGAGCGCCGCCGCCCGCGCCTCTTCCTGCAAGCGAAGCACGCGGCGCTGCACCTTGCCGGTCGTGGTCATGGGCAGGCTCTCAACAAACTCAATCTCTTTGGGGTACTCATAAGGTGCCAGCTTGCCTTTGATGTGCAATTGCAACTGGGCCGCCAGTTCAGCATCAAATTGGGCCTCACCCCCCGGAAACGCTGCCCGGATAGCTACAAAATCAGGAGCAATCACCACATAGGCTTTGACCAGCGCCCCGCGCGCGGCGTCAGGTTTGGGCACCACAGCGGCATTGGCCACAGCCGGGTGCTTGACCAGGCAGTTCTCGATCTCACCCGGGCCAATGCGGTAACCGGCCGCCTTGAACACATCATCGGCACGGCCCTGGTACCAGAGGTAGCCGTCGGCATCGCGCGTGGCCAGGTCGCCGGTACGGCACCAGTCGCCGGTGAACTTGCCTTGCGTGGAGGCGGCGTTCTTCCAGTAGCCCAAAAAGAAAATCGGGTCAGGCTGGCCATGCACGTCAAAGCGGTTCAGCGCCACGTCACCCGCCACGCCCACCGGGCACTCGCGGCCTGCCTCGTCGATCACGGCCACCCGGTGACCGGGGTAGCCCATGCCCATGCTGCCCGGCTTGGGCGGCCATTTGACGGCACAGTTGCCCACGATGTAGTTCACCTCGGTCTGGCCAAACATCTCGTTCACGGTGACGCCCAGTTGTGCCTGGCAGTACTCAAACACAGCGTCGCCCACCGCCTCACCCGCGCTCATGATGGCTTGCAGCTTGAGATCAAACTGCTGGCGCACCGTGGCTTGGCCCGTGCCGGGGTAGGCCTTCATCATGGCTTTGAGTGCCGTGGGAAACAAAAATGTGTGTGTCACGCCAAACTGCGCCATCAACTCCAACGCCGTTTGGGGGCTGAAGCGGCCGTTGAAGGCGACGATGGGTCGGCCAAAGTACAACGTGGGCAATAAGGCGTCCATCAGGCCCCCTGTCCAGGCCCAGTCGGCGGGGCTCCAGAACACGGCGTCAGATTGCGCGTTGTCCACCCCGTCAAAGCCAAACCAGTTCTGGCTGCACACAAATCCGGTCAGGTTGCCAATCAGGGCGCGGTGCGGAATCAGCGCGCCTTTGGGGTTGCCGGTGGTGCCGCTGGTGTAGATCAACACCGCCGCCTCGTCCGCCAGGGTTGACACCAACGCAAACTCTGGCCTTTGCTGGGCCAGGGAGGCGGCGTAGTTGAAGTCTGCACCTTCCAGCGTTTGCATCAAATCGCCCACGCCCAGAATGCAACGCAACAGCGGGCAGTCATCCCGCACGGCTTGCAAGCCGGCCAGGCTGGTGGCGTCACCAATGGCGACCACGGCCTCGCTGTCATGCAGGCGAAATTCCAGCGCCTCCGGCCCGAACAACATGGACAGCGGCATGGCAACCGCGCCCATTTGCAGCACGGCCATGTAGGCCACCGCCGTCTCGAAGCACTGCGGCATCACGATGGCCACCCGGTCGCCCCGGCCAACACCGAGCACCGTCAAGACATTGGACAAGCGGTTGGCTTGTTCCTGCAACTCAGAATAAGAATGAAAAGTGGCCTCAGCCCTCGTCCCACTTGCAATAACAGCTATATTTTTAGTAGTACTCGGTGCACTGGCCCAGCGCTGGCAACACACTTGCGCCATGTTGAAGTGCTCAGGCACCGCCCATTGAAAGTTGCCATGCAACTGCGCATAGGCCTCTGGCAAGGTGAACGTGGGACTGGCTTTGTCGCTGGCTTGACTGACGCGCATGGGTGGGTCTCCGTATGATTCCCTAAATGTACCAAGCCCAAAGAACCTCCCGAAGCGAGTTTGTCCCGATTCGCACCCTGCAGTACCACGTCCGTGTCTGGGGCGGACCCGCACCTGACAAAACTCCGCTGGTGCTGCTGCACGGCTGGATGGATGTGGCCGCCAGCTACCAGTTTGTGGTGGACGCCCTCAACCACAACCACTACATCATTGCCCCCGATTGGCGTGGTTTTGGCCTGACCGCCACCACTGAGGCCGACAACTTCTGGTTTCCCGACTATTTGGCCGACCTGGACTTCTTGCTCGACCACTACGTGCCCCACGGCCCCATTCACTTGGTCGGCCACAGCATGGGCGGCAACGTGGCCATGATTTACGCCGGCATTCGCCCTGAACGCATTCGCCGCTTGGTCAACCTGGAAGGTTTTGGCATGCCTGCCACCCGCCCCACCCAGGCCTCTGGCCGCTATGCCAGCTGGATGGACAGCTTGAAGAAGCTGCACCAGGGCGACATGGACCTGAGCGCTTACGACACCGTGGAGGGCGTGGCGAATCGTCTGATGAAAACCAACACCCGCCTGGGCGCCGACAAAGCCAACTGGCTGGCCCGCCACTGGGCGCAGGAAACCGTGCACGGCCAATGGCGCATTCTGGGCAACCCGGCCCACAAAGTGCCGCACGCCATGCTGTACCGCCTGGAAGAAGTGCAAGCCCTTTACGGCGCTATCACCGCGCCCACCCTGATGGTCGAGGCCGAAGACGAGAGCATGACCCAGTGGTTCAAAGGCAAATTCACGCTGAAAGAGCACCATGAACGGATCAAGGTCGTGCCGAACCTGAAAATGGCCCATGTTGCAGATGCCGGCCACATGGTGCACCACGACCAGCCGCAAGTTCTGGCCTCCTTGATCGACGATTTTTTGCTGAATTCCTGACGTGAGAAAATAGCCGGTTATTTGAACCTCACACCATCAGGACTCGCATCATGGAAATCGAACGCATCAACCTCATCGGCACCCAACTCACCGACCTGAGCGAGCGCACGGTCGAGTTACGGGGGTATCTTTGACTACCCTGCTAAATCAGAACGGCTGAGAACCGTCAACGCATCCCTCGAAGATCCCTCGGTCTGGAACGACCCCAAACGCGCCCAGGAACTGGGCCGCGAGAAAAAATCGCTGGACGACGTCGTCGTCACGCTGGACAGCCTCACCTCTGAGCTGGCCGACAACGCCGAGCTGTACGAGATGAGCAAGGAAGACGGCGACGAAGCCGGCCTGCTCACCATCGAGACGGACACCGAACGCCTGGCCGGCATCATCCAGGGGCTGGAATTCCGCCGCATGTTCAACAACCCGGCCGACCCGCTGAATGCCTTTGTGGACATTCAAGCTGGCGCTGGTGGTACCGAAGCCTGCGACTGGGCCAGCATGCTGCTGCGCCAGTACCTGCGCTACGCCGAGCGCAAAGGCTTCAAAGTCGTCATTGAAGACGAAACCGCAGGCGACACCGCCGGCATCAAGGGCGCCACCATCAAGGTGGAGGGCGAGTACGCCTTTGGCCTGTTGCGCACTGAAACCGGTGTGCACCGTTTGGTGCGAAAAAGCCCGTTTGACTCCTCGGGTGGGCGCCATACCAGTTTTGCGTCGGTGTTTGTGTACCCCGAGATTGATGATTCGATCGAGATCAACATCAACCCGTCAGACGTGCGAACCGACACCTACCGCGCCAGCGGCGCCGGCGGCCAGCACATCAACAAGACCGACTCCGCCGTGCGACTGACCCACTTGCCCACCGGCATCGTGGTGCAGTGTCAAGACGGGCGAAGCCAGCACGGCAACCGTGACGTGGCGTGGAAGCGCCTTCGCTCCAAGCTGTATGACTTTGAGATGCGCAAGCAGCAAGAAGAGCAGCAAAAGCTGGAAGACTCCAAGACTGACGTGGGTTGGGGCCACCAGATTCGCTCCTACGTGCTGGACAACAGCCGTATCAAAGACCTGCGCACCAACTACGAAACCTCGGCCACTCAAAAAGTGCTGGACGGCGACCTGGACCAGTTCATTGAAGCCTCACTAAAGCAAGGCGTTTGATGCCCGTACAAGCCCTGATCTTCGACATGGACGGCACCATGATCGACTCCATGCCCTCTCACAAACACAGCTGGGTAGAGTTTGCCCGGCGCAAGGGTTTGGAGGTGGACATTGACGACCTGATGCGCCGCACCACGGGCCGCACCGGCCTAGAGTGCATGCGTGATCTGTTTGGACAAGCCGATATGGACGAGGCGCAAGCCATGGCCCATGTGCACGAAAAAGAAACCGTGTACCGCGAGCTGTTCCAGCCGATTTTTGCCGAAGTGGCGGGCTTCAAAGCATTTTTTGAAATGGCCTTGGGCCTGGGCCTCAAATTGGGCGTGGGTACGGCGGGCGACCGCCAAAACCAGGCCTTTGCCTACACCCACCTCAAGATGCCCGTCGCGCCCCTCACCACGGTGGGCGGCGACGAAGGCCTGCCGGGCAAGCCTGACCCGGCCATTTTTCTGGAGGCCGCCCGCCGCATGGGCGTGTCACCCGCCCACTGCATCGTGTTTGAAGACGCGCCGCTAGGCATCGAAGCCGCGCGCCGCGCCGGCATGCGCGCTGTTGGCATTGCCAGCAGCCACCACCCGGATGAGTTGACCGGCCCCCACGTGCTGGCCGTTGTGCCCGACTACCGCGCCCTGATCGCATCCCAATTTTTGGAGAACACCCATGTTGCAACTTCTTGATGGCCAGAGCCCGTCCACCATGATTCACCGCGGCGACTACACCGCCCCCGCCTTCTGGATCGACACCGTCCACCTGACTTTTGACCTGGACCCCGCCAAAACCCGCGTCCTGAACAAGATGACGCTGCGTCGCAACCCAGACGTGCCCGCACAGGCTTTGAAGCTGGACGGCGAAGAACTCAACCTGGCCCGCGTGCTGGTCAACGGCCAAGGCACCTCCTTCAAGCTGGAAGGCAGCCGCCTGGTGCTGGAAAACCTGCCCGCTGAAGGCAGCTTCGATCTTGAAATTTTCACCACCTGCGCGCCCATCAAAAACACCAAGCTCATGGGCTTGTATGTGAGCAACGACTCCTTCTTCACCCAGTGTGAAGCCGAGGGCTTTCGCCGCATCACCTACTTCCTGGACCGTCCTGATGTGATGGCCAACTACACCGTCACCCTTCGAGCCGACAAAGCCAAGTACCCGGTGCTGCTGAGCAACGGCAACCTCGTCGACTCGGGCGCCATGGAAGGCACGGGCAACGAAGGCCGCCACTTCGCCACCTGGGTGGACCCGCACAAAAAACCCTCTTACCTGTTCGCACTGGTGGCAGGCCAGTTGGTGTGCCGCGAGCAACGCATCACCTCGCGCGGTGGCAAAGACCACCTGCTGCAAATTTATGTGCGCCAAGGCGACATGGACAAAACAGAGCACGCGATGAACTCGCTCATGGCCTCCGTGGTGTGGGACGAAGCCCGCTTTGGCCTGCCACTGGACCTGGAGCGCTTCATGATTGTGGCGACCAGCGACTTCAACATGGGCGCCATGGAGAACAAGGGCCTCAACATCTTCAACACCAAGTATGTGCTGGCCAGCCAGGCCACCGCCACCGACGCCGACTTCTCCAACATTGAGAGCGTTGTCGGCCACGAGTACTTCCACAACTGGAGCGGCAACCGCGTCACCTGCCGCGACTGGTTCCAACTCAGCCTGAAAGAAGGCCTCACCGTCTTCCGCGACCAGGAGTTCTCACAAGACCTGTGCCGCGAGGCGTCGGCCCGTGCCGTGAAGCGCATTGAAGACGTGCGTGTGCTGCGCACCGCCCAGTTTCCCGAAGACGCCGGCCCCATGGCCCACCCCGTGCGCCCGGACAGCTACCTGGAGATCAGCAACTTCTACACCGTCACCATTTACGAAAAAGGTGCCGAGGTGGTTCGCATGATGCAAACCCTGGTGGGCCGTGACGGCTTTGCCAAGGGCATGACGCTGTACTTTGAGCGCCATGACGGCCAGGCCGTGACCTGCGACGACTTCGCCCAGGCCATTGCAGACGCCAACCCCACGTCAGAGTTGGCTCGCCTGTTGCCCCAGTTCAAGCATTGGTACAGCCAGGCCGGCACCCCGCACCTGAAAGGCGCCGGCCAGTACGACGCCCAGGCGCGCACCTACACCCTGAGTTTTGAGCAAAGCTGCGCCGCCCTGCCCGGCCAGACTGCCAATGAACCGTTTGTGCTGCCCGTCAGCATTGGTCTGGTCAGCGCCCTTGGCGACGCCCAGCCCATGCAAGCGCAAGGCCAGGAAGCTGCATCCGGCACCAGCCACCTGTTTGTGATGACGCAGGCCAACGAATCCATCACCTTCGTCAATGTGGACGAAGAACCCGTGCCGTCCATCCTGCGCGGCTTCTCGGCCCCTGTGGTGCTGGACTTTGAATACACCGACGGGCAGCTGATCACCTTGCTGGCCAACGACCCCGACCCGTTCAACCGGTGGGAAGCGGCCCAACGCCTGTCTCTGCGAAACGCTATTGAATTGATAGTGGCTCCCGCAGATATTACGGGGGCTAAGGCCATCAACGATGCATATATTGACGCCATGCGTCATGTCTTGCGTCACCCCACGCTGGACGCTGCTTTCAAAGAGCTGGTGCTCACCCTGCCCTCCGAGACCTACATTGCCGAGCAACTCGCGGTGGTTGACCCACAGCGCATTCACGCGGTGCGCGAATCCATGCGCACCCAGTTGGCGGTGGCCTTGGCCGACGACTGGCAGTGGGCGCTTGAAACCCACAGTGCCAACGGCGCCTACCAGCCCGACCCTGTTTCCAGCGGCCGACGCGCGCTGGCCGGTATGGCGCTGACCAACCTATGCCTGGCCGCCCGCGAGAGCGGCGACGCCACCTGGCCCGGCCAAGCGCTGCAGCGCTTCAAAGACGCCGACAACATGACCAACCGCGCCAACGCCCTGCACGCGCTGGTCAATACCGGCCATGAACTGGCAGCGCCCGCGCTGGCCCGTTTTCATGCCTTCTTCAAGAACGAAGAACTCGTGCTGGACAAATGGTTTGCCATGCAAGCCGGCGCCTGCGACCGGGGCGGCCAGATCCTGCCCGCCGTGCGCCAGCTCATGAAGCACGCCGACTTCAGCATGCGCAATCCCAACCGCGCCCGCAGCGTCATCTTCAGTTACTGCAACGCCAACCCCGCCGCGTTTCACCGCGCCGACGCCGCTGGCTACCAGTTCTGGAGCGACCGTGTGATTGAGCTGGACGCCACTAACCCCCAGGTGGCCGCCCGCCTCGCCCGCGCGCTGGACCGCTGGAAGCGCCTGGCCGAGCCCTATCGCTCCGCTGCCCGCGAAGCGATTGAGCGCGTTGCTGCCAAAACCAATCTCAGCAACGACGTGCGCGAAGTCATCACCCGCGCGCTGGCTGATTGATCCGCCCGCCAGTCACCACATAAAAACCAGTCACCAGGAACCCACATGGCCGCCAAAATTTCTTTGTCCCGCTACCTCGTTGAGCAACAGCGCATGGAAGGCCACATTCCGGCCGAACTGCGCCTGCTGCTTGAAGTGGTGGCCCGCGCCTCCAAAAGCATCAGCCAGTCGGTGAACAAAGGCGCCTTGGGCGATGTCATGGGCGGCGCGGACAGCGAGAACATTCAGGGCGAGATGCAAAAGAAGCTCGACATCATCGCCAACGAGGTGCTGATCGAAGCCAATGAATGGGGTGGCCACCTGGCCGCCATGGCCAGTGAGGAAATGGAAGGCATTTACGTGGTGCCCAACCGTTACCCGCAGGGCGAATACCTGCTGCTGTTTGATCCTTTGGACGGCTCCAGCAACATCGATGTGAACGTCAGCATTGGCACCATCTTCAGCGTGCTGAAAAAGCCGGAGGGCGTGGGCGTGTCCGAGCAAGATTTCTTGCAGCCCGGCTGCAAACAAGTTGCTGCGGGCTACTGCATCTTTGGTCCGCAAACCACTTTGGCACTCACCGTGGGCGACGGTGTGGTCATGTTCACGCTCGACCGCGAACAGGGCTCATTTATTCTGACCGAAGAGAACGTGCGCATTCCTGATGACACTCAGGAATTCGCCATCAACATGAGCAATATGCGCCATTGGGACGCGCCCATCAAACGCTACATCGACGAATGCCTGCAAGGCACCGAAGGCCCGCGCGGCAAAGACTTCAACATGCGCTGGATTGCCAGCATGGTGGCTGATGTGCACCGCATCCTGACCCGTGGCGGCATCTTCATGTACCCCTGGGACAAGCGCGAACCCGGCAAACCCGGCAAGCTGCGCCTCATGTACGAAGCCAACCCCATGAGCTGGCTCATCGAACAAGCCGGCGGCGCCGCCACCAACGGAAAAACCCGCATTCTGGACTTGCAGCCCACCAAATTGCACGAGCGAGTGAGTGTGATTTTGGGCTCGAAGAACGAAGTAGAACGCGTCACCGCCTATCACAGCGAGGCTGTTGATGGCGCCGCAGTAGTTTGAGGCTAACCAGCCGGCAGAGCAGCTCATGTGCCATGGACTGCTCTGATTTCACAGCCACCATGGTCATGCGGATTTCCATGCTGCATGGTTTTCAGATTAATTTTTCGGCATGTTGGCATGCGTGTTTCAGACACAAAAAAAGCACTGTGCAGACAGTGCTTTTTGTTTGGTGCCTCGTCGGTGAATCGGACACCGGACTGCTCGTTACGAGTGAGCTGTTATACCACTTAACTAACAAGGCGAGTCTCGTATTCTAACGTCATTAGTCGTCTGGCACTGGGAAGCAGCGCACACGCCCACAGGCAATTCCAGCCGGGAGGGTAAACCGATCGTTCGACCCCTCGCCCCGGCAAATAGAACTCGGCGGCATCGTGGCGAACAAGCTCTGCGTGGATGAACTTTGCAAATGAAACGTCCAAAAAAACGGGACTTCAAGGTGATCGGTGTCCATGGCAATCGAACAAGGTCTCCCAAGTACTTTGTCGCTTCGACCGTGTGAAGTCATAAGGCGTCCAAGCTCTTCCTGTTTGCGAGCAGACATGAGAAATTCAACCTTTTAGGGGCCGGATCAAAAGCTTACCCCGCTTCGGCGCTGTCGACCCTCCTTGGTTTCCTGCGATTGCTTTATGCACCGCAGTTAGAGTGTTGCATGCGTGCTTTTCGCTCGAAAACGCCAGACAGGGAAAAGCGCCACCCAGATAGTGCCTTAGGTGGGGCAGGACGCCTCCAACGTCGAAATCACAGTTCATGCAGCCAACTCAACAGAGCGCACCCTCTAGGGCAAACCAAGTATTTTGGGGTGCATCCCATAGGACTTGTCGCCACACTGGCTTCAGTCCCGACTCGAAGCGACCCTGCGAAACGCAGTCGCACGGGCTGATTGATCTCTTCAAACGAGCGGAGTCCCGCATGCCCAAAAAGAACCTTTTCCGCATTGCCGCCGACGTCATTGCCACCAATGGAATCACCGCAACCAACGTCATCAATACCTACCGACTTGGTGGTGAGCGCGTCGCAGTATTTGTAGACCAGCGCTTTGCCGCGGTCATCAACCGCCGTACGGTAGAACTGCGCAAGGACATGCGCTCAAACCTGATGGATTCCCAGCAACGTGTGAGCGGTTACTGCGTTAAAGGTGAGCACTTCGGCACCGATCAGACGCAGAACGTTCTGGGCTTGGCAGTGAATCGGCCACCATGGGTGTGAGCTTGGTAGCCTCGAACGCCGAATGCAATGATCGCGCCGTCAAAGTGAACGCGCTGGCCATACTGAACCGCGTCGCTAGGCCGACCGCAGATTTGGTGAACAAGGTCGCTGAGCGTGCCGAGGAAAGCAGCAGCAAACTAGTCAAGCGGGTCTCCGGTAAGGCAATGCCAGCCAGGGCTCTGGCAACACGCAAGTTGAGGGTCACCAAGGCTGCCGCCCGCAAGGTAGGCGAGATCGTTGCCGATACCGCCACCGAAACTTCGAACGCGGCACGCCGTGTCGCGCGTCAGGCTCGGTCCTTGGGCGAGAAGATGGTCACGGCTGTCGCCAACACCTCGACTGAGACTTCAAACGCTGCACGTCGCGTCGCACGCAAGGCAGAGGCGACTGCCAACGCCGCGTGCCCGGTTCTCCCCTGCGCGGGCGAACCGCAAGCGCAGCGGGATTCGCAGTGTTGGCACTGCGGTGAGCCGTCTCATGCGACTGGTTTTTAATGCCCCTCTGGACGGCCTACCGGCAAGAAGACAGCGGTCAATGCCTTTTCAAGTTCCAGTCCGACGGTTTGCAGACCTCCTTTTAGGCCTTCTCCACGCTTCAGCGCGTCAGTCGAATCGTCGCCGGGTTGTTGACTGAATGCTTTGAGTTCTTCGGCCCATTTGTCCCGCGCGCCCTGAATCTGGGTCAGTTGGGCTTCAATTTCTGGCTTGAGAGAATTCTTGGCGCGAGCCTCTTGCGCTTTGGCCATCATCTCGTCAATGTGCCGAAGGTGCGATTGCGACTCAAGAATATGCTGTTCTGCCAAGTGAATAATCTTATTCATGGTTACCTCATTGGTTGTTGAATGCGTTGTCAGGCACGATGGGCCTGACCTTATTTTTGGATGGTCAGCTTATTTTTAGGTCTGCACAGATCCCGGCAGCGCTTGCTCGACTTCGTCGATGGCATGACGTATCGCCGCGAGAATCAGCTTGCCCCAACAAGGCCTGATTGGCGTCGGGAACATCCCACTCGAAGATTGATCTGCATTTTTCGACTAGCTGCTGCACGTCAGAGGAAATTTGCGCGCGATGCGCGTCGAGTTCCAAGTATTCAATCTTTTTCATGTGTGCTTCCTTTCGGTGTGGCGGTTGGCCTCACGGTTCCAACCAAGGAAACATCATCGCTGCAATCTCGCATGCACGGTTTGTCATTGATCAGCTTTTCTTTGTGTTGCTGCCTCGCTGACCCGCCGCCTGGGAAAAGTATCGACTTCACAAACTGCATTTCATCTCTTTAATAAACACCTGGACCGCTACACGCGTAATGGCGCAATAGCCTCAGCGCATTGCATACAAAACCAAATTCGAATTTACCATCGCAGACACTCCATCTAGTTTAGGGAGTTGTATGGCACCGCGTTCGATGCGACGATTGGAAAGTACTTCGAAAGTGGGGTCAGTGGTAGCGATAACCATTGCCCAACCGGTCCAATGAGACCCGTTCCAGTTAAAGGGGCCTAGGAGGCTAGGGTCTCATACCAACTCAGCAGCGTTGCGCTGGACTCCACCCTCTTCAATAAGCGCCCGTTCTGACAGGATGGACTTACCTCGCTCATGCGCGCAGTGGACTTCATCCGCTTCAATAGATACCTGTTAAGGTCCAGTCGACTGGCCATCAATCCCGTCGCCAGCGTCCGCCGTGCGATTGCCATTGCCCGCGCTCATCCTGCGCCCACCGGTGGGCTTCCCAGCGCTCATGTTCACGTTGTCGCTCCCAATGGCCTTGCTCCCACAAATGTTGGCGCCCGTCCCAGCGCCAGAACCCAGAAAGCCAAAGAAAGTCCGCGCCTGGAGCGCTTGTGATCACTTCCACCCGCTGTGGCGGCGGCCCAATCGGCGCGTACACCGCGACCTGTGGCCTGACGAATGCAACTCTTGGGGGAGCCACCACGCAAGCGCTCAGCGCCATGGTCATTGCCGTGAGCGATAGCACCCATATTTTTCGATTCATATGTACTTTCCAAGGAGCAATGAGTTAAGCAAGATCAACTCACTTAACCGCCATGCTCTGCTGCGGCTTAATTGTGTTTTTTGGCAAAAATTCGTTTGCTTTGCGCGTTCTCGCTGGCCTGAATCCCGCGCTGCTCATTGGCGTTGACGCGCCCATTGCGAGCGGCTCTGGCTTCCTTGCGGTCCAGTTGGGCTTGTCCCCGCTCAAGGCTGGCTGCCTCACGCTT